>JBCDKD010000020.1:0-69876 GCA_039024275.1 Planctomycetota bacterium | reverse complement strand
GACGCGGCGTAGCTGCCCGCTTCGGGGTAGTTGTCGGTACCGAGATCGAAGCTGATCGGGCTAAGCAGCTTGTACTGCTTTTCGCCGTTGACCTTGTGGTACTTGTTGACGATCGTCAGGTCGTAGATCGCGGCTCGGTAGGGGTTGATCCGCGCGGCGATGTTGTAGCCAACCTCGGGGTCAAAGCTGCCAAGCAGCAGTAGGTCCTCGGGTTCATCGAGGTCTGCGGCCTTGTCGACAAAAGCCGGGCGGAGGTTGCCGAGGATGTCAACATCGCCATCAGATGGAGGCGTCGATTCATTTTCAGCGACCGTCTCACCGCTTTCTGCAGCGGGCTCGTCTGCTACGACAGGCTCGGCGGGTTCGTCTTCTTTGCTGTTCGTATCCGGTGCGTTGGCAGCGCCCTCATCACCGGGCTTGTCACCCGAGGCTGGATCGGTCTGGGTTGTCTCCGTGTCGGCCTTGTCGTCCGCCGATCGATCGGGCGGATCCATCAGGCTCAGCACGACCATCATGCCGACCATGCCGACCACTAGCGGGACAAGCAGGCGTGCGAGCGACGGGTTGGATTCTTTCTTAGCCAAGCGGCGCAGTATACAAAAGGGGTGCGGGACCGGCTTAGAACAGGCCCGTGATAATCCGCATCACATCAAAATAAAACGTGGCGATGAACACGAATCCGATCAGGCCCAGGCCGACGTACAGCGAGGCGACCTGCAACTTCTCGCTCGGCGGCTTGCCGGTGACTTTCTCCCATATGAGAAAGACCATGTGCCCGCCGTCAACGATGGGGATTGGCAGGAAGTTGATCACGGCCAGGTTCACGCTGATGAGCCCGAGGAAGAACAGCAGGTAGGGGAAGCCCTGCTGGGCGACCTGGGTGCCGGTATCGATGATACCAACAGGCCCGCGGAGGTTGTAGAGCTTGACATCGCCCTGGATCAGACGCAGCAGCGTGATGTAGGTCTGGAGCACAAAGTCCTTGGTCTTGTCCACACCGATCATGAAGGCTTCGCCCAGGCCGTCGGCCTTAAGCAGGACATAGTCGGTCAGCGGGAAGAACGACGTATGGTCCGGTGACCAGCCCGCGGCAGCGATGGCCCGATGATCGTCATCGGTCAGGGTGAGTGTGACCGTCTCGAGGGGAGCGTCATCCAGCGGAAGCTTAACCGTCAGTGTAAGGGTCGGTGCCGGCGTATTCTCGGCGCCCTCGACCTGCATCTGAAGCGAGAGTTTTTTGACGGCCCGTTGGAACTCTGTCCAATTCGAGACCGGCTTGTCATTGACGCGCGTCACCACGGTGCCGGGTAGGAAGGGGTCGCCCTCATCGAGCCTCGCAGCGGGCAGGCCATCAAGCACCTTCGCGACAACAAGCGTGTCCAATGCGGGCACGATCTGGATGCCCACGATGTTGTCGCTGTTGGGCTTGATCTCATCGGTCGTGATGACCCTGCCATCGCGGAGGACCGTGAACTCAAAACCCTGGTCCGGGTTATCGAGGATCGTCATCTGCAGGTCGGGCACGCTGTTAAACCGGTTGGAATCGCCGACGCCCAGGATCAGGTCGCCTGCCTTGAGCCCGGCTTCTTCCGCAGGCGTATCGGGCGAGACAGCGTTGATCCGCCCGGCGGGGACCATGCCCAGCAGGTTGTTCGGCTTGTCGGGGTAACGCACCAGTGTTGGAATTGAAGGGACTTGGAACAAGCCGGTCGTCCCGGTGGCTCTGTCGATAAACTTAACAGGGACGTCATCCCCGTCTGACCGATCAAACGCAAGCAGGTAGTCGCTATACGTCTCGGCTTTTTCTCTGTTGACTTCGAGGATCTGTATGCCGTCTCCAGGGTTACGCTGGTCAGCAGGTGTCGATTCAATCTGTGCACGATACCAGTCTGCGATATCACCCTTCGCTTCGGCAAAGCTGGCGATATCGAGACCCGGCCCGGGACCAAGCCCAACGGACAAGAGCTTTTCCGCGTCCTTGCCCCTTTTTAGCGGGCATACAAACGTCAATGGTTCTTCAACCCCGCGACGTTGGACTACGATTTCGACACTGTCATTACTGCCGCTGAGCGCGATCGCGATCTTGACATCCTTGAAGTCCTCGGGCTTCTTGCCGTTGATGCTGAGTATCACGTCGCCTTCTTGGAAGCCGAGATAGTTCGGGTCGCCCTCAAAGCCCTCGGCGTAGGTCGTTGTTGCGGGCATATCGGGGATGACGCTGCCCACCGTCGCGCGGGGGAACTCGACTCCCATCATGAAAGCGACGGCCAAGAAGATCGCGCCGAAGATCATGTTCATGACGACACCGGCCGAGATCACGCAAGCGCGGGCCCAGATCGGCTTGTTGTTGTACGCGTTGGGGTCGTCAGACTTGGCGTTAGGGTCCATGTCTTCCTGGCCAAGCATCTTTACGTAGCCACCCAGTGGCAGGTAGTTGAGCCGGTACTCCGTCTCGCCCAGGCCCATCTCGTCGCCGACGGCGAACATCTGCTTGCCGGTATAGCTGGACTTGTGCTCTTCTTTCACGACGTCGGTGTCGTATCGTGCGGTGCCGGTGTGCGGCCCGTCTGCATCGGGCTCGATCCCTTTCTCCTTTAGCTTCTCGACACAGCGGCGTTGATACTCGGCCTCGGTTGTGCCGCGCATGAAACCGATGCCTTTGCGCCAGGAGATCATCGCCTTGCCGAAGCCGATGGCGAACTGCGGGCAGCGGATGCCGACCCACTTGGCGACGGCGAAGTGGCCCAGTTCGTGCACGAAGATGAGGAACCCGAAGCCGAGTACCAGGAGGATAAACTCAAAAAGTGGGAATCCGAACATAGTTAGTAGTCTTCTTTGTGTTAGTCGGCGCCATTTCGGAGCCTTGTGTCCCACGTTACCCCGCACTCTGGGCAGTCATAGGTCAACGCGTCTTTGTCGTTCTTACTTAGTTCACGAATGATCGGGCCTTCCAGGTGCTTGCCGCAGGTAGGGCAATGATAGTTCCTCAGTATTTTTCTTTCTGATAAGGCCATTTGAATGATCCCTGCTAAAAACGCTGCGATACCAAGGATGCCCCATAAACCAAGGCTGTGGGTCTTCCAGATATGAATAAACGTGATCGTGAAGCCACCGCCGGTAAGGGCGACATGCCACAGGTTATGAAAGAGGTAACTTCGACCGAATTCATTATCGACCTGTATGGGGTAGGGTGTTGGTTTGCTCATCGGCCGCGACGTATTCTGCTAATTGGTCTCGGACATATATTCGTGTGGCTCTATCTGCTTCGAGGATCGTAGTTAGGGTATCGGCTGATTGCGGCTGGATTGCATCAAGTGCAGCGGCAGCCAGTTCTACGATACGGCCAAAGGCGATGTGCCGCTCCAGAAAAGCCTGTACCGCCGCCTCGTTCGCCGCGTTAAGGATTGCCGGGGCCGTGCCGCCGATCCGAAGCGCTTTGTAGGCGAGTTCAATCGCCGGGTACCGGTCTGGGCAGGGCGGATAAAACGACATGTCGCCCAGCCGGGACCAGTCCAGCTTGTCGCCACAGCCCGCGACCCGGTCGGGCCAGGTGAGGGCTGTTTGGATCGGCGATCGCATATCCGGCGGTCCCATCTGAGCCAAGACCGAGCCGTCGATCAATTCTACGAAACTATGCACCAGTGACTGCGGGTGGATCAGGGGTTGGATCTTGTCGGCAGGCACGCCGAAAAGCCAGTGTGCCTCGATGATCTCCAAGCCTTTGTTCATCATCGTGGCGGAATCGATCGTGACTTTTGGGCCCATCTCCCAGGTCGGGTGCTTGAGCGCGTCTTCTGGCGTCGCGTCCGCGATGTCGTCCAGGGCCCGATCGCGGAGCGCGCCGCCGGAAGCGGTCAGTACTAGCCGACGGATCGCCTTGGAGCGGGGCTGCTCATTGACTGCGGCGAGGCATTGGAAGATCGCGGAGTGCTCAGAATCGACCGGCAGCAACTCCGCGCCGCTTTTAGCGCTTTGTCGCGTCATCAAGTCGCCGGCCGCAACGAGCGTTTCTTTGTTGGATAGGTGCACGCGTCGGCCGCGTTCGATGGCAGCGAGAGTCGGTGGCAGCCCCGCGACCCCAACGATCGCCGCAGCGACGTCCGTACATTCGACTTTATCCACCAGTCGGCACGCGGCATTGTTACCCGATAAGACTTGGCAATCCGGGAGTGCCTCGTTTAGCCGTGCTGCGCTGCTCGGATCGGCGACGGCGAGGTGTTTGACGTTGAACCGCCTGGCCTGTTCGATGAGAGACTTGGTGCTTGACCGCGCAGCCAATCCAACGACCTCGATCTCGACACCGTTGCGTGACAGGTGGTCAACGACGCTGAGCGTGTTGACGCCGATCGACCCGGTCGAGCCGAGCACGATGAGGCGGCGGGGATGGTCGCTGGCTTGGCTCACACTATTGCCTGTCATCGTAGCGTTGATTGGAATAGCCGCCGCTCACCGCCTCGGGCGATGGGGCGTTTCGCTTCACGATCTTTTTCTTTTTCGATGGCTTCGCCCGCGCGGGCTTTTCAGTGTTTACTGAGCCGTTCGTGGCATCGCTCACCGTGGAGCTATCGGCTTCTGCGATTGCCTCGGTGTCCGGCTTCTTTTTTGATGGCTTGCGCGTGCGTTGACGCTTGGGCTTCTGAGTGGTTTCAGAGCCATCCTGCCCCTTAGACACCGGGTCTTCCGCAGCGGTTTCGCTCGTCGCATCGATGCCAACGACGGCTTGATCAATCCCATCAGATGTGTCCTCTGCGGCATCCATCTTCTTCCTCCCGCGACCGCCTCGGCGTCGCCTGCGCCGCTTTGTCTTTGGCGTATGATCGTCCTCTTCAGCCGTAGGCTCTTTTGAACTGTCGCCCGATTCATCGATAGATGATTCGGTTTGTGGAGGCTCTGAATCGGTCTCTTCGCCGTCAGATAGCTCTATCGCGGTGTCATCCTCAGCCTTCGCTGACTTACCACGCCGACGCCGACGCCGACGCCGCTTTTTCTTCGGCTTATCCTCGTCTTTGTCATATTCGTAATCGCCATCAATGGATTGATCCTCAATGGAGGGCTGGGCATCCTCGGCTTCGTTTTCTTCGGCAAGAACCGTAACCACCGTCTCAGGCAATTCCGGATCGTCCAGTTGACGATATGTTTTGTCCGATTCCTTCCGGAGGTTCTTGAGCGTATCGCCTTCATCCGTTGCGAGGGGTTGGTTGCGGCTGTCGTAGGCATCGATCGCGATGTAGTCCAGTCGCCCACCGCCCACGCGTACAAGCACTTGCTTGTCGTGAGACTCTTCGAGGTGTGTCAGTTCGTTCCGCTTACGGTTGAGCAGTTGAAACGCTACGTCTGGGCTGATCGTCAGTTCAACGCGTGCGACATCGTCTCGCTGCATAACCAGTGCGAGCCGACGCATAACGTTCAACACGACCGATTCTGCGCTCTGGGTATAGCCGAGCCCTTCGCAGTGCCGGCACTCGGTGTGGATCGATTTACGCAGAGACGGCCGCATCCGCTGGCGGGTCATCTCTAGCAGGCCAAACGTGCTGATGGGGCCCACGCGCGTCTTTGCACGGTCTTTCTTGAGGTTGTCCCGCATGCGCTGTTCGACCTTCTTGCGGTTCTTGGCCGGCCGCATGTCGATCAGATCGTTGACGATGATCCCGCCCAGGTCGCGGAGGCGCAGCTGCCTGCAGATCTCGTCCACCGCTTCAAGGTTGGTATTCAGCGCATTCGTCTCGGCATCGCGTGCCTTACGGCTCTTGCCCGAGTTCACGTCGATCGCAACCAGCGCCTCGGTCTGGTCGATCACCAACGCCCCCCCCGAAGGCAGTGGTACTTCGCGGGCACCGATGAGCCCGATCTGGGTCTCGATGCCTTTACGGTGAAGTAGCGGCACGGGGTCGTCGTAGTAGACAACCTCGGTCTTGGACCGCGGGCTCGCGACACGGAGGAAATCCGCTGCGCGGCGGGCCGCGCCCAGATCATCAACGATCACCCGCTCGGTATCCGCGGTAAAAACGTCACGGATCGTCCGGATCACCAGGTCCGATTCTGCATAGAGCTCGCCGGTCTGCCGGATCTTCTTGCGGTTGCGTTCGATGTTCTTCCACAGCCGCACAAGGTAAGACAGGTCGCGCTTGATGTCGGTCTTGGTCTGCCCGATCGCGGCGGTCCGCGCAATGAAACCGAACTCCTTGGGCGGGTCGAGTTCCTTGAGGATCGCGCGGGTTTCTTTCCGCGCCTCATCGTCTTCGACCTTGCGCGAGACGCCGAGCTGCTGCATATCCGGCATCATGACCAGGAAGCGGCCTGGTATGGATAGGTAGCTGGTGAGTGTCGGGCCCTTGGTGCCGATGCCCTCTTTAAGGACCTGGACAAGTACTTCGTCACCGCGTTTGAGGCACTTCTGCATCGGTGGCCGGTCGCGTCTCGCGGTTTTCTTGCCGACTTTCTCGAATTCCTCGCGGTCTTTGCCCGGGAAGTACTTGGGGTGGAGGTCGGAGATGTGCAAGAAGCCGTTACGCTCTAAGCCAAAATCAACGAACGCGGCTTGGATAGCCGGCTCGATATTGGTGACCCGCCCCTTGTAGATGTTGGAGACGTGGCTCTGTGCGGAGGCCCGTTCCTGGTAGTACTCTTCGAGCTTGCCGTGTTCAGCGATGGCGATCCGGCATTCCTCGCCGGGCACGAAGTTGATCAGCATTTCTTTGGACACGTGTTCTTATGTGAGATGTCCGATATCCGATGCCCGATGTATTGGCGCAAAACAGTCACGATCAGTCTGAACTGATCACACGGGTTTGGCTTGACATCGCACATCGCACATCCAACACCGCACATCCTTGTGCTAGGCCCCGTCCCGCTCAGCCGGTCGCATGTCCGCGTGGCGATCGTTTAGAGGCAGTTCGTTGTTCCCGGGGTCAATAGTTCATGGACCGTCCAGCAACGGCCCCGGGGGTTATTCGGCTCATTTCCTCTCGGAGGTAGTTCAGTACCTCGCGGTCGTTGTCAAAACTACTTGCCTTACGAGCGATGCGCTTGCATCGTTCGATCCCTACCGATCGGACGACCCGCTTGATGCTTGGGATCGCCGGGGGGGTGATCGACAGGGTCCGCAACCCGTACCCTAGCAGCAGCAGGGTGAATTCGGGGTCGCCGGCCATCTCGCCGCACAAACTGACCCCGATTTTGGCGTGGTTGGCAGCCCGGACCACGTTCTTGATCAGTTCCAGCACGGCCGGGTGGGCCCCGCTATATAGATTCGCAATCCGCTCATTGGATCGGTCAACCGCCACAGTGTACTGAATCAGGTCGTTGGTGCCGACCGAGAAGAAATCCACCTCTTTGGCCAGGATCGAGGCCTGCAGCGCGGCCGAGGGCACCTCGATCATCATACCCACAGGCACGTCACCCACCTCTATGCCCTGATCCTCAAGATCTTCCCGGACGTCGGACAGCACCATCTTCGCCTGGCGAAGCTCCATCGTGTTGCAGATCAGCGGGAACATAATCCGTACCGGACCTTCGGCGGAGGCCCGTAGGATCGCGCGGAGCTGGGTCCGGAACAGGTCGAGGTGCTGCAGGCACAGGCGGATCGAGCGGCATCCGAGAAACGGGTTAGGCTCGGCTTCGTCGTGCAGGTCGGCGAGTCCCGGGGCGATCTTGTCGGCCCCAAGGTCCAGCGTACGGATGGTCAGCGGCTTGCCGCCGAGCGCTTTGATCGCTTCGACATACGTCTTGTACTGCTGCTGCTCGGTCGGCACGCCGTCGTCGTCCATGAACAGGAACTCGGTGCGGTAGAGCCCGATGCCTTCCGCCCCGTATTCCAACGCCTCGGGCACCTCGTCGGTGAACTCGATGTTGGCCAGCAGCGTGACCTCGGTGCCGTCGGTTGTGATGGCCGGCTGGTCGGCAAGCTTCTTGAGCGCCTTTTCTTCTTCGCGAAAAGCACGAGCTTCCTGCCGAGACTCGAGCAACTGCGCCGCATCAGGCTGGAGGATGGCGTGGCCGCGGTGGCCGTCGAGGATGATCGTGTCGCCTGTGGCGGCACGCCTCGAGATATCCTTCAGGCCAACTACGGCGGGGATACCTAACGCGTGAGCGAGGATGGCGGTGTGGCTAGTCCGGCCGCCAAGGTCGGTCGCCAGGCCACGGATCAGTTTCCGGTCCAGCGAGGCGGTCTGGCTTGGTGTCAGGTCGTGCGCGATGACGATGGCCGGATCGGTCAGCCCGGACAAGGCCGAGCGTTGCTCGCCGATGAGTTCGGTCAACAGCCGACGTTTGAGGTCATAAATATCGCTGACCCGCTCGCGGAAGAAAGCGTTGTCCTGAGCGAGGAACTGGTCGGCCAAGTCCTGCATCACCGAGAACACCGCGTACGCCGCGGTGACCAGTTCGCTATCGATCACGGCGTGGAAACGCGAGACGATGGCTTTGTCCTGCAGAAGCCCGGCATGGAAGCCGAAGATATCGGCCAGCTGACTACCCAATACGCTAGCGGTCTGGCCGCGCAGGTCTTCAAGGTCTTTCAAGGCATCCGCGATCGCGGCATCGACCAAGTCGTGCTCGCCCTGCAGTTTATCCTTCGTGACATGCCGCTTGGCGACGGTCTGCTCGTCGTTGTCCAGGACGACCGCCTTAGCGATCGCGATACCTGGGGAGACCGGGATGCCGCGTCGGGACTGCATGGCAAGTAGTTTAATCGATGTGACGCTAGATCGGTCGCCGCATCAATACACCATCGCTTGGTGTGTCGGGGTCGGTATGGTGTGGACTTACTTGCCAATTATCGCCCACCAGTTTCTGGTCCTTGCGGCGGATCAAGCCGACGCTTGCTAACGCAGCCAAACCTAACACGGATGCTCCGGTTCCGATCCATAAAAAGGCACGTGTCCCTGAAGGGATGTCTGTTTCCAGTGCCCCATGCTCGGGGCGTGAAGGGTTGTAGGTGACCGATACGACATCGCCCACTTGATATTTCGCAAGATAGACCTCCGCCTCCGACTCGCTGTGAGCCATTTGGCCAAAGCTGATTCGGTTGCTGCGGTATACCTTGCCATCGACGATGTACTCAAAGTCAAGACGCACGACATGACTTGTGTCATAACCCGGCTTCCCAATCCGCTTACGCTTGTTCACCTTTAGATCCGAACTGAGTATCTGCCCCTGCACCACGGGCCAGGACTGGGCGTGCAGCACTTTTTTTGCTTGATAAAGGCCAATACACAGGATTCCTGCGCCGAGAAGGATTGCGAGCACACCTCCCAGTGTCAGCTTGTTTATAAACTCTTCCGCGAGGTCTGAACCGCTTTGATCATCCAGATTGGCCCGGAAATCGTGCATAGTGAGCGGATCGTCGCAGGGCGGGGTCGTCTTAACAGGATTCCGCTTTCTTTATAAGAATCGCATGATTGAATCCCACCCAGCCGGAACAACACGCTGCTCATCAGCCGAACGAGTCGTACAGACCAAACTGGTTCGCTGCTGGTACGATCGAAAGGGGTTGTCTCCCATCGACGACAGCACGCGATGATGTAATCCAGGGTCCTGACTATGCGATTCGCACATCGATTACGCCGAGATTAGAGCCCTGCAGCCTTCTTTAGCTTCACAGCCAGGTCGGTCTTCTCCCACGTAAAGGTCGCATAGCTCTTGCCGCCGATCTTGATCTTGCCGGGCTTGCGGCCGAAGTGGCCGTGGGCTGCGGTCTCGCTAAAGATCGGTGCGCGGAGTTTGAGGTGCTTGAGGATCCCCGACGGGGTCAGCGGGATGAGGTTGCGAACGATCTTGACGATCTCCGGCTCTGGGATACGGCCTGTCTTATAGGTGTCGATATGGATCGACGTCGGCTCGGCCACGCCGATCGCGTAGCTCAGTTGGACTTCGCAGACGTCGCAGATGCCTGCCTTGACGAGGTTCTTCGCGATGTAGCGGGCCATGTACGCCGCGCTGCGGTCGACCTTGGAAGGGTCCTTGCCGGAGAACGCTCCCCCGCCATGACGGCCGCGGCCACCATAGGTATCGACAATGATCTTCCGGCCGGTCAACCCGACATCGCCGTGCGGCCCGCCGATCTCGAACTGGCCGGTCGGGTTGACGAAGACCTTGAGCGCACCGGTGGGGATGCGTGTCTTGGCGGTAGGGTTGAAGACAAGCTTCGTCCCCTTGGGCACCAGTTTCTTGGGCAGGCAAGGCTCGATGATGTGCTTGTAAACCTCCTTGCCGAGTTTGGTCTGTCGAGCGTCGCCATTCCAATATGGCGTGTGCTGGGTCGAGAGGACCACCGCGTCGATCCGCACCGGCTTGTTATTGATGTCGTACTCGACGGTGACTTGGCTCTTCGCGTCCGGCCGCAGGCCCTTGATCTTCGGCGTCTTCGCGCCGCGCACCTGCGCGTGCTTTGCTACCATCTTGTGGCTGATATCGATTGGCAGCGGCATGAGGTCCGGCGTCTCCTTGCAGGCGAAGCCAAACATCAGCCCCTGGTCCCCAGCGCCCTGCTCTTTATCGACACCCTTACCCTCAGTGACGCCCTGGCTGATGTCGGCCGACTGGCCGTGGATCGTTCGGATGACGCCGCAGTTGTCCGCATCGAACTTCATGCCGAGGTCGCCGGCATACCCGATCTTGCGGATTGTTTCGCGGATGTCGTTCTCGATGTTGGCCAAGGCGAGTTCGGCCTTGGTGTTGTGCACGGTGATCTCACCGCCAACCATAATCAAGCCGGTTGTAACAAAGGTCTCGCAGGCGACACGGGCCATCGGGTCGTGCGTGAGCAGTGCGTCGAGGACGGTATCGCTGACCGCGTCCGCGACCTTGTCGGGGTGCCCCATCGAGACGGATTCGCTGGTAAAGAAATAGTTTTCGTGCGGCTTTGCCATGGGGAGGGGTTCCGTAGTTGCGGTTGGACGGTTGTTTGTAGCGTGTTCTTTTCTCTTTAGCTCAGAGATGAACGGGGCGGTATTGTGACGCCTGATCACCTTGATGACAAATAAACGCCGGGATGAAAGTAATCCACCCGAAGTGTGGGCGTCTAATTTCCCCTGCGGCCGATTGTCTCAGGGCCCATCTTCCGGGTGGGCGGTGTCCTTTCGCGATCTTGCACATTCTTCTGGAGATGGTCATGTCACGCAAGACAACCGCGGCGCTGATCGCCGCGCTGGGTATCAATTTCGCACTCGCTGGCGGGGCGTTGATGCTCGCTAACCTGAATAAGCCGACCGAGTTTGATATGGATGCCATGTTTGACTCGGCTCCAGTAGACCTCAAAGAAGTCGCCGGCAAACCTGTGGATCTAGCAGGAGGTGATTTAGTTGTACCGCTTAAGGCCGCTCAGCTTGGTGGGAATACCCGTATCACATTCTCATGCGCCAAACTCATTCCAAGCGGGCGCGACGTCCACGAAGGGACATGGGACCAGATCAGTGGTGCGGTGCTTTATGAACCAGAAAACCAAAAACTCATTGCCGTTGAGGCGACGTTTGACACGCGCTCACTACGCACCGACACCCAGGCCCTGACGACGACCGTCACGGCAAAGGAGAAATGGTTCGATATCGATAACCACCCAACTGCGAGATTCTCTGCAGACACCATTCAGATCAATAACGCTGCTTCATCGCCGTCTACACACGACCTGATCGGCACATTTACGCTTAACGGCATCACAAAGCCGATCACGATCCCTGCAAAGCTGAGCTTCTCCGGTCAGTCACTGGTTATCGACGCCGAGTTTACGATCCTGCGCTCGGACTACGATGTCGATAAACGTGAATCCAGCCTCGCGGGTTCAGTCGGCGGTATCGTGTCTGAGGTAGAGGACGAGGTCGTACTCGCCGTCCGAGTCACCGCGTCGCCGGACCCGAATATCGTGATCGCTGAACTGGCTCAGCAGGTCGAGTTACAGCAAGAGCAGCTGCGTGTTGCCGGCATCGAAAGGCAGCAACTCAAAGGCTTGGCCAGGCAGATCGAACTCCTGCAAGAAGAAATCAGCCGACTAAACGCCGCGCCCCGCCCGCAAACCACGGATCCTTCTGAACTGCCCGTTGTTTTTACCGACTATGCCGACGGCAACGACGGGCCTTACCCGTTTGATATGGTGCTTGTGCCTGGGGATATTGAGAAAGGGATCGCCCCGTTTTACATGGCAAGCCACGAAGTGACCTGGGGGATGTTCCGCAAGTGGATGTACAGCACCGACCTCGAGAACGAAGGGGTCCCCGCTGCAGAGATCGCAAAGCTGATTGAGGAAGGCCTACGCCCCTCGCCCCTTTATGCAGAACCGTTCGAGCTGATCCAAGTCGAGGACCCCGACAATCCGGCGATCGCGATGTCGATGCTGACCGCGAAGTCCTACTGCAGGTGGCTGAGTGAGATAACGGGCAGGACCTACCGATTGCCCACCATCGACGAGTGGCGTCACGCGATGAAGCTGGGTGGTGGTCTGCCTTCAGACCTGGATGCCTATGCCTGGTACGAAGAAAACCTTGAGACGGATTTTCTAGGCAAACCACTTACCGGCCGAGTCGGCTCGAAAAAGCCTAACAAGCTCGGTCTCTACGATTTGTTCGGCAACGCATGTGAATGGGTTACCGGGACGGGCGTTGACCGGGTCGTCGTTGGCGGGCACTATTTCCTGCCCAAAGACCGGTTTAGCGCAGACTGGCAGGCGGTCGAAGATATTGAGCTGTGGAATGAAAAGCACCCGCAGTTGCCCAAGGGCCGGTTCTGGATCAGCGACTTCCACTTCACCGGTATCCGCCTGATCTGTGAGCCCGCGAGTGTGGCGGCGAACCCGCCCAAGGAACAGCCCGCGGATTAGTGCGTGTTCGCATTGGCTTGCCCCGCGAGGCCCAGCCTGCGGAGCATCGGGCCCATGGTCAATCCGCCGATGAGGATCGAGAAGGCTACGACGGCGTAGGTCATCGTGAGGATCAACTCGCCGACGTTGTCATACATGGACTGCTGGGCGTGGATCTCTTCCTTGAGCGACAACGCGAGCGCGACGCTGATCCCGCCCCGCAGGCCGCCCCAGGTCATCACCTTGACGGCGTGCGGCGTGAACTCATGTCCGGCCCCTTTCTTGAGCGCGGTGACGACACTGCCGACCGAGATAAACCTTGCCAACAGCGCTGCGGGGATGGCCATCGCCCCGGCGAGCAGGTAGTCGCCTTTGAACGAGAGCACCAGCACCTCCAGCCCGATCAGCACGAACAGCACCGCGTTGAGCAGTTCGTCTACCAGTTCCCAGAACGTGTCCAGGTGCTCGCGGGTTTTCTCCGACATCGCCAGCGTCCGCCCGTGGTTGCCGAGGATAAGCCCCGCGACCACCATGGCTAACGGCCCAGACACGTGCAGCTTCATCGCCAGCGCGTACCCGCCGGTTACGACCGCCAGGGACAGCAGGATCTCCGTCGCGTAGTGGTCGATGGATCGAAGCAGGAAGAAGCACAGCAGGCCGATTATGAAGCCGAGCGCGATCCCGCCGCCGGCTTCGAGTGCGAAGAGCTTCGCGACGTCAACGGCACTGTTTTGGCCTGATTCATCATGGATTTCTTCGATGGCTAGTGGCGCTGAGACTTCGACTCCGCTGTGCTTGATCGTCCCTGGGTCGGTAATGATCAGTTCCGGTTCGCCAGTCTCATGATTGATCTCAGTCTCAACCCTCGTGCCGGTGATTGTCAACTCTCCGATAGTTACAACGGGTGGCTGGGCTTGTTGCTGTTGCGTTTTGTTCTGTGAATTTTCATGCCCGCCGAGCCCCGCAATCCCCAGCAGCGCGATAAACACCACCACACCGACCCCGTCGTTAAACAGCGACTCCCCGGCGATCTTGGTCTCCAGTGTCTTGGGTGCTCCCAGCTTCTTGACGATCCCCAGCACCGCGATCGGGTCGGTCGGTGCGACGATCGACCCGAAGATTAGGCAGTAGATGAAGCGGACCTCGATGCCGAGCCAGCCGGTGATCAGGTAGGTCAGCCCGCCGACGATGAAGGTCGTTGCTAGCACGCCGACTGTTGCAAGCAGGGCGATGACCCAGGTCTGCTTCTTGAGGTCGCTGAGGTTGACGTGCAGTGCCCCGGCGAAGAGCAGGTAGCCGAGCATGCCCTGCATCAGGGTCTGGTCGAAGTCGATGGAGCCGATGAGCAGTTCCGCCGAACCGAGCACGCCGGGGTACACCTGTCCGATCGCGAGCAGGGCGACGGCGTGCAAGAGTGCCAGCAGCATCAGGCCGACCGTCGCAGGCAGCTTCAGCAGCTTGTGGTTGATCAGCGCAAACAGCGCGGCGAGTCCGACGAGTATGCCGGCGATATCAAAGAAACTCATGCAAGATCCCCAATCGGCGTTGTCTCGAGTCCAGCCGCGCGCTGAATACCGGTCAGGTTAGCGTGCCTTAGCCCGATAATGTGCCGGGCCTGCCTGTTTTATACCCGCTCATACGAGCAGGCCGATAAGCCCGACAGGCCGACGTGCCGTGGCATGCGCGAGGCCAGTTCTCTATTGACGCCCGAACCGCGGAGGGCTCGCCCGTGTCCCAGTCCAACCCTGGCCATTCTCAGCCCCAGTCCTCCCAAGCCTCAAGCCAGGCCTTGCTCGATGAGTTGCGTAGCGCTGCTGACCGTGCGCGTGAGGAACGGCTCAAACTCGCCCGGCTCGTTAAGCACTCCGCCGAACTGCCCGTTGGCCAGTCCTCTGACACGGCAGACCTAGGCACGACCCCCGATGCGCGCTTCGTTGCGCTCTCCCAGCAGATCGAACAGCTCGAGCAGACCGTCAGCGAGAGGCTCCAGTCCCTCGACCAGGTCCAGCAGGACATCGAAAGCCGGTCGCAGTACCTCGAGTCGCTCCGCCATACGATCACCGACACGACCCGAGCCTTCGTGACCCAGGTCGAGCAGGCCCAGCACTTCAAGGCCCACGTCGATGCCGCCAAGCAGCACGTCAAGATGTCCGCCGGGCGGGTGGTCGATGACGTCCGCCAGCACCTGGCCGAGTACGAAGGGCCGATCGCCAAGCGGATCGAGCAGCTCACCGAGATGGACGAGCAGATCGACAAGCGCATCGCGCGCATGCAGCAGATGCACAAGCAGGCCAGCGAGGCCGTCGATCAGCACCTGCTCGCCGCGCTGCGTACCGCCAAGGAACAGGCAGGCGACCTGGCTCAGCCCGTCAAGGAACAAGTCGACAAGCACTTGCTGGAGCAGGCCAAGAAGATCGAGCAGGCGATCCATGCGAAGATCGCGGAGCTGGACGTCGATGTCGAGGAGGCGCTCAGCCCGCTTACCGCTCAGTTTGACGAGATCGTCGCGAAGGCCCAGGCCAAGGCCGACGCCCTCGCGGACGCGCTGCCAGATCGCTTTGAGGCGATCGCAGAGGAGCACGCCGACAAGATCAAGTCACGGCTTCTTGAACTCATCGAAGAAATCAAAGACACCGAAAACGAGGCGGGCCTCCTTGGGGAGACCCTCCCGGACCGGATCGAGTTGCTGGTCACCGAGCAGGTGGACCGGGTCCGTGGCCGGCTAACCGAGCAGGCCAACGAGATGATCGAGGGGCTGGACGACGAGACGGTCGCGAAGGTCGGCGAGCGGATCCACCAGCGGATCGCCGAGTCGCTGGACAGCTACCTTGCCGAGGCGGATAAGCACGCCGGCGGCTACGTCGACGGCCTGGTCGCCAAGCTCGAAAAAGCCCGCGAAGACGCGCTGGCCAGCTACCAGGAAACCGTCCAGAAGATCGAGGCCGACAGCAGCATCGACCGCGAGCAGATGATGCTCCGCCTGGATGAAGAGGTCGAGCGGCTCACCCTGCTTGCCGACCAACGCCTCGCCCACGCGAAGGGGATCGTCGAAGGCGCGTCCGACGGGATCCACGCCCGCGCGAACGCGGCGGTCGAGTCCGCGCTTCGGCAGGCCGACAACAAGATCGACGAGTACGAGACGAACTCGGTCGACCGGCTCCGTGTGATCGATCAGGGCATCGAGCAAAGCATCACAAAGTCCTACCAGCGGCTGGCCGAGCACGAGAAGGAAGCCCGCAAGCAGGGCGAGGAGGTCTTCGACCTCGCAGAGAACGCGATCGCCAAGGCCCAGGAACGGCTCGCCCAGTTCGAGGCCGGGATCACCCAGCGGGTCGCCAACGCATCGCAGACCGTGGACGCCTCGATTGCTTCGATCGATGAGCGCATGCACCGTGTTGAGCAGGACGCCTCGGCCCGCGTGATGCAGATCGTTGACCTCGCCGAAGAGTCCGGCCGATCGGTCTCCGAGTCGATCGGCGAGCTGACTAGATCCGCCCAGCAGACCGCCGCCCGGGCGCAGGCCGACCTGGACGAGAAGCTGCAGGCGTTCGAGAAGATCTCCGCCGCCGCGCTGCAGACCGCCGAGCAGACCCTGCGGTCGAATATTACCGAGCTGCGGGATTCGTCCCGGGCGATGATCGAGATCGTGACCAAGCAGGTCAAGGCCCAGGCCGCGGAGATCGAGCCGCAGACGATCACGGTGATCGACCAGGCCGAGCAGACCATGCGACGCCGGATCAGCGACCTGCGCGACAGCGCCCAGGGCATGGTCGAGCTCACGGTCAGCCGGCTCGAGGCCCAGCTCAACGACGTCAAGGCCAAGGCCCAACAGGCCGCCTTCAAGGGCATCCCGCAGCAGGGCGGCGATGCGGGGCAGGCCAGCGACGCGGCGTGATCGCGCCGGTCTTTCAGCCGGTGGGGTAGGCTTCCAGCCTGCTGTCGGGCCGCAGGCCTGAATCCTAAAGCGAAGAAATGAACAGCTTGTGACTTGCGGCCCTGCCGCAACCGCAGGCAGGATGCCTACGCCACCTAAGGCAAAACAAACCGATCCAACTTCGCTACACTCGCGGTCCCACCCGAAACCGAGGACTACGAGATGTCGGACACACGCATTGAAAAAGACTCCATGGGCGAGATGCCCGTCCCCGCCGACGCGCTGTACGGCGCCTCCACCGCCCGGGCCGTCGCCAACTTCCCCATCGCCAACCGCCCGCTTCCCCCGGCCGTGATCCACGCCTTCGGCCACCTCAAGGCCGCCTGCGCCCAGGCCAACAAAGACCTCGGCAAGCTCGACGCCAAGCTCGCCGACGCGATCATCGCCGCCGCCGACGAAGTCGCCCAAGGCAAACACGACGCCCACTTCCCCGTCGACGTCTACCAGACCGGCTCTGGCACCAGCACCAACATGAACGCCAACGAGGTCATCGCCTCGGTCGCCAACGACAAGCTCGGCCTGGGCGCAACCACCAAGGCCGAGGGAGGCGTCCACCCCAACGACCACGTCAACATGGGCCAGTCGAGTAACGATACGTTTCCGACTGCGATGCATATCGCGGGCGCAGCGGCATTTGAGAATGATCTTGATGATGCCTTGGATCGCTTGTGGACCGCATTGAGGGGATTGGAAAGCAAGTGGGATTCGATATTAAAAACCGGTCGTACACACCTAATGGATGCAACGCCGATTCGGCTTGGCCAAGTCTTTGGTGGCTTTGCTGAGCAGATTAGTAAAGCTCAAGGTAGAGCACGTTTCGCTAAGACCGAGATGGCAACTAACATGCCGATCGGAGGTACCGCTGTAGGCACAGGAATCAACACCCACCCTGAGTTCTCCAAGCGAGTTTGCGATGTGCTGCATAGACGACTTGATGTTGCTTTCGAGGAAGCCGCGCATCATGTCGAAGCTCAAGCGACTAAGGATTCTTTTGTTGATGCGCATGGTGCGGTAAAAACCATCGCCGTCTCCCTCTCCAAGATCGTCAACGATATCCGCCACCTCGGTTCCGGGCCGCGCTGCGGGATCGGCGAGCTCAACCTGCCCGCGATCCAGCCCGGGTCGTCGATCATGCCCGGCAAGGTCAACCCCGTCATCTGCGAGTCCGTCATGCAGGTCTGCTGCCGGGTCATCGGCAACGATGCGACCGTCACAACCGCCGGCCTGGGCGGGGTCGGCTCGATCTTCGAGCTCAACGTCGCCATGCCCGTCATGATCGACGCCTTCCTCGAGTCCGTCACGCTGCTGAGCAACGCCTGCAACGTCTTCGTCGACAAGCTGCTCGTCGGCCTGGAAGTCAATGAGGCCCGCTGTGCCGAGTTGCTGGATGCGTCGCTGATGACGATCACCGCGCTGGCCCCCGAGATCGGCTACGACAAGTGCTCGGACCTCGCCAAGCAGGCGCACAAGGAGGGCAAGACCATCAAGCAGCTCGTCGGCGAGCTGGGGCTGATGCCCGCCGAGCGGCTGGATGAGCTGATGGACTACGACGCGATGACGAGGCCGGGGTGAGGCACCCGGTCAAGAGCGCCAAGCCGAGCGTGGCACACTTGATTCAACTGTGCCACGCAGCGGTTGGCGTCCTTGAATTGCCGCTTTTCCACGGCAATCGAACGGTGTAGCGGGTGCGGCGGAGCCGCCCGTGCGAATCATTAGAGACTGGTCGACCCGGGAAGCTCCGCGTCTCCCGCTACACCGTGAAGGGGGACAACCCGTAGCGCTCGTTCCAGCCCGGCAAGCTGGGTAAACCCCGATTTGCCGGGTTCTCTTATGCCCGGCTTGCCTCGGTCCCCGCTGAATCGGTTACTGATCCCCGGGCAAAGATGTCTGCCGGGGCAATACGATCATGGTGACGCCGATTAACAACTCAGGGGTACTCGCCCTCCAGCACGGCTTGGGCCGCAATATCCAGCGTTTCGAGCAGTCCGCTGAGCGGTTATCCACGGGGTTGCGGATCAACCGCGGCGCGGACGACCCTGCCGGGCTCATCAGCTCCGAGCAGCTGCGGGCGGTGCTTGCGGCGCTCGACGCGGAGACGCGCGTGATGCAGCGTCAGGACCAAGTCGCTTCGACGGCCGATGGGGCCTTGTCGGAGGTCTCCAGCGTCCTTGTGGATACCAAGGCTTTGCAGGTCCAACTCGGTGACGGCACGCTTTCGGACAGCGAGCGCAGCGCCATCCAGATGCAGATCGATGCGAACGTTCAGTCCGTCGATCGTATCGCCGCGTCGGCCGGGTTTAATGGGGTGAGCTTGTTGACCGGTGATCGCTCGCTTTCCTACGGCGGCGACACGCTCAGCCTCCCCCGGGTGGATGCCAATGCCATCGGCCAGACCGAGATCGGCGGCACGGCCTACACGCTTAGCGATGTCGTCTCCGGCGGGGCTTTGGCGGGCAATGTCGCGGGGGGGGATGCCGTGATCAAGACCGCACTCAGCGGCATCGCGACCTTGCGTGGCTCGATCGGAGCGTACCAGGCCAACACGCTCCGGCCGGCGTTGAACAGCATCAACGTGCAGATCGAGAACACCGCCGAGGCCGAGTCGATCATCCGCGATACGGACTTTGCCGGCGAGGTCGCCGCGTTCAGCCGGGATGCGCTCCTTGTCGAGGCCAATATCGCCTTCTATGGCTACGTGAGTTCGTCCAGCTCACGCGTGCTCGATCTCTTGGCGTGACCTCTTGCCGCGCTGCATGCCTAAGCTAAGGCATGCCTGAAGCCGACCCAAAACTCAATGCCTCACAAGCCCCGCGTTGGATGTTCTGGACGCTCACCCTCGCGGCGGTCTACAACCTGCTCTGGGGGGCGGGGGTGGTGCTGTTCCCGAACACGGGCTTCGACATGATGGGGATGGACCGTCCGGCGTACCCCGCGATCTGGCAGTGCGTCGGGATGATCGTCGGGGTCTACGGGATCGGGTACTGGATCGCGGCCTATGACCCCGCCCGGCACTGGCCGATCGTGCTGGTCGGGCTGCTTGGCAAGGTATTTGGCCCGATCGGTTTTGTCTGGCAGGCCGTGATTTTGGATGCGCTGCCGCTGCAGTTCGGGTGGTTCCTCATCGGGAACGACCTGATCTGGTGGGTGCCGTTCTTTTTGATCCTGGTCTACGCGAAGAAGCAATCCGCGTTGGCAACGCGATAGCGGGGTCTGCGCACCGGCAATCGATACAGCCGGAACCCCCAAGTGCGTTGGGCCGAAGTTTTCGTGTATGCCGTTGGCATCCATCGTGGTTGAATTGGTTACTACTCCTGTCCCGCGAGGCACGGCAGTGAACGCCGGGCCAAGACGCGGGGCCGCGGGCCAGTCTGTCTGGGACACCGGGCAGGGCCGCGACAACCTCCACCCTGGATCGGGTCTCGTTCGGCTGCCTCCCCGGACGAGGCCTTTTTTTTGCTTGCAGCGATACAAAAAACGGACGCCTTCAAGGCGTCCGCGTCGTGGATCAATCAGTATCAAGTCGACTCAGGCAGACGGCTCGGCGTTCGTGGTTGACTCGGCGTGGGTCTCCACGCTGGTTGTGTTGCCGGCTTCGGCGTCGATTTGCTTCTGCTTTTCGACGGCTGCTTCGACTTCTTCGTCGATGCCTGCCAGGCCCTTCTTAAACTCGACGATGCCTTTGCCGATCGACCGGCCGACTTCGGGGAGCCGTTTGCCGAAGATAAGCAGGCCGATGACGCCGAGGATAAGCAGTTCCTGCCAGCCGGGCATGCCGAATGCGAGGGTGGTGAATGTCGTCATGCTGTACCTCCCGCGGTGGCGGGTGCTTCGGCCTCGGTCGTTTCAATGGATGCTTGGTGGTCGGCCTGCTTCTGGACCGCGGCTTCCACTTCTTCGTCGACACCGGCCAGGCCTTTCTTGAATTCGACGATGCTCTTGCCGACAGATCGGCCGACCTCGGGGAGTCGTTTGCCGAAGATCAGGATGCCGATGGCAGCGAGGATAAGCAGTTCTTGCCAGCCGATAGGGCCCATGGGAGTCTCCTTTGATGGAGCGTTTTAGTTCAGTAATTTAGACGCACGTCTGGTTGTATTATTGCAGATAGACGCGGCCCAGGCTAGTCCGGTTACGCTCAATCTGCTTGATTCTACCCCGCCACTGCGGTTTTTGGCGGGGTGAATAGGGGCGGCAGGATTCGAACCTGCGACCAAGGGATTATGAGTCCCGTGCTCTAACCACTGAGCTACGCCCCCAGCGGGGCCCTTGATTCTAACCTTGCGGGGTGGGGGTTGCCTTGCGGGTGTTTAGATCGGGAGCAGGGCCTATGATCGGGGCATGACTGAGACAGACCAGCCAAACGCGGCCGCGCGCCTGACACGGGCACAGTCCCGCGAGATCGACCGTCTTGCGATCGACCGCCTCGGCATCCCCGGCGTGGTGCTCATGGAGAACGCGGGGATCAACGCGACCGATGTCGCCACCGGCATGCTCGAAGCCGTCGAGGGTAACAAGGTCGCGATCATCTGCGGCGGGGGCAACAACGGCGGGGACGGTTTTGTCATCGCTCGGCACCTGTACAACGCCGGACGCAAAGTCGTGGTCTACAACGCGACCGACCCGTCGCTGCTTTCCGGCGATGCGGCGGTCAACTACGGCATCTGCCTCCGGATGGGGATCAAGCTGATGCGTTGCGATGATGCGCAGTCGCTGGCCGAGCAGTCCCCGCATTGGAAGGCTGCGGACCTGTTAATCGACGCGGTCTTGGGGACCGGGTTCGATGCGTCGCGCGGGCTCAGTGGGCATATGGCGGCGGTGATTGCGGCGATTGACGATGCGCATTTCGAGGGAGGTGATCTGCCCACAGGGCCGATGGTGCTCGCGATCGATGTGCCGTCAGGTTTAGATTGCGACACGGGTGACACGGCCCGTGCTGCAAATGGAGCGAGCCAGGCGGTGTCTGCTAACGCGACGGTGACCTTCGTCGGCGAGAAAATCGGCTTTCGCGCGGAAGGGGCCTCGCGACATACCGGCGAGGTCTTTGTCGTGGGTATCGGCGTGCCGCCTGCCCTCATCGATGAGGTGCGTGATACGCGCTAACCCGTTGTGGGTTGATCTTGTTACGCTGTTCAGGCTTGCACGCAGCATGTGGAACGCACGATGTCGGACAACGTACAACTGATCGACCACCCGCTGGTGGGTCACCTGCAGACCGAGATGCGCAGCCGGGATACGGCGACGGACCGCTTCCGATCGATTGCGGAGACGCTGGGTGCGTTGCTCGCCTACGAGGCGCTTCGAGACGCACCCAGCAAGCCGCACACGGTGAACACGCCGATCGAGCCGTATGACGGCGTACAACTCGCGGGTCCGATCACGGTCGTGCCGATCCTCCGCGCGGGGATGGGCCCGGCGGCGGGGATGGCTCGGCTGATCCCCGGCTCGCAGGTCGGGCATATCGGCATGTTCCGTGACGAGAAGTCGCTGACCCCTGTCAGTTACTACGTCAAACTCCCCGCCAACATCAAGGAGGGGCCGGTCGTTCTCGTCGACCCGATGCTCGCGACCGGTGGCAGCGCGATCGCCTCGGCCGAGCTGCTCAAGCAAAAAGGCTGCAAAGACATCCGCTTCGTCTGCCTGCTGGCGGCACCGGAGGGGATCAAGAACTTTTCGACCGAGCACCCCGATGTCTCGGTCACGACTTCCGCGATCGACAGCCATCTCAACGACAAGGGGTACATCGTCCCCGGCCTAGGCGACGCGGGCGACCGTATCTTTGGTACTGTCGAGTAGGTCCACCGCCCCATAACTCTTTTCCGACGCCGCTTGGATTTATGTATCCAAGTTGGACGTTAATCGCCGCGCCTGTTCAAACGATACGACCCACATCACCGGGGGTTCGCCTCCTTTTTACTGGGAACAGTCGTATGAACACGCGTAAAGCATCCGTATTGAATCTTCCTTTTGCTCAGGGCCTGGTCACCGCAGCGATCCTTGTGGTCGCGGTAGTCGTGCTTAGTGCCTGCACCAACACGAAAGGCCATGGCAAGACGGCTGGGTTCCAGCCCTTGTGGGAAAAACTCGTCGTGGAGGTCGCGGCCTTTGAGTCCGAGCAGCCCGCGGGTATCGCGGTCTCGCAGACCGGCCGGGTCTTCGTCGCCTTCCCGTGGTGGAACGACCGCCCCGATGCCTCTGTTGCTGAGCTCAAGCCCGACGGCACGCTGGCGCCGTTCCCCTCGACGTACTGGAACGGCTGGGACGGCAAGTCCGGGCCCTCGGCACTGCGCGGCTTTGTCTGTGCCCAGGCCATGTATGTCGACCAGGACGACTTCCTCTGGATCCTCGACGCGGGCAACCCCGGCGTAGACGGCCGTGTCGTGACTGCTGGCCCCAAGCTCTTTAAGATCGATCTGAGCGATGACAGCATCGCGCAGGTCTTCTACTTCGACCACAAGCGTGACTTTACACGCACCAGCTACCTCAGTGATTTCCGTGTCGATGGCGACCGCCACACCGCGTACATCGCCGACTCGACGCGTGGCACGATCTACGTCGTGAACCTCAAGACCCGGCAGACCCACCATGTCTTGCTCGGCGACCCTTCGACCACCGCGGATGCAGGTGTGATCGCCACGGTCGGCTCGAGTGAGTGGCGCAATTTCGCGGGCATCGCACCACAAGTCAACGTCTCCGGAATCGAGCTCTCTACCAATGGGGATTGGCTGTATTACCACACGATGTCCGGCCGGCGTATCTACCGCGTACCGACCAGCGTGCTGCGTGATGAGACCGCGACCGAAGCCGTCCGCTCGGCTTCGATCCAGGACTTGGGCCCGACCGGCTCGGTGATCGATGGTATGTGGCTGGACCGGGATGACAACCTGTACCTCGCCGCCATCGAGCGTGACGCGATTATTGTGCGTCGCCCCAGCGGCGCGATCGAGACCTTTGTCGCCGACCCCAGGCTCAAGTGGCCCGACTCGCTGGCGATGGGCCCGGACGGCTACCTGTACTTCACCACGTCCATGAAGCACCTGCGTCAGCCGTACCGGCTGACCGACCAGATCGACGACCCGTACTTCGTGATGAAGGCCTCGCCTGAGAAGGTTGCCCGCGCCAATGTGACCCGGCAGATCGCCAACGAGAAGCAGCGCGAGGCGGATTGGTACGCGGGCCAGGCCGGCGAAGCAGAGCGTCTCGCGAAGATTGCTGCCGAGCAGGCCGAGCGCGAACGCCTTGAAGCCCAGGCCCGTGCCGACCTCGCCCGTGCGGCGGACAAGGACGCCTTCACGTCCGCTCAGACCCACGAGCAGAAGATCGCGATGACAGAAGAAGCCGCGAGGGCTCAGGCCAAGGCTGCCAAGCAGGCTGAAGCCCTCGCGCAACTCGCAACCAAGCAGGCCGGTGAGGCAAAAACCGCTGCCGAGAAGGCGCGTGAGGCGGCCGAGATCGCTCGCCGCCTGGCGGAAGCCGCGGCGAAGAAGGCGGAAGCGATGCGGCTTGCTCAGGCCGAGGCAAAGCAGGGTGCCGCTCAGGCCGAGCAGGCCAAGCGTGCCCACGCCCAGGCGATGGCGGATGCCGCCGCCGCAGCCGAGGCCGCCGCCCGTGCCGAAGCGATCGCCAAATCACTGCATGCCGAAGCGCTGCAGGCGGGCGAGCTGGCGAAGCAGGCCGACAAGATCGCCGAGCGTGAACGGCTGGCCGCCGAGCAGCTGCGTCGGCGTGCACAGGACGCCCGCATGGCGGCGGCACTTGCCGAGCGTATCGCCATCGACGCCGAGTACGCCGAGATCAACGGCGATCCCGACCCGGTCACCGGCACGGCCGACGTCCCGACTACGACGGACTAAGCCTAAAGCGAAAACGAGAAGAGGAAGCGTCGATCTGCCAATCGTGGGTCGGCGTTTTTCATTGGCAGGCCTGCAGGGTTATGATCGCGAGTCATGAGCGATCAAGACAGCCACGACCGCCCCGACCGGGTCACACTCCCGCTCCGTGTGCGCTACGCCGAGTGCGACCCGATGCAGATCGCGCACCACGCCTCGTACCCGGTCTGGATGGAGATGGGGCGGACCGAGTTGCTCCGCGCCCAGGGTGCCAACTACCGAGACTGCGAGGCTGCCGGCGTTTTCTTCGCGGTCGCCCGGATGAATATCCGCTACAAGAAACCGGCGCGCTATGACGACGAACTCGAACTCATGGTCATCGGTCTGCCTTGTTCCGGCGTCAAGGTGGAGCATCAGTACGAGCTGAGCCGTGGAGATGACCTGCTCATGACCGCCGAGACAACCATTGTTTGCGTTACCTCTGCGGGCAGGGCGGTGCCTGTGCCCAGAGGCCTGCTGCCTTGAGCAGGTCTGTGCCGATTTTCTTTCCTTTCTCCACACCATCTCACCCGGCACAACCTAAGTCCACGCCTGATCTTGCCGACAACCAGCAGGTCACCCGCGTCGCTTCGTGGGTTGACCGCGCCGGCAACTCCGTCGGCACGGAGAAGGATCGATGCCAGGCTCGGCGATATGGCTTGTGTTTGTTGCTGCAGTGCTGCCCGCCGCGTGGTTCGGTGGCCGGGCCTGCGGTCGGATTGAGGACAAGCTCCGCCGAGGATGCGTGATCGGGCTGGCCTTCATCTTGCTGATGTGCTGGTCGTTGTTGATCAGGAACCCTGCTCTGGCGGTGCAGATCATCCCGCTCACGGTCCTCGCGCGGATCGAAGGTATCGGCGCGGCACCTATTTTCCTGTTTATGCTGGGTGTCGGCTGGCACATGTCGGTGCTCAAACGCCAGCGGGCGGTGATGATCGTGGGCATGTGCCTCGGCGCGGCATACTTCGTGCAGGGGAGTCTCTGGATGATGCGTCCCACGCCGACCAATGCGTTCGACGCGGATCAGGGCCCGCTGGTCATCGAGCAGACACAGGACTATTCCTGTGTGCCAGCCGCGTCTGCGACCGCGCTGAGGATGCTTGGACTCAATACGACCGAAGCCGAGATGGCGGTACTGACCGAGACCCGGGCGGGCACCGGCGCGACGCTGCTGCGCGCTTTGAATGGGATCGATACACGCCTAAAGCACACCGGGATCGAGGCCAAGCTTCTCGAACCGGACTATCAAACGCTCCTTCGGATCGAGCCCCCGATGCTGACGCCCGTGCAGTACGAAACGGCTCGCTTGCACATGGTCACGATCATCGAGGTCAGGGATGACATGGTCTTTCTGGCAGACCCTGAGGTTGGTGTCGAGTTTATCTCCAGGCGGAGGTTTGGAGAGATCTACCGCGGTCAGGTCATCGCGTTCGAGGGTAACGCCGACCGAGCAACGACCGAGGATGTACTCAAGGAGCACTGGTACATCGTTGACCCACGAGCGGATCAACACGCGAAGTACTAGCGGCCCGCACCGTTTTGCCTACAACCCTAGAATGCCGAGCAAGATGCCCGAACTCACAGACCCGAGGCCTGGAGCCCTGCCATGATCATTGTGATGCAACCCGATGCGACACCCGATCAGGTGCAGTATGTCGCGGATCTGGTGAGTGAGTCGGGCCTCAAGCCACACCCGATCCAGGGCACGGACCTCTACGTGGTCGCTGTGATCGGCGATGATCGGCTGAAGGATTCGAGCAAATTCGAGCAGGTCCCGGGTGTCGATCGCATCATGCGCGTGCTGTCGCCGTATAAGATGGCGGCTGCCGAGACGAAGCCCGGCGAACGGACACGGGTCAAGGTCGGGCAGGGGGATGGCTGCGTCTTCGGCGAGACGAACATCCCGATCATCGCGGGCCCGTGCAGCGTCGAGGGTGAGGACAAGATCGTCGAGATCGCTCGGCTCGTGAAAGAGGCTGGGGCACACGCCTTGCGTGGCGGCGCATTCAAGCCACGCACGAACCCCTATGCTTTCCAGGGCCACGGCGAGGAGGGGCTGAAGATGCTTGCTGCCGCCCGCGATCAGACAGGGCTGCCGATTATTACGGAGGTGCTGACGCCGGCGGATGTGGAACTGGTTGCGAAATACGCGGACTGCCTGCAGATCGGCACGCGCAACGCTCAGAACTTCAAGCTGCTTGAAGCCGTCGGCGAGTCCGACAAACCCGTACTCTTCAAGCGCGGCATGTCCATGACCATCGATGAGTACCTTCAGGCGGCGGACTACATCCTCGCGGCGGGCAACCCGAACGTGATCCTCTGCGAGCGCGGTATCCGCACGTTTGAAGACCACACGCGCAACACGCTGCCGCTCGCATCGGTCCCCGAGCTCAAGCGGCGGAGCCACCTGCCTATCGTTGTTGACCCGAGCCATGGCACGGGGCACGCCTACCTTGTGCCCGACATGTCACGTGCCGCGATTGCCGCCGGCTGTGATGGCCTGGCGATCGAAGCGCACCAGGACCCCAGCCACGCGATGACCGATGGGGCACAGTCCATTACCCCCGCGGTCCTCGCCGAGTTGATGGGCTCGCTCGCGCGCGTTGCCGAGGCGGTAGACCGGACCTGCCTGCCGCTGTCAGCGGTGTGATCTTCTACGCCATATTTCTTGCAACCGAGAACGCGACGCTGCGTATCATTAATTGGTACCCAGGTGCGTGTTTGATGATCCAGACGAATGATCTCCGAGTAGACTACGACGGCTTCACCGCGGTCCACGATCTCTCCCTGGAGATCCCCGCCGGCCAGGTCTTCGGGCTCATCGGGCCCAACGGCGCGGGCAAGACTTCGACCATCCGCGTGCTTGCGACCCTCCAGCAACCTACCTACGGCGAGGTGACCGTCGGCGGGTTTGATGTGGCCGAGCAGGCGGACAGAGTCCATGCCATCCTCGGCTACATGCCGGACCTCGCGCCGGTGCACGACGACCTGAAAGTCTGGGAGATGCTGGATCTCTTTGCCGCGGCACACGGCGTTGCCCGAAGCGATCGCCGACGCCGCGTGGGTGAGTGCCTGGATATGGTCAGCATGAATGATAAGCGCGATGTTATGGGCAAGGCCTTGTCGCGTGGGATGATGCAGCGGGTCGTGCTTGCCAAGACGCTCCTGCACGAGCCCAAGGTGCTGCTGCTGGATGAGCCTGCCAGCGGGGTGGACCCGGTTGCACGGATCGAGTTCCGGCGGATCTTGCGGCGGTTAGCCGATGAGGGGCGGTCGGTGCTCGTCTCCTCGCACATCCTGACCGAACTGGCGGACATGTGCGACGCGATCGGTGTCATGCGTCAGGGCAAGATGATCGTGCATGGCAGGATCGACGATATCGTCAAGAAGGTCCAGCCCAAGCGCGTTATCGAGATCGACTGCCCGGGCGGGGCCGCTTCCGCAGCCGCGCAGCTGCACGGTCGGCCTGGCGTCGCCGCCACCAGCCACGTAGGAGATACCGTGCTGGTTGACTTCACCGGCGATGACAACGAGTTGCCGCGTTTACTGACGTTCCTGGTCGGTGGTGGGGTCGCGGTCACACGCTTTGTCGAGAAACGCTTCGGCGTCGAAGACATCATGCTCGAACTCGATGGGATGGAGATGGCATGAACCCGCTGATGCTCTGGGATAACCCGTTGATTGTCCGTGGTGTCCGGACCAGGCTGCGCCTGCCTCAACTTGTGAGTTGGTTCGTGGTGACGATCGTCGGCTCAACCTTCTTCTACATGTTTTTTGCGGGCAATCTCCAGCAGATCAGTTTTATCAGCGGCGGTGCCACGAGGACGATCAGCCCGCAGGAGGCCGCCCGCGACGCGATCCCGGCCCTGCTCATTATGCAAGGGTTGATCCTCATGGTGCTCGGGACCGGCGCAGTAGCCGGCGGCATGGCGCGGGAGCGGACGTACCGCCTCCTGGACTACCAGCGGCTCACCCCGATGACGCCCGGCGCTAAGATCGTCGGCCTACTGATCGGCATGCCCATCCGTGAGTACTTCATGTTCGCGGTATCGCTGCCGTTCGTCTTCTACGCCGCGTACAGAGGCGGGATGCCCCTCGGCGTGCTGGTCCAGTTCTATCTCGTCTTTATCGCCTCCGCGATCGTCTACCACATGACCGGGCTTGCCGCGGGGATGATCGTCGATAAGCCTTGGCAGGCCGGGACGCTCGCGCAGGGCCTTGTTGTGGTGCTGTATATCGCCTTGCCCCATATCTCTAACTTCGGCTTCACCTTCTTCGAGCACCTCACCGCAAGGCCTGTGTTTTATGGCATGGTGGACCAGTATCTCATCCCGGATGGGATCGAGGGAGCCGTGCAGGGCATGCTGCAGGACCCACGGTACGAAGTCGTCCCTTTTTTTGGCATGATGCTCCCACCGGTCCTGTTTTCCTTGGCAGTACAAGGCTTCGCGATCCTGACACTGTACGTCATGGTTCATCGCAAATGGCGTAACGAGAAGCGGCTCTCGTTCTCGAAGACTTACGCGCTGTTCTTCTTTGCGGTCATCCAGATCTTCCTGGTGGGGAGCGTGTTGCCCTTCATTCAGAACGATTCGTTATTCGCACAACTCGTCGAGGTCTACATCCAGCAGGACGATGTAGCCAAGCCGTTCCAGACCTTTATCTTCGCGATGCTGCTCGTAACGCTGCTCGTCTCGGGCTCGGCGGCTTTGCTGACGCTGTTTCTCAGCACACCCAATTGGTTTCAATCTCTGGAGGGTTACCGACGCGTGATCCGGCGGGGCAGGCGGGTCTTGCGTTGGGACGATGACGCCGCTTCGGGGCTTTCGGTCGCGCTGGGCTGCCTGCTTATGTCGGTACTCAGCTTTATCGTGGTCTATCAAGCCGCCGATGCGGCCGGTCGGATCGGCGTGGATAACCCTGTGATCGAGATCATCCTGCCGCTGCTTCTGTTCGCAGCGGTGCTCTTTACCATGCAGCAGGTCATCGAGCAGTTCTCCGAGTCCGTCTTGGTAATGGTGCTCTTCGCCTGCTGGCTCGTCCCAGTGCTGGCTGCGATCATCACCTGGACAGTCGGCGACAGCCCAATCGAAGCGCTCTACATCGCTTCGTTGTTCCCGTTTGTTGGCTTGTTCTTGGGCTGTGGGTTGCTGCTGAGTGACGATGCGGTTGGGCTCTCGACAGATGTACTCCCTGACATCGTCGCACACCACGGCATGCCGATCTTGCTGCTATCGATCATACTCTATGGCAGCGTTGCGGCCGCTCTGCTCGGTAAGGCAAGGCGACGCTGGCGGAAGATCAAGATGCTGGCAGGGGTATCTCCTGAGCGGCCCGAGGCAGTTGTGCCGGTGCCGGATGAGCCCAAGCCTGTTGCCGCGCCGGCCTACGCGACCGTTCGGTCCGCCCCTACCAGCCCACCGAAATCACATCAATGATCCCCGCGAAGCCGATCAGCAGGCTGATGATGCCGTTGACTGTGAAGAAGGCCATGTTCAGCTGCTTGGTACGCCCACCCCAGACCAGTGCGTGCTCGACGATGAGCAGGGCCGCCGTCAGCCCCGCCGCGAGCAGGAAAAAAAGACCCAACTGATCCGATAGAAGAACCGCACTGAATAATGCGATCAGAGAGACGAGGTGCATCACCCGGCTGATCCACAACGCCGCACTAACCCCAAGCCTGGAGGGGATCGAGTACAGACCTTGTTCACGATCCGCCTCTGTGTCCTGCAAGGCGTAGAGCACGTCAAACCCCGCGACCCAGGTCAGCACCATTGCAGCGATCAGCCAGACGGTGGCTTGTGCGAGATAGCCCGGCTCGATCGCGATCGCCGCGGCGACCGGGCTGATCGCAAGCGCGGTCCCGAGTATGGCGTGGCAGAGCCAGGTGAAACGCTTGGTGTAGCTGTAACCCGCAAGCACGAGCAGGACCGGCGTGCTCAGGATCATCGGGTAGATATTGCCAGATAGAACAATGAAGAGCCCCGAAGAGGCAACGAACGCGATTGCGCAAGCGATAACGACCCAGAGCATCGTGTCCCAACGCACACGTCCACTGGGGATCGCCCTTTGTTGGGTCCGCGCGTTGCGCGCGTCGATGACTGAATCGCTCAGCCGGTTAAACGCCATGGCGAATGTCCGCGCGAAAACCATGCACAGCAGGATGAACACGAACTCACCGACCCGCGGCAACCGAGCAGCAGACCCAGCAGCGAGAAACGTCGCCAGCAGCGCAAAAGGTAGCGCGAAAACCGTGTGGCTCAGCTTGATATCGCGAGCGACGGCACCGAGTTGTTGAGCCAGCGGTGGTGCTGGTACGGCTTGATCCATAGGGGCAGTGTAGCGTTGGCCACTTATTGTCTAGCGCCGCCTGCCGACGCCACGGTTCAGAACTTTCTCGCTCCAGCGGATCTTGAGGTCGTGCTTAATACCAACAAGGTCCAGCACCCGGCCGACGACAAAGTCCACCAGGTCGTTAATCGTCTCGGGCAGCATGTAGAAGCCAGGCTGAGCAGGGCATATGATCGCGCCCGCCTCAGTGACCGCCTCCATATTGCGGATATCAATCAGCGACAGCGGCATCTCGCGGTGGACGAGCACGAGTTTGCGGCGTTCTTTGAGGGCCACGTGCGCGGCTCGGTGGACCAAGTTCTGCCCAACACCCGAGGCGATCGACCCAAGCGTATTCGACGAGCAGGGCAACACAATCATGCCATCGTGCTGGAATGAACCCGATGCGATCGTCGCTCCGACATCGCGGAAGTTGTGGAGGACGAGGTTCTCCGGTTTCTCTGCTTCTTCTTCTAACCCGGCCAGTGCCGCAAGACCAGACGGTGTCAAGCCTTCTAGGCCTAGCTCGTCGTGCAGCAGCCGTTGACCCAGAGGGGAAACGACAAGATGAGTCTCGATATCGGCAGCCACAACGAGTTGTATTAGTCGGTGGGCATACAGAGCGCCGCTTGCACCGGTGATCGCGACGACGAGACGATTATGTGTCAAGGTATGATTCATGCGATGCTCCTATCCCACGTAGTTTAGGCGCGTGTCCTACGGTTTTGTCATGTTTCGGCGGATGGTCTCACGCGTGATCAAGAGGGCGTCTTCTCGGACTTCCAGTCCCACCAGCCGGCCATCCCGAAGCCCGTTTTTGGATGCATCAATCGGGAACTCGATCGGGCCAACAGGGTTGCCTCGCATCAGGTCCAGCAGGTCGCCCCTTTCTGTCTGGCTTGCGACGAGTTCGATCGCGGCCGAGGCCGGCAGTGGCAGGCGGCCCGCACTTGCTCGCTCCAGCGTGCTGGTCAGTGTGCCGTCTTCTGCAATCGACATCATGAAACTCAGTGTTATAACCTGGTGGATCTCTTCACGATCCACCTCAAAACTGATCCGCAGCAGGCCGTCACCGTGCGAGTCGATCATCGCGGTTGGCGTCGACTCGGGCACCTCGACACCCACCGCCCGCAGCAGTCCGACGCCCTCGGCCTTGATCCAGGTATTCAGCTCTGCATAAGGGATCTCGATCGTACGCCGTTGGCCAAACAGGTCGGCTTCCGTGACCGGGGCCTTGTCGCCCGGGTCGCTCCACTGGGTCAAGAGCCGGTTGCGGAGGGACTCGCTGATCGCCTCCTGCTGCGCCTCCGACAGCGCTGCGATCCGCAACTGTTCCTGTTCCCAGTGCTCGGGTTTGCCTTGCCAGCGGAGATAAATAAAGGTCGTCATCGTGCAGAGCAGCACAAACAGTGCGGCGAAGCTCAGCCCGAGTACCCGTACCCCACGGTTGCGGTGGTCGGCCGTCGCGTTCATCGCGTCACCTTATGAATCGCTTTAGCGGCAGAAGCTAACCGCTGGTGCAGGATTTCGTGGTCGTCCACACAGGACAAAGCGGCTTCCAATGCCCGCAGGTAATCCAGCGAGTCGGGCGCCGGCTCGATCGCAGCGAGTGCGGCATCGCCTAGCGCTTCGCTCGCCTGCATGAACCAGTGTGCCGGGGTCGGCGGCGTAAGCGAGGACGGGTCGACCCACCGGCCGATCCAATCCTGCTTCGGTGCGGGCAGGTCGATGCTCAAGACAGGGCCGCTCGTGCTGGTGATCTTCCAGGTGGCTGTCTCCGGCGTGTTGTCCGCGAAGAGTAATTCGATCGGCCGTTTGTTCTCGCGCACCCATCCGCTAAGCGATAGCAAATCGCTTGGTGTGCTGGGCCAGGTCAGAACCACGCAGCCTTGATCACGGCCTTTGATCTGCGATTCTATTTTACTCTGTGGGTTGATGGTACCAAGCAGGACCGGACCATCGAGTGCGGCTTGCCTGCGTTGCCGCCTCGCCTCTTGCAGTGGTAATAAGACCCGTTGATAGATGACCCAGTCGTTCTGCTCAGAAGCCTGTCCAAGCGCCTCAACACACAGCGACTCGCAACGCGCGTAGTCCATATCGGCTAGGGCCTGGCTCGCGATTTCCATCAGGTCGTCTAATGGGGTGGTCATCGCATTAGTCTAACAGGCACCGGATTACAGCCTTGGCACGACCAACATGATCACGGGCAGCACAACGCACAAGAAGATGGCTGTGTTGACGACCCAGATACTCCCCGCCATCCTGGCGTCGAGATGGAAGAGGTTCGCTACGATGACAACCTGGATCGCTGCGGGCATGAATGCGATGAGCATAAAACACTGAGCGAGCATCTCCGGCGGCGGGGTGGCCCCAATGTTTCGGGCCAGCACCAGCAGGCCCAGCGTGAGCAGCGGCGTCGCGAGGAACTTGACCCCCGCAACGATGGCATGTGACTTGAGGTGCGGGCGTACCTGGCTAAGGTGTAAGCGCAAACCGATCCCGAAATACGCCGTCCCGGAGCCGATAAAGATCAGGACTTTAAGGATGTGCCAGTCGTGCACGACCCGCGGGCAGTCGATAGGTGAGTATGCCAGGGCAATCCCTGTTGCGGAAGAGTAGAATAGCATCGCCTTCCAATCGATGAAGCTCTTGTAGATGATCTGGCCGATCGGCTGCTTGTTATTCTCATCAGCGGCGAAGTGCTGCACCATTGGGAAGAGAAAGATGACGACGGCCATCGACATGGTCATCACGATCAGTAGGCCGTATGCGAGAGCGCTGATCGACAAGTCATTGACCTGCTGTGCCGACAGTTCGCCGCTGGGGCCAACCTGCTGTCGGAGCAGATCGCCGGCGGGGAGGGTGGCGTAGGCCAGGAACGCCCCGAGCGCAAAGCCCGAGTTGCGCAGCCCGGCGGCGAGCGCCAGGACGCCGATCTGGTTGCGTTTGAGAGCGATCGCCTTGCCAAGCGGGATGATCAGGAAGGCGGGGATCACGACCAGCAGAGGCTCGATCAGGAGCACCCACAGGTTGGCTATCTTCGGCTCTAGGTTCCACAACGCAAAAAGGCTGACGGTGCTCCACAGGACGACGATCGTGACCCAGTGCACCGTCCGGCTGAATTCTTCCGTCAGCCAGCCCCGCTCACGCGAGACATAGCCCGCAGTAATCGCCGAGGCACTGACTACAGCGAGCGCGAAGAACTCAGTCGTGCGTGCGTCCATGAGCTTATTTCAATGCACGCGGCAGGCTGTCCTCGGATACGAATGCGGCATAGATCGCCCGGACCGCTTTCTCAAAGTCTTGCACATCCGTCCCGACGATGATGTTCATCTCGCTGGATCCCTGGTCGATCATGCGGATATTAACCCCCGCCTCACCCAATGCACTGAACAACGTGGCCGAGGTTCCCGTCTGTTTGGCCATGCCCCGGCCGACGGTCGCGATCAAGGCGAGGTTTTTATCGACATCGACGTTGTCCGGCTTCACCGCTGTTTTGATCGCCGCGACGATGTCGCCGAGTTTGCCTTTCACGGCGTTGTCTTCAATCACCACGCTGAGTGTGTCGATTCCCGAAGGAATATGCTCGAAGCTGACATCGAAATCCGCAAGAACGCCGAGCACCCGCTTCCCGAAGCCGACCTCGCTATTCATCATCGCTTTTTCGATCTGGATGATGGTGAAGTCCTTGCGCCCCGCGATGCCGGTGATCTGGTAGGACTGTTTCGCGCTGGGGTGTGTATTCCGAACGATGAGCGTGCCGGGGTGCTCGGGGTCGTTTGTGTTTAGGATATTGACCGGGATACCTGCCTCACGGACGGGGAAGACGGCTTCTTCATGTATGACGCTCGCGCCAGAATAGGACAGTTCACGCAATTCGCGATAGGTGACGGTCTCGATCGTGTACGCGTCGGGCACGATGCGTGGGTCCGTGATTAGCAGCCCATGTACATCCGTCCAGTTCTCATAGATCTCTGCGTTGACACCCCGCGCAACGATCGCCCCGGTGATATCCGACCCGCCACGGCCTCGGCCTAAGGTCTTAACGTGTGCGTCGGGCCCGAGACCGAAAAAGCCGGGTACGACTGCACGTTCGCTACTGCCCAGACGTTTCTCCAGCATGCTGTACGTCTTCTCATAATTGAGCCGCCCATCGTCACCAAAGAAGATGACCTCGGTCGGGTCGACGTACTCGCACTGCAGCAAATCCGCGATGATCCGGCCGTTGATCGCCTCGCCTCTACTCGCAGCATAGTCAGCACGTAAACCGCGTTTTCCGTGGTCCGCGATGGTTGCCTCGGCCTCATCGAGGATGGGGCCCAGGTCCAATGACAAACCCAATTCGGTCACGATCTGCTTAAACCGCTGGGTGACCGGCCCCCATGCGTCGTCAAACTTCAGGCCCTTACTCGCGAGGTCGTGGCATATGTAGAGCAGATCGGTAATCTTGATGTCAGACGCTTCTCGCTTACCAGGCGCGGAGGGCACGACAAAACGGCGATCAGGATCGTCTTGAACGATCGCCTTCATCTTGCGGATCTGCGGGGCGCTCGCGAGCGAGGTCCCGCCGAATTTGGCGACTTTGGTGGGCATAACTCGTCAGAAGCTGAATGAAGGGGATCGGACTATACAGCATACCCTAAGCCAGATATAGACGCAGGCCGTTCAATTGACGCCCCGGCCTAAATCACTAGAATCTGACCGCTCTCCAGCGGGCGATATAGCCCGTGCAAAGGACGAGACTTGCGTTCACAAGCGACTAACAGCCCGGCAGCAAGGCCGAGGCCGGAAGCCGTTTCCCTCGTTTGCTCACCTGATCCCCCGCACAAAAGGACACGCGCGATCATGGCCAAGAAGAAGACCACCAAGAAGACCGCGAGCAGCAAGACCAAGATGGTCTACTACTTCGGCAAGACCAAGACCGATGGCAACGCGACCCAGCGTGAATTGCTCGGCGGCAAGGGTGCGAACCTTGCCGACATGACCTCCATCGGGCTGCCCGTGCCTGCCGGCTTTACCTGCACGACCGAGTGCTGCGACCAGTACTACAAGCAGGGCCGCAAGCTGCCTAAGGGCCTGATGGACCAGGTCCACGCCGCGGTCAAGCTGCTCGAGAAGGAGAACGGTAAGAAGTTCGGATCCAACTCCGACCCGCTGTTGATGTCCGTCCGCTCCGGCGCGGCGCAGTCGATGCCCGGCATGATGGATACCGTCCTCAACCTCGGCCTGAACGATGAGGCTGTTGTCGGCTTGGCCAACGCGACCGGCAACGAACGCTTTGCTTACGACGCCTATCGCCGGCTGCTCAACATGTACGGCGACGTCGTCATGGGCGTCGACCACCACGCGTTCGAACACGAGTTCACCAAGATCAAGAAGGCCCAGGGCGTCCATCTCGATACCGATGTTGATGCCGCTGGCCTGATCAAGCTCTGTGAAGCCTACAAAAAGGTAATCAAAGGCCACACCGGCAAGGCATTCCCGCAGGATCCGATGAAGCAACTCGAACTGGGAATCACAGCGGTCTTTAAGTCGTGGATGGTCCCGCGTGCAATCCGCTATCGGCAGATCAACGAGATGGTCGGGCTCAAGGGCACGGCCGTGAACGTCCAGACGATGGTCTTCGGCAACATGGGCGAAGACTGCGGCACCGGCGTCGCCTTTACCCGCAACCCCTCGACCGGTGCGAACAAGTTCTATGGCGAGTTCCTCGTCAACGCTCAGGGCGAGGACGTCGTCGCGGGCATCAGGACGCCGATCCCGTGTGAAGAGATGTACAAGTGGAAGGCACCGAACGACAAGACCATCGGCAAGCGCCTGCATGGCGAACTGATGAAGATGAAGAAGACGCTCGAGAAGCACTACAAGGACGTGCAGGACATCGAGTTCACCTTCCAGCAGGGCAAGATGTACATGCTCCAGACCCGGACCGGCAAGCGGACCGGCGCCGCGGCGGTAAAGATCGCTTGCGACATGGTGAAGGAGAAGCTGATTACCGAAAAGACCGCGATCAAGCGGATCCCCGCAAACGACCTAACACAGCTGCTGCTGCCGTCCTTCGACCCCAAGGCAAAGGCTTCGGCCAGCCCACTAACAGTCGGCCTACCCGCGTCGCCCGGTGCGTCGTTCGGCAAGCTCGCTTTCACAGCTGAAGAAGCCGTCGAACGGACCCACAACGGCGAGCGCGTCCTGCTGGTGCGTCAGGAGACTTCGCCCGAGGACGTCGATGGCATGCACAGTGCGGATGGTATCCTCACGTCGACGGGTGGCATGACCAGCCACGCGGCAGTTGTTGCTCGCGGCTGGGGCAAGTGCTGTGTTGCCGGTGCCGGCGAGATCTCGATCGATGCCAAGGCAGGTAAGATCAAGGTCGGCGGCAAGACCTACGGCCGCAAGGATGTCCTCTCGATCGATGGCAGCACCGGCGAGGTCTTCGCGGGTGAGCTGTCGACCGTATCTCCCAAGCTATCCGGCGACTTCGCGACCGTCATGAAGTGGGCCGACAAGTACCGCAGGCTCGATGTCCGTACGAATGCCGATTCACCGGCCGACTCTAAGCGTGCCCGCGACTTCGGTGCCCAGGGCATCGGCCTGTGCCGGACCGAGCACATGTTCTTCGAGGGTGACCGCATCACCGCCATGCGCGAGATGATCCTCGCGGAGACGCTCGCTGACCGGCAGAAGGCCCTCAAGAAGCTGCTGCCTTACCAGCGCAAAGACTTCCAGGGTATCTTCACCGCGATGAAGGGCCTGCCTGTCACGGTCCGCTTGCTCGACCCACCGCTGCACGAGTTCTTGCCTCATGATGCGAAAGGTATCAGTGAGGTCGCCAAGGTGCTGGGCGTGAAGCCAGCCGCAGTGAAGTCCCGTGTCGCGATGCTGCACGAGTCCAACCCGATGCTGGGGCACCGTGGCTGCCGCCTTTCGATCACGTACCCCGAGATCCTAACGATGCAGGTCACCGCGATCGTTGAGGCTGCGATCGCGTGTAAAAAGAAGCGCATCGAAGCGCACCCCGAGATCATGATCCCGCTGGTGGGCACGGTGAAAGAGCTTGCCCTGCTCCGCGCAAAGGCCGAAGAAACGATCGAAGCGGTCAAGGCCGCCAAGAAGTTCACCGGCAAGCTGGACATCACGATCGGCACCATGATCGAGATCCCGCGTGCGGCGCTGACCGCCGACGAGGTCGCCGCCGAGGCCGATTTCTTCAGCTTCGGCACCAACGACCTGACGCAGCTGACCTTCGGCTATTCGCGTGACGACGTGAACAGCTTCCTGCCAGACTACATCGGACAGGAGATACTTGAGAAGGACCCGTTCCAGTCGCTCGATGCGACCGGTGTGGGTCAGCTCGTCGCGATGGGTGTCGAGAAAGGGCGTTCCACCAAGAAGAAGCTAAAGGTTGGCATCTGCGGTGAGCACGGCGGTGACCCGGCTTCGATCTCGTTCTGCCACAGCGTTGGGCTGGACTACGTCTCCTGCTCGCCTTTCCGCGTGCCGATCGCACGGCTGGCGGCGGCCCAGGCCGCGTTGGCGTAAGCAGCCGGGGCGGTACGACCCGTACATCCGTCATAACACGAAGCCCCGCCCGAAGTGGCGGGGTTTTTTCTGCTTCAAGATCACGGGGGACATGCCGATAGCTTGTTTATGCAGGGCTGGCCTTGGCAAAAAAAAGCACGGTCTGGAAGCCCGTCGTGGCGCGAGCGGAGGTCCCCGCGCTACAGGGGCGAGACTGTACGCTGCGCCCTGGGCACGATCCTTGATATCTCTGCGACGGGGATGCGTGTGCTGTGTGATGGCAAACCGCCTGTGCAAATCGGTGGGGCTATGCCGATCCGCCTCAAGTTCGATGACGGCTCACTGCAAATCGGCACACAGATCCGCTGGTGCAAGCGACGCGGCCTGAAGCGCTATGAGATCGGCCTGCAGTTTATCCAGCTCAAGCCCGGCATGGAGAAGGTGCTTGAGGCGATCGCTCGCTTCGGGATGGCCGGTGCGGCCAAGCACATGGAAGAGGGGCGGCCGCATAGCACGGGATCTGGTGCGCGGCAGAAACGCGAAAAAAGCCGGGTCTATGTCGAGGGGGATCTGCCCGATTACTTCGGCGTGCTTGATCTTCAGCCCGATGCGACGACCGATCAGATTAAAGCGAGCTACCGCCGGCTGGCGACCATCTACCACCCCGACCGCAGCGACGCTCCCGAGGCGATGAAACGGTTCGAGGAGATCAACGAGGCCTATCACGTGCTCTGCGACCCGAAGCGGCGCGAGACTTACCTACGTATGGCTGTCTAAATCGCGGTAGGGTCGGTACGGAGTTCACCGCGGACCGATAAGCCGCGGCTCCTTTCTAGATGTCTGATTTTCGACGCCGATAGTACGCTTAAGCATGGTGCTGGAGGGGTTGTCACACCGCCTGATCGGCAGGATCACGATGAACACAGGTGTACGCTCTGAGCCAGGCCTCCGCTTGCCCGCTTCTCGTATGAACGGTTTGAGTCTGCCCGGCTTGACAGGCCCGGTCTCCCTTGCGTTGACCGTTGCTGTCATTGCGGTGCTCGTATGGGGCGCGGCACTGAGCTACTACGGCAGTTTCTATCGTGGATGGGATGCGCAGCTCTATTACGCGCACCTGCGATCGGCTTGCCTGGACCATGATTTCAATGCGACGAACGAGATCACCGAACTCACGCCGGGGGCAAAGGTTTTTGAGGTCGGCGCGCCTTGGGGCGGACTGCCGACGACGGACGACGGCCAAATGGTCAATATCTACACGGTCGGCTCGCCGCTGATGGGCCTGCCCGGTTTTGCAACCGGCCACCTGATCGCTCATGCCAACGGAGCGGAGACAGATGGGTACAGCCGGCCATACGAGTTCGCTGTGACGCTCTGGTATGTGCTGCTCGTCGCGATCGCTTGCGGCATCCTGGGGTCGGCGATCGCGCCTTGGACGGGGCCGCGATCGGCATGGTTTGCGGTCCTGGCGATGTTCCTCGGCACCAATGTCTTGTACTACACCAGCGTGCTACCCATGATGAACCATGGGCCGTCCTTCGTTGTGATGAGCGTTTTAACCTGGTTGGCATTGCGTCTGTATCGTGAGCCCGATTGTGTCTGGATGTGGCGTGCGGTGGCTGTGGCGGTCTTTTTGCTGGTCCTTGTCCGGCCAACGGACGCGGTCATGATGATCATCTTGCTGCCGCCGGCGATCAGGGTGATTAAGACGGGCTGGCGGCCGAGTGTTTCCTACGGTTTGCCGGTGGTTCTCGCGGTCTTTGCCGCGGCGGGTGTGCAGATCCTGGTCTGGCGCGCTGCTTTTGGGCGTTGGGTTCTTAACAGCTACTCCGAGTGGACCAACGTCGGCTTTGACTTCAGCAACTCGATGCTATGGTCACTGCTGTTTTCGGGGGAAGGGGCCCTGCTCTACCAGCCCCTGTTCGCGGTTGGTTTTCTTGGACTTGTCCTCGCGTGCATCATGGTGCGTGGGAGTGACCGCTGGGTATGGGTTGTGTTGACTGCTGGGCTCGTTTTGCACATCGGTCTCTATAGCTTCTGGGCGAGTTGGAGTTCGGGCGAGAGCTTCGGCAACCGGATCTTCGTCAACTCCGCACCGCTCGGTGCGTTTGGCTTGGCGTACCTGCTGCACCTCGTGCGCCGACGCATCGTGATTGTTGCCTCGGCGGGTGCCCTGGCTTTGTTGATCTTGTCCAACACACTGCTGACGGCTGGGTTTGTGACACAAAGCCTCCCACCGAGAGAGACCGCCGACCTGCCGGCCTTGCTGGATGCCCAGTGGCAACTACTGACGGACCCGAAGATGGCTGAGCCGCAATAAGACGGCCTCGTCATGGCATAGATGCCACGGCGATTCATTGGAGTAACAGCAATGCAAGACCCACGACCCTATGAGCTGACCGTTGTCATGCCTTGCCTCAACGAGGCGGACACGCTGGCGACTTGCATCCGCAAGGCCTGGCGTGGGATGAAGGCGGCCGATGTCCATGGTGAGATTGTTGTTGCTGACAACGGCTCGATTGACGGCTCAATCGAAATCGCTCAAGCCGAAGGTGCCCGCGTTGTCGATGTCCCCAGCAAGGGCTACGGCTTTGCTTTGCAGGCCGGGATCGATGCGGCCCAGGGGCAGTATGTCATTATGGGCGACGCCGATGACAGCTACGACTTCCTTGAGATCCCGAAGTTTATCGAGAAGCTCCGCGGGGGCCATCAATTGGTCCAAGGCTGCCGGCTGCCTTCGGGTGGCGGCACGGTCGCGAAGGGCGCGATGCCGTTCTCGCACCGATGGCTGGGCAACCCGATGTTCTCGTTTATGGTGCGGAAGATGTACTGGTCGCCGATCCACGACGTCTACTGTGGGATGCGCGGGTTTACGAGCGAGTTCTACGCTCGCAACACCCCGATCGCGGGGGGTATGGAGTTCGCGACGGAGATGATCATCCGCGCATCACTCAATGGCGAGGATACCGCTGAGGTCCCGATCACACTGCACCCGGATGGTCGTAAGGCGCACGCGCCGCACTTGCGTACCATGCGAGACGGCTGGCGGACGCTGCGTTTCTTCATGCTGCGCAGCCCGCGGTACCTGTTCTTCCACCCCGGTGTGGTGATTTCGATCGTTGGTCTGGCGTTGATGCTCGCGGGCGCGTTTAATTTGACGATTGGTCCGATGCGCTTGGACTTGCACACGATGCTCGTGGGGGCTTTGACGTTCTTGCTCGGGGTCCAGGCCGTGCAGTTCGGTGTGTTTGCAAAGCTCCTGGCGATAGCGGAAGGTTTCTCGCCAGCGGACCATCGGCTGAGCAAGTGCCTGTCGGTTATTTCACTAGAACGCGGCCTTATTTTGGGCAGCGGCACGGCCTTGATCGGTACCACCTGTATCGCGGTACCAGCCTACCAGTGGGCGGCAGGGGGCTTCTCATCCTTGGAGTACGGCGTTGCGATGCGCTGGGTCATCCCGGGGGTGGTTCTTGTCGCTGCGGGCGTCCAAGCGGTGCTTGGCCGCTGTTTTGCGGGGGCGTTGGAGCTACTCGCGGAGCGCAGCCTGAACGCGGTCGCACCGTCGACCGAGCCTGATTCGGCCTTCAAGCCTATCGCGGCTGAACAAGCTGCACCGCCACTTCGAAAAGCAGCGTAGTCAAACCATCACGATCTCTCCCAAAACACCAAGCGGCTTTTGGCTCTGGCGATGATGATTGCTGATGGGCCTTGGTGATAAACTATCTGCATGAATAACCGACCACTGCTTCTTGTCACATTGCTCTTGGCTGGTGTCTTAGGTGTTCTAATTGGCTGCTCAGAGCAACTCGATTCTGAACCGGATCCTGCAATCGGTCGTGATACAGCAGCCCACCCCGAGCAAGTGTTAGATCCCCATGGTGAAGCGGAGCCTGGTTCGGAACCAGCCGGAACTGAACAGGATGACGCAAAGTCTCTGCTCGACGGCGGCCTGGGCGAGTGGAAGCCGATCGGGTTCGGTGGCGAGGGCGATGTCTACTTTGAAGAGGGGGTACTCAATCTCGACTACGGCAACCCACTGACCGGTGTGAAGTACCACGGCGATATGGCCGAACTGCTCGGTGAGGATCTAGACAACTACCGGATTACACTGCAGGCCCAGCGTGTTGAAGGCGTTGATATGTTTCTAGGGGTGACTTTCCCGGTTGGTCAAGCGGGGCATGTCAGCCTGGTACTCGGTGGCTGGGCCGGCGCCATCACCGGCCTGTCCAACCTTGACGGGCTCAATGCTTCGGAGAACAAGACGACTCAGTACCACGCGTTTGAGGACAAGGCGTGGTACACGGTCAAGATCGAGGTGACGCCCAAGAAGATCCAGTGCTGGCTCGATGACAAGCAACTGGTGGATGTGAGCCGGGCGGACTACACAACATACGACACGCACGGCGCGGTGGTCGACACGATCCCGCTCGGGATGTTCAGCTACGGCACGTGGGGCAAGGTCAAGGACGTTCAGGTTGTGAAGCTGGACTGAGATCCTCCTCAGTCGGGCCAGTCGCCGGTGTAGACCTCGGTCGCGGGCCCGGTCATGATGACAGGACCAGGGATTTTCGCGTCGCTCTCGTGCCAGGCCAGGTGCAGCGGCCCGCCTGGCAGGTGGGCGGTAATCGAATCCCCGGTGCGCTGCGTCAGGACACCGGCGACACACACGGCACACGCGCCTGTCCCGCAGGCCAGTGTCGGCCCACTGCCACGCTCCCAGTGCAACACCTTGACTAACTCGTCATCAACAACCTCAACGAAGTGGACGTTCATCCGCTCGGGGAAAGCGGGGTGGTTCTCCAGCGCCGAGCCCCAGCCCCGCAGGACCTCGCCTGTCTCTTCGCTGACCTCGTCCACGTAGATCACTGCATGGGGGTTGCCCATCGAGACAAACGTCGCGTCGAAGCGCTCGGTCGTGCCTGGGACCGAGACCTTGAACGTCTGCGGCTGCTCGGTCTGTGTGAGTTCATCGATGATGACGGGCACATCTTCTGGTTCCAGCAGCGGCCTACCCATGTCGACACTGACGGTGCCGACCTTGCCCGCGCTGTCGGTCTCGTAGGCAAGCGATAGCACGCCGCAGGCCGTCTGGATGCGCATCGGGTTCAGGCTGTGTTGCTCACCAAGCTGGTGGTCGTGGACCATCTTGCAGACACAGCGGATACCGTTGCCGCACATCTGCCCCTCGCTGCCGTCCATGTTGAACATCTGCATGCGTGCCGACGCATCAATACCTTCATCAGGCGGGAGGACCAGGATGAGCCCATCGCTGCCGATACCGAAGTTGCGGTTCGACACGACCTGTGCCAGGCGGGCCGGGTGCTCGACTGTTTGATCAAAGCAGTCCACGTAGACGTAATCGTTGCCGATACCGGTCATCTTAATAAAGCGCATAGGGCTTGTTCTCGTGTGATGAAAAGCCGGGCATTATAGCGTTTGATCAAACCAGATAGAGGCAAAGCACCGCCGCAAGGCCCGTGACAGTCGCGACCTTAACTCGCACAAGCACCCGATCCACCGGCGTTTGCTCCAGCGGCTGGTCGAGCAGCGATCGCAGATGCTCCTGCCGCCAGGCGATGGACCCGTGCCGCCAGCTCTTGCGGGAGATCGGCGCGTGGTTCAGCTCCGAGACGCGCTGCAGGGCGTGGACCATCGTCTCAATCGCGGTGCTGTCAAACACCTGCCGACCCAGCGGGTCGTACCGCCTGCCTGGCGAAGTCAGCGCAAGGTGTTTGACCGCGAAGACATCGGCCTGCCGCTCGATCCGTCTGGAGACCCAGCCGAAGGCCAGCAACGCGAGCAAGAAGGCTGGGATGCTGACGATCGCCATGCGCAGGTCGGGGTTGTTGAGCGCGATGTCGGGGTTGGGGGTCGTTGTGCCGTCCTGGGTTAGGCTGCCTTGCATCGGGCCGGCCACAGCATCGAGCAGGGCATAGCCCCCTCCCTCAAGTACACCGAGTGACGCGATGACCACCAGCCCCATCCAGATGAGGTGTTTGAGCTTGACGTGTGCGATTTCGTGAGCCATCACCGCTTCGACTTCGCGCGGGCCGAGCCGATCCAACAGGCCATCGGATAGCAGGATGAATCGCACCTTGCTGACAAGGCCAGTGACCGCGGCGTTGATCATGCGCCCGCTGGTCTGCCAGAGCAGCAGCTCGCGCACACGCACCTTGTGCTGCTCGCAGAGGGCGAGCATGCGGTCGCGGATCTCACCGACTGGCAATGGACGCGTCTGCCAGATATGGCGGATCACCAAAGGCGCACCAACGAAGACGATCAGCACACCCAAGGGCGACAGCCACATCACGGCTTGCTTGCTGAGCGGGCCACCGTTGCCCGGGCCCAGCAGGGTAATCGCCTCCGCCCACGCGAACACGGCGAGCAGCGGGATCAGCAGCAGGCCAAACTGATGCCGGGCCTGCATCAACACGTAGGCGGCCCGTGAGAGCAGGGGATAAACGGGTCTGCCCGCGTCGACATCACGCATGATCAGAGCCTCACGCAGCCTTCGGTCCACGGGGTAGTAGGCGGACCAGGCCCACGCGGCAACCAGCAGCGTTGGCAGCAGGACGATGATCTCATCAAGTAAAACAATATTCTGCAAGGGGACGCGGGCTGTCCGCAATGATCCAACTGCTAAATCACTGATGAAGAGGCACAGCAGCAGCAATGGCAGGGCGGCGGTCATCGCTTCGAGGCGATTGAGGCTGCGTTGACCAGTACTTGTGCCCAGCTCTCTTCGCACCGCTCGGCATGCACCCCAATATGACACGCCAACCATGAGCTTAGGCAGCAGCACGATCAGCAAGACGGACTGGCCGCCGAGGTATGGCCAGACATCTTGGGGCATCGCTTCGCGAACACGGAGCAACTCAACATCTTGGTAGACCTGCACGGCCGTCGTCGCATCGTGCAGAAAAACCGCGACGAACATTCCCAGGAGGAGCACCTGCATCGTTACTTGCGCAGCTCGTGATACTCTTCGCGCTCGATAGAATCCGCCTCTTTTGCTGCCGTCGCAACGAGCGGATCAGCATCACTTTTCAGTGATTCAATTGCACCTGTAATTGCCGCGCGGTTTGCCTCATCGCCGCGTTCGTAGTAGGCATAACCAAGCCGAAGCGTTGCAAAAGCACGAAATGAAATATCCTCATCTTCGTTGGCAACGAGGATGATGTCGGCGGTATTAACGTTTTTGACGGCTTCAATGACCTTGAGCTTGCTGTTCCACACCTTTTCAAAATCACCAATCGCTTCATTCCATAAGGCGATGTTCTCAAACGTCTTATCACGCAAGTCTGTATCGATATCCCCGCTTTCAAAGCGTAGCTGATTAATACGTCTTAATTTACTCAGTGCGGCCCGCATCATCGCAAGGCCGCGTTGACGCGGCTTGAGTCGTTTGTTTTTATCAAAGACTTGTTCGCCAAGTTTGAGATATGACACCGCGATCGCTTGGGCCCCTTCAAACTCGTCCATCTCGTTATGCTCGTCGATACGCGTACTTATTGCTTTCCCAAGCGCCTCAAGGTCGTTTCGCAGCTCTGATGACTCGAACCTTTTGGGTGGGATCTTCGAATCGAGCAGGTTCGCCGGGAAATCACTCGCCGCAGCACCGTGGAGTGCTTCGATAATCTCGCGCGCTTTCGCCTCCTTCTCTTCTGCGTACCCCCCTGCACGCAATAAGTAAGCGGATTCATTGATCAATGAGAGAAGTTCGTCGAGGCTACCGCTGGCGGTAGGACCCTCCCCCAGCACGGGCAGGCTGCTTGTATCCAACACCTGTAATGCAAGGCTTGCCTGGGTGATCTTGCCGCTTTGACTATCCGCGGGATCACTGCCCGCTGACATTGCCAGCGCGATCACGATAATCGATGTGATCGCGCCGGAGATGCCCATCCCGATCCATACGCCGTTGTTGGATTGCTTTTTCTTCTTACGCTTTGCCAAGGGTGTGCCTATGGGTTGGGGGTCAGAGTTCCGAGTTCGCCGGTCTTTGTCTTTTTGCCGAGCATCAGCCGCAGGAGGTTGGGGACGTCCGGGCTCTCGCGATCACCGGCACCGTAGCCGACTTCCTCAAGCGTCATCGCGGGCGCCGGCCCGTAGTGGTCACAGAACCCCGCGAGCAGGGCGGCACCGGTCGGGGTCACGAGTTCGCCCTTGCGATCAACGCCGACGGTAGGCATGCCCTGCATCAAGTACGCCGTTGCCGGCGCGGGGACCGGCATCAAGCCGTGGTCGCAGTGCACAAAGCCCCGGCTCAACGGGAGCGGCCCGCACGAAACCGTCTCAACGTCAAGCAGCTCGATCGCTACGACCGAGCCGAGCATATCCACGATCGAATCGACCGCACCGACCTCATGGAAGTGGATATCCTCGAGCGTCTTGGCATGCACCCGGGCTTCCGCCTCGGCCAGCTTCGTAACGACCCGGCCGGCCCGTTCACGGCCGCGTGGCGTCGTATCCAGTTCATCTACCATCGCCATGATCTCGCGGTAGCCGGTATGGTGATGGGCATGCCCGTGGGTGTGATGTTCGTGATCGTGCGAGTGGCTGTGATCATGGCTGTAGCCATGCCCGTGATCGTGGTCGTGATCGTGCTTGTGATGGCCGACTACATCGCTCGTGGCGGCCTGCTCGTCGAGAAGCTGGACCTTGAGGTCGACAGCACCGATGCTGTGCCGCTGGACCCGCCGGGTCTTGATCTCGTAGGGGCGCTCAACAGGGAGTTTTGACAGTGCTGATCGGATCGCGTCCAGATCAACGCCAAGGTCCAGGCAGGCCCCGAGGAACATATCCCCGGCGATGCCACTAAACGGGTCGATGTGCAGGTGCCTCGCCATAACTGCCGATCATACCCTAGCCGAACGGGCCAAACCACCGCCGACGCGATCACGCCCGGGCGTTTGGCCGTAGCATAAGCAGTCTAAACCAAGCCACGACTAGGAGTGCCCCCATGGAACAGCCGACCCCACCGACACCCGGCGAGCCGCGCCACCCGATCGACCCGACCGGTACCTCGACCCCGCCGCCTCCGCCACCCGGCTACGTCCCCGCGGTCTACGTGCAGCACCCGGGCACCGGCAAAGGCATCGGCAAGATCCTGATGTACCTCCTCGCGGTTGGGCTGCTTGTTTCGATCACGATCAATATCTACCTCGCGGGGCCGGTCGCGGTGTTTATGAAAGCGTTCTCGTCGACCGCGCCTCCCGAGCGAGCATTCAACCCTGTCTTTGAGCCGACGGGCGACACGGGTCGGGTCGTCGTGGTTGAGATCGCGGGCACGATCGAAGGGACGGTTGCCGACTTCGCGCGCCAGGCGTTCTACACGCTCGAGAAGGACCCGCCCGCCGCGGTGGTTTTGCGTGTTGAATCGGGCGGCGGGGGTGTCACCGCCTCCGACCAGATCTGGCACGCGATCACGCGTTTCCGTACGGCCCATCCGGACGTCCCCGTCGTCGCCAGCTTTGGCGCGGTCGCGGCAAGCGGCGGCTACTACATCGCGGCGCCATCCGACTACATCTTCAACGAACGGACCGGGATCACCGGCAGCATCGGCGTCCTTGCGCAGGTCCCCGCGGCCGGACGGATGGTCGAGAAACTCGGCGTAGAGATGAACATGATCATCGCGAACAAGTCGCCTAACAAAGACGACGCGAACAATCTATTCGTGAACTGGTACGACGATGAAGGCAACCTGACCGAAGACGGCAGCGCCGCGGTCGCTGTGCTTGAGAACCTGGTGGATGATGCTTACGACACGTTCTTCACGGTTGTAGAGAAGGGCCGGCAGGCCGCCGACCCAAGCATCACGACCGAGGACCTGGAGAAGGCCGCGACTGGTGCGATCTTTATCGGTGAGGAGGCCAAAGAGGCCAAGCTAGTGGATGAGATCGGCTACCTCGACGATGCGATCGCCTACGCCGCCAAGCAAGCCAAGCTCAGCGGCGACCCCGCGGTCACCATTATCCGCCAGCCGGCGCCCGGGCTGTTTGGTGCAATGATCAGTGGTGGGGATGGTGTTGATCTGACGGATGTTACTGGTGCCGACCTCCGTCGTCTTGTCGATGATGCTACTGCGGTTCGGCTCGAATACCGGATGCGTGTCCGCTGAGGGTGGATGATGAAGCCAGTGTCCCGCCACGCTAGCCACACCATGCTCTGCATGGGGGTGTTTATTGCCCTGTTCGGCTTGGTTGGCTGCCAGTCGACTGCGACAAGCGATAGACAGCAGGGTCAGGCCGATGATGAAAACCCGATGCGTTGGGCGACGTATTCACGCCAGCCGATGGCTTTACGGGCTGCCGGTGTAGAGCGCGTGCTCGCGGAAGATGCGGAGGGGTTTTGGCAAGACGCCGCGGCGTTGGCCCGGCAGATCGATGACTGGCCGATGATCGGGCTGCTGGCAGACAAAGCCAGCCTCAGTGCCGATGAGCGGGCTCTGCCGTGGCTGGTTCGGTCGTGGGCGATGGCGTCGAAGCTGGTCCATGACGATGAACGACCCGAGAGCAAAGCGATTGCATTGATCACGGATGCGCCGGCGGATCAGTTTCTCATTGATGTCGTTTTTGAGAGCCCCGATCGGTACGAGCCTGCAACCCAGGTCGCCGCTTGGGCGGTGATGGTTCGGATGGGGCCCGGCCAGTGGCTACGAGACTCGGTCACTGAAACACCCGACGCCGAGGCCGGTGTGCTGGTATCGATGCTCAAACACATTGCACCGGCGGTCGATGTTTTGCCGGTCGACCGCGAAGCGGTTACGCAGATGATGCGGCTGTCGGCCGCTCTGAACCCAGAGCAGTGGCAACACATCGCTCGGTACCGTGTCACTCAGCAGGGCGACGGGCCTTGGACGCTTGCCCTTCGGCATGTGCCCGCTCTCGAGAGGCGAAACAAAGCGCGCGATACATGGGCGCACGCCCGCTGGATCACCCACGTGGCATCGCGTCTGTCAGAACGCCGACACGTATCGCGCGGCGAGGGGGCTCAAGATGATTTGGTGATCACAGCACGGCCCGAGCATTTCATGGATCATCGCGACGAGTTGGGTGTCGCAGACCTGATCGTGCTGGACCATCTGCTGGACGCGATACAGGAACGTGGCATCAAGCGTGCGCTTTTTGAACACGCCGAGGCGGATCGGCTCGATAACACCACCGAGTACGGCGGGGCTCTGACTTGGGACCAGCGAGGCTCGCTGCACTACAAGCCATTCATCCCGGTGCTCCGCATGCATGATCAGGCCTACATCGCGTCGACCCGCTGTATGCAAGCGGTCCATGTCGGTCTTGCACACGTCCACTTCCATGCCCAGCGTTACGAGAACAGCCCCTGGGCCGGGCCGGGTAAAGGCGATCTCGATTTTGTAGAGGCTCAGCACGTCAATGCGGTTGTTTTGACTTTTGTTGATACCGACACGCTTAATATCGATGCGTATTTCCCAGGCGGCATCGTGATCGATCTGGGCTGTATTACGCGCTAACTGGGCTTCGATTAGCCCGAGGAAACGATACACTACCTGTTCTTGAAGCTGCCACCTCGTATCGTTCGCTCGAATTTTGTTGGAGCCGCACATGAGCCTTGAGGACATTAAATACTGGTTCGAGGATCTTGAACTTCGCAAGAAGCTTGAAGAGAACCAGTCTATTGTTTTGATCGCGCTGATCCTGGTCATCATAGCCAGCTTGAGCATGGTATTCTGCCACCTGGTCGGTGGCGGGCCCGGGTCCTATAGCAGCACGGTCGAACTGGTTTACTTCGATCTCGACAGCGAAACGGTCCGGATCGTGGAGCATGAATATCCCGACATGCCGACCTCGCCACTTGAGGGAACAGATAGCGTCTATCTCGCCAGCGTGTATTCATGCCAAGAATGTCCCAAGGGACAAATCAAAGACGGCATGACGCTTGATGACCTGAAAACCAACGGTATGTTCGTTGCCTGGATCGAGCGGATCGAGCCAGACACCGCACATGAGCAAGCGCTGTCGGGGGAAGCCTACGCATACCGCACACTCGACGATGAAACGTGGCACAGCGGTATCGAGCAGGGTTACGACAAGGTCTATCAAAAAATGAACAGGCGTTGCGAAGGGGCCTGGATCTGTCTGCCATAAGGCAGTTGCTCAGCCGGTGGGGGCTTCGCGTGGCTGGGCCGCGCGTTGGCCGGCTGCGCGTTCGCGTAGCAGGTCGAGTAGGCCGCGGACCTCGTCGGCCATACGCGTATTCGGGAACTCGCGGATGATCTGTTCGCCTACCGACACAGAGCGGACCCACTCTTTGTCGTGTACCGCGATCTTAAACTGCACCCCCAGGTTCTCGCGCTGCTTGCCAATAACACCACGAGCGGTCTCGCGGAACGGCGCAGCTTCTTCTTCAGAGAGATACTTATCTAACTCCTTGAGCAGCTCGACCGCGCGATCAACATTATCAACCTTTGCGGCTTCGAGGAATTCGCGTTCGAGGTCGTGCTTGTACTGCTCACGCGCGTGGGTGACCTTCCGGCCGAGCCCATGGACCTGTGGTGAGTCGCTATACAAGCGATGGATTTTATTCGCTTCCTTGTTCGCTTCATCGAACTCGTGTACCGCGAGCAGTTCGTCGAGTTTGGAAAGTGCCTTATCGACCTTTTGCTCGGTCTCCGCGGTGCGGGCCGCCATGATCTGGTCGCGATACTCTTCCGCTTCTTCACGATGACCATACGTCGTACCGATCTCATTGACCAGGACCAGTGCCGCGTCAAAATCTTTCTTCTCGATATCCAGCTTGATCGTGGACCGCAGCAGATCGATGTCCTCATGCCGGTAGGCGATCCGTTTTGCGGTCTCACTGAGCAGCAAGCGTTCGTTGACCGACTGCGTGAGCGTCACGAGGTTCTTGGTCCACGGAGCCCCTGCGCTGTCTCGGCCGTAGACCGCCCAGCGGATCGACCCGATGATAAGCATGACCGTGCCGCCGATCGCCATCAGGATGGGTGGGCTGTAGGCGAAGTAAGCGACGACGACAGGGTTGGCGATTTCTGCTTCGCTTGAGCTATTGAAGAGCCCAACGGTCAGGACGCAACTGATGACGAAGGAGCCAACCCATAGCAGCAGGCCGCCCGTGACGAGGCCGGGTGGTGTCGAAAAGAACGGCCGCTTGACTTTCTCGGTTGTCGTATTCGGTGTGTTATCAGCCATCATATCGATCCGTTGAGGTGTAAGGATTGTCGAACAGGGGCTATGAGCCGGGCGTTGGTGAGCACGCGCCGTCTCCACAATCGAACTTGGTCGGGACGATACACATGAATCGGAAGGTCTGCTCGCTGGTGTTGCGGAACTGATGCAGTTCGTTTGCAGGGACATAAATAACATCTCCCGCAGTCACGTCGTGGGGTTGATTACCACACATGGCGACGCCATTGCCGTCGAGCACCATGATTTCGTGCTCGTAGTTGTGCTGATGGTGCGGCGTCTGGCCGCCGGGCTCGACGTCGAAGACGCGCATCGCAAAATTCGGCGCCCCGTCCTCACTTCCAACCATCAGCCGCATCTGCACACGGTCGGCACCGGGCATCATCATCGGCTGAGCAGGCGTCTCACTGGGCTTGCGGATAAGCATGACTAGCTTCCTGATCCTGTTTCTAGTATATCGCCGAGCGGTTGCAAATGCGATCAATATCTACATTGACACAAGGATAGACGGGTCATTCACGCTCAATCCTGGGACGCTCGGCGTGCGGCCTCTGCCTCGCCCAGCGCGACGATCCGCCTGCGGATTTCTGCGGTAACGGCCCGCGCATCGTCACCTTTATCCGGGACGAAAGGTGCGCCAAATGTAATCGTCGAATGCGTCGGCTTGAGGACGTGCATGAGCATCGATTGACTCCTGACGGTGCCATCGACCCAACAGGGCACGATCGCAGCACCGGCAAGCCTGGCGACCGCCGCGGCACCGTCTTCAAACGGCTTGAGCTCGCGGTTGTCGTACTGCAGGTGCCCTTCGGGGAACATGCCTACGACGTGGGCCTTCTTTAGTTCGCCAACGACCTGGCGGACCTGCTTCATGGCGTTGCCGCGTTCATCCTTTTTCAGATCATGCTCGATACAGATCGGGTCGATGGCGTTCCAGAGGAAGTTGCCGACCCGTAAGCGATAGGACGTGAGCATCAGCCAGCGGACCAGCCTGTTCGAGCAGGACTGGATCAGGAACGGATCCATCGCGGTGGTGTGGTTGGCGACGATGACCACGGGCCCATCCGCGGGGATGTGCTGCTTGCCATGGATCGTTAGGCCGTGCCAACTGAACGAGAACAGGCGGGTGATACGCCAGCAGACATTGGCCCCTCGGTTGGGCATCGGCCCGGATACGAGGTATCGGATGAGCACTGTGAGTCCGACCGCCATTAGCAGCGGCCCGAGTACGAGCATGATGACGAGTACCCAGTAGTCCGCCTTAGGGATCTGCCAGATGATGCCGTAGACCGCCACACTAAACGCGGTATTCACAAGTGCGTTGAGCCCCATAATCCGCCCGCGGATGTAATTCGGGCAGATCGACTGGAGTGTGGTGATCGCGGCGATGATCGCGATATTGCCAAAGAGCCCCACGCCGAAACCAGAAACATATGTCACGGGGAGCCAGGGGATCGCACCGAAGATGAGCGTACACAGCCCCGCCATGAAGAGACCGAACGTAAGTACGATCGTGGACTCGCGCCGTGTGCCGATGATGACGACGACCGCCGCGCCGAAGAGCATCCCTGTGCCCATGAGCGCGGCAACGATGCCATATTTCTGGAAGAGCTGCTCGCCGACCATGCCGTAGTGGATCTTGAGGACGCCCATGACACCTGTCGAGACGACCGCAGCGCTGCCCCAGACCATCGTGTTGACCAGGATGAGGCTTATTGCGCGCCTGTGTTTCCTTGCGTAAAGAGCAGCCTGCGTGAGCGAGCGCTGCTCGGAGTTTGCTTGACGCGTCGCCTCGACAGGCCGCATGAACGCGAAGAACAGGCCGGAGATGACGTAGAATCCCGCCCCCATCATCAGGCCGGTCCGTACCGTCCCCACATCATCCGGGTTGATGATGAACTTCGTGCCCACCACCATCCCGACCATCGACGCGGCGACGTTGATAACCAGGATGATGGCGTTGCTTGACTGAAGCTGCCGTATCGGGACGATCTGAGGGACGATCGCGTTGCGGGTCGGGTTGAAGATCGCGGCGAAGGTGCCGATCGCGGCGAGCGCGGCATAGACCTTCCAGTGCATCGCCTCGGGCTGCTCGGCCTGCCCGGTGGTGGCCAGCAGCAGGAAGAACGAGCCGAGCAGGATCATGCCGCGCGACTCGTCGCAGGCCAGCAGCAGCCACTTCCGTGGCAGGTGGTCCGCGAGCCAGCCGCCGATGATGTTGAAGAGCAGGTAGGGCAGGAAGAAGAAGAACTGGGTCGATGCGAGGATGCCCGCCGAGTCAGCGGTGTGCGCGATCCCGCCGAGCAGTGCGAGTGCCGCGAGCATGATCATCCTGTCGCCGAACCCACTGGCCGCGGTGGACGTCCACATCAGCGTGAAGCTGGGGTTACGCCACAGCGGCGGGTACTTCATGGGTTGTGCGGCGGGGCCGGCCGGGTCGGGCATGTGGGGATTCTAACAGCGGGGGCTTACAAATCTATGATGTGATCAATCTCTGGGAGGGCGAGGCTCCTGCCAAGCCGCAGGTGCTCCGGAACGCATGGCTCGGCAGCAGCCTCGCCCTCCCGGAAAGCTACTAAGACGCGAATATCAGCCGCCGTACCTCGCGATCAATCATCGACTCGATCTTGCCCGCGCCGTACTCCTCGCCGGCGATCGAGATGCCATCAAGCCGGCCCTGCAGCGTAGCGGGGCGGTGCATATCCAGCGCGAGCAGGGTGTACCGTCCCTCGTCCATGTATCGACGGACAGCCTGGTCGGGATAATGCCCCTCCTCCCCGGTGAAGCAGCGGAGGTTGCCCTGCAGAACCACGCCATCGCTTGCGACTCGGTCAAGGTGCGCTTCGTAATCGTCGCGTGTCGGTGATCGCTCGGGGTGGGCAAGGATCGGGGTGTAGCCCTCTGCGGTCAGCCAGTCGAACGCTTCTTCGATCCAGTCCTCCCATCGCGGCTCCCAGAAGTCGCAGAGCACGTAGCGAGAATCCGCAAGCGTCGGGACGCCGTTTGCTTGCATCCACTGGATGACTTCGGGGTAGAGCCTCAGTTCGCCGCCGGTCCAGAGCCTGTACTCAAGCCCAGCGTTCTGGACTTCTTCTGCCAACGCGTCGCGCCAAGCCTTGATGTGATCCGGGTTGATATGCGGGTACTGCACCGGCCAGCAATGGGGCGTGCAGATGGTTCCGACGTACCCAAGCGTTTTTAGCCGATAGATCGATTGCAGGGATTCCTCCACCGTGGCGCAACCGTCATCGATCCCGGGGAGGATGTGGCTGTGGATGTCGATCCGGCCGGGCGGTATATCGTGGCTCTCAATGCTCAAATCAAATCCATCGGTGGTTGGTTTCAAACATACGCACCCGCACCTACGATCGGCTTTTCATGGCGCGCTGGCCCATTTCAAATGATTGAGGTCCTCGCCCATCAGCTGCAGCCGGAGCAACTGCAACGCGCACTTCGCCGACCGGTCGCGGATGGTCTCTCGATCGCCTGCCAGCTTGGCCAAGCGTGCGCCGACACGTTTGGACTCTCCATCACGCCATGCCATGCCGATCCAAACGGTCCCTACGGGTTTGTCCTCGCTGCCGCCGCCGGGCCCCGCGATACCGGACGTCGACAGGGCGTAGTCCGCGCCGCTGCGTTCCAACGCGCCGCTTGCCATGGCTTCGACGACTTCTCGGCTGACCGCACCATGTTGCTGAATGCGTTCACTCGGTACGCCAAGCTGGTCGGCCTTCATTTCATCCGCGTAGGTGACCCACCCGCCGAGTACGGCCGCGCTGGAGCCGGGGACATCCGTGAGCATGCCTGCAATCAGCCCGCCGGTGCAGGACTCGGCGGTTGCAACGGTTCTGCCGTGTTCAATAAGCAGCGCGATCACCGCTTCCTGCAGCGTCTGATCGTTCTGCCCAAACCCGAGCGGGCCGACATGCAAAGAGACGCGTTCGAGTGTCTCGTCAAGCATCGCTTTCGCGCGTTCAGCTTCTTGGTGCTCGCTACGGATGCGAACGGAGACGAGGCCTTTGGCAACGGTCGTACCGACCACAGGGTTCCGGTCTCGTGACATGAGGTCGCCGAGCTTTTCGGCGATGTCCGACTCACCGCTGCCGAAGCTGTTCAGTTTGGCGGTCAGGATGGTCTTGGAGGTGCCCGGCATCACCCTAAGAGCCGGCTCAATATCGCGTTCGTACATTGCAACCATCTCGCGCGGCACACCGGGCGTGACGAATACCTCGCACCGGCCCAGCCTTGCCCGGATCCCGGGCGCAGTGCCCGCGGTATTGCGGATCATCGTGCTGGTCTGCGGGTGGGTGGCCTGGAGCCGGTTGCGCTGCGGCATCTCTCGCCCCCTGCCTTGGAAGTACGCCGCGATATGCTCGATACTCTCTGGATCCTCAATCAACTCGACCCCCATCGCCTTGGCAAGGGCAGGGCGTGTCAGGTCATCATCGGTCGGCCCGATCCCGCCGGTGATGACCAGGATATCCGCCCGCTCTGCCGATTGTTGGATCGCCACAGCGATCTGATCCAGATCATCCGGGACGGTCCGGTGCTCCAGGCAGGCGATCCCTAGGCCCGACAGCCGGCCTGCCAGCCAGGCCGTGTTGGTGTCGACGGTTTGGCCGAGTGTGAGTTCGTCGCCGATGGAGAGGAGGATCGCTGACATGCACAGAGTGTAGTCAGGGTTTGAAGCCCGCGCCGTCATGGCGCGGGCTTCGACAAGTTCTATAATGCTTATATGACCAATACCGCTACGCTCATGGATGGCAAGCGTGTCGCAAAGGAACTGCTCGACACGGCGGCCGGCAGGGTCCAGGCTATCAAAGAAAAGACCGGCGTGACGCCGTGCCTCGCGACTGTTCTCGTCGGGTCCGACCCCGCATCAATCACCTACACACAGATGAAGCGCAAACGCTGCGAGTCGATCGGCATGCAGTCGCGCAGGGTCGAGCTGCCTGAGAGCGCGACCACCGAAGACGTCGTCAACTGCGTCACCGAGTTGGGCAACGATCCGGCGATCAACGGCATCCTCTTACAGCACCCCGCACCGCGGCAGGTTGATGAACGCGCTGCGTTCGAGGCGATCCCCGTCGGTAAAGATGTTGACGGTGTCACCTTTGGCAGCTTCGCCCACATGTGGTTCGGCGAGGCAGGCTTTGCCAGCTGCACGCCGGAGGGGATCATCCGGTTGCTGGACGCGTACGATGTAGAGACCGAGGGCAAGCACGCCGTGGTCATCGGCCGGTCCGCGATCCTCGGCAAGCCGATGGCCGGGCTGCTGCTGAACCGCAACGCGACCGTTACGATCTGCCACAGCCGAACGCAGAACATCGGCGACATCGTCGCCCAGGCGGACATCGTCGTCGCGGCCGTCGGCAAAGCGAAGTTTGTCCAGGGAGACTGGATCAAGCAAGGTGCCGTGGTCATGGACGCGGGCTACAACGAAGGCAATGTCGGCGATGTGGACTTTGAGCCCGCTTCCGAGCGTGCATCAATGATCACCCCGGTGCCAGGCGGTGTTGGGCCAATGACCATCGCGACGCTGATCGAGCAGACCGTGACCGCGGCCGAGCGGCAGTTGGGTATTTAACGGGAGGCTTTTCTTGGAGATTGGAACGAAAGTTAAGCTTGCGAGCACGGGTGAAGTAGGCATTATTCTTCACTCATGGAAAGATCCTGAAACAGGTGATGAGGATAATCACGTTGCTTTCTATGGTGAGGATTTCCCCATAGGCCAACCAGATCGAAGTCCATACGTGCTGCGCTATTTCACCAACACTCTTGAGAAGATTGAAGTAAACGATTGAACCGGCAGCACCATTGAGTCGCTATAGATACAGCCTATGTCACAGCTCCAAAACACCTACGACATCCAACGGCCAACCGGCGTATGCGCAGCAACCGGCTGCGAGCTTGAGCCCGGCGAGACCGTCTACGCGGCGCTCGTGGATCCACCGGCCGAAGATCGCTCCGAAGAACAGCGCAAGGCCAACGAAAAGGGCGAGCTCCCAATGCTTCGCGTCGATGTCTCCGCCAAAGCGTGGGAAGATAATGATTTCCGTCCTCCGTACCTGTTCGGCTTCTGGCGAACCGAAGTACCCGAGCCCAACGAGAAGAAGAAGCTGCTCGTCGGCGATGCCGCGATCCAAGAACTGATGCTCTCGATGGAGGACGCGACCGAGGATAAACAACTCGCCTTCCGCTACGTGCTGGTGCTGATCTTGCTCCGCAAGAAGCTGCTGCGGCACGACGGCATCGACCGCCGGGAGCAGGACGATGGCCCGGTCCAGGCCTACTGGCAGTTCACACCCAAGCTCGATATCGCCAAGGGCCACTTCGGTAAGTGGAACGACGATGGTAAGTTTGAGGTCCTGGACCCGCATATCACCGAGGAAGAGATCGCGGGCGTCACGGAGCAACTCGGCCAAGTTTTGGAGCTAGACCTTTGAGTGGCGTGCGCCGACTAGCCGAGGTTTTACTTGTGGTCGTCGTCTGTATCACGGGCTGCCGCACAGACGATAACTTTTCGACAGCGGATGGATTCGTCTCGCCGCTGAAGCCGGCTGATATCACATATGAAGCGCTGGCCGAGCGGTACAACGCGGCGATCGGGCCGGTCACCGCTTTGTGGTCCAGAGCCGATATCGGTCTCGAATGGGCCGAGGTCGATGAGGATGGCGATCGCCGAGTGCGCAGCGAGGGCGGAACCGGCAAGTTCATCATGCGGCGTGGTGAAAAGCAGAGCCACATCGCGATGACCGTTGAAAAACTCGGAAAGATCTACCTCTGGGCTGGCTCTAATCAGACCAGCTACTACCTCTTTGACCGGGTCGATGCCGACAATAAGACGCTATACGTCGGTGGGCACGGGTACACCGGCTTAAGCAAGCCGTTCCCGCTCCCGATTCAGCCCAGTATGGTGCCGATCCTGCTAGGGCTTGAACCACTGCCGATTGAGGCGTTTTCCGCTTCCGATGTTACGATCGATCTTTACCGCGGCCAGTATCTGTTGGATTTCCCTACGATAGGGCGGCGCATGCTCATCGATCCCAGGACGTTCCGGCCGACGCGCGTGGACCTCACGGATCGGTCGGGTTACAGCGTTTTGACCGCGAATTTATCCGGGCAGTTGCAGATCGAAGGGGCCGAATTGGCCGCCGGGGCGACTGCGATCATCTGTGAGAAAGCCGAGATTTATGTCGCTGGTTTCGAGTCGCGTTTCACGCTCGAATTCGAGACAGCGACCACGGGTAAGCGGCGGATCAGGGACCGGATGTTTGATCTCGATGCGCTGAAGAAGGCACTGAAGCCAGACCGCGTTGTGGACCTGGATCAGCCCTGACTACTTCGTCATCTCGTGTTTCATCACTCGGAGTGTGACGGGCAGCGCGAACTGCATGCCCTCGTCGACTGGCTCCGACGACTCGATCTCGCCGCCGTAGCGCTCGCAGAGTTCATCGATGATGCCCTGCACGAGGTCGTCGGGGGCTGATGCCCCAGCGGTTACCAGCACGGTTTTGATGCCTTCGAACCATTCTTCTTTCAACTCGCTCTTGTCATCGAGCAGTTTCCCGGGTGTTCCGTCAGTCTCACTGATCTCCGTGAGGCGGACGGAGTTGGAGCTGTTCGAGCTGCCAACCACAAGGGTCAGATCGGCCAACTTCGCCAGGTCGCGGACCGCGTGCTGCCGGTTGGTCGTGGCGTAGCAGATGTCCTCCTTGGGCGGGGCCTTGACGTGCGGGTACTTCTGCTTGATTGCATCGATAATGACGTTCGCATCGTCGATGCTCAGCGTGGTTTGGGTGAGGTAGACCAGTTGGTCGTCATCCGAGAAGTTGGTCGCCTCGACATCCTCGGGTGACTCCACGATCGTGATCGCCTCGGGGGCTTCGCCAAAGGTGCCTTCGACCTCGTCGTGGCCGGCATGACCGACGAGCAGGATCTTGCAGCCCTGCTTGGCGTACCGGCGGGCCTCGACGTGGACCTTGGTAACCAGCGGGCAGGTCGCATCGATCATACGAAGGCCACGGGCCTTGGCCCGCTCGCGGACGGCCGGCGACACCCCGTGTGCGCTGAAGACGACGGTCTCGCCGTTGGGCACCTCGTCAATCGAGTCGACGAAGGTGACGCCTTGCTGAACGAAGCGGTTGACCACGTGCTTGTTGTGCACGATCTCGTGGAAGACCCACAGCGGAGGGCCGATCAGGTCGATCAGGTCCTGCACCGTGTCGATGGCCATGTGCACGCCTGCACAGAAGCCACGCGGGCTGGCAAGGATCACTTTCATCGTTCTATTCTAAGCTCAGCGAATCGATTACGGCGGAAAGGGACACCTCTTCGATCGATGATGGGCCGCTCGGCGGCCCGACATACCGGAAGTGCTCCCCACGAGGCGCGTGCTTCGCCGGGTCCGTCGTGCCGAAAATACCAAGGGTCGGCGTGCCGAGCTGCGCGGCGAGGTGCATCGGACCGGCGTCGTTCCCAATGAACAGGCGGGCCTGCTGCAGGACAGGCAGCAGGTCGTCGGCGCTCCGGAATACCTCGGCCCCGAGACTTTCACTCCAGTGGGTTTGACGGTCGGCAGACCATCGTTCGAGTTCGACCTCGCCAAAGACCGGCCTGACGTTATGGCCCTGTTCACGCAAAGTGGTGATGAGGGCTTCGTACTGCTTGATAGGCCAGCAACGCTTAATCGCGCTGCTGCCGGGGTGGATCACAACCGGGCCGTCCGGGTGGTGGTTGGGCTTGGGCTCGATAGGCTTGAGGTGCAGGCCTTGCCCTGCGAGTTGAGCGATATGCCAGTCAGTGAAATGAACTTCAGCGTCAGCGGGGGGGTGTGGATCAATACGTAACAGTTTGGCGCTAGGTGAGAGCCGCTGCACGTTGTTTGCCCAAGCGTCGTCCTCCGCGCTCAGGAAGCTGATGATCCGATCGGCAGACCCGAACAAGTCCGCTACGGCTGGGCTGACCCGTGTCGGCCCGTTCTCGGCGTGGAGACGAGTGAACTCAAAGAGTTCGATATCCATCGGGTTTGTGCCGATCATCCGTGCCGCGAGCGAGGCACGCTGCCACGGCGCAATCACGGTCATCGGCCTGGGCATCGCCCGCATCAGGGGCATCAGCAGCAGGAACTCATCCAGCGGGCCGGCATGAAACAGCAGTTGCATGTGTAAATCATACCTCTGAGGCCGCGTCTTTTAACAGATTAAGCAGGCCTTATCGATCCGTGGGAGCGTTTGTACGGGTCGTATGGACTGGCCTCCGCACCGTGCCGCTGGAACATTGTCAAGCCTTAAGCGGACCGGTCCGACGTCCGATACTACCCGCGGGCAGGTGAAGCACGCCCAGATTCGGGTCGCATCAAGGTGCGGACCAGGGACACGGAGAGAGGAATGGTTATGCCCAGCAGGCGCGTCAAGTCCGACCTGGAGGTCTACCTCAAGCAGATCGATGAGAGCCCCTTGCTCAACCGCGAGGAGGAGGTCATGCTTGCCCGGCGGATCCGCGACGAGGGCTGCATGGCATCGCGTGAGCACATGGTCCGCTCGAACCTTCGGTTGGTCGTCTCGATTGCCAAGCGTTACATGAACCGCGGCCTGCCGCTGCAGGACCTCATCGAAGAGGGCAATATCGGGCTGATGAAGGCGGTCGAAAACTTCGATCCCGAGTTCGGTGCCCGCTTTTCAACCTATGGCACGTGGTGGATCAAGCAGGCCATCAAGCGTGCACTGATTAATGCCGTGCAGCCGATCCATATCCCGGCTTATATGGTCGAACTGATCGCGAAGTGGAAGAAAGCATCGCGAGACCTTGAAGAAGAGCTTGGCCGGCAGCCAAACACCAAAGAGCTTGCCGAGCGGATGGATCTGCCAGAGAAGAAGGTACGAATTATTAAGAAGGCGGTCCGCGCTTCGCAGCGCCCCTCGCAGGAGGGCGGCGGTGGAGACAACGACGCCCCCGCGCTCGGCGAGGTGATTGCCGACGACCGCATGATGACACCGGATGAGGCCGTGCTGCTCGAGGATGACTTGGCAACCATCGCCGTGCTGCTCGATGCGATCGACGACCGTGAGGCGACTATCCTTCGACTACGCTACGGCCTGGAAGGCGATGAGCCTTTGACACTCAAGGAGATCGGTACGGTTGTCGGGTTAACGCGAGAGCGTGTGCGTCAGATCGAGATCGAAGCGCTGCGGAAGCTCAGTGAGCGTATGAACTCAGACCGGCCTCTGGCCGCGATCCGGGCACGTGAAGCAGTCGCCGCACGCCGGGGCGCCTGAGCAATCCATTACCTCCCTGCTACTTGTTCATGCCCCAGACCTCGCGTAGCACCTCGAATACCGCTGGGTCGTGCTCTTTCAGTTCGGCACGCACGAACGGGTAGTGGTCGTTCGTACCGAAGAACGCCTCGGTTGCCTCCGCGAAGTACTCCTTATGGTCAACCATCGCGTAGGCGGAAACCTTCCGGCCAACCATATGGAGCACTTTGTCGTAGGTCCCCGAGGCCTTGGCCTTCCTATAGCACTCAAGGATCGCCGCGTGGTTAAAGCCAAGGTGCAGGTCGTGGTAGGCGTGAGCGAGTTCGTGAAGCAGGACGAAAGGCTGTATGCCCTGTGAGCTGCGTAAGAAGCTTTTGGCGTTACTGAGTTCTACCGCGTTGGCTTTCTCAGGCAGGTAACCGTTGCCCTCTAACCAAGCCCTGCTAGGGTGGTACTGGCAGTTGCTGCTGTACGGGTTGTTCAGCTCGATCCAGATCGGGACCTGCCGGAGGAGTTCGACCTTTTCTTCGGGCACGACGCGCGTGATCCGGAAGAGCTGGTGGTGCACCTCGTCGATGGTGAGCTTGTGCAACTCCTCGTCCGCGATCAGGTCTTCATGCACGAGCAGCTTCCAGCCGAGCATCTCAGCCTCTCTATAGGCCGAAGCCGCGCTGTGCGGGTCTTTGCCTTTGCCTGGGTTTTCCCGGACGCGTGCATCACGGCTGGCGGGGGCCTGGGCGCTCGGCGTTTCTTTGTTTTCATCCTGCCCGGAGTACGCTAGCTTGGGTAGTAGCACGAGGCAGAGGATCAGCAGGCCTGGCAGAAGTCGCTTCAGCATCGTGGAGGCTCGGTCGGGTGAAAGGGTCTAAGGGAGACGGGCGAGCGGGGCAGGCTTTACTTTGACCGCTTATAGAACGGCAGCTTGCAGACTGTTGCTGGGGTGCCGTCTTGGCCAAGCGCTAGCTGGATACTGCCGCCCTCGCTAGCCGAGCCAGGTGTGACGTAGGCCATCGCGATTGGAATCCCAAGGGTCGGGCTCATGCAACCGGAGGTAACTGTGCCGATCACGCTACCGTCCACCAAGACATCACACCCCTGTCGCGGTGTCCGCTTGCCATCGATCTTGAGGCCGATTAGTTGCTTGGGGGGCCCATCGGTAGCGATCAATTCGAGGGCATCCTGCCCGATGAATCGCGGGATGGCAGGCCCTTCCTCGGCCTTGTCTTTATCCAGCGAGACCGCAAACGTCAGCCCGGCCGACAGCGGGTCGGTGTGTTCGTCGAGTTCGTGCCCGTACAGCGGCATCCCCGCCTCGATCCGTAGCGTATCGCGTGCACCCAGGCCTGCCGGTTTAACGATGCCTTCTCCCTTATCTTTCAGCAGGAGTTTGATCGCCATCGATGCCATCTTTGCACCGAGCATGACCTCCACGCCGTCCTCGCCGGTGTACCCCGTGCGGGAAATGACCATCTTGAGGATCATCAGGTTCTTCTCGGTGAAGCGGTAGTTTTTCAGGGTCGGGACGGTCTTGGAGAACCCACCGATCTTCTCCATAACCTTGGGCCCCTGCACCGCGATCATAGCAGTCGACTCGGTTGTGTCCTCGATCTTGACCGTGTAGTCGAACTGCTTAGCGACCACATCCATATGCGCGAGAACTTTATCGCGGTTGCTCGCATTTACGACCATCAGCCAGTCGTCCGGGAAGCGGTAGACAAGGATGTCGTCGAGGACGCCGCCGTTCTCATTGCAGATGAGCGCGTAGCGGGCTTGCCCCTCTACCATGTCGCTGACCTTTCGTGTCAGCAGGGCCTCGAGGAACTTGCGGGCGTGCCTGCCTGAAATCCGGACACGGCCCATATGCGAAACGTCAAAGACAGCGCCGCTGTTGCGGCACTGGTTGTGCTCGTCGATGATCGAGCCGAAGTGGATCGGCATCTCCCAGCCAGCGAAGTCAACAAACTTCGCGCCGTTATCGGCGTGGTAGTTATAAAAAGCGGTGCGTTTCAAGTTTGGTGGTCCTCTTGTCTTGGGCGAGGTATTCTAATTCAGACAAGAGGATGATGGGCTACTCGACATATTCAAACTGGTTGTCGAGTCGGTCGCCCAGGTCGGTACCGGGGTTTGTGGGCACGCCCAGATAGATGAGAGAGCGCTCGATGACGTTTCGGACGGCCGGCGCGGCGACGACCCCGCCGTAGTGCCCGACCGATCGGTCCGGGTCTTTGATGAAGCAGCCGACGACGAGGCGGGGCTGTTCCACAGGTGCTCCGCCGAGGAAGGACGAGACATAGCGGTCTTGGTGGTAACCGCCGGCCTCAAAGTTGGGCAGTTGTGCGGTGCCTGTCTTGCCGAAAATATCGTAGAACGGCGAATTGGCCTTGCCGCCGGTGCCACGCTCGCCCGCGACCGCGTCACGCATGGCATAGAGGGTCGCTTCTGCGGTCCGCTCGCTGATAACGCGCTGTGGCGTAGTCAGCGAAGCGCGATCGCCCGAGGGACGCCACGCCTCAATGCGCGGCTCGACCATGACGCCTCCGTTGGCGAGGATCGACATCGCTCGGACCATCTGGATGCCCGTAACGCCGATCTCCTGGCCCATCGGCCAAGAGCCATGCGAGTAGCTCTGCGCCCCGCGGTGCTCGTGCATCGTCAGCAGCCCCCCGACCTCGCCGGGCAGGTCGATCGCGGTGGGGCGGCCAAAGCCAAAAGACCGCATCATGTTGTAGACGTCCTCGATCCCCACCCGGAGCGCAACCTTGGCCATGCCGATATTTGACGAGTACTTGAGAACTTCGTGCCAGGAGATCGTCCCCTTGCCACGGACATCACGCAGCCGTCGCCCGTTGGGCATCACCCAGACACCGCTCAAAGTACAGTCGATCTGTTCGCTGGGGTAGCTTGCCTTTTTCTCGGTCAGGCCCGCCCAGATGAACGGTTTAAAGATCGAGCCCGGCTCAAACACATCCGTCACCGGCCGGTTGCGGCGCATCTCGTCGGTGACATCCCCGAATGCGTTGGGGTCGTAGGTCGGGTAGGTCGCGATCGCAAGGATCTCGCCCGTGTTGGGCTGCATCACGACGATCTGCCCCGACTTAGCCCCGAAATGCTCGACCGTCGCAGCGAGTTCTTCTTCGCTGACCCGCTGGATATAAGCATCAATCGATAGCCGGACATTCTCACCATCCTCGAAGGGGACGTAGTCTTGCCCATCCACCCACATGCGTCTACGTTTGTAGTCGCGCATGAATTTGAACGACCCGGGTTTGGCGAGCAGGCGCTCTTCCCAGTGGCGTTCCAGGCCTTCGAGCCCCTCGCCATCTCGGCCAACAAAACCTAGCAGCGTCCCGGCCAGCGGGCCTTGCGGGTAGTCGCGCACCGTGATCGGCTCGAGGTAGATGCCGGGCAGGTCCAGGTCTCTAAAGCGGTCGACCTGCTCGTCATTCATCCGGTCATCTAGCAGCACGTATCGCTTATGGCTCCGCCCCGAGAGTTTCAGATCGATTTCAACCGGGTTGTAGCCCAGCTCGTAGGCGATGGTCTCGGCGAAGACCGAGCGGTCTTCAATGAAAAGCGGATCACAGAACAGGCGGTACCCCACACGCGTTGCGGCAAGTACACGGCCGGTCCGGTCGATGAGCCCGCCGCGCATCGCGGCCATCTGAGCCGTACCGATCTGTGAGTCCTGCAACGCCTTGATATTGGGGTCGGGGTAGGCCTGTAGTTGATAGACGCGCCCGAGCAGGCAGACAAAAACGAAAGACAGGCAGACAACAACAGTCCGCGCGGTCCATCTCATCCGGCGATCTCGCTGCTCGCTTACCTTTTCGCGATCCTCAGTCGGCGTGAAGTTCGTCAGTCGGTAGGGCCCCGGCTTCGTGGGCCCGCTTGGCTTTTCATTAGCCATCGATCGACTCCGGTTCTTCACGATCCTCGTCAGCGGCGGGGCGTCTGGAGATCGGCTCGACCATCAGTTCAACACGCTCGATAGCCTGCTTCAATGCCTCGGGCCGAGCCATCTTCGCGATCCTTATCTGTAGGTCTTTAATGTGCTCCCGAGAGTCTTTCATCTCGGCATGTGAGACCGCTATCGCGTGCTTGTCATTGATTTGCTGCTGCCGAAGCCCCAGCAGCCCCGCACCAACAGCGGAGATCAGGGCGACAACAGCAAGATAGCGCAGCGTCATTCGTCTGGCCTCGGATTAACGGTTAGGCAGTCTGAGGGTCATACCGACCTGGATGTCGTTCGCACTGCGGAGTTTATCCTTGTTCGCCTCATAGATCTCGTCGTAGCGTTCACCGCTGCCGAGCAGTTCCTGAGCGATGCGGTAAAGACTGTCGCCTTCCTTGACGGTGTAGGTATTCGTCTCGATGCGCTCGATGGCATCTTCAACCTCTGAGACAGAAGCACGCGTTAGTGCCTCGTTGGCCTGTTCGATCACCTCAACAACCCGCGGTGCCGGAATCCGCAGCTTCATGCCCGCGCGGAGGTGTTCGGGCTTTTCAAGCACGTCTGTATTCACGTCCATAATCATCTGCCACTTGCTTGCAGACCCAAGATGGTCGGCCGCGAGTTCGCTGAGCGTCTCGCCCTCTTGCACTACAATTACGCGGACGCGCTGCCGTTGTGGGCGATCACCTGACCCCGCCACCAATTCACCCAGTTCAGCGGCAGGGCCGACGGCTTCTGATGAACGTTTGGGGATGGTCAGGGCGACACCCTGAACGATCTCACCGTTGGGACCGACCTTGCCTGGGTTGGCATCCCGGATGGACCGCCATAGGTTGCCGTCGCCGTCATAATGTTTGCGAGAAATCGCCGTCAGCGTTTCATCCTCCGCGACGATGTGCTGGATAGAGGTCGGCCGGGCTGTGATGAGTTGCTCGTCGGGGATATTAACGTGTGCCAGGTCGGCAAGCGTGTCAGTACCCGGCCCATCACGCTCGGGAGCGAGTTGGTTGCTCAGGGCGAGGTGTGTGTCGTTGATCGACATGAAGCCGACAGGGCCCGCGTCAGCGTCAATAGGGTTGCGTGCGATCGGCGTCGAATCGTCCACGCCTCCAGTTAATGCCGGGGCCTCACGGAAAGGCGGCGTAGCAACCGGCTCTGGCTCGGTCAGTTGCGGCGGGCCTTCCCGTTGCTCAATCTCCTGCAGGCTGACTGCGGCAAGATCACGCGGGGTGGTGATCGGCATGGCCCGCTCGGTCTCTTCGTCCCGCGTAAGGATGAACTCGGGCTGATTGGTTGTGTTATCGACGTAATTAGAGGTGGATACATCACCCATCGCGTCCGCCGCCTCGGGCACCGAGAGGTAGTCCGAGACGAAAACGCTCACAAAAAGGATGACCCCCAGGCCAACGATCAATCCGACTTTCGTTTCACGAGCCATGCCTTATTCATCCCTGTTTGGGCCGTCGTCTTCCTTGACGGCCATGATTTTATCGTAGTTCGTCAGTCGTCGGGGTGGTTACGGCCGGGTTGTCGTGTGGCCTTTCCTCGCCCGCTGACTGCCTGCATGCAACGCGTAGCTTTGCGCTGCGGCTTCTTGGGTTGTTGTATTTTTCCTCTGGCGTTGCGGTAATGGGCTTTCGTAACACCCTCTTCATCGTCCCTTGTTTCTCGGCTTCCATGAACGCCTGCTTGACCATGCGGTCTTCGAGTGAGTGGAAACTGATGATGCCGATAAGGCCATCTTGAGCAACCAGGCTGGGCAGCCTTTTGAGGAGCATATCCAGCGCCTCGAGTTCACCATTTACCGCGATCCGAAGGGCCTGGAAGGTGCGCGTGGCAGGGTCGGTCTTGCCGGCACCTCTAGGCCCATAGGCACGCCTGCAAATCTCGGCTAGCTCCAATGTTCTAAAGATCGGCTGTTCTCCCCGCTCTTGCACAATTTTCCGAGCGATCCGCCTGCTGAACCGTTCGTCTCCAAAACGGAACAGAATATCCGCCAATTCGCTTTCCCCGAGGCGGTTGACGAGGTCTGCGGCGGTCGTTGGCCCGTTGGAGTCCAGCCGCATATCCAGTGGGCCGTCTTGTTTGAATGACAGGCCGCGAGCAGGGTCATCCACCTGGTTCGATGCGAAGCCCAGGTCGGCTAAGAGGACGTCGACCGCGTCGATCTCGGCGTTGCGTAAAGCCTGCTCTGCAGCAGCAAAACTCGTATTGGCCAGGTGCAGGGTGACGCCGTGCTGTTCGGCGATCGGTTCGAGTCGATCTCGTGCATGAGCGAGGTTGCCAGTGTCTAGATCGGTGCCGAGGTAATGCCCGCCTGGGCCGAGCTGTGGGATGATGTGCGCCGCGTGCCCGCCGAGGCCGAGTGTCCCGTCCAAGACGCGCAGGCCGGGGCGGGCGGATTCAAGGTCCAAGAACCGGAGAACCTCGTTCAGTAATACAGGCTTATGGCCGGCGTGGTCGCGCTTTTGAGCAGACATTTCAGGAGTGTAGCGGGAGATGCGGGGCGTACCGTTCGACCCAACGGACGCTGAATCGGACGCCCCGCATCTCCCGGTACACTGCACTAAACTGAACGCATGCCTGAAAAGCGAAAAGCAATGGATATCCGTAGCACGACCGTCCTCTGTGTTCGCCGGGGTGACAAGGTCGCGATCGCCGGCGATGGCCAGGTCACGATGAACAACGCTGTCGCCAAAGCTGACGCGGTCAAAGTCCGCAAGCTTGATGAGTTCGGGGCAGGGGCCAAAGGTGTGCTCGTCGGTTTCGCGGGCGCCGCGGCGGACGCGTTTGCCCTGCTGGAGCGGTTCCAGCGGCACCTGCAGGACTCGCCACAGAATGTGAAGAAGGCCGCCGTCGAACTCGCCAAGCAGTGGCGGACCGACCGTGCCCTGCGTCGGCTTGAGGCTTTAATCGTCGTGGCCGACGCGGAAGTCTCGCTGCTGGTTTCAGGCACGGGCGATGTCATCGAGCCCAACGACGGCGTGATCGGCATCGGCTCGGGTGGCACGTTCGCAACCGCCGCCGCAAGGGCTCTTTTAGCGCACACCGACCAGTCGCCGGCCGACATCTGTCGGCACGGCTTGGAGGTCGCAGGCGACCTCTGCATCTACTCGAATACCAACATCACGCTGCTCAGTCTGGATTGAGCGATAGGCCCATCAGTGCTTGTGATCCGGCTCCCACACGTGCTGGATCCCGTGGATCGCATCATTGAGTCGCTTCGCCGCGGCTGTGTCGGTGGTTTGCTTGGATTTCATCGCGGCGATCAGAAGCTCGTGATGCAGTTCCAGGCTGCTGAGGTACTGGGCATATCCCTCCTCGCCTTTTTCCACCTTCTTGAGCTTCTGAGTGAGGAAGTACTCGCTTGTAACAGTGATGATCCGCGCAGCGTGTTCTTCTTTGGCAATGGTCCAACGCACGAACTGCTGCATGCTCTGGGCGTCGCTTTTCTCGGCGAGTTTGTTCATCTCGTTCATCGCCTTCTCAATCGTCGTGGCGTCTTCGTACAGCGCCTTGATCCGGGCTTTCTCGTCGAAGATGCCGCAGGGCACCTGGCAGTGGGCCTCAGCCCGCTGGGCTGATTGGTTCAGGATCGTGAGGCCAGCAGCGACGGCCGTCATAACAGCGGCGACGGTGATGATTGATTTCAGCATGATGGATTCCTGTGGGTGGTAGACTTCATTGACTTAGAATAAGTGTACGCCAAGCTCATCGCTTGACGCAGTATTTGTCCAAGTTAAAATGCCGCGTTCCACGCCCGTGTGGCGGAATTGGCAGACGCGCTGTCTTCAGGTGGCAGTTCCAGCAATGGAGTACAGGTTCGAATCCTGTCACGGGCATTGAGAACCCTCACCGCATGGGTGAGGGTTTTTTTATGGGCAGACTTTTGCGTACGAATCATGGCATGCGTGGCCTGACTCTGGTGCATTTCGCATGAAGACTCATGTTTTCTCTCTCCGTGCGATCATTCTGGCGTTGTAGAAGATGATCTTGATGGTGACCCAGCGGCTGACTTTTGCCAGCCCACGCACCCAGTGCGGCAGGCCCTTGAGGCCGTCGCCG
>JBCDKD010000019.1:0-72183 GCA_039024275.1 Planctomycetota bacterium | reverse complement strand
GTTAAACATATCGGAGAGCTGCTCAAACTCGTCACCCGTATTGATATCGCTGCGAATATTGAGATCGCCGCCCGACACCTTTTCGGCATACCCACGCAGCACTCTCACAGGCGAGAGAACAAGCCTTGTCGTAATAAACCAGAAGGCTGCAACCGCAAAAAGGCCAGCAGTTAAGCCCGCAGCTATCAAATAAATCAGGTTAAGTGTCCGCTGTTTACTCGCCTCCTCGTCTACGAGTTGGATGAGGATCATCTTTTCAATGGGGTCCTCAGTCGGGACGTCAGCGGACTGGGTTACCGGATCGCGATCACCCATCTCGCTGAGGCGAACCGCACGCGCATAGAGGAAGACCTGTTGGCCATCTACATCCGATCGGGTCGCAAAGTAGTCCTTGGTATCCTCTGCAGATTCGAAGTAATTGAACGCATCACGCAGGAATCCATTATCCTCGGCACGCAGACCCGCCTCGCTCGCCCCGAGCACCTCGATGCGTATCCCGGGATCGATCTCGGGGTTCCCGCGGGTATCGGACTCTTCGGCTTGTACAACAAGTTCGATCCGCCCGCTGATCCAGAGCCCCGCTAAATCACGCGCGCGTTGTCGCGGGCCTTGTTCTGCGAGGTGGTCCATGCGCATGGCGACAACGAATAATGCGGCTGTCACAATCAATACGACACCCAAACCAAACAGCAGTTGGCACTTATTGGCCAGGCTGATACAGATCCGTTTAGACATCGCAACAGTGTAAAGGGCTCAGCCACCAGGCGTTGGACTAGCCCGGCGGAAGGTCGCCTGGATCGATCGCGTTATTATCGTGGTTTGGCATATCCGAGATGCGGACAAGCCCGCTACGGATACTCCGTCGCGTCGGGTCGCTGTTGCCGCGGGGCATAGCGATCACGCCGGTGCGAGCCAACTCGATTAAGCCAAAAGGTTTGACCTGCTCGACAAACGCTTCGAGTTTCTCCTCGGCTCCGCCAAGCTCAAGCATCATCCGGTCCTTAGACAAGTCGACAATGTTTGCGCGGAAGATTTGAGCGACCTGCATCACCGCGGCCCGGTGCGCAGAGGGGTTCTCACCATCACGCGTGTTGACCTGAACAATCACTAGGTCCCGCTCGACAAATGGGACGTCTTGGTAGTCGACAACTTTGACAACGGGCACAAGCTTCTGCAACTGCTTGCGAACCTGCTCGAGCACAGCATCATCACCGATGACGACAATCGTCATGCGTGACAGTTCCGGGTTCTCGGTGCGTCCAACTACGAGCGAGTCGATGTTAAACCCGCGTGCAGCGAACATGCCTGCAACTTGGGCTAGGACGCCAGGCTCGTTGGTCACCAATGCCGCAATCACGTGCCGCATCACACTGGTCGCTTGTACTTGCATGATGGAATGATAGTCACTTTGGGCGCACATGCCGATTCCGGTGGCTTATGCGAGCCTTCAGGCCTTATCCGTTGGCTTAATGTACGAAACGCATCCTGCCGAAATCCGGCAGAACACCCTTGCCCTGCGGTGAGAACCCGTGCGGGGCGGGGTAATACACCATGAAAGCCCGCCCGACCAGCAGGCTGCGCGGAACAACACCAAGGCGGCGATCTCCATCGAGGTAACGCTCCTGAATCCACGCGTTCACACCCGACCAGTCACGCCCGTCTTTGCTGCCGGGTTGATTGTCACCGACACAGAACAGTTCGGCGTCGTGCGTGCTGGACTGCTCTCTTAGTTCTAATGGGTCATCTCCGATTTCAAGCTGGCCATCCACCCGCTTGGCTTGAGCGCGGGAGAAACCATCGGTTGTGTAGCCGCTTGGGTCGTAGTAAACGTCACGATCCAACTCAACCCGGCGCAATTCGATCGGCCCGTCTGACTCCACGGACAGCCGAACCTCCGGCGATCGTTCCTGCGGCTGCCGCTTCGCAATCTCTTGCCAAGACAGATCAATCCGATAGACAAGCACCTGCTTGCCATCGATCCAAATACTCGCCTCGTCATCGACAAACCAGAGTTCAATTTCGGTGGCAATGTTTTGCCGAAGCGGCTCAGTCAAAACGCTATCAACCAGTTTCCTTTGATTGCCTTCTGCATCGATGGCAACTAGTTGCAACGCGCCGGTTGTACTGAGAATAGCTGCTAGTGTTTCGGCGCCATGACCGGGCCGGTCAAGTCTCGCTGTTGTCGATAGCTTCAGTAAAGCATTCGACGTTCGAGGGGTAAATGCAGCAGCTAGGCGGATATCTTCGATAGGACTGGTTGACCCGGCGACCTGGTTGTAGGGATACTTGCTTTGCTGCGAGTTGTACTGGAGGGTGCCGTATGCACCAGCCATTTTGAAACGGATCGAGCCGGTGCCGCCTGCAAAGCGATACACCCGGCTTGGACGGCGGTCCGTACCGATATCCCAGGCGCCTGTTTCTCCGCTTTCTACGACCCACGGCACGCGCCACCTGTGGAGACGATCCCGACCTGGACCTTCGGCGCGCCCGTCTTCAATCGGGATGTACTGGCTGTGGTAGATCGGCTGCCAAACCGCACGCTGCACCTTCTCCCAATGGTTATTCTCGCGTGCATCTGTCTTACGCGCGATTGAAAAATCATTTGTGCCTGCCGGGGCAACGAAAATATTGCCATCAAGCATGACTACCCGTTCACCAGGCAGGCCGATGAGTCTCTTGATGAAATTAGATCTCGGCGCAGGAACACCGTTAACCTGCTGGGCCTGAGGGGCTTTAAATACCACGACATCCCATCTCGAGGGGCCGCCGAAGTGGTAGCTGAACTTATCGACCAGGATGCGATCTCCCGAGCGGGCCTTGGTCCCAAGTCTTGTTGTCACTTCGTAGTTACACATCGGACAATCGGCCGAGGTGATCGGAACAAGCGACTCGCTTCCGAGGGAGCCCTGATCGACGCCGACGTCGAAGTGGTAACCGCATGACGGGCAGGCGATCTGAGCGTGGGTCCCCAGCATGGTCGGCGCCATTGAACCGGTCGGGATGATGAATGGCTCGACCACAAAAGCACGGAACACAAACGCGAGGATGAATGCGATCACGATCGACTCGATCGTTTCCTTAACCGTCTCGTCGGCCGTAGGCTCTTTCGGTCGTGGCTTTCGGCGGCGTTCGACACGGACCGGTTGAGCGGCTTGGTCCGCAGTATTGGTTTCAGCGCCCTCATCCGGCTCAGACGTGTTGTGCGGAGATTCGTTCATAGACACGCGCCTCAAATTCTACTTGTAGGACTCGGTCGGTTTGCGACAAATGGTAGACCTGGTGATAATACAAGCAGTCACCATAGCTTTTGTATCTCCGATCAGGTCGGCCATGATCCCTATTCCTGCTCAATTATTTGTCAGCGTTTGTGTGATCCTCGTGGTGGTCCACGCGATCCTTGGCGCGACTGCGTATCTGATCTTCCTTGAACGGAAAGTGGCTTCGTGGGCCCAAGACCGGATTGGTCCAAACCGGACCGGGTTCGGTATGCTGCAAGCCGTCGATGGGCTGCTAGACCGCATCGGCTTGACGTGGCTATACAAGAAGTCGTTCGGTGGACTTGGCCAGGCGCTGGCCGACGGTATCAAGCTTTTGCTGAAAGAAGACTACACACCGCCGAATGTCGACCGTGTACTGTTTTTTCTTGGGCCGGTCCTTGTCGTGATCCCAGCGCTGATCGGATGGGCGGTCGTACCGTGGGGTGGGAACTGGATCGTTCCGGACCTGTATCTGTTCGGACACCATGTTATTGAGGGCGGTAAAACCGTCGTTGCTGTTGCACCGGTCAATATCGGCGTGGTGTACATCTTGGCCATTGGATCGGTCGCTGTATACGGCCTCGTACTGGGCGCGTACGCCTCCAACAACAAATACTCGTTCCTTGGCGGGCTCCGTGCGACCGCTCAAATGCTCAGCTATGAGATTCCGATGGGCATCTGTGTGCTCATCATGATCTTGTACTACAAGTCCATGGATGCGGGCTTTATGGCCAATACGCAGGCTTCGAGCGCCGGCGAGGGTATTGGCACATGGGGGATCTTTGCGCATCCCCTCCTCGCCATTATCTTCTTCATCTGCATCTTAGCCGAGGCGAACCGCGCACCTTTCGACCTCGCGGAGGCGGAGCAGGAACTTGTCGGCGGTTTCCATACCGAGTACTCGTCGATGAAGTGGGCGCTCTTCTTCCTCGGCGAATATATGCACATGATCACGGGCTGTGCTTTCTTTGTGATTTTGTTCCTGGGCGGGTGGGACCTCCTGCCGTTCTTTAACGAAACACCGATCACCGCGGGCGGCGGGGAAGGTTTTTTTGCAACAACGCTCGGCGGATTGCTCTTGGTATTCTTGAAGTTTGGTATCTTCTCGGGCAAGATCTTCCTCCTGCTATTCATCCAAATGTGGGTGCGCTGGACACTGCCGAGGCTGCGTTTTGATCAACTGATGAAACTCGCGTGGAACGGCATGATCCCGCTTATGATCGTGTTCCTTGTCATCGTTGGTGTCATGACCTCGCTGAGCAAGACCTACCCCTGGCTTAGTGAGTGGTGGGTGTTCCTGATCGCCAATATCGCCATGGCAGTGATCGCTGCGATCATTGCCCCATTGCTGCCTTCCGGGCCACCGGTCAACCGGAAGGTTCCCCTAGCGGGCTCCCGATTCAGTCCGTTGCAGGAATCCGCTCAGTAGTTTGGTATTTTTGCCACAGTTGTTATAGTGCGTACACGTATTACGTCACATGACTGGTTTGACTGGGGGCCTTGGGTCGGCTGTCGGTCCATTGAATTAGCCGAACTAGATTGAACGGGAGCGCGGGCTCATGGCAGAGGTCATCAAGTTCAGATGCAAGGCGTGTGATCAAAAGATCACGGTCCGGGTGGAGTATGCCGGGAAGAAGGCCAAGTGTCCTAGTTGTAAGCAGCCACTCCGCGTGCCATCACCACGACCGAAGCGGTCCGCCACGGGTGTCCCGGTCGCGTCGGGTGCTGCATCCTCGTCCGGCCAAAGTGCAGCGGGCATTTCTTTAGCAGAACTCGCCGCCATGGAAGCCAACGCGCCCGCTGAATTAGCAGAGCTTTCGTCCAAAGCCGCCAGTCGGCCCAACATCCGTATCGAGGGCGGCAAGGACTGCCCGGAATGCGGGGCGTCCTGCAAGCCAGACGCGGTTATTTGTGTTCATTGCGGCCACAACTTTGAAAGCGGCAAAAAGCTTAAAACGAAGAAAGAATCCAAGATGGGTAGCGCGGTGCGTTCGGTCGCATCGGCTGCTGTTGCCGCAGATGATGACGGTAAGTATGAAGATGGCGACTACTGGAAGTACGCCGGGCCAACATTCGGTTTTTTAGCTGTGAGCATCGCCTGTTTTACAGGCTTGGTCGGCATGATCGGCGGCGGTATCCCGATCGAGATCGTTCAAGACATCAAGGAGATGTATGAGGATGGTGGCAAGGTTGGATCAGGCCTATTTTTCCTTCTTTTAAGCGGGATCAGCGGCGGTGTCTGGTGGTTCATGAAACGGTAAGCTAGTATCGAGGACTTTTTACTGCAGCCCGTCTTCATCCTCGTCCTTGCGGTACAGGTCAAGGTAGAATTCTAGCGTTTCCTTACCCGGTGTAGGCCGGGTACGCGTGTGCTGGAAGCCGATCCGATCGAATAGGCCTACCGCCTCATCTTTCTCAAAGCGCGTATCGAGCCTGATCTTCAGGTAGCCGTGGTGCTTGCAGTGAGCAATCGCCGTTTCTAAGAGGTTTGCTGCGATGCCCGACTCTTGCAAGTCTTTTTGGACACGCAGGCGCCGTATCTCTGCGGTATGCTCCTCGTCGCTCGCCACCCCGATCATGCCGACGCATTGATGATCATGAACCGCGACCCAGAAGTGGTGGCGTTCGTTGTCAAAATAAGCCTCGCGGATATAGTCCAAGTCGGCCCCCGAGTCGTTGGGCGCGATCTGTCCCGCGAGGAGGCCCTCGCTGTAGAGCCGGGTGACCTCATCGTGGTCTGACTCTTCATACGAACGGACCAGGGTGTGAGGCATTGGCTGATCTTGAGCGGGAATGGACATGGGGACGGCGTTTCTGTCATGCCACCACAATGGGCATCGGCTACCCATTTTATCAACATCAGCGCACGACGCCTGCCACCTCAAGAACCGCCAGATCACCGCTGGCGGGTGTCAATACTGCGACGGTATGGCGGCTGGCTCGGAACAACGCGCCCGGGTTGATCACACGTGTCTCTTCAATCATGTTGTCGCTTTGCAGGTGCGTGTGACCGTGCAACAAAAAGTCGGCCTTATTTTCGATGGCATGGCTCATCGCCGCTTGATCGTGGCCATGGGTGAAGATAATCCGCTTTCCATCGATCATTAACACACCTGCAGGGTCGTGAACCACTACGCCAAGATCCCGCGCGTAAGCTGCCAGCGGCTTCGCGTCCCAGTCACAATTCCCAAAGACAATATGCGATTCGATTTGATGGCTGTTATCGAGGCATTGGACGGCAAGCGCGTCGATTACTGCGGTATTCCCGATATCCCCGAGGTGGACGAGAAGATCAGCACCGTGTTCAAGAAGAAGACCTACAGCATCTCGGGCCGTATCGGCGCGCCCGTGCGTGTCTGAGAGGAGGCCTATTGTTGTCACGTGAGCCCCGCGATCGTTGTTTCAAGCAGGCGGGCAAGAGCATAGTATGGCTATTTAACGAAACATGCGAACGGTGGGTTCGATCCCGACGCCAACCACGGCTAGACTAGCCTGTCCGCCAGACTGGATGACCGGAGCCTGCCCCTTGACCGACGTCTTAGCCGAAATCGTGAAGCACAAGCACACGGAGGTACAGGCCGCCAAGGCTTCACTTTCTGAGGTCGAAATGATCAAGCGGGCACTCGATACGCCTCAGCCGCGTAATTTCTATACCGCTCTGGCACGCCCGCAGGGTGAATTACGGGTCATCGCCGAAGTGAAAAAAGCAAGCCCATCAGCCGGGCTGATTCGTGAGGACTTCGACCCTGTCGCCATTGCAAAGGCGTACGAGGATGCGGGAGCCGCGGCGGTTTCTTGTCTCACCGATGAGAAGTACTTCCAAGGCTCTCTGGATTACTTACGTCAGATCAAAGGCTCGGTACAACTGCCGGTGCTGCGAAAAGACTTCATCGTAGACCCTTACCAGGTCTACGAGGCGAGGGCCGCCGGCGCCGATGCCGTCCTGCTCATTGCCGAGTGCCTGACCGAGCCAATGCTGATGGATTTGCTGATCCTTGCCACGGAGTTGAAGCTGTCTATTCTGCTAGAGGTCCATGATCTCGAATCCCTTGTGCAGGTCAAGCAACACCTGACCTTCCCCAAGGCCGGATACACGCTGCTCGGGATCAATAACCGCAACCTCAAAACGATGGCAACCGATCTGAACCACACAATCCAACTACTGAGTGAGGTGCCGGACAAGTCGGTGCTGGTGAGTGAATCGGGTATCCGGACACGCGACGATGTTCTTCGCCTGGCCGAGCACGGGGTTCATAGGGTGCTCGTTGGGGAGCACCTGATGAAGCAGCCGGATCCTGGCCGGGCTTTGACCGAGATGATTGGCGAATAATGATCTTCCGGTAAATTGATTAGTAGGTATTCTCAAGACCGGCCTTGTGCTATGTAAAACTCAATAGTCTTTATGTGCGGGGGTAAGTTTGGGATCATCCAAATCGAGCCGGTAAAGGACTTGATTGTAGTTGTACCGCGGCGTTGGCTCGGCGTCGTCCGCAAACTCGGCGGTGTAGGTGCCTTCGAACACGATGAAACCATCTTCCTGATCAGTCAACTCATGATGGATACGGATGTTATAAAACGTGTAGTTATCATGAGTGAGTATTTTGACCGCAGGGCCCCACACGCCAAACGGTTCGTCGGACTCGGCGTACCAGACCTCACCTAAAGGCGACGGTGACCCGTCTTTCTGCATAAAAACCGTGATCCACTTCTTACGATACGGGTTCCACGTAACAGCCCCGGTGTGCGGGCGGATACCGGCCCCGCCGGCCGCATCACGCAGCGTCGGCTGCGGCCTATGGGTCCGCCACGTGTCTGGATTGCGCCAGGATTCATAGGTCGCGGGGAACGAGATCTTAGGCAGGGGGTTGCCTATGCCCACGCGTTTCTCGCCCAAGTCGTCTAAGTAGATGAAGGGGTGGCAGTCATGCCATTGCCGGAAGGTAAAGCGCGCATCACCCTCACGCCAGAGGATACGTACACGCTTAAATGACTCGGTTTGGTCATCCCATTCGCAAAGCCCTCGTTCATAGGCGTGCAAATGCCCGTGGATCTTGGTGTATGTCGCAACCAAACGCTCCTCTCCGTTCTTGTCGGGCAGGGCGACGAGGCCGGTGATCCATGTCGGCCCGTCGCCGGGCATCTTCGCGACGCCACGGGGCCGCCCCGTGCGGCTGTCAACCATATGATCAAATACCGGTTTAAGCGGCGGCTTAAATGATTCGAATGGCCTGGGTGAGGTTGTTGCGGCCACGGTGTCGAATACACCAAGCGGGTAGTGCGTGAGCGTTGTATCACCCCAGGCCCAGAAAAGTTTGTCGCCGTAGCGGGTGACCAGCACGCTGTCTTGCCCGAGCAGCGGAGCATCACGCCAATCTGTGTACTCGCCGAGTTTCTGGCTTTCTGCGAACAGCCCGCCGCCTGTCATCCGCCCGATTCGTTTGGCGATATTCGCACGCTTGACCTCGATACGGACCGCCTTACCCGGCTGCGGTGTCAGGCTGATACCGCGGTAGCCGAACCCATCTTGATCAACGCCGTAGCCATGTCCGATGACATGAAAGAAGGTTTCCCTGCCCATGAGTTCGGGCGCATCAATGGCGATCACACCGGCATTATCTGTTACGAAACGCATTGCATGAGTGGTACGCAACTCGACGAGCGGGACAGGCCAGCCGTTGTCGGCGTCGACGACCTCGATCCGGTAGGCTTCGCTTGAATCACAGGGCAGCGTGAAGAAAAGACAGGACACAATCATCCATACATACATACATACATACATAAGCATCGGTAGTCTTTCGGCATATCGGATGTAGGCCAATACAGTACATCAAACCCGACCTAGTGTCCCACTCAGGCGTTACACTCCTAAGATGGCTATTAACTGGTTCCCAGGCCATATGAATACCACGCGGCAGAAGCTTGCTGCTTTGATGCCGAGGTGTGACGTGGTTGTCGAGCTATTGGATGCGCGTCTGCCCGCTTCGTCGACCAACCCGCTGCTGGACGAACTTCGGCGTGGGGTGCAGGGCAAGGGCGTGGAGGGCCGGCCGGGAGACCTGCCTTGTGTGACCGTCTTTAACAAAGTCGATCTAGCCGATCCTGCTGTTACCAAGGCGTGGCGGGAGGTCTTTGAGCGCGAGCGGGACGTCAAGACCGTCGCGATCAGCGTCAACCAGCCTGGCGAAGCAGATCGTGTGGTCCGGCTTGTCAGAAAACTCGCCCCACGCCGTGTCGAAAAGGGCCATAAGGTCCGTGTGGTAGTGGTCGGCATCCCGAATGTCGGAAAGTCCACCCTGATCAATGCATTGCGGGGCAAGCGCGTTGCAAATGTTGGAGACGAGCCTGCCGTCACAAAGGGCAACCAGGAGATCGATCTTAAAAACGGTGTCGTTCTGATCGACACGCCCGGTATCCTTTGGCCTAAGTTTGAGGAAGAAGAAGTCGGCTACAGGCTCGCTGTCAGTGGGGCGATCAAGGACACCGCGATTGATTACGATGACGTCGCGGTTTATGCCGCACGGTATCTCGCTGGCCACTACCCCAACGAAGTGCGGGTGCGGTACAAGCTGGATGCGTTACCGGATGACCCGACCCAACTGCTGACGGAGATCGGCAAGAAGCGGGGTTGCCTGATCGCCGGCGGCGAGGTCGATCTGAACCGTGCGGGCGAGTTGCTGCTGCGCGAGATGCGATCGGGTAAACTCGGCCGTATCAGCCTCGAAAAACCCGAGTCTGTGACGGTATAATTGGTAACGCAGAGCGTCCTACGCAACCGATGATCCGTACGGCAAGCTAAACCGTGCTGGCAGCGGCCAACGAAAGCGTCAAGCCATCGTAAGCAGGCTCGACGCCAGCAGGCAGGCGCTCCAGCAGTTCGACATGTGAGTGGTCGTGTGCGATGTGGGTGAGGTAGGTCTGCTTCGCACCGATGATTTCTGCAAATTCGCACGCCCGATCAAGCGTCATATGCGTTGGGTGGTGGCGTTCACGCAGACCGTCAAGGATTAGTGTATCTAGGTTTTTAAGCTGAACGAGTGTCTCATGCGGGATCGTGGAGCAGTCTGTGCAATACGCGATTGAGCGGCCTTGATAATCGATGCGATAACCAAGGATCGGAAGCCGCCCATGCATTAAACGGATTGGCGTCCACCTCGCCCGTCCGATCTCGACAACCTGGCCGGGCTTGATCGGCAGTGGGATCAGCTTGGCGACATACGCGTTCTCGTAGTGGTGCTCATCTTTGAAGATGTAGTTAAACATTTTGCGGACCGACTGGATAACTTCCGGCTCCGCGAAGAACTCGATTGGACCGCCAACAACCGAGTTAAACCGACGCAGATCGTCCATCCCAAGGATGTGGTCCGCATGAGCATGGGTCAGGAACAGCGCATCCAGCCAGTCCACACCGTACCGGATGGACTGGTGCCGCAGCTCCGGCGAGGCATCGATCAAGACGGTGTACCGTGATGGGAGCCCAACGTCGTCTGGAGATTTCTCGCGCGGGTATCGGACCACTACGCTGGAACGGTCTCTTCGATCACGGGAGTCCGCCGAGCGGCAGACCGGACAGGCACAACCGATCATCGGGACGCCTGCGCTGGTCCCGGTCCCTAAAAAAGTCAGCTTCAATGTCATTTTGCGATCATAGGCGGGTATGCTGATAGGGTCTACGCGGGAAGAACCGGAGCACCTTCGGGCGCTTAAAACTGGCAGTCCCCCTGCCGTCTTTTCATTTAATGGAGTCGACGATATGCATGCTCACCGCTACCTCTTCACCGCACTGGCTTGTCTGCTGCTCGGGATGCCAGCTGCGGCGGGCGAGTTCCCCGACAACTGGTACTGGGAGCGGCCGGTCGAACACACAAAGTTCGAAGGCATGGAGGCCCCCGCGCTGACCGTCGGCGAGTGGGTCGGCGGCGAGTTCGATACCGAGACGATGAAGGGTAATATCGTCATTATTGACTTCTGGGCAACGTGGTGCGGCCCCTGCATCGCGGCGATGCCCAAGAACACCAAGCTTGCCGAGAAGTATGCGAACGATGGTGTCAAGCTCATCGGCGTCTGCACGAGCGGCGACGCGGAGAAGATGCCGGAGATCGTCAGCGACAACAACGCCCTCTACCCCAACGCCTTTGCGCAAGGCGGGCAGGTCGAGAAAGACTGGCCCATCCAGTGGTACCCGACCTATGCCGTGGTCGACCGCGAGGGCGTTGTCCGAGCGATCGGGCTGAAACCAGACAATGTCGAAGATGTGGTCGAGACCCTGCTAGCCGAGGAGGCCGAAGCAAGCGGAAAGATCAGGGTCCGCCCGAACTGGCTGGAAGGCGACGCCGAGAAACGCGCCCGGTTGAAGAAACTCGAAGACAAGGCCGACCAGCCTCCCCCATTGACCGTAGATAACTGGCACAACAGCGATCCGCTGAAGCTTAAGGACCTGGAGGGGAAGGTTGTTGTACTGGACTTTTGGGCGACCTGGGCCGGCCCAAGTGAGCGTGCAGTACCCAAGCACAACAAACTGATGGAACTGTATGGCGAGGACGGCCTGGTCATCATTGGCGTCTGCTCTACCCTCGGCGGAGAAGCGATCGAGAGCGCGATCGAGGCCCACGGCATCACCTACCCCGTTTGCGTTGATATCGATAATAAGACGAACACCGCATATGCCCCTAACGGCTACCCGGATTACTACATCATTGATCGGGCAGGCAAGCTGCGTATTGCCGACTGTGTCAACAGCAGGCTTGAGGATGCGATCAAGGCGTTGCTGTCTGAGACGGTTGATGAAGAGGAGGCCGGGCCCGCAGCCAACGCCGTAGACAGCGGCGCGTAAAACGAACACGAATTCAGCCTTGCGTCGCCGCAGTCGTCGCGACGATGGGCAAAGATAAATCGTCGTAGTCTTTTTTTATAAAGCGCTCGTGAGCCAGCCCCGCGATCATCGCGGCATTATCCACGCAGAACTCCATTGCGGGGATATGAAGCCGCAAGTCGAGCTTCTGTGAGAGTTGCTTGAGGCGCACTCGTAACAGTGAGTTGGCGCTGACGCCCCCCCCGATGATGAGAGACCTAACTAGGAAGCCCTGCGCATCAACTTGTTTGTATGCCCGCTTGATTTTGCTACAAAGCGTATCGACAACGGCTAGCTGAAACGAGGCGGCAAGATCGGCCCGATGCTGTGGCGTGAGATCGTCTGCATCACGCTCAAAGGTCACGCTATCACCGCGCCCGACCGGCGTCCCACGCACCGCATAGAGCAGGGCGGTCTTCAGCCCGCTAAACGAAAAATCCAGTGACTGCGGCCCAAGCATCGGCCGGGGTAAACGGTGGGTAGCCCCATCGCCCATCCGCGCAAGCGCATCAAGATTGGGCCCGCCGGGGTAACCGGCATTGAGCATGACTGCGGCCTTGTCGTACGCCTCACCGACCGCATCATCAATGGTTTTACCTAGGAGCTTAACCGTATTCGGGCCATCCACGCGGTAGAGCGAAGTGTGGCCGCCTGAGACGACGAGCCCAATCGCGGGGTGTTCAACCTCAGTCTGATTGATCGATTCATGATGAAAAGATAAACAAGGTGCATAGAGGTGGGACAGGACGTGATCGATCCCGATCAGGGGTTTGCCCAGCGACCACGCCAATGCTTTAGCCGCACTCGCCCCTACGACCAGCGATCCAATAAGCCCGGGGCGGTTTCCGACCGCAATGCAATCCAGTTGACCGAGTGATAGATCTGCCATCTCAAGCGCTGCTTGAACCACCGGCAGCAGTTTCTCTAGGTGTGCTCGACTTGCGATCTCCGGCACGACCCCGCCGAATCGTTCATGCAACTCGTGCTGCGTACTGACCACGTTGCTCCGCACACGCACGCCGCCCTCAACGACCGCAGCGGCGGTCTCATCGCAGCTTGTCTCGATACCGAGGATTAACGACATGGTCAAGGCCGGCCCTTGTCGTCTGCAGGCAACTGATCGATCTGTTCATCAAGCCATTCGATCTGATCCAGCAACTCCTGCTTACGCTGCTGCAGAGACTCCTGCTCGGTCGGCTCGGCCAGCGCGGTATCCCGATCGATCCCGACCCTCGGCCAGCCTTCTTTCTGCAGCATCTGCCGCGCCGCATCCAGCGCAGCGGCTAGCGGGTCATCCAGCATCTCCTCTCTAAGCCATTTCGGGGTGACCGGGCCATCCAGCTGAGTGAACGGGTCCTCGACCTCCGCCTCACGACGCTTAACCAACATCGCGCGGAGCCGATCAACATCGACCGGCACAAAGCAGCCCGGCGACGGGTCCACTCCCCACCGCTCCGCGTCCGGTTTACGATGGATCATCTTGCCCGACGGCATGTACCAGTAAGCCGTGGTGAGCTTGATTGCGCTGGTGCCATCTGCGAGCGGCAGCAGCTGCTGCACACTCCCTTTGCCGAACGAACGCGAGCCAACCAGCAACGCGCGCTCATTATCAAGCATCGCCCCGGCAACAATCTCTGAAGCGGACGCGCTGTTCTCGTTAATCAATACCACCAGGGGCAGATCGGGCAGTAGTGTCTCGTTCGTCGAAGTAATGGCTTCTGTTGCAGGGCCTTTACCCTGGGTACTGACGATTGTTTTGCCGCCTGTCAGGAATAGATCGCTGATCCCGGCTGCGCCATCCAGCAGCCCGCCTCCGTTGTTCCGCAAGTCAAGAATCAGTGCGGACATGCCCTGCGATTTGAGCGTAGATAGTGTCTGCTCAACCTCCTTGAGCGAAGTCTCGCCGAACTGAGTAAGCCGAAGGTACGCGATCCTCTGATCCGGGTCGATCATGTAGTCGAAACCGTTCCCGGGGTTTCGGCGGAAGCCGCGGACCGACGCGACTTGGATCGTGTCACGCGTGATCGTGATATCGACGATCTCCCCGGTGCGGTGGCGGACCTTTACAGTTACATCAGTTCCCGCCTTGCCCTTGAGCTGCCGCATAGCCTCGTAAATGTCGATTCCCAGCGTATCGTTGCCGTCGATCTCGAGCACGATATCGCCGGGCATAACACCGCTATTCCATGCGGGGGAGTTGTCCAACGGCGCGACGATCCGCAGGCGTTCCTCGTGGATATCGATCTCAGCGCCGATCCCGGTGAACTGACCGCCGACATGCTCGTTGAAGAAGCTGAGCTCTTCGGCGCTAAGGTACTGCGTGTTCTCATCCCCAAGCGCATCAGCCATGCCGCGGAGCGCCGCGTCGATCAGGGCCTGGTCATCGATCTCACCAACGTATCGGCTGTGGATATGCTCGCGGGCTTCAGCGAGCGGGCTGAGCTCGCGCAGGATGCCATAGGGGCGCAGGTAAGCAAATGCGACAACGTTGCCGATCAGCGTGAGCACGACCACCAGCAGCACGACCTTGCCGAATGAGCGTTGTGCAGGGGAAACGTCCTGGTACGAATGAGGCATGAGAGTATCATAAGCGCTCCGATACCCTGCGGGTATAGCGCGCCGGGCTTATGCTTAGCAGCGATGGCAAAAACCAAGATCCATTTCCTTTGTAAAGAATGCGGCAGTGTGCACCCCAAATGGATGGGCAAATGCCCGGATTGCGGGGCCTGGGATGTCCTCGAAGAGTTCCGAGAGACGCCCGGCAGCGGCACCAAGGCCGACCCGTTCACCTCGGTAGCGCCGGGCACGAGCGGGCCCATTAAGGCGGCGCCCATCGCCCAGGTCAGCGAGGTCGATCGCCATGCAAGCCGGATCGCCACCGGGATCGGCGAGTTGGACCGTGTCCTTGGTGGTAGTACGGAGGGCGGCACCGCTGGGGGGCTTGTTCCCGGCTCGGCCGTCCTCATCGGTGGGGACCCGGGGATCGGTAAGTCCACACTGATGCTCCAGTCCGCCGCCAGGCTGGCCGAAACCGGCCAGCGTGTGCTCTACGTCACGAGCGAAGAGTCCGCCCATCAGCTCCGTATGCGTGCAGATCGCCTGCATGGCAGTACCGATCTGCCCGATGACCTGTTTGTTTTGGCAGATACGAACCTTGCACGCATCCTCGAGCAAGCAAGGCAGGTTGATCCACAGGTCCTTGTCATCGATTCGGTGCAGATGATTTATAAGGGCGATCTCCCCGCTGCGCCTGGCAGTGTGACGCAGCTGCGTTCCTGCTGCATGGAACTGGTCCACCACGCCAAGCTCACAGGGACGGCCTTGCTGATGGTGGGGCATGTCACCAAGAAGGGCGCCCTCGCCGGGCCGAGGCTGCTCGAGCACATGGTCGATGCGGTGCTTTATTTCGAGGGCGACCGCTACCACAGCCACCGGATCATCCGCGGGATCAAGAACCGCTTCGGCACGACGCTGGAGGTCGGCCTCTTTGAGATGACCGGGGCCGGGCTCGCCGAGTTGACTGATGGCCGGGGCCTGCTGGCCAAGGAGTACGCCGCGCGGGCAGGCAGTGTAGTCTGCCCAGTGCTGCAGGGCAGCCGGTGCCTGCTGGTCGAGATCCAGGCGTTGACGGCCGCGGGGTTTCTCGGCAACGCCAAGCGCAAGGTCAGTGGGCTGGATGGCTCGCGCCTCGCCATGCTGATCGCGGTGCTGGAGAAGCGTGGCGGGCTGCGGCTGGCCGACCAGGATATCTTCGCCAGTTCGGTCGGCGGGATGAAGGTCGCTGAACCCGCGTCGGATTTAGCCTTAGCGCTGGCGATCGCCGGGGCATTTCTGGAGCGATCACTGCCAGCTGGGACATGCGCTGTGGGCGAGATCGGTCTTGGTGGGGAGGTCCGGCATTGCCAGCTGATCGAGCAGCGTGTCCGGGAAGCCGTCCGGCTGGGCTTCACCCGCATCCTTGCACCGGACGAGACCGGGGCAGGGGTCCCCAAAGGCGCCGAACTGGCCGCGGTCAAGACGCTAGACCAGGCCCTCGAGCACCTTGGCTAGTCAGCGCGACATTCATACGCGAGCGATGATCAGGCCGATAAACCCGGTGTGACAGCGACACCGAGACGAAACGAACTCTTGGCACGACACGCGGTATGTCTCGCGTTGACGATTGGCTTATCGCTGGTTTGGCCCAATGCCAACCAGGGGCAGATCCTGCAAGGCGACTGGGTGGACCAGTCGCAGGCAGAGATTGAAAAGTACCGTAAGACCGATGTGACCGTAATCGTACTGGACCAAGAGGATCACGCGGTGCAGGGGGCCCGGGTTCGGCTCGTCCAGAAGCGGCATGACTTCGTCATCGGGCTCACGCTGCCGAGCAACCGGATGCCGCCGAGCAAGTGCCGGATACTACCGGTTTACCGTTGCTTCAATGCGATCGCACTCGATCGATACACCGACTGGTCACCGTCGTCAGGGGATTCACTACAGGTCCGCGCCAAACGTCTGGCCGCATGGCAGCTGGCGCTCGAACCGATGCGGACACACTTTGGGCGGGTGATCTCTGCCGACCCGGCCCGGAATCACGACCGTCTTTCACTTTTGAATGCTGCTGATCTACGCGATGCCGTACTCGCCCGGATTGATCTGGCCGCCGTGTTTGACCCGGCTCCCGATGATTACGACCTCTACGCCGACATGTTCCAGCAAGACATGATCGAGCGCAAGCTGGGTCAGGGCATGATCAACCGGATGTTTGATCGTGCGGAAGCCGCCAGGCCCAGGGCCGGCTACGGCATCCGTGTGCATGACGCGATCTCGCTAAACCGCGGTCGGGATATCGTGGTGAATACCCAGCGTTTGGAAGTACGGCAGGTTCCTTTCGATCACATCACGATTGACCAAACCTTCCCCGGGCCGATCCAGCCCAAGGCGTTCCGTCGCATGCTGGATGAGTACGTCGCGCCGCTGCCCAAGCCTGTTACGCTTGCGGGCTTTGAAGTGGGCGGGCGGTCCCCGGTTGCGGCGGCGATCAATCTTGAGACCTTGCTGCGGCTGGTCTTTGCGCAGCCACGGATCGATGGGATATACCTGCGCGGGCTTCTCGGAGATGAGCTCTTAGAGACGCAGGCAGCCCTGCTCGATGACGAAGGCCAGCCCACCGCTTCGGGCGAGGTCATGGATCAGCTTTTCAACAAAATCTGGCACAGCGATGAGCAGGGGGTAAGCGATGAGCGCGGCAACGTCTCTGCACGGGTGTTCACCGGCATGTACGCCATCACGGCATCTCTCCCCAACGGTAGGAAGCTCAAGAGCCAAGTACACATCCCTAAGAACGACCGCCCTAAGCTGATTGTGCTCCAGGTCACGCGTGCAGAAGAAGAGTGAGTCATAACCGATCGGTTAGCGTGTGCTGTTGCGGAACGTTCGGCGGAGCGTTGTTTCGTCGTAGCGGTCGAACACACGACCATTGATTGTGGACTGCCGGTCACGGGTGAACGTCACGCTTTGCTCTTCACGCAGTGACAGCGTGCCGGCGGTGACGAACGGGCTAAAGTCGCGTCGTCCGGCATACCAGGGGGCGACGCTTCGATCGATGTGCCGCGCGTTACGGACCGCTGCTGTCGTGAGTACTAGCGAGCGGGCATGCCCGAACCTGTCGGATAACGGTATTACGTCATGCTGGTAGTACCCCGGTCGGGTCTGGCAGCCAACAAGTAGCAGTGCTGAGAGAGATAGCGTTGTCATCAAAAAAGCACGAGATCGCATGATTGAAGCCTACCGCAGTCGGGCGATATTGCCAATGAAATCCGTGATCCTGATTAAAATGCGGGCGGATGCGCTCCGCGGGAGGGAGGCTGGATCGTATCTCGATTAGCGTGAAGCGTAGTTGTGATGGATGTTGCACCGAGACAACAACAAGGGCTATTCATCGGCCGTTTTGGCATAGATCAGACGCCAGAGGGGTACAGATAAGGACGCCCCGATCACCGTTGCGGTGAGATACAGCCATAACGAATCTAACGCTTGGCCATGGCCAGAGATCAGGGCAGGCGCGAGCGACCTGGCTGGATTCATCGAGGCGCCACAGATCGGCCCCGCGAACATGGCCTGCAGGCCGACCGTGGCCCCGATCGCAATCCCCGGCATCAAGCCGCGCTCCTTGGACCCGATCGCTACGCTCAGGATCACAAACATCAGGACCAGTGTCAGAAACAACTCCAGTACAAACGACTGCATCAACATGCCCAAGTCGTGGGGGATCGTCGCGCCGAGCGTCACGCTCGCGGGGAACAACAAACGCAGCAGCCCGGCGGCAAGCACGCCGCCGATGATTTGGGAAATGATGTACGGCAGCACACTTGTCCCCGGGAACTGCCGGGCCAACCAGAAACCGATCGTGACGGCCGGGTTGATGTGTGCACCGGACACATCGCCGATAGCGTAGATCATCGCTGCGACGATCAGCCCCCAGGTCAGGGCGACGCCCGCATGGCCGATCACCCCGCCAGTAACTTCGTTGACGACCATAGCGCCGCAGCCGGCGAAGACCAGGCAGAACGTGCCGAACAACTCTGCGAGGAGCCTGTTGATCTGCAGCGTGCCATTCATCGTGCGGGATCATACCGGCCGTATGAATCCGCTGGAGAACCCTGAAATAAGCTAATAATGATTCCACCCTTGTGATCCAACCCGCCTGCTTGACCCGGGGGCTATTTTTGCAGACAATACATAATCTAATATTGCTGGGTGGTGTCGCCCAGAACTTCTGGCAACCGCAGAGCCGCAGCCGTGGCCGAGCACACAAGAGGGCCCTGTCTAACGCAGGGTACACACGTAATGGCCAACTACACCGGCCCTAAGGTCAAACTCTCCCGCCGCGTCGGCGTCCCCATCGCCGACATCCCCAAGCACACCGCCAAGCGCCAACTCAACCCGCCGGGCATGCACGGCTTCCGCGGCCGTCGCCTGCGTGACTACGGCGTCCGCCTCAACGAAAAGCAGAAGCTGCGTTTCCACTACAACGTGATGGAAAAGCAGTTCCGTCGCTATGTAGCGGAAGCATCACGTAAGCCGGGCAACACCGGCACCGTGATCCTGCGCCTGCTTGAGCAGCGCCTGGACAACGTCATCCGACGCTTGGGCTGGGCCCGCACGATCTGGCAGGCCCGCCAGATGGTCGCCCACGGCCACATCACCGTCAACGGCGGAAAGGTCGATCGACCCAGCTACCAGATTAAGGTCGGCGACGAGATCAAACTCAAGAAAGACAGCGGCAGCAAACTCGTCCGCGAGAACATGGAGTCCCTGCCCGGCCACGAGGTCCCCGGCTGGCTTGAGTACAACCCCTCGACCCTCGCTGCGAAGATCGTCGCCACGCCGACCCCCGACCAGGTCCCGTTCGACGTGAACATGAACCTGATTGTTGAGTTCTATCGGTAAGCGAAACAATCGAACTAGATCTAAGAGAAAACGCGGAGCGTCGTGCTCCGCGTTTTTATTGTAATGGCAAAGTACAAGGCGAAGAATGCACCGCCTGAATCTTCTAAAATAACACGGTGTCAAATCGCAAGGGATCTAACGGCAAGATCAATCTCAGTCTTAAATGGGTGCTGCGCTTCGGTGCGATCTTTAGCTTACTCACTTCTTTGGGACTGTTTTTTATCCCTCAGACGGTATATCTCAATGTTGTAGGCTTGTTCTTCGCAGGTTCCGTCATCTGCTTAATACTCGCCGAAATAGCAAATGACTAATTAAAACGTCTTGTTTAACGCAGCCCAACTTCAGGCGCCAAACACCTCACGCAGCATCGCCAGCGATTTCGCACACCCGTCTGCCAGTCTCCTTTGCCCTCGAACTCGACCGGGATGAAGCCCTGACTAAGAAAAAACAGCTAGTTCACAATGAGCAAGTCGCGGAGGCTTTGGTAGAAGCCTCCGCGACGTATCGAATGGAGCCGAGGGGGATCGAACCCCTAACCTCTGCATTGCGAACACAGCGCTCTCCCAATTGAGCTACGGCCCCGAAGGGACACAATATTGTCATTGTGCACGATCGATTGGTCAAGTCTGATTTATTGTGCCGCTGATAGAAAAAGTTCTGGACACAGGCATGCCATGTGGTTTACACTCAGAATACCGAGGGGCACCTCGGCTGCGAACCATCGATGCTGGTCGGAAGTGTGGATGACCACCGAGCATGGGACGCGTGCGTGATTCGGCAATGGCAATATCAATCCCTCCTTCGCCATCGGCCCACACGTTTACAAAACGATCATATAATCCGCCGATGCTATCTGTACGGCTGCGTACTGTGGTGTAGAACGGACGGTCCCTCGATGGGTTCTGCCGGTTTGTCCTGCGAATGGAGTGTTCGATATGTCGAGTAAGAAAGAAGCCTGGGGCGTCGAGGTCGGGGCCCAGGCCATCAAGGCGATGAAATTGGGGCGTAGCGGCAACGACGTCACGCTGCTGGACTTCGACGTAATGCCTTTTAAGCAGGTGCTCACGACGCCTGACTTGAATGTCGAAGAAGCGATCCGTGTCAATCTCGACGCGCTTTCGACCAAGCACGAATTCGATAAGTCCACTGTCGTCGTTTCTGTGCCCGGCCACATGGCGTTTGCCCGGTTCGCCAAACTCCCGCCAATCGAATCCAACAAAGTCAAATCTATTGTCGCCTACGAGGCGCAGCAGCAGATCCCATTCCCGATCGATGAGGTCGAATGGGACTACCAAGTCTTCGCCCAGGAGGATGCGCCCGATATCGAGGTCGGTATCTTCGCGATTACGAAGGAACGCGTCGCAAACGTGCTCTCCAACTACCGTGCGGTGGGCATGCGGATCGACTCGTTGACGCTGTCACCCGTCGCGGTCTACAACGCTTTTGCCCATGAGAATGCGGGGGGTACAGGCCATGGCAGCGGTACCGTTTATCTCGACATCGGCACCACTTCAACCGATATCATTGTTGTCGAAGACGAAACGATTTGGCTGCGGACACTTCCTCTGGGCGGCAACCACTTCACGCAGGCATTGATGAAGCAGTTCAAGATCAGCTTCGCCAAAGCAGAGAAACTCAAACTCGAAGCCGGTACCAGCAAATATGCCAAACAGATCTATCAGGCCATGCGAGGCGTCTTTAACGATTTGGTTACAGAGATCCAGCGATCACTCGGCTTCTACACCTCTTTAAACCGCGATTCGGAACTTGAACGATTGGTTGGTGTCGGCTCGACCTGGAAGCTCCCCGGTCTTCAAAAGTACCTCAAACAAAACCTGCAGATGCAGGTTGTTCGGCCCGATGGCTTTGCCCAGTTGGAAGTTGAGGACCGCCGAGCCGCGGAGTTTTCATCGCTCGCGGTCAACATGGCAACGGCTTATGGCCTGGCGTTGCAGGGCCTTGGGATGAGCGTCGTCGATGCGAATATCCTGCCGCAAAGTGTGCTGAGGGAGCGGATGTGGAAGGCCAAGCAGCCGTTGATCATCGCTGCGGCGGCCTGCGTAGCTGGCGCGGCGGCGCTCGGACCCGCCATGCAGTTTTTGCAAGGGCGAAGCTACGCCAGCGCTTGGAACGCGGTGAAAGACGATATTACACAAACAGTCAGCGAGGCACAGACCCTCAAAAACGACTACGACACGGTACAGACCAACGACCCCCGCCCGGGTATCCGTAATTTCCGCCGTAGTTTTGACTACACCAATCTTTACAGCGGCCTTTACGCAGACGTCACCGAGGCGATCTCAACCATCGAGCCGGTTGAGGTCGCTCGTGATTTGGACTGGAACAATGAAGAAGCCCTTGAGGCGGTCGCCAAAGTAGCGCGCGGCGATCGCGATCTGGTCTGGTGTACGAGCATCACGACGGAGTACCAGCCGCCAGCCACCATTGATCCAAGTTCGGCCGACAACGCAGAGGCGTACGACCCGGATACACAGCCTGGATACTCGGAGCCGCCGCCCGGGGCGTTCGGTGCCGGCCTGCCCGGCGAGGTCTCGCTGACGCCGGTGCCATTCCCAGCATCGCCACCAGCCCAGCAGCCTGCTGAGAACGAACCGGGAGGAGATGGCGAGCCGGAAGTAGAGCCAACACTACCGACAACAGAGCAGTTGGTAGCCGAACTATCCAAAAGCCCGGCACCTCGTATTATCGTCACGGTAAGCGGCGAGACGACGATGGGGGTTTCAGAGATCTCCAGCAAGCTCAAGAGCAACTTTGTGGACTGGATGAAGAATAACTCCAAGCGGAACGACCGCCCGTACATCATCATCCCAGAACTCGTCGACCCGCGATTCGCACGGCGGCCCACCGCGGCGTCTGGCAGCACGTTCGGATCGGATAGCGGGCAGGGCGACCTGAGTAGGGATCCGGAACCAGCCGCCCCAACGGAACAACCAGGGTTCGATCAACCTGCCCCCGCTTTTGGACAGCCGGGCGGTTTTGGTGGCGGTGTTAGCGCTTCTGAAACCACCGAGATCGAGGTCAAAACACCGGAGGGCTGGTACGCGAAGCTCGGCAATTCAAGCGCCGGATTCTCACTCAACGCGCTGTACCCGCGCCGCCCACTTAGTGTTGAAAAACGTGATGGGGACCACACTTTTACCTTCAAGTTTGAAGTCATCCTGCTGTCCCCTGATGAAGCAAGGACGACTATCCTACCCCCTGAGGCCGGGGAGGCCGAACCTGACGAAGAGGGTATCGAGGACACACCTGTAACGCCGACCGCCGCGAAACAGACGCAGGAGGACCGAGCATGAAAAATGTAATCGAATGGATCAAAACGAACCCTATTGTGACCGCATGCGCTGTTGTAGCCCTGTTAAGCATCGTGATCATTGCGTATGCATACGTCGTGGCTGCGCCGAAGTACGTCCAGGAAAAATCCGAAGAACTCAAGGAGCAGGTGCAGCGGCAGAATGCCTTGATGCGTGTCCCGGTCCCCATCCCCAACGAAGACCCCAATGCACCGCCGGACATCTACTCGGTCGTGATTAACCCGACGGTCATCACGGAAGTCAGCTCGATCTACAGCAAGATCCAGACGCAGTACAACGGTATCCTGGCGAACGCGCAGGAAAAGAACAGCCGAAACCATGCCCAGGTCCTGCTCGGCGGGACAAGCATCTGGCCCAACGCGAACCCGACGCAGTTCTTCGACCTCTACGTCCGTGCCGCGACTGACTACAAAGACCACTTCAAGGCGCTCTTCGATACGCAAAACGCTAACAACTGGAACATGCCCCGTATGGCGGCGAGCAACCCGCCTACACAGGAAGAGCTCGAACTCATACTCGCTCAGTCGGCCTTTGATTTCATCAACAGCGTTGGCGCGCAGGCCGCGACCGACTTGACCAACAGCCAGGCAAGCCAACTCTACGCTGAACAGCGTGTTCAACTCATGAGTGCGCTGACCAACCGTGCGCGGAGCATCCACCTCTACGTCGATCTTCCAGCCGAAGAGGACCGCTTCGCCCCGGAGCCCACCGACGACAGTACGCCGGCCCCAACAACCCCCTCCACGGGCTTCGGTTTTTCTGGATCGGGAGGCGGCTCAACAGCCCAGAACCCGGGTTTCCCCGCTGGTTACCCCTTCCGTATTGAGTCGTGGGCATTTTCCGACCAGCCCCCGACACCAGATCAGCTGTGGGATGGCCAGGTCCAACTCTGGATCATGCGTGACATCATGCGCACCATCGCCCGTGTCAATCGGGTTGGGGAAACGGTTCAGGTGGCTGGCCCCGATGGCGTCAAACGCAACGAAGCTGCAAGCGTTGTCAACAGCCCCGTCAAACGCCTTCTAACCCTGCAGACCCTGCCTGGTTATGTAGGCATGCACAACACAGGGATCGCGTTAGGCGGTTCGGGCGACTCGGAGTTCGGCGTCCCGAGTCTTGAGACCTTTGCGGCACCGACGATTTCTGGACAGCCCGGCGTGCCTGGGGCGTCTGTATCCAGTGTTTACCCAACCCCGCCGATCGAACTCGCACCCAAAGAAGCGACCGACCGCGCTGTCGAGCACTTCGGGATCACACCGACCGGCCGGGTCAGCAACAGCGTCTTTGATGTCCGCCACACGCGACTGACCATCGATATCGAGGCCGCGAAGCTGCCATCGTTTATGGAACTGCTTCAAGAAACCAACTTCATGACGGTAATCAAGATCGATATCACCGATCTCGATGAGTACGACATCCTGCAAGAAGGCTACGTTTACGGGCATGCCGACGTGGTCCGCGCGGTCCTCGTGGTCGAATCGCTCTGGTTCCGCAACTGGACCGAGCCGCTGATGCCGGACATCGTGATGGAAAAGCTCCTGATTAAACAGCCCCAAAGCATCGATCCCAACACCGGGCTGCCGGCCCAGTAGCGTTCGATGGAGCCTTGTCGATAAAGCAACACACCTACTCCATGCTGTACTTGTAACGGAGAGTCACCATGCCTGCCACACGAATCAAAGATGCCGGTTTTGTTCAGCAACACCTTGAAAAGCTCATTTTGGCCGGCGGGGTCCTCGTCCTGCTGATTGCCGTGGCGCTATTTGTCGTTGGCAAACCTTTCGCCATCGAAGTGAATAACACGAAACACCCAACGCCAAAGGAGGCGATAGACGTACTGGTGACCGGCGACGACAGGCTGGAGGGAGGCTTGAACAATACCGAGCCGATTCCGCGTCCAGTTCCGCCGGATTTTCTTGAGGATTTTATTGAGATGGCGACACTGCAGGCCGATCTGGATCTGCTCGTCAACGGATTAGGTGACCCCGGCGTAACGCGCGATGGTCTTGATCCTGTTCCTCCGCCCCCCTCTCGCTATGCGTTAGTGTTCCCGCCCGCCCCGAAAAATGTGGAGTTTAAGAGCGGTGTTGATCTGCTCGACAAGGAATTTGACGAGGAGGCAACGCGAGAGTTCTTCAAGCTCTGGGGCAAAGACCTCGATGAGCCCGGCGACTTCTCGATGTTTGTCGCTTCAGGCGAGTTCGATGTATGGGACTGGGTCAACCGCCTGAAGGCAGACCCCGATACGGGCGAGCAGATCAAGATCCCGGCGGGCATCTGGGCCCAGCGTTTCGGGATCGCCGGTGTGGCACTGCTGCGTGAGGAGTTTGATCCGGTTGAGGGCAGGTTTGGCAACCCGACGATCGTCGCGCCGCTACCCCGACAGACGCGCGTTCTTCCAGATGACGAGGCCGAGAAAAACGTCACGCTTGGCTTGGCAGAGATCGCGCGGCTTCGTGAGATACAGGCCGAAATCGCCCAGCCTGATCTGCCTTGGCTGGATGGATTCGTGCAGGTTGTCCCGCCCGGCGACCCGGATGAGCTCGAAGCCGCTGGTGGCCTGATCCAATCGCTCAATGATGAGAACCTCGGTCCGGCGGAGCTCGAAATCATCAAGCTCGAAGAGAAAATCGAGCAACTCCAAGAGCGTCAAGCGAAGCGGAATGAGCGTCAGGGCAATCAAGCTCCAGGCGACTTTGACAACCCAGGCTCGGAACGGCGGGACCCGCTTGCCCGGCAGATCGAGCAACAGCGGGAACGGATCGAGCGCTTGCGTCCTCAAGCCTTGAAGGAAGAGCAGGAGAGACAACGCCTCGCCGAGGCAGAACGCCTGCGCGAAGCAGAACGGGCCCGCCGTGAAGCCCTGCGCAGCGAGCGCGACCGCCGACTCGCGGGCCCGGATGAGTTCAATGACGGCCTTGCCCGCATCGAGGGTATGGACCTTCAGGAAGGTTCGACCCTGCGCGTCTGGGCGGCCGACCCGAGCATGCAGCCCGGCAAAACGTACCGGTACAAGCTGCTGGTCTCGGTGATCAACCCGCTCTACGCGGTGCCGCGTCTCGCACCGGACCAACTCGAAGAGAACGCCCAGCGTGCGGCGCTGCTGCCCTCCCAACGCGAAATCGACGCGATGCCATGGATCGGTCCGATCCAGGTCGAGCCCGAATCGAGCTTCTTCTTCACCCAAGGCCGGGACTCAGGACCGGAGCTTGAAATCTATCGTCGATACGAAGGTAAACTCAGGGTTCAGGAATTTGATGGTGCACCGGGTGACACCATCGGCTCCATGATGCAGATCGAGAATGAATTAGGTCAGGTCCAGGAAATCGACATGGGACTGGATAGTGTCATCGTCGATATCGAAAAGCGGAAAGATATCTTCTCAGGACGGACCGTCTATTCGCTCATCTGTATGGACGCTGATGGCAATCTTTTCGAACGTATCGATACGATTGATAAATCCAGCCCAGCGTTACGCGATAAGCGAGATGAGGTCGTCAATGGCCCGAATCAGACGCTCAGACCCAAGGCCGATGATCCCCAGGATGATCAGTTCGGTCCCGGGTTTAGGGATTAAGCCAAACGCCTCACTGGCCAATCCCCACAACATCGTGATACTTGAGATAAGCGTCCCCTGTCTCTTCGCCGAGGTACTTCTTCATCACACGCGTGTCGATGCTCGGCACGTCGATGAGGATCAGGCCATCGAGCACATTACCGAAGTCAGGATCGACATTAAAACCCATGAGCTGACCATTGAGCTTCAGATACTGCTTGAGCAGGATCGGGATCGGCTTACCATCCGCCTCGAGTTCTTTGATCAATTCATTGGCCTCCTCAAGCGACCCCGCGACTGTCGAAAAGGCACGCCGCTCAAATTGACGGACCTCCTTTCGTTTCATTGGGTTGCGAGGGGCGACCAGCTTGGCGAGGTCCGGCAGGAACTTGTGCAGGGTGAGGAACGCTGTCAGCAGTTGCTTGCTCATCGATGAGTATTCGGCACTGATCGAGACTGGTCCAAACAGCCGGCGGTATCGGGGGTACTTCACAAGATACGCACCGATCCCTTTCCAAAGAAGCATCAGCGGGGCGTAGCTGCGCTGGTATTCCAAGGCGACCCACGACCGGCCAAGTTCTAAAGCGGGGTCGATCTGCCGCAGCAGGCTCTTCCGGAACTTGAAAAGCGTGTTCGTGTAGAGCCCGTCCTTGCCGTATTTGGGCAAGATCTCGTCGGTCGGCCCGAGGCGATAGCCACCGACGACCTCGTGCTTGTCACTGTTCCACACAACAAGTTGGAGGTAGTAGTCGTCAAAACGGTCGATATCGATCGACAGCCCCGTGCCCTCGCCTACATCTCTGAATGTTAGCTCACGCAGTCGGCCCAACTCACGCATAAGCCCGGGACACTGGGCCTTCCGCATGTAGAACACGTCGAACTCGCCTTGCTTGAGCAGGTGTTGGTCTGTCGGCAGATCGGCGATCTCGTCAACCAGGGCCTGCTTCGGGACCGGGTCGACGATGTCTGTATTCGGCCCCGCCTCCGGCGTCATGTCGTCCGATTCTTTCTGTGGCTTAAGCAGGTAGGTCCGCACGCGGAGGTAGTCATTCAGGTTGTTGGGGTCGTCGAATCGCGACAGCCGCTTTGAACTGATCGGTGAACCGATCCGGACAGTGACCGGAGCGTTGCGTTTCCGTAGCATCTCAGTCGGCAGCATAACCGTCCGGAGGCGGGGGTGGATCAGGCCCGCGACTTGGAACAGCCTGCTGTTATATCCGTCAAAGAAGATCGGCACGACCGACGCACCGGTGCGCTGGATGATCTTCGCTGTGGTGGGGTTCCATTGCGGATCGACGACCGCGCGTTTGCGAAGCTTCAGATGCGCGACTTCGCCCGCCGGGAAAGCCCCTAGCAGGTGCCCCTCCTTGACCCACCTCATCGCGGCTCGCGTCGGACCGATATTCCGGCCTACGGCTCCATGGCCCTCAAATGCGTCGACAAAGAAGAAACTGTCACGCAGGTCCGGGATCATCGAGAGCAGATTGTTCGCGAGCAGCCTGGCATCCGGACGAACCCGCCGGAGCATCGAGCAGAGGATAAGCCCCTCGATCCCACCGAACGGGTGGTTCGCCACCACAACCACCGGCCCTTCTTTTGGGATGCGGTCGATTTGTTCCTTCAGCGACTCGACCTGCACACCCAGCGCGGTTAATGCCTTGTCGGAGAAGTGGCGTTCGTCTGCGGTCCAAGACTGGATCTCTTCATAGATCGCATTCATCGCCGGGAAACGAAGTGCTCGCTCGACGATCGGGCGCGAAGCCCAGAGCATCGTGTCGCGGATCGGTCGGCTTCGGCCGACTTTGATCTTGAAGGGCTTGGTTGACATGGTTGAGGCGGCAGGCTCCTGCATCCCACTCCTTTGGGAAGAAGATTCACTACGGCATAGTTTACCATGAGCGAGGTTTCACCCCCAACAACTGCATACCCGCGATTCCTGCCATCGGGAGCCTCGATTTCATGCTGGCCAAATCCACCTTCACGCCGACACACCACCTGCTCGTAATCGTTACTTTTGCGACGATCGTGATAACAGCGGTACTGCTAGGTCGACGCTGGCCAAACGCCACACGCTGGGGTGTGATGGGTTTTGGGCTGGGCTGCTGGGTGCTGTCGCTGTTTTATTTCGCGTCCTACGACCGGCTCGATCTCTCGCAGAGCCTGCCCATCCAGGCGTGTGATATCCTTGCGCTCATGGCTCCGATCAGCGTGGTGCTGGGTAGCCGATGGCTGAAGTCCGTTACCTACTTCGGCGGGTTCGGGCTGACGACCCAGGCTTTCTTCACGCCCGTGCTGCAGACCGGGCCCGACACGCTGCGGTTCTGGGTCTTCTGGGCGCTGCACTTCGGGATCGTACTCGCCAGCATCTACCTGATCGCCGCGCAGCAGTTCAAGCCGAACCGGCGCGATTGGCGTAACGCCGTGCTGTTCTGGCTAGCCTACGCGTTGACGATGGTTTTCATCAACTATCAGAACGGTTGGTACTACGGCTACCTCGGCCCCGAGATCCCACCCAGTGCGCAAGATACGATTCTTCAGCATCTCGGGCCCTGGCCGCTCCGGCCGGTCATGATGATGCTTTTGGCCTTAACGATTTTCACGCTGCTATGGCTACCTTGGCCTGTGCTGCAGCGGATCAAGAAGGGCGATCAGGACCAGGCCTCGGCCTGATAGATCTTGCGGTGCAGTTTGATCTCGTTCATGCCGTGGTAAGTCAGCAGCAGGGCGCCATCGGCCGCGAAGGCTTCAAATAATGCCTCAATGAGTCTTTCCTCACCAGGCCAGGGATAGGCAAAGATCAGATCGATATCGCTGACATCTAGTCCGAGTTCGTCGTAGGCCGGGTGCTCGTTCGTTTTGAGCCAATCCTGCTGTGCCAGCGCATCGACGATCGCATCCCCTTCCTCTGGCACCAGGCTGCCCTGAACGACTTTAACTTCAAGGCTGTGATCACGCATCAGCCGCTCAGCCTGATCCACGAGGTCGCGGTGAATCTCGATCGCTTGCGAGCCGAGGCCGTGCAATGCGGCCAAACCCGCGATCACGGCAAAGCCCGCGCCCCATTCGCAGAATACCGGGCCTGGCGCTAGCCTCTGATCGATAACTTCACGCAGCGCACGATCGACCATCACGAAATCGCATGAAACAAAGGAGGGGATCGGATCGTTTTGTCGCCTGTGTCGGATAAAGCGCTCGATGCGGTCCTGCGCATCATCGATCAGCGCTAATGCCTGCCGATCTGGTGCTGATTGATGAACCCAGCCAAGGTCGATTTCCTGAAGGCGCATAGGCATGAGTTCCTGGCCGATCACACCGCGATGATGTAAACTGATGAGTCGTGCGGGTGTAGCTCAATTGGCAGAGCGTCAGCCTTCCAAGCTGAATGTTGCCGGTTCGACTCCGGTCACCCGCTTTGAAGAAGATGGGTGCCTGTTTCAAAGGACGCGGTACTGCACGCCGCGGCCTTTGCCCTGGCTCTCAATCCCTCCTTCGTTCTTGAGCAGAATACTGACGGGGCGTTCGACGCCTGTCGTCTCTTTGATCTCGGTCGATGCGAGCCAGCGGCCGCTGTTCTTCTTAAGCAGGGCCATGACCGCGGCCTTCTCACGAGCGGTATCACTGGGGGTCTTCCGGGAGTTCTCATCTGGATCGGGTGCGGGATTTACTGCAGCTGCGGCACGCTTCAGATCGATCTTGATCCCCGCTTCTCGAGCAGCAGCAACCAGTCCAACCGCCAACTCGTCGTCGATATCGGCCAACTGTTGCTCGAGGTCGCCCACACGCGCCTGGGCCGTGTCAAGCTGCTCTCTAGCACGTTCCAATTCTTTAAGAATGGAAGCCTTTTGAGCGTCGGCCTCTTTCCTTGCTTTTTGAATAATATCGTTGAACGCGTTTGCGAATAATGCCGAACGTGACATCGCTACTCCTAATTCCGGTTCGATAGTGATGGGCTACCAGTAATGGCCTGCGTAACGTGGTAGTGTATCAAAATTAGTATTACTTCGTATTCTGAAATGTAGATAAATATGTATCAAGAGCACCTCCGAAGAAGCCTAAGCATCGTTTAAGTACTTGTTTCGTAGATCAAACCGCGAAAACAGAAAAAACCTGAAATAGACGATCTGCAGGGGCGTCAAACGCAATAAATGCGCTAGTATTGGTATGCATTATCATAGGAAATTATGCAACGCGACAAGAACAGGACCATAAAGCCAATGATGTTCAGAAATAAATACTGGGCGACATACTTATACGGGATGCTGGGAGCGTCTGCTTTATTGGTTATTGTCTTCACCTTGACGACAGGTGTCGCACAAGTTTCTATTTCTCAAAAGCCAGCACATTCCAGTCTCGATATCACGCTTATTGATAATCCAAACCCCGATCGGGAGGTATCGTTCAACCGCGATATCAGACCGATCCTTACCGAAAACTGCTTTGCTTGTCATGGCCCGGACGCTCATGAAGCCAAAGCTGATGTTCAGCTGCATAGTGTCGAAGCCGCCCATGATGGTTTCTTGATTGTTCCAAAAGAACCACAGAACAGCGAGGCCTGGCTTCGCATCATCGATGAAGATGATCCGATGCCACCCAAGGACAGCCACAAGGTGCTGAACGACGAGCAAAAGCAACTGATCAAGCTCTGGATCGAACAGGGCGCCGAGTACGAACAACACTGGGCATATGTCACGCCAAAGATGACTCAGACGCCGGCCGTACTAAATCAGGCTTGGCCTCGGCATTGGATCGATCATTACATCCTTGCTGCCCTGGAAGATAGAGCCCTCCAACCCGTGGAGGATGCGAGCAAGGTTGCACTTGCCCGCCGTCTGAGCTTTGACCTGACTGGCCTACCGCCTACGCCTGAAGAAGTGGCGGATTTCATAAGCGATCAATCGCCTCAGGCGTACGAGAACCTAATCGATCGCCTTTTGGCCAGCCCACACTTCGGCGAGCGTATGGCGATCTACTGGCTGGACGTGGTTCGCTTCGCCGATACGGTCGGTTACCACGGGGACCAGACACAGAGCATCACGCCTTACCGCGACTGGGTCATCTGGGCCTTTAACGAGAACCTACCCTACGACCAGTTTATAAAGCACCAGGTCGCTGGGGACATGATCGATGACCCCTCGGGCAACGCGCTGATCGCCAGTGCCTACAACCGGCTATATCAGAGCTCGCATGAGGGCGGGATCCAGCGCAAGGAATACCAAGCGATCTACGACGCTGACCGCGTCCGCAACTTCGGCGAGGCCTTTATGGGTGCGACCATCGGCTGCGCTCAATGCCATGACCACAAGTATGACCCCTACACAGACGAGGATTTTTATGCTTTGGCCGCGTTCTTTGGGCAAATGGACGACCTCGAACATCTCGCCCCCTACGACGGTCGGAATTTTGGAAAAGGTACGAATCGCAACCCGACATGGCGCGAACCAACGGTCGATGTGTTGTCACCTCTTGATCGGCAACGCAAGCAAGCGCTCCATGACAAGCTGAAGACCGCACAAGGGGCGGAGCGGCTCACAATCGAAGGGGAACTCGAAGCGATCAAACCACGTAAGGTCATGATCAGTAAGCAGCTACCGGACGAGAACTTCCGCCAGGTCCGCTTCCTCCCACGTGGCAACTGGCTGGATGAGACCGGCGACGTCATGCAGCCCGCGGTCCCGACTTTTATGGGGGATTTGGCGGTAGAGGGCACGGCGACACGCCTGGATCTCGCTGACTGGCTGATCAATCCGATGGATGAAGGTGGCATTGGTGAACTCAACGCCCGTGTGATGGTTAATCGGCTGTGGTATCTGATGTTTGGTGAAGGCCTCTGCACAACGCTTGGCGACTTCGGTGGCCAGGGGATGCCGCCCAACCACCCGGAGTTGCTCGATCGGCTTGCCATCGAGTTTGTTGAGTCTGGCTGGGATGTGAAGGCCATGATGAAGCAGATGGCGACGACCCGGGCCTACCAACTTTCGTCGGAACCGACCGAAAAGCTGCTGACCGAAGACCCAAACAACGAGTTTTTCGCTCGCCAGAGCCAGCAACGACTGCCAGCCGAGATGATCCGGGACAACGCGCTCCTGGTCAGCGGCCTCCTCGTTGATCAGATCGGCGGCGAATCAGCCCGGCCATACCAACCCGCCGGCTACTATACGCACCTGAATTTCCCCAAACGCGTCTACAAGCAGCACGATGACCTGAACCAGTGGCGACGCGGCGTCTACATGCACTGGCAACGACAGTTCCTGCACCCGATGCTCAAGGCCTTCGATGCACCCTCGCGCGAAGAGTGTACAGCGAAGCGATCGGTCTCCAACACACCCCTCGCCGCCCTGGTCATGCTCAACGACCCGTCGTTTGTCGAAGCATCCCGTAACCTCGCCCAGCGCATAATCACCGAGGCTGGGGGTGACGATCGGGCACGGCTTAATTGGGCCACGACAGCGTTGCTTTCCCGCAAAGCATCCGATCGTGAAGCGGCTCTGATCTTCCATCTCCTTGAAGCGAACCGTAAAGCCTTTGCAGACAGCCCTGAGAGCGCCAAGCAGTTGCTTGAGGTTGGCCTCTCACCGCGAGACGAGGCACTCAGTGAAACCGAGCACGCGGCTTGGACAGAGGTCTGCCGTGTGCTCCTGAACCTTCATGAAACGATGACCCGGCCTTAACGCCTAGAGGACCGTACGATGTCAGATGAATCCAAACTTGCAGACCTGGTGCACGAGCGTTACCGACAGATGCAGCGTGTGAGCCGTCGGCAGTTCCTAGGCCATATGTCGCTTGGTATTGGTGCTGCCGCGCTCGGATCGTTGATCAGTGCAGAGCAGGCCGTAGCGGCCGCATCAAAGACACCGTTGAGCCCGCTTGAGGGCGCGATCGATCCGCTCCACTTTGCGCCCAAGGCCAAGCGTGTGATTTTCCTCTGCATGGCGGGCGGACCGAGCCACCTCGAAACATTCGATTACAAGCCGGAACTCGCAAAGATGGACCGTAAGCCGATGCCTGAATCCTTCACCAAGGGCCAGCCTATCGCGCAGCTGCAAGGCAAGAAGCTCATGGCCATGGGCCCTCAGAAAGGCTTCCAGACATATGGCAAGGGTGGCGTCACCGTTAGCGACTGGTTCCCGCACATCGGTTCGGTCGCGGACGAGATCTGTGTTATTCGTTCAATGGTGACCGAACAGATTAACCACGACCCGGCTCACACTTTCATGAACACCGGCACCGCGATCAGCGGCCGACCTTCGATGGGCTCTTGGGTCAACTATGGGCTTGGCTCGATGACAGAAGAGCTGCCTGGTTTCTGTGTGCTGGTGTCCGATTCCAAGGCCCGAAACCCTCAGCCCATCGCGTCAAGGCAGTGGTCTTCCGGTTTCCTCCCGAGCAAGTATGCCGGTGTCGAGCTTAACTCCACGGGTGACCCGGTCCACTATGTCAAGAACCCGCCGGGCATCACACGCACGCAGCAGGAGCACCTCATCAGCGCGGTCAAGGATCTCAACCGTCTACGGGATGAGGAGCACTACGACCCTGAGATCGAGTCGAGGATCGCACAGTACGAACTGGCCTTCAAGATGCAGATGGCCGTGCCGGACCTCACTGATTTTTCGGACGAGCCCGAAGAAATACTCGAAATGTACGGCGCGAAGCCTGGCGATGGAACATTCGCCAGCAACTGCCTGATGGCCCGTCGCTTGGCAGAACGCGGGGTACGTTTTATCCACCTGTACCACCGAGGCTGGGACCACCACGACGGCATCGTGAAGTACATGGATCGGGCCTGCCCAACTGCCGACCAGCCCACCGCAGCGCTGATCAAAGACCTCAAACAGCGTGGCATGCTGGATGACACACTGGTGGTTTGGGGCGGCGAGTTTGGTAGAACACCCATGTCACAGGGCGGCACGGGCCGTGACCACCACATCAAAGGCTTTTCAATGTTCATGGCCGGAGGCGGCGTCAAGGGCGGCATGATGTACGGCAACACCGACGAGCTTGGCTACCACGCAGTAGAAGATATCGTGCATGTGCGCGACTTGCACGCCACGATGTTGCAGCTCTTAGGGATTGATCACCACCGCTTGACGGTCAAGTACCAAGGCTTAGATATCAAACTAACAGGCGTCGAACCAGCTAAGGTTGTCAAAGACATCCTGCTTTAACAGGTCATCCCTCTCGCTTGTCCCGCTCGACCACCGCATAGGCGTTGTGGTTGTGGATCGACTCGAAGTTCTCACTGGCGACCTGATACCAGGCGATGCGGTCTTCACCATCCAAGACCACGGCTAGGTCACGCACGATATCTTCCACAAACTTAGGGTTGTCGTATGCGTCCTCAGTCACGAACTTTTCGTCCGGACGTTTGAGCACCGCAAAGACCTGCGTGCTTGCACACTTCTCGACTAGTTCGAATAGCTCTTCGATCCACATCGATTGACCCTGCGCGAAGCGGACTTTAGCCTCCATCTCGCATCGCTGATTGTGCGCGCCATAGGCCGAGATTTCTTTAGAACAGGGGCAGAGCGAGGTCGCGGGTACTTTGATGCCAAGGATAAAATCTTCGGTCCCATTAGATACGGCTTCGAAGGTGACCTCGATATCGAGTTTGCCCGGCTGTCCCGTCACGGGTGCCTGTTTGTCAATAAAGTAAGGAAAAGTCATCTGCAGGTGCGATTCTTCTGCCTCAAGCTTGACCCGCATGTCGCGCGCGACCTGCATAACGTCGCTTGAGTCAATCCCCTGGTGGTGCTCGTTGAGTACCTCCAGAAAACGGCTCATATGTGTGCCCTTCTGGTGATGCGGCAGTGCGACATACATGTTCACCATCGCGACGGTATGCTGCTTGTCATCACCCTCGGGTCGCATCAGCGCGATCGGGTAGCGGATATCTTTCACACCAACCTTGTTGATCGGGACCTGCCGGGTGTCCTGACTCCCCTGGACATCGGGCATAGCCGACTTGCTGCTATCGTTGACGGTTGGGTCCTCTGCGGTCATAAGCGTGGCTTTCATACTATGCTTTCGAAAAACTGTTGAACCTAGCATTATAGGCTGGCAAACCATCACAGACAATTTCGACTAGGTAAGCGAAGAGTGTAGGATGCCGTCTAGCCTTATCTGATTACGAACGAAACGATGTTGCAATTGTTGTGAACAAAAAGAAAAAGCCAAAATCTAAGCGTACTCAGACGCGAGCCGACATCTCGCCAGCTGAGTCAAAAGGTGAGATCGGCGAGTTGTTCGGGCAGCCAGAAATCCCCGCTCACTTACCGATCCTTCCGGTACGCGGTACGCTCGTCTTCCCAGGAACGATTATCCCGCTGGGGATCGGCAGGCCCTCCAGCCGCCGGCTTCTCGAAGAGAGTCTTAGCAAAGCAAATGTCATAGGCCTAGCCGCACAAGTGGATGAAGAGCAGGAGGAGCCCGGATTCAAGGGGGTTCACAAGGTAGGTACTGCTGCGCTGGCGTTGAAGCTGATCCGGCAACAGGACGACACGATGACACTCATCGTTCACGGCCTGTCCCGTATTCGGCTGGACCGACCCGTCCGTACCAAGCCCTACCTCACCGCTAAGGTCACAACGCTGCGTGAGAAGCCGGGGCGCGGCCGCCCTTTCAAGGCGACGATGAATCAGCTCCGCGATCTTGCGCTGGAGTTGATCGAACTCACGCCAAATGCCCCGGAGCAGGCACGCAACGTGCTCATGAATGTCGAATCATCCTCCGGCTTGGTCGATTACCTTGCCGCAAATCTGGACATCGACATCCCCAACAAGCAATCGTTGCTCGAAGAACTCAGTGTGACTCAGCGTGCCAAGCGCGTCCATCATCTGCTTAGTCAGCAGCTCCAACTCGCGAGGCTGCAAGACAAGATCCAGCAGGATGTTGAGGCGAGCATCGGAGAGGGCCAGCGCCGCCTTTACCTGCGTGAGCAGATGCGTGCGATCCAGGATGAACTTGGTGAGGGCGATGGCTCCGCAGAGGTCATCGATGACCTGCACCGCAGACTCGTGGAGGCGGGGCCACCAGAGAAGGTGAGGCAAGAAGCCGAGCGCGAGCTGTCTCGGCTGGAGATGATTCCGCCGGCGAGCCCGGAATACGCGGTCATCATGAGCTATGTCGAGCTCATCGCGGAACTGCCCTGGAACAGCTCCAGCAAGGACCGCCTCGACCTCAAGTACGCCCGCGAGGTCCTCGATCGAGACCACTTTAATCTGGACAAGGTGAAACGCCGCTTGATCGAGTACTTGGCGGTACGCAAGCTCAACCCGAGTGGCCGGGGCGCGATCCTATGCCTCAGCGGCCCGCCCGGGGTCGGCAAGACATCGCTTGGCCAATCGATTGCGGAGGCGCTTGGGAGAGAGTTCGCTCGCATCTCGATGGGCGGGGTGCGCGACGAGGCCGAGGTCCGTGGCCATCGGCGGACGTACATCGGCGCAATGCCCGGTCGGTTGATCCAGGATATCAGGCGTTGTGGTACGAATAACCCGGTCATTATGCTTGACGAGGTGGATAAGCTCGGTAATGACTTCCGCGGCGACCCTGCTTCTGCGTTGCTGGAAGTCCTCGATCCCAGGCAGAACCACGCCTTTGTCGATCGTTATCTGGATGTACCGTTCGACCTTAGCAAGGTCATGTTCATTTGCACCGCGAATTATGTCGGCAACATCCCTCCGGCTTTGCTCGATCGACTCGAAGTGATTGATATTCCCGGCTATACCGATCATGACAAACTAGCCATTGCGCGGAAATACCTTGTGCCCAGGCAGATGCGAGAGCATGGCCTAAAGGCTAGCCACTGCGCGTTCCGCGCATCAGGACTGCGAAACCTTATTGATGGCTATACCCGGGAAGCGGGGGTCCGTGAGTTAGAGCGGCAGATTGGTGCCGTCTGTCGCGCGGTCGCTGCAAAAGTCGCTCAGGCCCGCCGCGCACCGAAGAAAGCGATTATTGACAACAAAGCTGTCACCCACTGGCTTGGCTCCGAGCGGTATGTGCGCGACCTCGATACGCGGACCGGGATGCCGGGCGTCGCTCTCGGGCTCGCCTACACCGCAGTTGGCGGCGAGGTCTTGTTCATTGAAGCAGCCCGCTACCCGGGCAAGGGGCAGGTCAAGCTCACGGGGCAGATCGGTGACGTGATGAAAGAGTCGGCCCAGGCAGCGCTGTCGCTCTTCAAAAGCCATGCGGTCCAAATGGGAGTAGATCCCACGCTACTTAATGACACCGACATGCACATCCACGTCCCTGCCGGAGCGGTACCGAAGGACGGCCCATCGGCAGGCTGCGCGATGTACACCGCGATTACCTCGCTTATGACGGGTAAGCCTGTTAAAAAAGCTTTGGCGATGACCGGCGAGATCACACTGCGTGGCAAGGTATTACCGATCGGGGGCGTTAAAGAGAAAACGCTCGCCGCCGATCGATTGGGTATTCAGACGGTCGTGCTGCCCGAGCTGAACCGCCGCGACCTCAATGAGATAGACCCTGCAGTCAGGCAGCGGCTGTCGCTTCAATTCGTAAAAGATGTGGGTCAGCTGGTTCAGATTGCTATCCCATCACTCCATTAAAAAGCAGGATGAGAGGTTCGTTCCGGACTGTTGTGCGGAGCGGGTACGAAGAGAGAGATACGATCAGTTATCGACCGAGACGTCGTAGCGGGCATTCTTTGCGATCACTTCGATTTTATAATCGCCGGCTGGAAGCGTCAGGCTGCGGGAGCCGCTTGTAGACTTGGAGGTTCTCAGGCATGTGTTGACAACAAGCCAATCGCCGTTTTCCTGCTTGCGATGAACACGGACTGTAACGCTGCAGTCGTTGTTGAGTTTGGTAATGTTGTATAGCACTTTGACCTGGCTGTGATCGCTGAGTTTGAACTCGGCGTCGTCACGTTCCTCGCGGTCACCTGCCTCGCCAGAGACGTTGGCCAGGCGCGCAGCCGTCGCAGGCTGGGCGAGACAAGCCATTGCGTTCAGCAAAAGCAGCAGTGCTAGGAATCGTACCAGGGGCTTCATATCATCTCGTGTCGCGGGGGAACGACTTTTTGGGGCGGGATTGTACCAATTAAGACTTGTTCAGGCCCATTAAAAGCCGGATCATGGTTTATTATGTCGGTATGAAGCTCTACACCAAACGCGGCGATGATGGCCAAACCGACCTTATCGGCGGTGAACGGGTGTCAAAAAACCACCTTCGTGTCTTGGCCTACGGGGCCGTGGATGAACTTAATGCCACGATCGGGTTGGCGCTTGCCGACTGCCATATAGACGCAATTACATCGGGGCTCATTACGGTCCAATGCCGTCTGTTTGATCTTGGTGCCGATTTGGCGACCCCGAACTCCGATAAAGCTTCTCCAGGACGACTGACCGCAGATGATACCAGTGGGCTGGAGCAACAGATCGATTCTGCTACCGAACAACTCGAGCCGCTGCGAAACTTTATTCTCCCCGGCGGTAGCACCCTCGCGGCCAGACTCCACTTGGCCAGGACAGTCTGCCGTCGAGCCGAGCGGGAAGTTGTCGCCTTGGCCGGCCAAGAACCGCTGGACCCACAGGCAACGATCTACCTCAACCGGCTTGCCGACCTTCTGTTCGCGCTCGCACGCCTTGCCAACGCAAAGGCGGATGTCGATGATGTCCTGTGGCGACCCGGTAAACAAGGCTAACTTAACGATAATTAAACCCAGAAGTACCTGATACATGAACGGCGATTACACGGAGCTCATCGTGCCGTGTTTGATTTATGCCCCGACTGTCATGTTTGCTGCGAGCCCTATGGTGACCCTTCCGCCGTTGCAAATGAAAAAGCGACCGCTGCAACTGAACCGATCAGCCCGGGGAAACCCACCGATCTGTTTAACGGCAAAGACCTGTCGAACTGGACTTTCGATTTCGGCGGGAAGGATAAAAAAACCGAAGAGGTCTACCGTATCAAAGATAGAAAGGCCCGCGGCGATACCGTCAAACTATTCATCAACGATGACTTGGTCAATGAGGCCTGGGATTGTTCGGCGAGCAGCGGTGCGATCTGCTTGTAAGCTGAGGGGAGACCGATCGAATGCCCCAACATCCAAATCAGGCCGTTGCCGGAGGAATAATCCGACTTGTCCCACGAACTGGCACGACTAACAGGCCATCACTCGCTATGCGTTACACACCCCATTGCTTCTTGCTATACCTTCTGCTGGCTGCGGGTTCATTGCTCGTTCCGGGCTGCGAGGCCGTCGACAAAGCGACAGGCGTCAATGATGCAAGAGTCGGGCAGAGCCTGCAGCAAAACAATGGCTCACTGACCCGAAAAGAGTTGGCTTTACGGCTGCGCCGTCTTGCGATGTCCTATCTCGGCGATGTCCCGGAGGTCTGTGAGAAGATCGCGGCGTCTGAACTGCCGCTGGACAAACGGCTGATTGCCCTGCAAATCAGAGCGAACAGCGCAGACTCGATTATCACCATCGCCGCAGACCCTGATCCGCAGGTCGCTATGCTGAATATGCTCACGGTGATGACGTTGCACCGGATGCTTGCAGAACAGCGCGGTGAGGAATTGTTCGGCGAACTCGGTGAGGACTACGCACTCGCTACGCGGCGGATGGAGCAGGAGACATGGAAACTTGCAGACCTGGTACTTGACGATGAAGAAGAAAAAGAGCTGCGCAGCCTGATCCTTCAGTACCGCACCGACAATCCGGATGAATTGTATGTCTGGTGGGTTCGATTCTCGGAGTTCAGTGGTTACAAAGAGCAGTTCTCGGTCGCGAGTATCGGCAGGGGCGTCGTTGATCTGTTCCTTCCCGTCGGAGATGCCGTAGCCGGTATAGAGACGACGACCGACGTAGCCGAACGAGCGACCTGGCTCGCGGCGCGGCAGTCGCAAATCGTCCAGTGGCGGGTTGAGCTGACCTATCTGCAGACCCTCGCCGCGCCAGAAACAATGCGTATCCTTGATGATGTTCAACGTATCTCAGAAACCATCGAGAACCTGCCCAAGGACATTGCCAAAGAGCGTGAAGCGATCCTGAGCACGGTTGAGGACCAGGAGGGCGTGCTCAATCAGCTCATACAGAAGTCGCGATCGATTGTTGAAGAGGTTAGGGAAGTCGCAAAAGAAGCCAACGGTATTGTTTCGGGTGTCGACAAGATCATTGAAAAGTCTGACACAGCGATCGAGAACATCAACCAGACCATCCAGCAAGCCGAGGCATCTATCGAGACAGCAAAAGCCATTCTCCCTGAGACCGAATCGGCTCTGGCTCAACTGGAGTCGACAAGTGATTCACTCGGGGAAACGATCTCGGTGTTAGATGGGTTCACCAGGCAGTTTGAGTCAGAGGGGGATAAGAAGAAAGAGCCTGGCAGGCCGTTTGATATCCGAGAATACACCGAAGCGGCGGCTCAGGCAGCACGGACCGCGGCGGAACTGAACGTATTGGTGACTAATCTGGATCAGAGCGTTCAGCCGGAGCGATTACAGAAGACGCTCGACACCTTCGAGGCTCAGGTCAGCTCATTGATCTGGCAAGGGGCTTTCGCGTTGCTTGCGGTTGGCCTTGTCCTGATCTTGGCCGGCAAGCTTCTCCTGCGCCGAAGCAAGGCTTGATGAAAGCTATACTGTTTGGCTCATGATTTCCAGACGGCGCGAGTTCGAGGTCATTGTCATTGGTGGTGGTCACGCGGGCGCAGAGGCCGCGTGGGCCGCATCCAATGCCATGCAATCCGCCGGTGGAGGGCGCGTCGCATTGATCACGATGGACCCAGGTAAGACCGGCGCAATGTCTTGCAACCCCTGTATCGGTGGGCTTGCTAAAGGTCAGATCGTTCGAGAGATCGATGCGCTTGGTGGGCTGATGGGTCTTGCAGCGGATGCCACGGGGATCCAATTCCGCGTACTCAATTCAAGCCGGGGCGCTGCGGTGCATGGCCCGCGCTGTCAGAGCGACAAGTACGCCTACGCCCGCGAGGTCCAGCGTCTGCTCCATACCCGAGTAAATCTTATTGAGATTGCTGGACTCGTTGATGAATTCGTCATCGAAGATGGCCGGTGTGTCGGTGTGAAGTACAAGCCCGCCCCAGCCAACGGCCCCGAAGAGCCTACCGATGCCTGCTGCGGGGAGTTCGGCTGTATCGATGACGCGGAGAAGCCGATCACGCTACGTGCCAAAGCAGTCGTTTTGACGACAGGTACGTTCATGCGCGCGATCATGCATACGGGGCAGGAACAAGCCAGGGGTGGGCGCGTTGGTGAAGGGACGGCCGATGGCATCAGTGGGTCCCTCAAGTGTTTGGGCTTCGAACTCGGTCGGCTGAAGACTGGGACCCCGCCACGTTTGGCACGCGAGTCGCTGGACCTCGACAGCCTTGAGCAGCAGCCGGGGGACGATTTACCCATACCTTTTAGCGATATGACGGGCGATGACTTTCCGCCGATGCGGCAGACGCCTTGTTGGATTACGCATACCAACGATCGATCGCACGCCCTAATCCGACAGAACCTCGACAAGGCCCCGATGTACAACGGGCAGATCACAACAGTTGGGCCCCGATACTGCCCGTCGATCGAGGATAAGGTTGTTCGTTTCGCGGATCGCACATCACACCACGTCTACCTCGAGCCGGAATCCCACGAGACCAACGAGGTCTACTGCAACGGGATCAGTACATCGCTGCCTGCCGAGGTTCAGGATGTGATTATCCGTTCGCTGCCAGGCTGTGAGAATGCTGAAGTGCTGAAGTACGGCTACGCGGTGGAATATGACACTATCCTCGCGCATCAGCTCGATGCAACATGCATGACTAAAGTCGTCCCAGGCCTATTTACCGCGGGTCAGATCAACGGTACTTCCGGCTACGAGGAGGCCGCAGGACAGGGCTTACTCGCCGGGCTCAACGCGGCGCGCTTTGCGCAAGGCGAACAACTCATTCGGTTGGGTCGTGAGCAGGCCTACATTGGTGTCATGATGGACGACCTGGTGACTAAGGTCCCCGTTGAGCCGTACAGGATGTTCACCTCGCGGGCAGAGCATCGTCTGCTTTTACGCTCTGATAACGCAACAACGAGGCTAACGCCGATGGGCCGTGAACTGGGCCTGGTCGATGATGCGCGTTGGTTGCTGCATGAGAGGCGGTGCTCGGCACGCACAGCAATTGAGCAACACCTCAAGCAAACCAAAGCAGATGGTGAGCGATTGATCGACCAGATCAAGCGATCTGAGATATCAGCGGATGGGCTTGCTGACTTACTGCATCATCACGGTTACCATCTCGATACCAATTCCGGGCTGTCAAGTGTTCAGATACGTGGTGTCTTGACGGAGTTGATCGCCGATCATCACTACGTCGGTTATATCAAGCGGCAGCAGCGCGAAGTTAAACGGCTGAGCGAGCAGGAATCCCAGCTGCTGCCTGCCGATCTCGCCTACGCCGACGTGTCGGGGCTGCGGCGAGAGGCCCAACTCGTGCTCGACCAGTTCAAGCCCGCGACGATGGGGCAGGCCGCCCGACTCGAGGGCGTCAACCCGGCAGACCTGATGGTCGTGAGCATTTACCTCGGCAAGCGGTACCAAACCGTCTAAGCAGTTTGCCATCTGCGGCGTTCCGGGTTCTACTGCACATATGCCAGACGAATCCTCTAATACCGGCTGCCTCGTGGTGATCTTCGGCGCCTCGGGTGATCTGACCAAACGCAAGCTCGTACCCGCCCTATACCACCTCTGGGACAACGGGATGCTGCCGAGCAATATCGCCATCATGGGCGTAAGCCGCACCAATTACTCGGACGAGGATTGGCGTAGCGAACTGCATGCGTTCGCTTCCGAGAGTTATGACGATGACAAATGGGCCGAGTTCAAGGAGCGGATCCACTACCACGCGGGTGATGCGACTAAAGCCGAGGCTTGGAAGGAGATCAAAGAGCGGATGCACTGCCTCGACAAACAACACGAACTCAGCGGCAACGTGTTGTTCTACCTCTCCGTCTCGCCGCAATTCTTTACCCCTATCATCAACAACATCGGCACGGCCGACATCGTCGTTGAAGGCCGTAAATACTGCTCGATCGATGGCAACAAGTCCTGGCAGCGGATTGTTGTCGAAAAACCCTTCGGGTCGGACCCGGAGTCGGCGGCGCAGCTCAACCGGACCTGCGCATCGGTTTTTGATGAAGACGCGATCTACCGCATCGACCACTATCTAGGGAAAGAACTGGTCCAGAATATGCTCGTGCTGCGGTTTGCCAACGCGATCTTCGAGCCGCTGTGGAACCAGCGTTATGTTGACCACATCCAGATCACCGCGAGCGAGACCGTCGGCGTCGAGGGCCGGGGCGGCTACTACGACAGCCCCGCGGGGGGCGCGATGCGTGATATGGTGCAGAGTCACCTGCTGCAGGTCTTGTCTGTGGTCGCGATGGAGCCGCCGGTCAGCATGGACGCGGCGGACATCCGTACCGAGAAGATCAAAGTGTTCAAGGCGCTGCGCGTGCCAAAAATGGATGAGGTGCCGGGTATCGCGATCCGCGGGCAGTACGGCCCGGGCGCGGTCAACGGGACACCCGTCGTGGGCTACCGTGATAACGAGGGCGTGGACCCGCACAGCCAGACCGATACCTTTGCAGCCATGCAGTTCTCTGTCGATACCTGGCGGTGGGGCGGCGTGCCGTTCTACCTCCGCTCGGGCAAGGCCATGGCCGCGAAGAAGACCGAGATCGTCGTCTACTTCAAGCCGACGCCACACTGCCTGTTCCGCGACAAAACCAAGTCGACCAAGCCCAACCAGATCGTGATCAACGTCCAGCCGGACGAGGGCATCCGCATGCGGTTCGAGGGCAAGGTGCCCGGATCGGGCCTGAAGATGAAGGAGGTCGTCATGGACTTCGACTACGTCGAGCAGTGGCAGACCGAGCCCCCCGACGGCTACGCGACCCTCCTGCACGACGCGATCAAGGGCGACCAGACCCTCTTCAAACACCGCGACGAGATCCAATCGGCTTGGGATGCGGTGCAGCCCGTGCTCGACTACTGGACCGACAACCCGCAAGACGACCTGCCCAACTACGCCGCAGGGACCTGGGGCCCGCCCGCGTCCGACCTGATGATGCAACGCGAGGGCCGCTACTGGAGGAACGGCTAGATGTCTCTCAAACTCCCCGGCCATGTCCAGGTCGCCCCGGACACCGAACAACTCTTTGATGACCTCGGCAGCGCCTTGCTTGGCAACGCCCAGCGAGCCATCCAGGACCGCGGCGTCTTCCACATGGCGCTCTCCGGAGGCGGCACGCCCGAGCCGTTTTATATCCGCATGGTGACAGACCCCAAGTTCCGCGGGTTCCCGTGGGAGCAAACGCACCTCTGGATCGTCGACGAGCGGTGCGTGCCCGAGGACCACGAGAAGTCGAATGTCAAGATGATCCGCGAGGCGATGGCCGATCATGTACCGATCAAGCGTAGCGCGGTGCACCCGATGCCTGTGCTGGCGGACGACCCGGCGAAGGTCTACGAAGAGGAGTTTGCTGCTGCCTTCCCGGGCGTCACGCTGCCAGAGTTCCCACGGATCGACTTCATCCTGCTGGGCATGGGCGGCGATGCGCATACAGCCAGCCTCTTCCCCGAATCTCCAGCGCTGGCGATCACCGACCGCTGGATCGTGACCAACGATGGCGAGCGTGTCGTCCCGCCTCCGCGTGTGACGATGACGTACCCGCTCATCAACCACGGGCGAGAGGTCGTCGTCCTGCTCGTTGGTATCGGCAAGCACGCGACGCTGAAACAGATTGAGACCCAGTACGCGACGGGACAGCCCGACATCCAGGAACTGCCCATCACCGGCATCAACCCGATGGCCAACGACGGCCAACTGACGTGGTATCTCGATACCGCCGCGGCAACGGGGCAATAGGCCGCCGCACACCGCGGTTAACCCGTTTCCAGCCCCGGCAGCCCGTCCAGGCTCTTGCGGTTCTTGGCCTGCTGGTACCTCGTCACGCCGTCGGGTCTTTTTTTCTGGGCCCAATCAGTAAGTTCATCGCGCTGGCCCTTGTACTCGTAGAAAGGCACGCCGAAGCCGCACGAGTCTGCGACACGGTCGGCGGTGACCTTGATGATCGAGCGTACCCCCGGAAGATCGGGGAAACGAGATGCCAATTCATCGAAACCTGGCTGCCCCGGCTCGATAGCTTGACCCTTGCCTTGGATACGCAGGATATTCGGCGGCCCCTCGTAAGCATTGAACATGATGCAGATCCGGCCGTTCTCACGCAGGTGCGCCAGTGTTTCGATCCCCGAACCCGTCAGGTCGAGGTAGGCCACGGTGCGATCATCGATAATCGTAAAAGTGCCATCGAGCCCTTTTGGTGAAAGGTTGACCAGCCCGTGGCCCGACAGCGGGGCGGTCGCGACAAAAAACATACGCTGCTTGGCGATAAACGCGCGGTCCCGGTCACTCAGGGTATTGCGGTCGGGCATTCCGAGATTGTACCGAAGCTACACCAATCGCCCTTCCCAGATTTCCCCACCGGCGGACGGATTGGCTTCATTGAGCAGGTCGACCCCGTTCTGCACAGCCGATTCACAACGCGCGGTCAGGTCGCGGACTTGTTTCCGCCCCGCGCGTTTTTTCGCCACGTATCCACACAACGGGATCGGCTCGTTGAAGCGGATGTAAGCCGCCCGATCGGCTGACGGCGGCATCATCGCCCGGTGGATGTCCTCGGCCAGTTTCTCGCTCGTCTCCTCGATCCGGTCCAGCGTCGGGTTCGACGCGGCATAGCTGTCCGAGTAGCTCGCTAGCCGCAGCGCGAGCATCGCTTCGTCCGCCCAAGTCGCCGCCGCGGCGTGATCGGCAACACGATCGGAGTCGGTCCGCACCTCGTGGATCACCTGCCTGGACTTGCGCACGCGGTCGATCAATGCGGCGTCTGGCTTCGGCGTAACACCCAGTTTGCTCTCGAGTTTCGCCATGACGACACCGCCGGCATGGCTGATCAACGCGTGGAACGTATCGGCCTGGGGCGTGTCCAATCCGCGCAGTTTCAGGTTGCGGTGCAGGAGCGCGACGCCGATCATCCGCATCGCCTCGACAGGTGTCGCCTGGCTCGGTAGTTCGACTTCGACCGCTTCCGCGAGTTGATTCAGCCGCGCTGCAACAAGCGGCCTACAGTCGGTCAGGTGCGTGGCCTTGATCGAGACCGGCACCGCCAGTACGCGATGCCCCTGTTCCTTGAGCTGATATGCCGCACGAAGCGCGAGGAACGCCGCCCCCTCGCTAAACGGGGTCACCCGGTCGTTCTCCAGATAGACATTGCCCTCGGGGAAGACAACCAGGGCGTGCTTGCCTTTGTTCAAGATATCGAGCGCCGTCTTCATCGCCCGCGGGTCCGAGCCCTCACGATCAACAGAAAAAGCCCCGAGCCGCTGCATGATGAAGGCGTCGATGCGTGAGCGTAGGAAGACGTCGTACGCCGCCATCATCTGGGTGGTGAGTTCGGCCCGTCGGCAGGCCTCGAGCATGAGCGCCGCGTCCGCGTGGGTCGGGTGGTTGGGCATCAAGACAAGCCGGTCCCCGGGCTCGACCGACTGCCGGAGCGTCTCCGCCCCGTGGACGGTCAGTTCGACGATCCGCTTGGACCTAGGCAGGAACCGCTTGCGGTTGTACCACCCCAGCACCGCCCGCCAGAACGCGATGTCCTTGGGCGGGTAGTCGCGGTACGGCTCATCGCAGAAATCGAGCATCCAAGTATTTTCTAACAAAACGTGGGGGCTTGCCTTAAGGAGATAAGTTAGGTTAAAGTACGGTATTGGAGCCGTATGATGTTAGATTGGCTTTTCCTAGACATGGACAACTACTTCGCCTCGGTCGAGCAGCAGGCCCGGCCGGAGCTGCGGGGCAGGCCCGTGGGCGTGCTGCCAGTGATGAGCGAGGGGACGTGCTGCATCGCCGCGAGCGCCCAGGCCAAGCGTCGTGGCGTCAAGACCGGCACGCTCGTGCGCGAAGCCCGTCGGCTGTGCCCGGAGATCCGGTTCATCGAGGCACGCCCGGCCTACTACGTCGAGGTCCACAATCAGATCAAGGAGGCGGTCGAGAAGGTCGCGCCCATCGATAAGGTCTGGTCGATCGATGAGGTCGCGGTGAAGCTGCTGGGCCAAGAGCGTCAGCCCGCGACCGCGTTGGAGATGGGGCGGCGGGTCAAGCAGGCCATCGCCGAAGCGGTCGGCGAGTGTCTCAGCTGCAGTGTTGGCTTGGCACCAACGCGCCTGCTCGCGAAGGTCGCGTGCGAGTTGGACAAGCCAGACGGGCTGCTTGCGTTGCCGCTGGACATGCTTCCTAGCGCGATCGAGCAGCTCAAGCTCACCGACCTGCCGGGCATTAACGTTGGCGTCCAAGCCCGATTAAATCGTAACGGTATTTGCACGGTGGGTGCACTGTGGGCGCTGACAGCCCAGCAGGCGCAGAAGGCTTGGGGCTCGATCGAGGGCCGACGATACTGGATGTCGTTGCATGGGCAGGAGCCTGCGTTGCGCCCCGAGCACCGCCGTGTCTTTACTCACGCCCATGTACTCGCTCCGGAGTTGCGGACCGAAGACGGTGCTCACAGCGTGATGACGCGGCTGCTGCATAAAGCCGCTGCGCGGCTGCGCTGCCACGGCTACATCACACAGAGCATGTCGGCAGCGATGCGGTACGAAAACGACAGCCACTGGCGCGACGGTATCGACCTGCCTGCCTGCCAGGACACCGTGACGGTGATCGAGCACTTTGAGCGTATCTGGCGGCGCAAGCGTGTCAGCGGAACGCCGAAGAAAGTATCGATCACGCTAGGCGGCCTGGAGCCCGTGGCCTGCGCGACCGGCCGGCTGTTCGATGCGATCGACGCCCGGCACGCGCTCGGGGACGTGATCGATACCATCAACCGCAGGTTCGGTAATCACAGCGTCTATCTCGGCGGCATGCACGACATCGCAGACAAAGAGATGCACGACAAGATCGCGTTCGGCCGGGTGCCGGATGAGGCGGCGGCGATGTGATCCATATCGTGTGGCGGGTGAGGCGAAGCGTCCCTTGTCAGTAATGACAGATGGTTCGCACGGGACGCTTCGCGTCACCCGCTACACCACAAGTAGCTCAATTCAGTGGGACTAGTAAGACAACGGCGTGGCACGCGATCGCACGGTTTTCACCCAGCGCATCGATTTCTTCGTGCGTCTTCGCCTTTAGATTGACCCGATCGATATCACAGCAAAGCAGCTCGGCGAGACTGGCCTTGATCGTATCCTTATACGGGCTGAGCTTGGGACGCTGCAGGATGACGGTGCAGTCGAGGTTGCCAATGGCATACCCTGTGGCGACCATGCGTTTATATGACTCTTTCAGGAAAATAGCTGAATCTGCGCCTTCCCAAGCCAGTTCGTTGTCGGGGAAGAGCTGACCGATATCGTCCTGCCCCAGCGCCCCGAGTATCGCGTCCGTCACCGCGTGATACAGCACATCACCATCCGAATGCGCGACGCAGCCCCGGTCGTGATCGAGTTTGACGCCGCCAACGATGAGGTCGTGCCCGGGCTCAAGCCGGTGCAGGTCGAAGCCGTGGCCAATACGTGGATGTAGCATCACTTCAGCCCGTACTCGTTCAGCTTGCGGTACAGGGTCCGCTCGCCGATGCCCAGCATCTTCGCCGCTTTCTCGCGGTTGCCAGCGGTGACTTGCAGGGCGTTGCGGATCGCCTGCTTCTCGAGCTGATCCAGAGACAGGCCCGCGGTATCGACGCTGCCTGGTTCGACGCCCTCGCCGCTGCCGATCTCTACCGGCAAATGCCTTGGCTCGATCTTCTCAGTATCGCAGACGATCATCGCGTTCTGCACCGCGTTGATGAGCTGGCGCACATTGCCCGGCCAATCGTACTGCATCAGGGCGGTCATGGCATCTTCGGCGACGCTCAGCCCCGGCTTATTCATCTGCTCGGCGAACTTCCTCACGTAGTGCTGCACCAGCAGCGGGATATCGTCACGGCGTTCTCGCAACGCAGGCAGCCTGATCTCCATCCCACGGATGCGGAAGAACAGGTCGCTTCGGAACTTACTGTCCTTGACAAGGGTTTCGAGGTCATGATTAGTCGCGCTGACGAGACGGACATCCACGTGCTTGGACTCGTTCGCGCCGACGCGGATGACCTCGCCAGACTCGAGCACGCGCAGGAGCTTGGGTTGCATAGTCAGCGGCATATCGCCGATCTCGTCGAGGAACAGCGTCCCGCCATTGGCGTATTCGAACCGGCCCTCGCGGTCCTTCGCGGCATCCGTAAACGCGCCGCGGACGTGGCCGAAGAGTTCATCCTCAAGCAGGTTCTCGGTCAGACCCGCGCAATTCAATGGGACAAAGCGCTTTTTAGCGCGCGGCGAGTTGTTGTGGATCGCCTGGGCGAAGAGCTCTTTCCCAGTGCCAGACTCGCCGGTGATGAGCACCGGGATGTTGGCGGGTGCGGCCTGCTTGAGCTTGGCGACCACCTCACGCATCGCGGGGGACTGACCGATGATACCGTCAAAGCCGAACTGCTCGTCGACCCGGCTGCGCAGCTCCGTATTCTGTGCACGCAGGAACACCGTCTCCAACGCACGCGTACACAGCGTCCGCAGCACATCGAGGTCGATCGGCTTCTCGATGAACTCGTAAGCCCCGCCCTTGATTGCCTGCTTCGCGGTGGGGATGTCGCCGTGCGCGGTAACCATGATGGTCTCGGCCGCCTGCTGTGACTGCCTCGCGGTGTTGAGGACCTCCATGCCATCGGTCTCGCCTTGCATCTTGAGGTCGGTCACAACGAGATCAAACTGGCCGTGCTTGAGCTCATCGAGCGCCCCGGGGAGGTCGTGGACCAGGGTACAGACGTGGCCCATCCGCCGCAGGACCTCGGCCATGACCTCGGCGTGATCCGGCTCATCATCCACGATCAAGACCTGTGCGGTCGGCAATTCGCTCGCGTTCAAATCGGTGCTCATATCACTGTTATGATCCTTTCCAAGATGGGCCGGGTCAAACGCCAATCATGCCTGGATCGTCTCCTATAATCCGGTAATGGATCGTACGGACCCCCACGCCCGAGAGGTCGGCCAGGCCCAGCCGCGAGCCGCGACACACCGCGTCGGCTGTGTAAGCTACCTCAACGCCAAGCCGTTGATCGCGGGGCTGGAAGACGAGCCGAAAATCGAGGTCCGCACCGATGTCCCTGCTCGACTCTTGGCGGATCTCGAATCAGGCGAAGTAGACATCGCGCTGTGCCCGGTGTTCGATTTCTTCTCATCCGCACACGAGCTAGCACTGGTCCCGGTCGGTGCGATCGGTTGTGAAGGGCCAACGCTCACGGTCCGGCTCTACAGCCAGGTCTCTATCGAACAGATCACGACCCTGCATGCCGATACAGACAGCCACACCAGTGTCGCGCTGGCCCAGGTCCTGCTCGCAAAGCTGTTCGGTGTCCGACCAAAGATGGTGGACTACGACGCGCGCGAACGGACCGCCGAGGGCCGCATCGACGAATCACCCGAAGCAATGCTGCTGATTGGCGATAAGGTTGTGACTGGCTCGCCACTTGCGGTGCAGTACCCCTACCAGTTGGACCTCGGCGAGGGCTGGCACGAACTGACAGGGCTCCCGTTTGTTTTCGCGATGTGGATGACCCGAGCCGGGTCCGATCTTGGAGACCTCCCCACTTACCTGCGGGCGAGGCTTGCAGCCAACCTTCCTCAGCGGCTGTTGATCGCCGAGCGGTATGCTCGCCAGCATGGCTGGCCGAGTGATTTAGCCGAACACTACCTGATCGACGTGCTGCGCTACGAGGTAGGCGAACGTGAACTGGAGGCGGTTGAACGATTCGGCCAACACGTCAGTGAGCTTGACCTCGCCGAGCATCCCCGGCGAGTCCGCCTCTATGCTGGGCCCGAACAGCCGTGAGCCGGCCACGTAAGCAAGCCTACCGCAGCCAGGCGTTGTCTGACCTCACCAGGCAGTTGCTTTATTCGCCAAGCGACAAGCGTGCTGAAGTCGTCCGCCACGCAGAGCATCTGCACGATGACCTCGAACCGCAGAAAAACTACCCGATTGACTTTGTTGTTTACAGGCTGACAGATCGCCGTGTGCCGCCGAGCGAGAACGTGATGCTGGTTGGCGAGGCGATCAAGCCGGACCTGCGCTTGCTGATTGATGCATTGAGTCGATCGATTGAGATGCGGTGTGATGAAAACGATCCTTGCCTCACGACCAACGAACTCGCGGAGTCGCTAGGTGTTAGCACGAAGACGGTCGCCCGCTGGCGTGATGCGGGCCTACGTTGGCGGTGGGGTGTCCGCGAGCAAGCCAACAAGCTCATGGTTTTGATCCCTAAATCCGCATTGGATGCCTTCCAGCAGGGCCAGCCTGATCGGCTTTCCTCTGCAACCGGCTTTACACGCTTGTCTGAAGACGAGAAGTCGCGGCTCATCCGCCGCGCCCGTCGATTGGCGGAAGCCACCGATAGCCTGCCACAGACCATCCTGGCGCACCTCTCCAAGCGTACCGGCCGAAGCATCGAGGCGATTCGGCAGCAAATCCAACGCCACGATAGAGCGTTTCCTGATCAGGCCGCCTTTACAGATCGAACGGGCCCCCTCACCGACCAACAAAAGACCGAGATCGATGATGCTTATTCGCGTGGTATCACGGTCGCTGTGCTGTGCGGGCAATTCAGAAAGACGCGATCAACCATTTATCGTGCGATCCATGAGGGTCAGGCTCGTCGGATTACGGCGTTAAAACTGTATGCCGTTTACTCCCCGATATTTGATCGAGATGACGCCGATGAGGTTCTGATGCGACCGATCGTCCGCCAAGGTAAAGAGCGGAGCCTGGGTTCAGAGGTTATCCGCGGCCTGCCTGAAAATATCCGGCCTTTATACAATCGTTCCATCGAGCCCGACGACGTGGTCCGCTCATTGATTATTCGCTACAACTTCCAGAAGCACCGAGCGATCCACCAACAAGAGTTGATCAAGCAAGGCCCGCCCCGCGCGTCTGATCTGCGTGTATTCAATCAGTTCTACCATCGCATCCAACAAGGCCGTGGCGAGGTGATCGCGGCGGTACTTGCTGTCACGCTGTCGCTGGTACTTCGACAACTCCCGTCCGGACAGCGTGGTAATATGAGCAGATTGATCCCGCTGCTGTCGCAGGCTGCGGAAGTACTCGTGCGAGAAATCGATCGGTTCGATGCCTCGGTTGCACACCCCTTTGAGTCGGTGCTGAGCAACCGTCTGCAGCGGATGCTGGCAAAGCCTCCGATTCAGTATCGGGCGGTTGATGAGCCTGGACTGATTACGCAGCTTGCCGAGTACGGATATCAGCATGCTTAGGAAGAGGTTGACTCGCCGCGGTACTCCGCAGAACTCGTACAGGTCTCGTGCACACGCACACAGGCTAGCAAAGGGAGCTTCGGGGCGAGTTGCTCCCAAACCCACTTACTAAGCGTCTCGGCCGTTGGATTCTCAAGACCCTCGATTTCATTAAGGACGCGGTGATCCAGCGCTTCTTCGATCGGCTTCGTGGCGGCTTTGACCTCCGCAAAATCGATCAGGTAGCCCTTGGCCTCATCGACCTCACCCTCGACAACGACGTCGATCTTGAACGAATGGCCGTGCATCCGCCGGCACTTGTGGCCCTCAGGGAAACAAGGCAGGAAGTGCGCGGCCTCGAAGCCAAAGGTCTTGGTCAGGGCAACTTTCATGGCTTGATAGTGTACGGAAGGACCCTGTCACACGCCGCGGGCCAGCGGGTCCCAGACCAACTTGTGCAATTGTGTCTGGAAACGCACGGGCAGCTTATCCGCCAGGATCCACTCCGCCAGGTCGCGCACCGCCAGGCCCTGCACCCCCGCGATCTCGAGCCCGGGCTTAACCTCATTGACCGCACTGACCAGCACCGCGTTGACCCGCTCGTAGAGCCTGTGCTCCTCTAAAACCCCCGCCATCCAGTCGTAGTCTTCGCGACTGGTTAGCACAAACTTGACCTCGTCCCGCTCGTTGAGTTTCTCGATATTCGCCCAGTCGTTTCGGCTTTCCTCGCCCGACCCGGGCGTCTTGAGGTCCATAATGCGAATCACCCGCGGGTCACATGTGCCGATATCACAAGCCCCACTCGTCTCGATGAGCACGGTCTTCCCCATATCGCAGAGCTTCGTCATGAGCGGGTGCACACCACGCTGCAGCAGCGGTTCGCCGCCAGTAACTTCGTAGAGATCGCAGCCATCCTGGCCGTCGGTCAACTCGAAGCACTGCTCAATCACCTGATCGATCAAACGTTTATCGCCCTCATGAAAAGCGTACTCCGTGTCACAATAGTTGCATCGGAGGTGACAGCCGCGTAGCCGGATGAACACGCACCGCTGTCCGGCATAGGTCGACTCGCCCTGCAGGGAGTAGAACAACTCGTTGATATAAAGCGTGTCCCTACTCAAAGCGCGACTCCTTGCGAGGCACCCGCGGCTTCGAGCTTGGCAAGCAGTTCAATCACCGTCTTACCTATGACAGGATGGACTGCATCAGGGGCGATGTCGGCCAGAGGCCTGAGTACGAACCAGCGCTCGTGCATACCAGTGTGTGGCAGCGTCAGTCGTGAGCCTTCCCTCACTTGGTCATCATAGAGCAGCAGATCGATATCGATCTCACGCGACCCCCAGTGCCGGCGCTGTTCCCGCGATGCGCGACCCAATTCGAGTTCGATCCGCTGCAGTTCACCGATCAGCCAATCCGGGTCACGCGTGCAGTCAAGCTCCGCAGCCATGTTGAAATACAAGCCTTGATCCTGCGGCCCCATCGGTGGGGTCTCGTAGACTGGCGAAACGCCGGTCAACACCGTATCGGGGAGCAGACGCAACGCATCGATCGCGGCATCCAGATAGGCCTGCCGGTCACCACGGTTGCTGCCAAGTCCCAGGTATGCATTACCCATTGCCGTATTGTCTTCGTAAGACCAGCGGCTGGCAATCGCCTACAATACCTGATCGTTTTACCGAGAGCCCGATGACCGCCAGCACGACCGTCCAACTCGACGTCATCAACCCTCAGCTCGGCGGGAAACCCGCTGAAGAGATCGTAGAGTGGGCCGGGGAGACCTTCGGCGACGGGCTGGCGATGACGTCCAGCTTCGGGGCCCAGTCCGCGGTGATGCTGCATTTGGTCACCCGCGTGGTGCCGGACCTCCCGGTTATCCTGATCGACACCGGCTACCTCTTCCCCGAGACCTACCAAATGGTCAGAGACTTCACCGAGCGGTTTAAGCTCAACCTCAAGGTCTTCGCCCCCCGCGTCACACCGGCCCGTTACGAGGCGCTGCATGGCAGGACGTGGGAGTACGCCGAGGGCATGGAGCACTACCACCAGGTCTTCAAGATCGAGCCGCTGCAGCGGGCCCTGGAAGAACTCAACATCACCGCCTGGCTCGCGGGACTGCGTGCCGACCAGACCGGCCACCGCGCGACGCTACGCACTGTCGAGAAGCAGGACGGCATCTACAAGATCCACCCGATCCTGAATTGGACCCGCAAGCAGATCGGCAAGTACATGGCCGAGCACGGCCTGCCGTACCACCCGCTGGTCGAGAAGGGCTACGCCTCGATCGGCGACACACACTCTACCCGCCCGGTGACCGACAGCGAGAACGAACGCGACGGCCGGTTCAGCGGCTTCATCGAAGAGTGCGGCATCCACCTGCCTCAGTCCGAGGCGGAAAATGAGAGCCTGGGGTCGGCGGGGTTGTAGATTCATGAAAGGGGGATAGGATGGCAGCAAGTAAACGCAAGCGAAACACCGTACTTTTCGCACTTGCTATCACAATGATTACAGTCATCGCTTTGGGCAATTACCTCACGCGCGCCAAACGAGACTTCGATTCGTTGCAGGATTTTTCCAACGCGTGGCTTCATACGCCGGTCGAAGATCGTCACGTGTTGCTCGATTGGCTCCTCGGGGAATCTGCATCAAGGTCTACGACCTACCCGATTGAACAAACGAAGCTTTATGGACTTAAACGGGAGGAAGTCGAGCAGTATTTGGGCAAAGACCCAGCACCGATTTATATGAACGATAAGTGGATGATCTTTTACGACGTAGGCTCGATCGAATCAGATATCACTGGCTTTTTCATACCTGGATTCAGCAAATGGGACACGCTCGAAATCCAGTACGACGATGATGGTAATATCTTGAAGATCAGCACGATCAGTTGATCACGGCACAATCTCCACCACGCTCGCCCCCTCAAACAGCGTATAAAACACCTGGTCGATGTCCTCGTCCCGCATGCGGACGCAGCCCATCGATTCCTGACGGCCGATGGATTCGGGGTCGTTGGTCGCGTGGATGCCGTAGCCCTTCTTGTCCTTGGTGTTGTCGTCGATGCCTTCCAGCGCCATCCAGTACTCGCCGATGGGGATGTCCGGGTCGTTGCGGTCGTAGCGTTCGCCGGTTCGGGGGTTGACCCAGGACGGGCCGCCGTTGGCCGGGCCGACTTTTGAGCCCGGCTTGACGATCCACCTGCCGATGGGGGTCGAGTCGAACTCGCCCAGGCCGACGGTGTAGGACTTGAGGTAGATGCGCAGGCCGTCGGCGTCCTCGACGAAGAGGTCCATACGGTAGTCGGACTTGTCGATGCGTGCGTGGACCGGGCCGTTGATCACCTGGATGCCTTGGCCGGCTTGGAGGCGACGCGCGTCGATGCTGTTGATCCGCTCGATGAGCTGATACGGGATGCGGTAGGTGTTACCGATAGTCGAGAGGAACTCACCGCTCTGGACCTTGTGCAGCGAGATGATCGGGTCGCGGGCAATCTGGTCGCCATTGAGCTTCCGGCTGAAGATGGTGTTCTCGTTGATGTGCTGCAGCCGATCACGCACGGCCTGGGCCTCGTGGCGGGGCAGGGCACCATCACGGAAGAGCAATTCGCTGAGGATTGCTCGGCCGACGGGGATGTTGCCCGCCTCGAGTTGCTCGAGGCCGGTCTCGTAATCGTCCTGGGCGGCACCGAGTTGCTGCCGATCGATACTGCGCACGATAGCCTCGGCGCGGGGGTCCTGCCGGGTTGGGATGCTCGATTCGACGGCTTGGTCGGCCGATGACCTGTTATTGGTTGGCCGCTGGTTGGCAAGCGTTGTGCCGTCGGATGTCGCCGCAGTGCCACGGTCAGGCGGGTAGGTGGCCTGCGTGCCGGGATCGGTAGGCTGGGCCGTGGTGCCCGGATTATCCGCGTTGTCGTCGTTTGCACTGGCGGTATTGGTCGGGTCGGCGGGATCGGAGAAGAGGACGATCAGCCCGGCGACAATGACCACGACCGCCAGCAGGATCAGCCAGGGGGCCAGCCCTTTCTTGCGTCTGTTGCTGCCAGAGTACCGCCGGGTTCCCGCCGGCCGTGGTGCCTGTGATTGGAGCGCCATCCTTTGCGTCCTTTTATTCAGGGTGTGGGTGAGTGGCGTGGCTGGCCCGCATCGCGCGGTGCCTCGACCTTGATTCATCGGCAATCGATGCGTCTTTTACGCAACATGTTAGACGGCACGGACTCTAATGCAAAAAGCTGAACGTGCGCCGCGTCAGCCAGAGCCCTTCTGCCCCTCGACCCACGCCAGGTACTCCCGGATCCGCTTCTCGAAACCGCGGTCTACGGGCTCGTAGTACGTCTTATCCACGCCGAGGTATGCCTGATCCACGAAGCCCGTCTCGCTGTTGTGGGCGTACTGGTAATCCGTCGCGTTGCCGAGTTTCTTGGCCCCGGCGTAGTCGCCGCTGCGGAGGTGGCGGGGGACGGGAATGGTTCGTCCGGTCTTCACATCCGTCATGGCCTGGTTGATCGCCATGTAGCTGGCGTTGGATTTGGGAGCGGTGGCGAGGTAGGTCGTCGCCTGGGCAAGCGTGATGCGGGCCTCGGGCAGGCCGATACGATGGACGATCTCGTAGCAGCTTGCCGCAACGGTGATCGCCCTTGGGTCCGCGTTGCCGATGTCTTCACTGGCGAGGATCGCGATCCGCCGGGCGATAAACATCGGGTCCTCTCCGGCGCAGAGCATCTTGGCCAACCAGTAGATCGCGGCATCCGGGTCGCTGCCGCGGACGGACTTGATGTACGCGCTGATCGCGTCGTGGTGTGCATCCCCATCGCGGTCGTAGGCGATCGCTTTCTGCTGGATGGACTGCTCGGCGATGCCCAGGTCGATACGGATCGGCCCGCCGGCATCGCCCTTGTGTTGCTCGCTCAGCACGGCAATCTCGAGCGCCGACAACGCACGCCTTGCATCGCCGTCTGACACGGTAGCCCAGTGGTTGATCGCGTCGTCGTCGACCACCGGCTCAAGCCTACCAAACCCCCGTTCCTGATCAGCGAGACAACGCCTGAGCAGTGTGCCGATGTCGTCCTCGCTCAGGGGCTCGAACTGGAAGATCTGGCTGCGGCTGACCAGGGCGTTGTTGACCGCAAAGAACGGGTTCTCCGTGGTCGCCCCGATGAGCGTGACGATGCCGCGCTCGACATCGCCGAGCAGGACATCCTGCTGGGCGCGGTTGAAGCGGTGGATCTCGTCGAGGAAGAAGATGGTGCGCTTGCCCTCGTGCTCCAGCCGCTTACGGGCCTGATCCAGAACGTGCCGCACATCTTTAACACCAACGGCTGCGGCGTTGCCCCGGTCGAAGTGCCTCTTCGTGTAGCCGGCGATGAGTTCCGCGAGGGTGGTCTTGCCCGTCCCCGGCGGGCCGTAGAACAGGACCGAGGTGAGTTGGTCCGCCTCCAGCATACGCCTCAGCAGCTTGCCCTCGCCGAGGAAGTGCCTCTGGCCCGCAAACTCGGCGAGCGTGCGTGGGCGCATCCTCGCGGCGAGCGGCTCGGCACGCTTCACCTTCGCTTCGCGTTTCTCGTGCCAGAGGTCAACCATCCGATCATTGTAGACTGGTGCAATGGATAAGCCCTACGCGGACCTGCCGGTGATGCTGACTGTCAAAGGCCGCCGCTGCCTGGTGGTCGGCGCGGGCGGTGTCGGGGTCCGTCGTGCAAAGCTGCTCGCCGAAGCGGGGGCACATGTCGCCATGGTCGCGCCGCAGGTCCATCCTTCAGCACGCGTGCTTGGCGTGCAGATCTACGAGCGGGGCTTCATGCCCGAAGACGTCGATGGCATGCTCCTGGTCGTCGCGGCAACAAGCGATCAGGGCATCAATCAGTCCGTCTCGGACGTTGCGAGAGAACGCGGCGTGCTGGTCAACCGGACCGATCAGGCCTCGGCAGGCAACCTGACCTTCATGACCAGCCACCGCGACGGGCCGCTGACCATCGCGATCCAGACCGGCGGGGCGTCGGCCAGCGCGGCAACGCGGATCCGAGACCTGCTCACCGAGTCGCTGGACCCGGTGTGGGCACCGCTGCTGAGCCTTGCCCTGCCCGCGAGGCAGAGGATCCAGGCCTCTGTGAGCGACCCAACGAAACGCACCGCTCTGCTGCGTCGTCTTACAGACGATACCGCGATAAAGGTCCTCAAGGCAGGTGGAGAATCCGGTCTCAAGGCCCTTTACGACGATATCATGAAGGACTTGGCCTAAGCCCCACAGGCCACGGAAAGCCTGCTGACCCCCATGCCCGAACCGGCTACGAGTATCCCGCTCATCCTCGCCACCATCGCTTCAATCGTGGCGATGACGCTTGCCGTCCGCAGAGTCCGGCAGAGCGACGACAACGCCTCTCCAATCTGGCCGATCCAGTCCCTGCTCGGGTTCATCACCGCGCTGTGCCTCGGTGCCTTTATTTCCAGAGTCGCTGTGATCCATCAGGCCTGGCAGCCGGTCCAGGCCCATGTGGACGGCCTGCTGCTTATCGGGGTGCTGCTGGCCCCTGCGATTATCTATATCCAGTCTCGCCCAAGGCTGTTTGGCCTGTCACTCTTCGCGATGCCCCTCCTATCGCTGATCCTGCTGTGGGGGGTCTGCGCGACCATGTGGACCTACCGGGCGTTCAATCTCGATAGCTTCGCGCCGGCCTGGACGGTCTTCCACCTGAGCGTCACGTATGTCGGCCTGTTGGGGTGTGCGTTGGGCGCGGCATGCGGGGCGATGTACCTCTTTGTTCAAGGCCGGCTCAAAGCAAAGAACAGGATCAGCAAAGTTAGCTCGATGGCGAGTCTTGAGACACTCGAAACACTGATCGTCCGTGCAGCAACGCTCGGCTTCGTACTGCTGACCCTTTCGCTGATCAGCGGCCTGGTGATGGTCACGCAATCGGAGACGACCACCTCCCTTGGCAAGGCATGGTGGTCTTCCCCGAAGATCTGGCTCGCGGTCTCGGCATGGATCGTCTACGCGATCCTCATCAACGTGCGCTCGTTCAGCACGGTGCGTGGCCGGCGTGCGGCCTGGCTCGCGATCGCCGGGCTCGTTCTTGTGCTCGCAACATACGGCGCAGTCGAGGCCCTCGATCGTACTCAGCAGGACCCAGAGACACCCCGCGCACAGGAGGCCGACTGATGCGCCTCCTGATGCTCGGCTTCAACCACAGGACCGCGCCGCTGGAACTGCGCGAAGCGCTGGCGTTCGACCCAGATCAAGCCACCTCCGCGATCCGTAAACTGCGGGAGGCTTACCCCGCCAGCGAGTGTGCCCTGATCTCGACCTGCAACCGCATGGAGTTGTACCTTGCCCGGCCGATCCATGACCCGCCGACGATCGAGGACCTGCGTCATTTTATAATCCAGCAAACCGGGGCGGACGCGGACGCGGTCCATACCGCCTCGATTCACCGCGAACAAGATGAGGTGGCGACGCACCTGTTCCGTGTCAGCAGCGGGCTGGACTCCATGGTCCTTGGCGAGCCGCAGGTACTCGGCCAAGTCAAACGGGCTTATGAACTGGCAGATCGCTGCGGCGCGGTCGGGCCGATCTTGCACCGCCTGTTCCAGGGCGCAATCACCGCCTCGAAAAGCGTGCGCCGGGAAACCGGGATCGACCGGGGGCAGACCTCCGTGAGCTCGGTCGCGGTGTCTTTCGCCAAGAATATCTTCGATCACTTCAACGACAAGACCGTCCTAGCCATCGGGGCCGGCGAGATGGTCAAGTCCGCCCTCGCTTCGTTGAGGCGAGAGAACCCCAAGCGGCTGCTGCTCATCAACAGGACCCACCAGCGCGCGATCGACCTGGCCCATCAACTCGATCTCAACGGCAGCGACCACGGCGCACGGGCCTGGGACGATATGGACGCGCTGCTGATAGAATCAGACATCGTCGTGAGCTGTACCGGCTCGACCGAACCGATCCTCAACGAACGCCGGTTCAGGCCGCTGCTTAAGAAGCGTCGTGGCCGCCCGCTGTTTATGCTCGACCTGGCGGTGCCCCGTGATCTTGACCCGAAGATCGGCTCGCTCCGCAACGTCTACCTCTACAACCTCGACGACCTGCAGCGGACCGTACAGGCGACCGAGTCGGGCCGGCGTGAACTTATCCAGCAAGCCGAGTCGCTGCTGAAGACCCATATCGAGCGGTGCATGGGCGAGATCCGCCACCGCGATGTCGGCCGGCTGGTCAAGCAACTCCGCCAACGCCTTCACGACATCGCGGAGCAAGAGCAGGGCAGGACCGCTAAAAAACTCGCCTCGCTCAATGGCCAGAGCACCGAGCAGGCCGTCGAGGACCTGCTCGCCCAACACAACCACCGCCTTGTCAATAAGATCCTGCACCTGCCGCTGAGCCAGTTGGATCGATCGGACCCGGATGCGGCCTTGGGGTTCTATGCTGCGGCTTTGCGCCGCCTGTTCGACCTGCAGGACCAGCCGGAGATGCCCCCGGAAGGGCCCGCCGAGACGCCTGAGGACAGCCCTTCTGAGGGTGGAAACCAAGGCCGTCGCGCCTGATGCCGTGAGGCCAGCCAAGGCTGCCAAAGACCGTTTGGCAGCCTTGCAGCGGTCCAAGCAGGCGATGTGGCTGCCTCGGGGTGAAACCCCGTCCGCTTGACGATATCGGGTTTTTTTGCAATAATACGCGGCTCGATTAAATCACCCCCGACACCCCCGAGGTGCCCCATGGCAGACATCACCCCCGGCAGCACCGTCAACGTCAAGATCGTCAAGACCCCGACCAACGCGTCGGCCCGCAAGACGCTGGTCCGTATCTTGTCGAAGGACGCCGAGGTCGTTGCAGAGAACAAGCGCCTCAAGAAGGTGCGCAAGACCAACCAGACCCACTCGCCCCGCGGCGGCCGCTGGCGCGTCTGGGAAGGCCGTCTGCCCAAGCAGCACCCGGTCGAGGGTAGAGTCGGCGAGTCGGGAACGATCCTCGCATCGGCAGATGTCGTCACCGATTTGAAGAGCGTCGAGCGATTTGTCGAAGTCTCAGCGGCCTGACACGATAAATGAGCAAATCAAACCAGAGCCCTCATCGCATGATGGGGGCTTTTGAATAGATACCGTTTATTGATCAAGGCCGATATAGCGGGCAACAAGAAGCGTCCCGTGCGGACCAATCGAGATCGTTTGAAACGGGACGCTTCGCGTCGCCCACTACACCGTGCTAATTAAAATCAATCTAGTTCTTTGATCTTGATATTCCGGAACCAGGACAACTGCCCGTGGTCTTGCAGCGAGATATAGCCTTTCAGCGGACGGCCTTTCATCCCGGTTTTGTCTTGCTGGATGTTGATGATCTCTTCGCCGTTGAGTTTGACCCTGATATTCTGACCCTTGCAAGTCAGGACCATCTTCTGCCACTCGCCAGCGGGCTTGGACATCTTTTTGCTGGCGGGCTGGGTCCGGATGATGCCGCCGTGGTCGTGGTGCGTCATCTTGTCGTCCGGCTTGCCGTAGCTGTCGAGGATCTGGCACTCGATACCCTTCGCGACCGGGTCGATCTTGTCCCAGTCCTCCCCCGGGTCGGCGACGCGGAAGTGAAGCCCGCTGTTGCCTTTCTTGGGCAGTTTGTACTCCACCGAGAAGATAAAGTTGTCGTACTGCTTCTCGGTATAGAGGTAAGACTTGTAGCGCTTCCAACCGCTCTCACCCTCGCGGGGCTGGATCGCCAACGTGCCGTCTTCTTGCGGGATCCAGTTGCCCTCGGTCTTCCAGCCGGTGAGGTCCTTGCCGTTATAGAGCGAGGCGAAACCATCTTCCTCGGCATTCTCCGACTTGGCGTGGCCGTCGGCCAATACGAGTGAAAACGAGAATAAGCTGACCAGTAAGCCCGGCATCAACAGATGATTCAACATGTTGTCTCCAGAGCAAGAGCGATGCATTTAAGCACGTGAGAAGGAGTACCAGTCACGATATTAATTACAGCGCCCAGCAGCGAACTGTCTCATCCCACGCCGTCGAAAGAAGCCACCGCGAATCAGGCGAAAACGCGATTCTGCGCACATGTGCGGAATGCCCCTTGAGTTGTTCAAGGCGATGCCCCGAACCGGTCTCCCAAAAATGGATCACACAGTTTTTCTTCTTTTCGCTGCCCTCGTTGTCCGTTCCGCCTCCTGCGATCGCTATTTGGGCCCCATCCGGGCTGATCGCACAACAGAATGGCTGACACTTTTGAGTATCGAAGACGTTCAGTTGTTGGCCAGTCGCCGCGTCGAACAAAACCCCTCGGCTTGAGTCGCCATCCGCCGCGCCGTCCGGCGCAACTGCAGCGAGGAAACGCTTTCCGTCGGGATGCCAGGCCAGCCCTTTGATGTGGTTTCCCACGCCTAATTCAATGTGCCGCAAGCGTTTCTTAGCTTGCAGGTCCCAGACACGGATTACGCCATCCCTGCGACCACTGACGAGAACAAGCGCGCTGGGGTGCATTGCCATGGATTGGATCTCATGGCCCTTGCTATTATCCTTAAATGAGAGCACTTGCTCCATTTCCGACAAGCGCCATCCTGCGATCTCACCCTGGCTCCCACCGATCAATGCATATTGAGCATCGCCCGAAAGTGCGAATGCTTCGAACCGACCCTCTCGATCGACGCCATTGTTTGCAAGAAGTTCTCCCTGCGCCGACCACACACACAACTGCGAGTTCCATCCAGCAGCAACGACGCCGCCATCCGGCAGAAAGCTCGCATTCAGGGCCGGGCAATCAAGATCTATTAGCTCGAATAACTGCTTGTTCGTCTTGGTGTCGAAAACAAAAAGCGGGCACGGCCTGTCGGGTGAGCCGCCGCCCCAGAGGTAGCGAGAACCATCACGCGATACCGCTACCGTGTAGGGCATCGTACCGCCTGTTTTTTGCCGTGATTTGAGCGTCTCGAGCATGCAACACTACCGATCGAATTGGGCATCAAAGATCAGATCGCTGCTCGGGAAGTCGACGCTGCGGGTAAACTCCGCCGCCTCGGTCGCACCGTACTCGCGGTCCATCCGGCTGTCTTCCCACTCGACCGAGAGCGGCCCCTTGTAGCCGATGTCGTTGAGTGCGACGATGATCTCTTCGAAGTTGATGTCGCCGTGGCCCAGCGAGCGGAAGTCCCAGTACCTTCGTGGGTCGGCGAAGGTGGTGTGCCCACCGAAGACGCCGACGGTGCCATCGCCGTGGCCCCACCAAGCGTCCTTCATATGGGCGTGGTAGATGCGGTCCTTAAACTCGTAGATAAACTTGACGTAGTCCACACCCTGGTAGCCAAGGTGCGAAGGGTCGTAGTTGAAGCCGAATCGCTTGTGCCCCTTAACCGCATCGATCGCGCGCTGGGCCGAGGCGATATCGAAGGCGATCTCGGTCGGGTGGACCTCGAGCGCGAAGTTCACATCCTCTTTCTCAAACGCATTTAGGATCGGCGTAAAGCGCTTGGCAAAATCCTTAAATCCTTTGTCCCAATAGGCCTGGTCGGTGGGCGGGAACGCATAGATCGCGTGCCAGATGCTTGAGCCGGTGAAGCCGTTGACCACGGCGGGGAAGCCGTCGCCCTTCGCGCCGGCCTTCTTGCCCCGGCCCGGCTTGTTATTCAGGAAGCGTCGGCAGGCCTTGGCAGATTTGGCCAGTTTCTTTGCGGCACGTTTACGGACGCCCTCGGGCTCTCCGTCACCCCAGACGTCTTCGGGCAGGATGGACTTGTGCCGCTCATCAATAGGATCACAGACGGCTTGCCCGACCAGGTGCATCGAGATCGAGTAGCTGGTCAAGCCGTGATCGGAGAGGACCTCCCACCGGCCCTTGCAGTACTTGTCTGACTTCGCCGCTTCGTCGACATCAAAATGATCGCCCCAGCAGGCGAGTTCCAGGCCGTCGTAGCCGAAGGACGCGGCCTTCTGGCAGATGACTTCGAAAGGCAGGTCGGCCCACTGGCCGGTGAAGAGGGTAACTGGGCGTGGCATACAGGCCTCCTATCGCTTTGACTTAAGAGTGTAAAACAGTAGTTTGCCACGGCAACGCGTGGCGATCAATTCAATGCACCTCGTTCAAGCCGAGGTGGTCTCAATGACGTGCCTTTGTGCGTCCATGGCGAGGTTCGCCAACTGGTCCGCACGCTTATTCTTTTCTCGGCGGACATGCACGATAGTCCACTCGCTAAAGTTGCCGAGCCGCTCGCGTGCCGTCATAAAGAGAGGCTTGAGGTTCGGGGCCTTGACCCGGTACTCGCCTTTGATCTGCCTGACCATTAACTCCGAGTCGCTGCGGATTACGATCGATTCAAAGCCCATTTTGGCCGCGGCATCCAGTGCGTGCAGGAGGCCTTGGTATTCCGCCTCGTTGTTGGTCAACTCACCAAGCCAGTAGCCGGCCTCGTGCAGGGCCTCGCTGCCGTCGGGTGTGGTGATCGAGACCCCCGCGGCGGCTGGGCCGGGGTTGCCACGCGCGCCGCCGTCGATGTAGATCAGGGCTTGCATACGCTGGTATCGGAAAGCTCAGGACAAAGATCAGGACTTTGAGCCTGCGAGTGACTGCCGCAATTCAGTGCTGACATACAGGATACGGTTGCAGGTACCACAGGTGGTTAGCTGATCAGGCCGTGTGATAAGTGCGTTGACGGATTCGACAGGCAGCAGCGTATAGCAGCCGCCGCAGGTGTACTCCATCCGGCGTCGGTCTTGCTCGATGATCTCGGCCATGGCCTCACCATCATATGTGTGCGAAAGGCGATCGAAGGTCTTGCGGATGTCATCGCTCAGCGGTTCGCCTGCCGCATCCCGGTCGGCCTCGAGTTCTTCGAGCTTCCCACCGACCTCTTCTTGAGCGTCGGCCACCTCCTTGGAAGCACCCTCGACAAGCTTGGCCTGTGCATCGACCTTCTCTTGCAAGGCCTGGGCTTCGGCCCCGAGCGTTTCCGCCTTCGTCATCGAATCGAGCTGCGCGTCATCGATCTTGGATTTGTCCGCCTTGAGCGTGTTGACCTCGACGAGCAGCGCGGAGTACTCCTTGTTGCTCGTCGCTCTGTTCATCTTGTCACGCTTGGCATCGATCCGCGTCTCGATCGCCTCGGCCTCGGTCTCCAGCGTAGAGGCGTGTGCCTTGGCGGCTTTAAGCTGCTGGTCCAGTTCAGAGAACGCCTGCTGGAGCTGCTCCAGCTTTCGCTGCTGGGCTGTCTTGCGGCGGGTCGCGGCGTCAAGACGGGACCGCATTGCGCGGACGCGTTGGTCCAGTTCAAAGTAGTTGTAGAGTTGATCTTGTAGCGGCAATTCGGTCGCGCTCCTGTTCATCGGTGCGACTATACCATAACACTCAGGCCGGCATAGAAACGGCCGATCGCAGCCTGTAACTGCTTGCGAGCAGGCTTGCCCGGCTTTATACTGTTCGGTTCATTGCAGGGGCTGTAGCTCAGTTGGGAGAGCGCTTGCATGGCATGCAAGAGGTCAGGAGTTCGAGCCTCCTCAGCTCCATCAAGACAAAAACCCGTGCTGAGTCGCGGGTTTTGTTTTTAGGAGAGAATCTTTGCGCCGGCGGGGCCTGACTGTTGGCCCCACGGGGCCGCCCACGAGCAGCTATGGCCATCAACTACCACCGCAGCATGTCAGAACGCGGGCCATATATCAGCCCCCAACTCGCGACAGAACTGCTGCGCAAACACTTCAACCCGCTGGTCACCGTCACCGACGTCCGGAAGCTGTACGGCGGCAGCGTCAACCGCGTGCTTGAGTTTATCCTTGACCGCGAGCCCGGCTCCGTTGTCGCGAAAATCCACGACACCTCCGTGAAGGGCTTTTTCCAGGCCGAGGTCGACTCGCTCCGGTTTTACAAGTTCCGCACACACTTCCCCGTGCCGAGCCTGCTCGCTTGGATCGAAGACGATGAGGCCTATGACGGGACCATGCTGATCCTCCAAAAGGTCAATGGCACCACGCTCAAGGATGCAAACGTCTCTGAGCGTGGAAAACTTGTTGTGCAACGCGAACTCGCCGCCGCGATCGCCGAGTTGCATCGGCACCAGACCGATCATTTCGGGCCGGTTTCCGGTGACAAGAAGTACGGGCAGTGGCTGGATGTTTTCGCCCCGATCGCACGCAAGATCGCTGAGGAAAACCGCGGCCTCCTGCCGTCATCCAGCCGTGAGGTGGTTGATCATATCTCACAGCATATGGAGCATTGGCTCGACCACCAAGCCAAGCCAACACTTATTCATGGCGACCTGTGGGCGAACAACATCATGGTCAGCGATGCGCACCCCGATCAGCCGCGCATCCTCTCGTTTATCGACAGCCACGCCAGCTTTGCCGACCCGGAGTACGAGCTTGCCTACCTGCAACTCTTCGGTACCGGCGGCAAGGAATTCTTCAAGAGCTACACGCAGACGCACCGTATCTCTCACAGCTACGGGCGGCGTTGCAAGGTTTACTGGCTCTTCACCCTGCTTCAAAATACCCAGCGCTATGGTGAGCGGTATCTGCCGCAATGCGAACGCCTGATCCGGGAACTACGCAAAGACAACCGCTGATCAATCAAGCCCCAACGCGAACGGGTCGTCCGGATCAAGGATGAGTTTGGAATCAGCCGTCACGAACGCCGAGCCAGTGATCGTCGGCGCAACTCGGTTACTGTCGATACGCTCGTAGGTGGCTTCAAAGATACTGGCAATCACGCTTTGCTGGCGCCAGATCTCGCCTTCCGCGAGTCTGCCATCTGCGGCCAAGCATGCAATTGTTGCGCTGGTACCTGTGCCGCAGGGCGAGCGGTCGTACGCACCGCCGGGGCAGAGGGTGAAGCTGCGGCCGTCCGCGACGTTTGACTCGCTAGGCGGGCCTAACAGCTCGATGTGATCAATGACGCCATCGCCGCCACCGGTGATCGCCTGTTCGCCCAGTCCTTTCCGGATTGCTCTAGACAAGCGAGTCAGCGCTTCGAGGTTGCTCGGCTGTACATCGAGCCCGTGGTCATGGCAGAGGAAGAACCAGTTACCACCCCAAGCAATATCGCCATGCAAAAGGCCGTGGCCAGGCACATCAAGTGGAACGTCCTTGCGGTGGCGGTAGCTGGGAACATTGCCGATCGATACGGTGTGCTGGTCGTTATGGAGCGTGACCCGCACATCGCCGACGGGCGTCTCGATCGTGTGTCTGCCTGGGCCGAAGCGGTCCATGTGTGCAAGCGTCACAGCTAGGCCGATGGTGCCGTGGCCGCACATATGCAGGTAACCGACGTTGTTGAAGAAGATCACGCCTGCAGCGGCACCCGGCGAAACCGGCTCACACAACAGTGCACCAACGATCACATCATTGCCACGCGGCTCAAGCACACACGCCCGGCGGACCCAGTCGTGCTCGTCTCTTAGTACCGCGAGCCGCTGGGCCATTGTCCCGCCACCCAGATCCGGCGCGCCATCGACCACCACCCGGGTCGGCTCGCCGCCGGTGTGCGAATCGATCACGCGCAGTGGCTTGGGCTGGGACATCGCGGGCTCACTTGATATCGATGACCGGCTCGCCAAGCACATCCATCTCCGGCGTGCAGCCCAGGCCCGGCGTTGTTGGCGCGGCCATGCGGCCACCCACGCGCTGCGGCGCGTCCTCCGCCATCACCACCGGGCCGTAGCTGTTGAAGTCGGTCGAGGTGAACTGCAACTCACGCGGGCAGCTGTGGGCGAAGTGCGCGATGGCTGCGGTGACAAAGTCGCCGCCCCAGGTGTCTTCGAGCGTCATCGCGATGCCGTGGGAGACGCAGAGGTCGCGGGCCTGCTTGGCCTTAGTCAGCCCGCCGAGTTTGCTGATCTTGAGGTTCACAACGTCGAAGGCCATGTCGGCCAGCCCTTTGCATAGCATCTGGATGTCGTCCACGCACTCATCCATAACGAACGGCCGATTGGTGTGACGGCGTACCGATAAGCACTCTTCGTAGGTCAGGCAGGGCTGCTCGATGTAGACGTCCACGTCCTTGCACGCGTCGACCACCCGCATCGCCTCGTGACGCAGCCAGCCGGTGTTCGCGTCGGCGACCAGCTTCTCGTGCGGCTGCATCTCCGCCGCCACCGCGTGGATGCGTTCGATGTCGACGTCCGGGTCGCCGCCGACCTTGAGCTGGTACCGCGTGTAGCCCTCGGCCCGGTAGCCGGCGACATTGGCGGCCATCGCTTCGGGCTCCTGCTGCGAGATCGCGCGGTAAAGCACGAAGTCTTCACCGAAGCGGCCTCCCAGCAGCGTACAGATCGGCTGGCCCGTCACCTTGCCGAGGATGTCCCAGCACGCGACGTCGATGGGCGATTTCACGTAAGGGTGGCCCTTGAGCGCGTGGTCCATCACGCGGTTGACGTGCATGATGTTCGTCGGGTCCAGGCCGATGAGCGTCGGTGCCAGTTCCTCGATCCCCGCCCGTACACCCAATGCGTACGATGGCAGGTAGGCCGGCCCAAGCGGACACGACTCACCGTAGCCGATCACACCCTCGTCGGTCTCTAGCGCGACAACGGTGGAGTCGAAGACCTCAACGTGCTTACCGCCGGACCACTTGTAGCTCTTCTCATGGAGCGGGAGGTCGACCTGGTACGCCTTGACGCCGGTGATTTTCATTTTCGATGATTCCGTCAATCTTCTCAGTAGGACAGGCATTCCTGCCTGTCGATGCGGCAAAGCCGCAATGAAACGCGATTCGACCTGCGGTCGACTGACAGGCAGGAATGCCTGTCCTACCAACGCTTCACATCAACCCACCGCCGCGCCGACGTCGGCCTGGGTGTAGGTCCCATCAACCCACCGCCAAACACTGCCGGGGTTGGCATCCTTGAGTGCGTCGGGCAGGCGCGCCTCGCGCACGTTGTCGTAGCTGGTCAGCTTGCAGAAGCGGAGCAGCGTCGCCGGGAAACCGACTGCGGTGAAGCCGGGGTGCCCGGTCGCGGGGTAGGGCCCGCCATGGTTCTGCGAAGCAACGACGGCCACGCCGGTGGGCATCTTGTCATTGAGAAGCCGGCCGACACGGTCGGACAGGTCGGGCTCGATCGTTGCGTAGGCCTCGTCATCGCTACCATCGGCCGCACTGTACACGCAGCCCGTCAGGTTGCCTTCGAGCGAGCGGACGATCGTCAATAGTTGATCAAGATCGTCCGCGATGACGACGAGCGAACTGTTGCCGAACGCTTCGGTCTGGAGCGCTTCCGGGTCCTTGAGGAAGGAAGTCCCATCAATAGTCAGCAGCGTATTGGGGATTGAGAAGCCGTCACCAGCCGAACCCTCGGTCACGCAACTCGCACCGGCAGACTTGATCGCCTCGATGCCGCTAGCGATGCTCTTCTGGCCGCCTTCGTTAAGCAGCGTGCCGCCGGGCTTGGCGTCGAACTGCTCGGCGACCTTGGCGATGAACGTGTCGATGCCCTCGCCCTTGAGCCCAAGCACCAGGCCGGGGTTCGTGCAGAACTGGCCGCAGCCCAGCAGGACCGAGCCAAGGAACTCTTCAACGATCGTATCGAGCTTCTCGTCTAACGCGCCGGGCAGCAACACGACCGGGTTAATCGAGGACATCTCGAGGTAGGCGAGCTTGCCGTTATCGTCGCAGGCTTTCTTGAGTGCCATGCCGGCTGGGCGGGAGCCGGTGAAGCCTAGCGCGGCGTTACGTGGGTCGGCCATCAGCTTCGTGCCGTCGTCACGGCTGGAGCGCTGGAAGAACTGCACGGCCGACAGCGGCATGCCGTTGGTTTCCTTGACCGCATCAAAAGCCAACTCGGCGAGCATCTGCGAGGTCTTGGGGTGGCTGGGGTGGCCCTTGGCGATGACGGGGTTGCCCGCCGCGATCGCCGCCGCGAAGTCCCCGCCCGCGACACCGTTATACGCGAACGGGAAGTTGTTCGGGCCGAAGCAGCAGACCACGCCTAGCGGCCGCATCATGCTGCGCAAGCCCGTGCCCGTATCGATCGTCGGGTTGGCCCATGAGCCGTCGCGTGCCGCGGCCGCGGCCTGTTGCAACTGATTAATCGTCCGCGGGATCTCGCCATTCATGAAGCGGGGGGACTTGCCCAGCGCGGTCTCTTGGTCGGCGACCCCGGCCAGCGCCTCGATATTCGCCTCGATCTTGCCGGCGTACAGATCGAGGAACGCCGCAAGGGTCTCGGCCGGCAGAAGACGCATGACGCGGTACGCCTCGACCGCTGCGTCGAGCATCGCGTCAAGGTCTACCCAACTGCTGATAGGATAGTCGCCTTCGATGGCCTGGGTGGTGCGAGGGTTGACCGCTTGGAACGTACCCGACGCTTCGGCGTCGCGCCATTCGCCATTGATCAGTACCTGTGCGGGCATGGGGGTGCTCCTGATCTCGTGTTTAAAGGTCCCGGTGGGATGGGCGTCCCGCCCGTCATCAAGGCGCAGCCTTGATGCACAATGCTATTCAGGCTTTCGGCCTGACGACGGGCGAGACGCCCATCCCACGAATTCTTAATCAATCCAGTGCAGTTCAAGCCTTCACCGGAATCGCCGGACGGGTCTCGATCGCCTTGCGGATCACGCTCAGTACCCATTCTCGCTCTTCGCCTTCGATCTTTAAACGCGGCGCCCGGCACTTCTCGGTGCCGTAGCCGCATTCCGCAGAAGCAAGCTTGATGTACTGCACCAGTTTGGGCATCGTATCCAGGTTCAAGAGCGGCGAGTACCAGCGGTACACCTCGCGGGCCTCTTCCCACTTGCCTTCTTCACAGAGGTCCCAGATCAGCGCGTTCTCGGCGGGGAAGGCGTTCACCAGGCCGCTGACCCAGCCCTCGGCTCCGAGCATATAGCTCTCGAAAAACACATCATCGACTCCGCAGAATAGCGTGAACCGCTCACCGCAAGCATTGCGCAGGTCGGTAATGCGCCGGGTGTCTTCGCTGGCCTCTTTGATCGCGACGATATTGTCGACATCGCTAAGCTGCGCGAAGGTCTCGGGCTTGATGTCGATGCCGTAGGACACCGGGTTGTTATAGAGCATGATCGGCAGTGACATCGATGCCGCGACCGCGCGGAAGTGATAGACCGTCTCGCGTGGGTCGGACTTATAGACCATGGCAGGCAGCAGCATCAGGCCATCGACGCCCGCGGCTTCCGCGTCCTGAGTAAACTTGCATGCGAGCGTGGTGGTGTACTCCGCGACGCCCGTGAGCACGGGGATCCGGCCCGCGACGTGCTCAACCGTCGCCTTGAGGATCTCGATCTTCTCATCGTAGAGCAGCGAGCAGTTCTCGCCGACCGTGCCGAGCATCACCAAGCCGTGGATGCCGGACTGGATCTGTACTTCGATGTGTTCGAGCGTGGCGGGTATGTTGAGCGATTCGTCTTCGTTGAACTGGGTACAGGCGGCGGGGAAAACGCCGCGCCATTCAATGGCGGCCATCGTGTATCTCCTGAATACGTTTGCAATATCATATTGATATTGGATGCAAT
>JBCDKD010000018.1:0-72269 GCA_039024275.1 Planctomycetota bacterium | reverse complement strand
TGTTAAACGGTGGTTGGGGGCTCGGGGGTGCGTCCGTTTAGAATCTGGGCTTATAGTTGGCTTGGGCCGCCCCGCGACGCCCGCTACACACCCCACCTATTCGCCCCTCACCCCATCGGCGTGCAGAACCAGCCGGTTTCTTTGCCGAGGGTGACCTGTTGCAGCAGGTGCAGTTTGATCTGGCCGGGGAGCTTGCCGGTGAGTTGCGTCGCCTGGTCGGTGAGGAGGTGCAGGGCCGGGGCTGTATCGACGAAGTCGTGGTCGCGCTGGGTCAGCGCGATGAGTTCGAGGTGGTCAGAGACCCACTGCCCCGCTTCGATGAGCTGCATGGCGTCATCGGAAATGACGCCCGACCCCCCCAAGGATCTGGCCAGTAGATGCACGGTGCCTTGCGCGTCGACGGCGAGCTGGGTGTCGTCCTGCTTGGGGATGCGGGCTTCGAGAATGACGGGGCGGTCCAGCGCGGCGGGGCCTTGCGCGAGGAGCGCAACGAGGTCGAGCTCGGGCTGCGGCGTGAGGACGCGTGGGGTCGGCGCGGGACGCATCGGGTTGCCAAGCGTATCACCGGACTCACTTTTCGGTGTGTTGATAGCCGGAGACCTACGGGCTCCGGACGCGGAAGCTGTGGCTTGTTGAGACGGGACGCTTGTGTTCTTGTCCGGCGCCCGTAAGCCGCCGGCTGTTGCTGGCGGTTTGGGTGGTGCCTGCCGGAAGCGCGGGGTCGGCGCGGGCCGTGACGCGGCGGCGGGTGCTTTGGCTTTGGGCTTGTGCGTGGTGGGCGGCGGCTGGACCGCGACGGGCTCCGGTTTCGGTTCGGGCTTGGGCTCCGGCTTAGGCGCTGCGATCGGCTCGGGGACCTCGAGCGAATCGAAGAAGCCGACGAGTTTGGGCCAGAGCGCGACCGGGTCGGGGAAGCTGCCCAGGTCACGGACCTGGACCGGCTGCATGCGCTTGAGGTGGCCGACCAGTTCGGCGGGGTTGGCGAGGTCGTGCTCCAGCTCGCCTGCGATGCGCTGGGCGGCCTGCTCGGCGGCGAGGTCGTCGCTGCCCATCACCATGATGCCCACGTTGCGGTCGGCCAGGCGGGGCTCGGTTTGTACGGCGCTTCGGATCTGCTGGCTCGCCGCGGCGATCGACGCGTCGTCGCTGCCACACAGGAGGGTCCAGTCTTCCATCGCGGCGAGTCGCGAGAGCGCCTGTGCGTCGCCGATCGCGTCGAATCGGACGAGGATCGTGCGGGCCGGCGCCTGCTCGCTGCGGACGATCGCGTCGATCAGGCCGACGAGCCCGGTGCGGTCGCCACGCATTGGCGGGATGCGCACGGTGGTTGTTTCCTGCTGTGGCGCGGGCTGTGCCTCGGCACGCGGCTCGACCAGTTCCAGGTCGATCGCTTCCTCACCCAGGTGCAGCAGGATGACGGGCCCTTCGGTTTGTGCGAGCAGCTGGGCGTACTGCGTCAGCCAGGGCCCGGACATCCCCGGCAGGTTGCCCATCAAGACGGCCTCGAGTATCGCACGCGGTGCGGGCTCGTCGTTCTCGATCGGCTTGCTCTTCACTTCGAGCTCGATTGCCGCCTGTTGCTCGACTTCTTCTTCGGTCAGCCGCAGTACAGGGTGGCTGTCGTCTTCGGTGCCAGGTGTTAGCGATCCGGTCTGCGGCTCGACGGTCGGCTCGACCGGCGTTGTGGCCTGGCTTTCGAGCTTGGGAGAAAGTTTGATCGGCGCGGGGCCCTCGACAGGGCTGGGCGTCGAGGCGTCTGCGGCCTGGCCCGGTTCGGTCAGGTACAGGTCGGCCAGTTCATCGATCTGTTGCCGGCTGGTGGTGTCATCCATGACGGTCACTGCTGGTTGTGGGTTTACCCGACTTCGAGCACGCTGTTGAGCTCGCCGAAGGGGTTGGTCTCGGTCGCGGGGTTGTAGGGGTCCTTCACCCACTGGCCATCGACGACCAGCCGGTAGCGGTATCGGCCTGGCGGGATGTCGATGCACGCCTGCCAGACCCCCAGCTCGTGGTGCTTGTTCATCGGGGTCGAGGCGGGGTTCCAGTTGTTGAAGTCGCCGGCGATGCCGACCTTGGCCCGCCCCTCGCCCGGCTGGACGAAGAGCGTGCCCTTGTGGGTCTGGCGGATGCCATAGAGCCTGTTGAGCTTTTCTTTAAGGCCCGGGCGCTCCGGGGCGGGCTCGACCGCCGAGGCGACCGGCTGGACCGCGCCATTGGGCGTTGGTTCGCGTGTCGGCGCGGCCGCCGGTGCCGCGACCTCCGGCTCGGGCTGCGCGGCCGGCGGCATGGGCTGTTCGATGCCCTGCTCGGCGGTCTGGCGATTAAGGCGTTGGGTCAGCTGCGCGGTGCGGGCGGACAGCTCGCGTGCCCGCTCGACCAGTTCCGCAGCGCGGGAGACCGAGGCGTTGTCTTCGACCGGTGCGGTGCGTGGTGTTTGCGGCAATCGGCCGGGCATAGCCTGCGTCGCCGTGCTCGCCTGGGCCTGCATCGCGATCTCGGTGTTCGAGGGCAGCACGACCTTCTCAGGCGGGTTGGCCATCAGCCAGTTCGTCAGCTCGTCGAAGTCCTTCATACCGCGCGAGGCGCCGTCGTACTCGGTGATCGGCTGGCCGAAGCTCGCGGCCTCCTTGAGCTTGGCGTTGAAGTTGATGACCAGCGGCAGGACCTTGTCGCCGAAGTGCTTCTTAAGCTCGCTCAAGATCTCACGCGCGAGCTTGGTGCGGACGTCGTAGAGCGTAGGCAGCACCTTGAACCGGACGTTGTGCCCGATCTTTGCGGTGAGCGCTTCGATGGTTTGTTCCTGGCGGTAGCTGCCCTGCATCGCGAAGTAGCCGGTCTCGACGGGGACGATGACCTCGTCGGCGGCGCGGAGCGCGTTGAAAGTGAGCAGCCCGATCGAGGGCGGGCAGTCGATGATGCAGTAGTCGTAGCGGTCCGCGGCGGGCGAGAGGACCTGGATCAGCCTGCGGTCGCGGTCGGCGGCATTAGCCAGCCGCTGCTCGATGCCCGCGAGCGCGACGGTCGAGGGCGCGAGGTCGAGCTGCCGCGAGATCTGCCAGACGATGTCGGCGATCGCAATCTGCCCATCCATGCCGTGACGCAAGAGGTCGGAGATCGATTGGCCGATCTGTTTTTCAGGAACGGCAAGGCCGAGTGCGCAGTGGCCCTGCGGGTCCATGTCGACGAGCAGGGTCTTGTGCCCGCGCGCGGCGAGGGTGGCGGCGAGGTTGATCGACACGGTGGTCTTGCCGCAGCCGCCCTTCTGGTTGATGATCGCGATGGTGCGCACGGGGTGTGCCCCTTCGTCCGTGATGGGGGCGTGGGGCCGGTCCAATCCGTCCCGAATCGCCTGATCTGACACCGGCGGGCTCCGCCCGTCCGAGTACATCCTTGCGTGGGGCTCGGGCCAGATACCCGATCAAAAACCCGCTTGATGTGGTTATCGGGGTTCATCGGGAAAAGCCTTGAGGAATTCGCTTATATAGAACCGGCTTTGGGCGTTTGCCTGAGCCAAATCGACACGCTGGATAAGCTCAGAGTGGACAGGACCACGGGCTTTTGCACGGTAGCGTGTCGCATCCACCGCCCGGTTCGAGGGCTAGACGCATCATGATCAACGTTGTTCCGCGCCTGATCCTTGCGAGTCAATCACCTCGCCGAGCACAACTGCTCGTGGAGGCGGGTTTCGCGTTTGAACAGCGATCGCCGCCGTTTACAGACCCGGATCAGCCGCCCGGGCACTTGGAAGGGCATCAAGCCGAGGCGTATGCCGCATCGCTGGCCAAGTTGAAGGCGCAGAGCCTGGCCGACGTGATCGAGGGCCCGGCGGTGGTTCTTGCAGCGGACACCATTTGTGTCGATGCGGCGGGCGGCCTCGTGGGTAAGCCGAGCGACCGGGCCCATGCCCTTCACATGATCCAATCGTTCAGCGCGGCCAGGCACCGAGTGATCAGCGGGGTCGCGCTGCTGCGGGCTGGCCATCCACAGTCTGTGCTGGAGTCGTTCGCCGATGTCGCGGCGGTGACGTTCGGCCCAATCGGCGAGGAACAACTCGATGACTACCTCGCGACAGATGATTGGCGGGGCAAGGCCGGGGGCTACAACCTGTTCGACCGGCAGGCGGCGGGTTGGCCGATCGAAGTCGAAGGCGACCCGACGACGGTGGTGGGCCTGCCGATGAAGCGCCTGGTGCCGATGCTGAACGCGCTGCTGCACGGTGATGCCTTATCCTGATGCGATGATAGGGCGTCTCCAATCGGGCTTCTTTGGTTGTCTCGTTTTTCTTTGCGGGTACTTGACTGGTTGTACAGCGAACAACCCATCGTTCGATCTGTCACGCAGCGATGCGCGGTCTGCCCTGCAAAAGATGGCGGATGAACCGGTGCCCGTGGCTCGGCCGGTGCTGGTCCTCGGCGGCTACCTCGATCCAGGCCTGCTGACTGAGGTACTCGCTGTCGACTTGGAAGAGGTTCTGGACGGCGGTCCGATCATCTCGGTCTCGTTCAGCATGACCGCAGGTTTCGAGTCGTGTCGGCAGCGCGTTCTGGGTGAACTCGAGGCGCATCACCCCGTATTGCTTGGCGCGTCGGATTCTGCGGACACCCTGCCGGTGGACGTCGTCGCGATCTCGATGGGCGGGCTGGTCGCGCGGTACATGGCCCTCGACGACCACGAAACGGGCAAGCGTCTCGACATCCAGCGCTTGTTCACGGTCAGCACGCCGCACCAGGGCGCGACCTGGGCGATGCTGCCCTCCGCGAACCGTAAGCAGACCCACATGCGGCCCGGCTCGGAACTGCTCGAACGGCTCAACAGCGAAACGAACCTGCCCGCCTACACCTGCTACAGCTATGTGCGGCTGCGTGACAGCATCGTTGGGCCACAACGCGCTGCGCTACCTGGCCAAACGGCGTGGTGGGTACACTCGCCCTTTTGGCAGAGCCCACACCTCGGCGCGCCGGGCGACCCCAGGATTATCGCGGACATCGCCCGTCGGCTGCGCGGGGAACAAGCCTACGCAACCAGCCCGCCGGCACCGCTGCCTTAGCGAAGCGGTTGCCGCGGTTACACTCCGGGCATGACCCTGCGGGAACGAGCACTGCAAGCGATGTCGGGGGAGGACGCGACGCTGCGTGGCGGGCTCCTGCGCTCGGCGTTGTCGGCGGCGGTGCCGGGCTATGCGCTGGGCAACGCGCTGCGCTCCGCAGGCTTCTCGCTCGGGATCAAACGCACGCACCCGCTGGGTCGGCCGACCATCTCGATCGGCAACCTCACGACCGGCGGGACGGGCAAGACGCCGATGGTCGGCTACATCGTCAACCGGCTCATCGAACAGGGGCACCGGCCGTGCATCCTGCTGCGCGGCTACCGCGGCGGCGACGAGGCGATCGAACACGAGCGGCTCCTTGGCGGAGCGGCGCGTGTCGAGCCGAACCCCGACCGTGTGGCGGCGGCGAGGCTTGCGCTGAGCGAAGACCCGTCGGTCACCTGCTTTGTGCTGGACGATGGGTTCCAGCACCGCCGGGCGCAGCGGGACCTGGACCTGGTGCTGGTCGATGCGACCAACCCTTGGGGCCACGGCCACCTGCTGCCGCGCGGGCTGATGCGTGAGCCGAGGTCTGCGCTCAGGCGTGCGGACGCGGTGGTCGTGACGCGCAGCGATCAGGCACCCCCGGAAGGTTTGGCAGCGCTCGATGAACAGGTCACGTTGATCACCGGCAAGCCGCCGATCGCGCACGCAGAGCACACGTGGTCAGCGTTGAAGGACGCGCGTGATCGGTTGCACGATTTGTCTTTGATCACAGACCAATCCGTGATGGGCGTGGTGGGCATCGGCAACCCCGCGGCGTTTGAGGCGACGCTCAACCAGCACGCCGGGCAGGTGCTGCACTGCGAAGCGCAGCCGGACCACCATTATTACACGCGGAAGCAGTTGCTCAAACTGCTGGACCTGGCAACGACGGCCGGGGCCGAGGCGGTGGTTACGACCGAAAAAGACTGGGTGAAGTGGTCGGGGCTGCTGGAGGGTGAAAAGCTTCATCTGCCGATCTACCGCGCGGTGCTTGCGATGCGGTTCCGCGATGGGTCGGATGAATTAGCCGCGAGGCTACGCCTCGCAGGTGACACGTGATCGTGTGATGGTTGACCGGCGAGGCGTAGCCTCGCGGCTAATTGGTGCGTTCTGTCTTGACCGTGAGCTGTTCTTTCAGCCCATCGATCGCCGGGTGGCCGGGCACGAGCGCCTGCAGGTTGAAGAGCGAGACCCGCGCGTCGTCGATGCGGCCCGCCTTGATCTGCCAGCTGGCGAGCAGCGCGGTGAACTCGGCGATGGTCTCCTCGTTGCGGTTCTCGTTGATCCGGTGCCACTCGGTGATCGCCTGGAGGTGGTCCACGGCCTTGTCGAGCTGGTCCGCGCGTTCGTAGAGCCGCGCACGCAGCCTCGCCGACTCGATCCGCCAGGGGGTGTCGGCGAACTCGCTCCAGGTGTAGTTGAGCATCGTGACGGCGTCCTGGTCGCGGCCGGCGTCCATATAGATCCGGGCTTTCTGGATGTGGTAGGCCGCGGTGTCGGCGTCGCTGTCGATCCCGGACATCTTGATCGCCCGATCGACCCACGACAGCGCCGCCTCGGTGTCGCCTCCGACCGCCGAAACGTCGGCCAGGCCCGCGTAGGCCTCGTGCTTGTAGTTGGTCTCCTCGCCCGGGCCGCGGGCTTCGGCGGCTTGATTAAACACCCGCTCCGCGTTCAGCGGGCTGCCCAACGCGAGGTAAAGCCGGCCTAGCGCCGTATAGACCTCGCTATCCGCCTGGTCGTTGGTCGCTTGGATCGCGGCGAGGTAGTGCGACAAGGCCTTGTCGATCCGCCCAAGCTTCGCGGCGCTGAGCCCGGCCATCTTGCTGAGCTCGAAGGTGTTCTCGTCAAACGTCAAAGCCTGTCGCAGCGCGGTATACGCCTGGTCCCACTGCTTCAACCCCATGCGTGTCTGCGCGAGCAGGATGTAGCCGCCCTGCTCCTCGGGGTACCGCTCGGTGAAGGCGCGGGCCTTCGCGGCCAGGCGCGACAGGTCCTGCTTCTCCTGCAGCGCGGTCTGGAAGTCCTGCTGCAGGACGCCGAGTTCCTGATCGATCTGTTCCTGCGAGACCGCAGGTCTTTCTGGCGAGGCATCTTCACTGCTGCGTGTGACCGCGAGGGATATGACCGCGCTGATCACCAGCGCCAGCAGCGCGAGCAGCAGCACCCAGCCGACCGACACGGCCCCCCTTCGATACGTGGATTGGGATATATGCGTCACCCGCGCAGCGTATCAGATCATCGCACCTCAGCGAAAGGGTGCGGCAGCAGAAATAGACCGAGACCTACGAGGCGCTGCTCTATTTGTTGGATTGATCATCACACTGAAACATCTGTTTTCACGGTTCCGCGCTTATCTTGCACGGGCGTTAGGGGCGTCTCCAGCGGGGGCGTATCGAAGTGCACGCTGGGCTCAGGGGGCAGCGCATCGCCCGGCGGGTGCCAAGGCTGGTTTGCCAAGGCCCCAGAGATGAGCAGCCCGATGTAGACCGCGACGCTATATCTGACCCAACTCGACATCCATCTAGTCACCGATTCATCGGGCACGCATGCAACGTGAATCGGCCACGGATCGCGGTCATAGCGGGTCCGGACCCGGACAACCGTTACAGACCTATACTCCGGCCATGTTGGAGTTGTCTCGTACGGTCCGGTTCTGCTTGTCGGGTGATCCAGGCGACCTGGCTTCGCCGAGGGATAACACGTTCAGCAGCTGGCCTGCGATGCGTGGGCTGGGGCGGTACTACGAGCTGGAAGTGATCTGCAAGGGCGAGGCCGACCCGCAGACCGGGTACTTCATCAACATCAAGGCGATCGATTCGGTCGTGCGCGATCACGTCCTGCCGATCCTGATCGAGCAGGTGTCGGCCGGGGCCCACGCGGCCGGGACACCGATGGGTGCCCTGATGCGTCGGACTATCGAGGCGATGGACCCGCCCTTGAATCATACGGTGGCACAGGCCCGCCTGGTCTTGACCCCGACGCTCAGTCTCGCGATGGAAAGGAACGGCATGGACCACGTGGTGATGCGACAGCAGTACGAGTTCTCGGCGGCCCACCGGCTGCACGTGCCGACCCTCAGCGATGAGGAAAACCGCGCGACCTTCGGCAAGTGCAACAACCCGGCGGGGCACGGGCACAACTACCGGGTCGAGGTCGCGGCGCGCTGCCCGATCGATGAGCACGGGCACACGATCAGCCCGGCCGAGCTGGACGCGATCGTCGATCAAGAAGCGATCGAGAAGCTGGACCACAAGCACCTGAACGAGGACGTGCCCGAGTTCACCGAGCTCAACCCCTCGGTCGAGCACATCGTCAAGGTCGTCTGGCAGATGCTCGACGGCAAGCTGCCTGGCAATGCAACGCTGGACGAGGTCAAGGTCTGGGAGACGGGTAAGACGGTGTGCGCGTATCGCGGGGGCTGAATCGTACTACACTCCTTGGATGCACCCCGCGGCTCTGGATGACGAAGCGCTGTTGAAAGATTGCGAGGTCGCGTCCGGACGAGCGTCTGGGCCCGGCGGGCAGAACCGCAACAAGGTCGAGACCGCGATCCGGATCACGCACCGGCCAAGCGGCCTGGTCGCTAAAGCGACCGAGCGTCGTCACAAGGAGCAGAACAAGCAGCAGGCGCTGTTACGGCTCCGCTTGAAGCTGGCGGCGCAGGTGCGCGAGCCGGTGGACCCGGGCGCGGCCGCGAGCGCTTGCTGGCAGGCACGCGTCAGACAACGCAAGCTCATGATCAACCCAGGCCACGCGGACTACCCGCTGCTATTAGCCGAGGCGTTGGACCGTTTAGCGGCGGTGGGCTACGTCGTGCCCGCGGCGGCGGAGCTGCTGGGTGTGTCGGCATCGCAGCTGCTCAAGCTCATCAAGCACGAGCCCGACGCCATGTCGCGGCTCAACAGCCAGCGCCGATCAGTCGGGCTTCACCCGCTGAACTAGTCGATCAAAGGTTGCTGATCAGGGCGAGCCCCAGGATCCCGGCAAACACCGCGGCCATGACCAAGCCCGACGCGATCCCGCCCTGGACCTGAACACGCCAACGCATAAACCGCTGACGCATGACAAGCAGCAGGATCGAGATGACCACGCAGCACAGCGCGTAGAAAACCAGGATCAAAAAGAGGACCCCTTCGGGTTCACTCACAATGTCGCTGACCGCCGCGCCGTGGGCGAACGCGTAAAGGAGCAGGATGTGGAACGGGATGCCGCAGCCGGCGGGCACGAGTGCGCCGACCAACGCGGTGATCCAGACATTGCTGATCCCGACAACGCCGATCTGTAGAACGAGTTCTCTCCCGCATTCGGGGCAGGTGCCGCCTTGCAGATGCCGGATGTTGTAGTCGCAAGCCGGGCAGGTCACATCACGGCTTGCGAGGAACTGCGTGAGCATGTCGCGGTCCGACACGGCGGCTTGGGGATTCTCGTCGTTGTCGGCTTGATCCATCGCTTAGATTCTACCGGCAGGCGATCGGATCAACGACACTAGATCATGGCTTCGTCCTGGTGCCTCGGACTCATGTAGTCGGCGATGACCTGGATCAGTTTCTGCCGATCGACGGGCTTGCTCATGTAGTCGGTGCAGCCCGCCTGGAGGCACTTGTCCCGGTCGTCGGCGGAGGCGTGGGCGGTGAGCGCGATGATGGGCAGGTCGTAGCCGAAGTCGCGCAGCTGCGCGGTCGCGTTGTAGCCGTCGAGCACCGGCATCTGCATGTCCATGAGGATGACGTCGAACGGCATGCCGGTCTTGAGCGCGGCGAGCGCGGCGTCCCGGCCGAGTTCGCCGTTTTCAGCAACCTCGACAGCTGCGCCCGCCTTGGCGGCGTAGTGTTTGAGCAGCCGTTGGTTGTCCGGGCCGTCCTCAACGATGAGGACACGCTTGCCGACCAGGGCATCGGCCGCGTTGCTGTGCGTGGGCTGGTGTTCGGTCGCTTGCTTACGATCGGCGTCTCGGATGGGCTGCACCTGGAAGGTGGCGGTAAAGGTGGAACCCTCGCCGAGCGTGCTGGCGCAGGCCAGATCGCCGCCCATCATCCGGCAGAGGTTGTGTGAGATCGTTAGGCCGAGCCCGCTGCCACCGAACTTCCGTGTGGTGGACTCGTCGGCCTGGCTGAAGGGTTTGAATAATTGTTGCTGTTGATCTGGGCTGATGCCGATCCCGGTGTCGGTGATATCGCAGCGCACGGTAGCCGACCCGCCCTCATTGGGGACGCACTGGACCTCAAGGGTAACGTGCCCCTGCTGCGTGAATTTGACCGCGTTGCCGACAAGGTTGATCAGGACCTGACGGATGCGGGTCGGGTCGGACTTAAAGTGCGTAGGCAGGCCTTGTCGGGTGACCAGGTTCAAGGCGATGCCCTTCTTGGCCGCCCTGGGTGCCAACAGGTTGATCGTGTCCTCAAACAGTTCCGCTGGCTCGATCGTCACGCTTTCAATGGACATCTTGCCCGCTTCGATCTTGGAGAGGTCCAGGATGTCGTTAAGCACGCGGAGCAGGTGCTTGCCGTTGCGGCGGATGGTCTGGGCATGGTTCCTTTTGTCGGCTTCGGTCTGCCCGACATCGAGCAGGAGGTCCGAGAAGCCAAGGATCGCGTTCATGGGTGTGCGGATCTCGTGGCTCATATTCGCGACAAAGGCGCTCTTGGCGGCGCTGGCCTTCTGGGCCAGGTCCCGCGCTTCGGTGAGCGCTTGCTGGATGGTTTTGAGTTTGTGGATATCGATGTGCAGGCCGATCATGCGGGTGACGTTGCCCGCCTCGTCGCGCTCGATCGCTTCGCCGGTATCGAGGACCCACTGATAATCGCCGGCCTTGTTGCGCACGCGGATCTCGCAGGCGTAGCGCGGTGTTTTGCCGGTGAAGTAGTCTTGTAGTGCGGCCTCGGCGCGGTGCAGGTCTTCGGGTTTGGTGACCTCGTGCCACGACTCGATCCGCATGGGCAGTTCGCTGGGCGCGTACCCGAGCATCGTGTACCAGGTGTCGGACAGGTAGTTGTCGCCCGAGGGGATGTCCCAGTCCCAAAGCCCGATGTTCGAGGCCTGCAGCGCGAACTCAAGCCGGTGCCGGTGGGCTTCGAGCTCTTGCCGCTGCTCGCGCTGTTCGGTGACGTCCCGCTCGATCGCCATATAGTTGGTGATCTGGCCTCGATCGTTGCGGATCGGCTGGACCTCGATCTCGATCCAGTAGGGCTCGCCCGACTTGCGGTAATTCAGAAGTGTTTCAGAAAAGCCCTTACCGGCCTTGATCTGGTCGCGGATACGTTTGGTTGCGGCGGGATCGGTGCCCGGGCCTTGCAGCAAAATGCCCGGCGTCTGGCCCTGCATCTCTTCGAGCGTGTACCCGGTCAGCTCGATGAACGCCCGGTTGACCCACTCTACCCTGCCGGCCGCGTCCGTCAGAACCACGCCGTTGTCGGTCCGGCTTGCGATGAGGGAGAGCTTACTGATTTCACTCTCACTGGTTTTGCGTTCTGTGATATCGGAGAAGGTGACGGTGAACCCGTCGCCGCACTTGGCGGCCTTGATGCTGAACCAGTGGTTGAGCCCGTCGTGGGCGTAATGGTGTTCGGTGAAGAACGGCTCGCCGGTCTCGACCACACGCGTATAAGCATCGAAGAGCCCGTCCTCTTTATTGCCGGGGAAGACCGTGAGCATGCTCTGCCCGAGCATCTGCGCCGCGGTCCGCCTGACGATGTCTTCGCACATGCGGTTCACGAACTCGATCCTGAAATCGGTGACCGTGTTGCGTCCGTCACGGATCGACGAGAACGCCATGATCCCGTCCAGCGAGCTGTCCAGCACGCCCGCGAGCAGGTCGGCTTGATTGGTTGTGTGATGCATCGGGCCCGTGGCTTGGTGGTTGCGAGCGGACGGGGTCGTCCCCCTTGAACCGCTAATCGGCATAACCCGAACACATCTTCACCAGTCCGACGAATCCACAGCCACGCCCTAACCCGCACGACTGGAGCGGACGATGTTGTGGCGGGAGACAACGACCGAGAACACCCATGCTCCGTGTTGATATCAGATCTGCCCGGCCGGAGATGACCCTGGCCCTGCCCGTGATGAACCCCCGCCTGCCGGGGCACCAGCTGTTGAATATCGGCTACGAGCTCACGCCGGCCGTAATCGAGAAGCTCGACGAGATGCGCGTCCGTACGCTGTGGGTCGACTACCCCCGCCTGTCGTTCCTCGGCAAGTACGTGGACCCAGCGACTGTGCAGATCCGAGCGAACGTGGTTACGCAGATGCAGGACACGTTCGAGACGCTGCAGCAATCCTCGGCCGCGAAACTCAACTACGACTCTTACACCAGCACGATCACCAACCTCGTGGACAGCGTGGTCTCCAACCCGGAGGCGGCGCTGTTCCTCGGCGACCTCTGCGAACAAGAGACGGGCGACGAGCTGATGCGGGCCGGCTCTGCGGTGACGTACCTCAGCGTATTGCTCGGCCTTAAGCTCGAAGGCTACCTGATTAAGCAACGCCGGCACGTCGCCGACCCCGCGCGTGCGAAGCAGGTCGTCCCCCTCGGGGTCGGCGCGATGCTGCACGATATCGGCGTGACTTTGCTGCCTAAGGAAGTCGCCGACCGCTATAAGGAAACGCACGACGAGACCGACCCGGCCTGGCGCGAGCACACCGCGCTTGGCTTCCGCGCGGTCCGCGGGCGGATCGACCCGACCGCGGCGACGGTCGTGCTGCACCACCACCAGCAGTTTGACGGCAACGGCTACGCGGGCAAGGACTTCCCCGTCCAGCAGGGTGAGGGCATCCACATCTTTGCGCGGATCGCCGCGGTCGCCGATGTGTTTACCCGGCTCAGCAGCCCGGCCGGGGGCGAGTCGATGCCGCAGGTCTGGGCGCTGGCCGCGATGCTCAGCGACAAGCTCCGCACGCGGTTTGACCCGAACGTGCTCCGCGCGTTGGTCGAGGTCGTCCCGCCCTACCCGCCCGGCAGCCGGGTCACGCTCAGCGACGGAACCGAGGCGATCGTCGTCGACCACCACATCGCAGACCCCTGCAACCCGACCGTGCAGCGCCTGCCCAACAACACGCTGCCCACCGCCGGCCAGCCGCTCGGCGAGACGGTCAATTTGCGCGACCACGACACGCTCAATATTGTCATGTGCGACGGCCAGCGGACCGAGCCTTACAACTTCGAGCCTGATGCGATCCCGGGCAACGTCGACGCGATCTACGGCTGGGTGTGATCGGCGCTCCACCACATATCCAAGCCGCCGCGACCATCATTCCGATAACAAGCGGACGATGGATGTCTTCGAAAAGAACCTGAAAGCGATCGCGCGCCACCACCCCGCCCTGGCGGAACAGCTTTCATCCACCGAGCCCGCCGCATTAACCTGGTCAGACTCCAAGATGGGCCCGCCGACCGCGGTGCGCACCGACCTGGGGGGCCGGCCGATCGCGTTGGCCAGTAAGTACGACCCTTTCAAAGAAGCCCAGAAGCTCGTCGAGCCGGTGGACCACGCGAAGACCGCTTGCACCGTGATCCTCGGGTTTGGGCTTGGCTACCACATCGACTTGCTGGTGAACAACGTCGGCCCGCGCGACCTGGTGATTGTCTATGAGCCGGACCTCGCGCAGCTGCGGGCGGTGCTTGAGCGGGTGGACTACACGCGGTGGCTTGGGCAGAACGGCCTGATCCTGGCCGGGCCGGATGTGACCAAGTCGGCGCTCCTGGCTCGGATCGAGAAACGCAGCGCGACGCCGACGCTCGGCACCCAGCTCATCACGCACGCGCCGTCTCGCCAGCAGCACAACGACGCGTTCAACGCGTTCGGCAAGCTCGTGACCGAGACCCTGGCGTTCTGCCGAACCAACGTCGCGACCGCGCTGGTCAACGCCTCGCGGACGGTAAGCAACCTGACGAACAACCTCGCGCAATACGCCGCGGGCCCGACGATCGCGCCGCTGAAGGACGCGGCCAAGGGCTACCCCGCCGTCTGCGTCGGGGCCGGGCCCTCGCTCGTCAAGAACCTGGACCTGCTCTGCGACCCGGCAGTCCGCCGCAACGTTGTGGTCATCGGCGTGCAGACGACGCTCAAGCCGATGCTGCAGCGCGGTATCCGGCCGGACTTCATCACGGCGCTGGACTACTCGGAGATCTCGACGCGTTTCTACGAGGCGCTGCCCGACCTTCCGGACGTGACACTCGTGGCCGAGCCCAAGTGCCACCCCGCGATCATCTCGGCGTATCCCGGCCCGGTGCGGGTCTGCCCGAACAACCTCAACGACAAGCTGTTGGGCGACATGGCCCGGCCGATGCCGGCGATCAAGGCGGGCACGACCGTCGCGCACCTGTCGTTCTACCTCGCGCAGCTGCTTGGCTGCGACCCGGTCGTCTTCATCGGGCAGGACCTCGGCTTCTCGGATGGTTTGTACTACGCGCCGGGCACGGCGGTGCACCAGGTCTGGGAGCCGGAGCTGGGCGCGTTCAACACCATCGAGACGATGGAGTGGACGCGCGTCGTACGGATGCGTGGCAACCTCCGGCGGGCTGAGGATGTGCACGGCCGGCCGATCTTTACCGACGAGCAGATGAGCACGTACCTCGGCCAGTTCGAGCGGGACTTCGATGAGGCCAGGCAGGCGGGCCTGACTGTGATCGACGCGACCGAAGGCGGGATGCCCAAGCAGCACACCCGGCTGAGCACGCTCAAAGACGCGCTGGACCGGTATGCAACGCGCGCAGTTCCTGAGTTGCCGCAGGCCGAGGCCGGGCTAAGCCGTGATCGGCTTGCGATGCTGCGCGGGCTGTTGGATGGGCGGATCGATCGCGTCAAGGAGCTTAAACGTGTCACGCTCGACACGACGAGGCTGCTCAAACGGCTGCGCGAACACCAGCACAACCCGAAGAAGGCGGGCAAGCTGTTTGAGCAGGTGCAGAAGAACACCAAACGGGTCCACGGTGAATTGAAAGAGGCGTTCGAGTTGGTCAGCTCGGTCAACACGGTGGGCACGTTCCGCCGTGAGCGGGCGGACCGGGGGATCCACCACACCGATCACGGCGACGCATACCGGCGGCAGCTCGCGCAGATCGAGCGCGACCTGGACAACATGGATTTTATCGAACAGGCCTGCGACGAAGCGCTGACGATCTTTGGCGAGGCGCGTCAACGCTTACTGGATGCGACCGATAAAGCGAACCAAGAAGACAAGCCCGCGCCGCTGACGACCGCTGCTTAACGACCATGACAAGCATCGCCATCATCCAGGTTGATCTGCACCGCGGCCGGTTCGGCCACTCGGTCTCGCTGCTTGATGACCTCATGGGCAAAAGTGTTTTGCAGCACACGATCGATCGTGTTGCGCGGATCGATGGGCTCGATGAGATCGTGCTGATGCACCCGCCCGAGCAGTCGCTGGCGGGGTTGTACGACACGCCGGCCCGCGGCCCGCGGGTCACGACCGAGGCGGTGCAAACGAGGGAGGGCGATGACTGGCTGCGCAGCGTGATCGACTCGGGCCGCAAGTGGGCGTTGACCGCGTGGCGTGGTGGTGTTGGCGGGATGACCATCTATGACGAGTTGCTGCCCGCGTACGGGATGCTTGAGGCGATGCTCGGGCGCGGGGCCGAGTCGCTCGTTGCGCTGCGTGGTGATTGGTGCTGCATCGACCCGGTGCTCGCGACGAAGCAGTTGGAGCTGCACCGCTCGGCTCCCGAGGCGATGAAGCTGACGTTCACCCAGGCGCCGCCTGGCCTCAGCCCGCTGGTGATCTATCGCGACGCGTTGCAGGACCTGGTCGAGCACAACGCGACCGTGGCGAACGTGCTGTGCTACAACCCGAAGAAGCCGGCCATCGACCCGATGGGCAAGGATGTCAATGTGCAGGTGCCCGCATCGGTACGGATGCAGTACCGCCGGTTCATCTACGACACGCCGCGGGCGGTTGATCATTTGCAGGCTGTCGCGTCTCGTCTGGGCGATGGGTTCGCCGGCTCGGACTGCCAGTTAATTACGGATACGTCGCGTGGTGTGGAAACAGATGAACCCTGGCGGCAGTTTGAGCGCTTGCCACAGCAGATCAATGTCGAGCTGTCGCCGCGTCGGCCGGTCAGCGGGCCGATCGTGCCGCAGCACCACCTGGATCTATCACGCGAGGACATGTCGGGGGAGGCACTTGATGCGCTGCTGGATGACCTTTCTGGTGGCACGGGCGTCCCGCCCGTGGATTCAAGAGGTGGCGATTACGGGCGTCGCGCCCGTGCCACCTGCCGAGCCTTATGCAACGATACCGCCGTCCTCTTCGGCGGGCTCGGGGACCCGCTGCTGCACGATGATTGGTGTGTGACGCTCGAACGCGCGACGCAGGCGTGCCTGCTTGGCGTCGGGATCGAGACGGACCTGCTGGTCGATGAGCAGGCCATCGACCGCCTGGCGGCGCTGCCGTTGGACGTGATCGCGGTGCGGATCAACGCGGACAGCGCCGCGGTGTACGGGCAGCTCATGGGCGTGGACGGCTTCGGCCAGGTCATGAACAACCTCGAGCGCCTGTTCAAGGCGCGCAACGGCAACCGCCAGCGGGGCGAGGGGTTCCGCGGCTGGGTCGTGCCGCGGCTGGTGAAGGTGGCCGAGAATTTATCGGACCTGGAGACGTTCTTTGAACGGTGGATGATGGTCGCGGGCTGGGCGGTGGTGGACCGGGCGAAGACCGGCCGGGGCCTGATCCCGGACATGTCGCCGGTGCCGATGGAGGCGCCCATGCCGCCTGGAACGCCGATCGACCTGACGCGTCAGAAGCAGCGGCTGACGGTGCTGAGCGATGGTACGGTCTGTCTGTGCGGCGAGGACTGGCTGGGGCGGCTGCCCCTAGGCCGCTTGGGTGATCAGGGTTTGGCCGAACTCTGGCGGGGGTCGGCGGCACTGGCCGATGTGAGCGGGGGCGGAGCGTTTGTTTGCCCGGATTGCCGCCGATGGCTTGACGCGCAACGCGAGCTCATGGCGTCTTGTTAGCGGCCCTGGACGGCCTGCCTTGAAAGCGAAGGAACGGAAGATGATGAATGAAGGGGCCGCACTGGGCGTGATCCTCGCCCGGGCCGGCAGCAAGGGGTTGCCGAACAAGAACGCGCTGACGATCGCGGGCAAGCCGATGCTGGCCTGGACGATCGAGCACGCGCTGGCCAGCTCGCGCATTAAGCGGGTGCTGGTCACGACCGATGGCGAACACCTCGCGCAGATCGCCAAGAAGTACGACGTCGAGGTGATCCACCGGCCGGCCGAGCTCGCGAGCGATACCGCGACGGTGGACGCCGCCGCGCGCCACGCGGTGAACCAGGTCGTCGATGCGCACGACAATATCTGCCTGCTCTACGGCAACGTGCCGGTACGGCCTGACGACCTGACCGACCGCGCGGTCGAGATGCTCGGGGAGACCGGGGCGGACAGCGTGCAGAGCGTCTGCCCGGTCGGGAAGAACCACCCGTACTGGATGAAGACCGTGGACCCGGAGACCGGCAGGCTCGGCATGTACGCCGAGAACGAGGTCTACCGTCGGCAGGAGCTCCCGCCGGTCTACATGCTTGACGGCGGGGTGATCGCGGTGACTCGGTCGAGCCTGTTCTGCCTGGTCGAGGGCCAGCCGCACGCGTTCTTGGGCAGCGACCGCCGGGCCGTGGTGACCGAGCCCGGTGAGGTGGTGGACGTCGATATACAGGAAGACTTCAAGGCCGCCGAGGCGGTTTTGGAAGAGCGTCTGCGGAGCGGTACGATCCGGGCGGTGGGTTGAGTCTTTGTGGGTTTGGTTTTGAACCGCAGAGGCGCGGCTTTCGCGGAGGAAGGCAGTTTTGAAACCACAGATGCACACGGATGGACACAGATCAAGGCATTTCTTAGAAATGCATGAAGTTAGGAAAGCGGGGATCAAATAGGCATGCCGTATTGGGTTTTGTCTTATTCCACGATTCCTTAATTGTTGCTTTCCTAAGAAAAATCGGTGTTTATCCGTGTGCATCTGTGGTTTCAAAGAGCCTTACTGTCCTCCTCTGCCAACGCCGCGCCTCCGCGGTTAGACTCAAACCATGACCAAGCAGATCGCCGTCATCACAGGCAGCCGAGCGGAGTACGGGTTGTTGGTGCCGGTGCTGGATGCGGTTGATGCGCACGCCTCGCTTGAGCTCAAGCTTATCGTCACCGGCACGCACCTCACGACGGACAGCATCAAGGACGTCCACCACCGCATCTCGGCAAGGGTGAAGATGCAGCGGACCGGGGCGATGCCTTCGCGCGAGGAGGATGTGCAGTCGCTGGGGCGGGGGGTGATGGCCATCGGGCGGGTGCTCGGGGAGATGAAGCCCGACGCCGTGCTTGTGCTGGGCGACCGCATCGAGGCGCTGGCCGGGGCGCTGGCGGCGCAGGTCGGTGGGTTTAGGCTGGCGCATATCCACGGCGGGGACCGGGCCGAGGGCGTCGCGGACGAGGCGATGCGGCACGCGATCAGCAAGCTCGCGCACCTGCATTTCGCCGCGACGACGCACAGCAAGAAACGCCTGGTCCGCATGGGCGAGCACGAAGCGCACGTCCACAATACCGGCTCGCCCGCGGTCGATGGGCTTGACGCGGTGGTGCCGGCGGAGGATGCGCCGGACCTGATTGTGATGCAGCACCCCGTCGGGGCAATGCCCGACGAGGAGTACCGGTGGATGCAGGCGACGCTCGAGGCGACCGCCAAGCACAGCCGGCTGATCATGTCGCCCAACCACGACCCCGGGCGGAACGCGGTCCTGCGGGCGATTGTCGACGCGGGGCTGACGCCGACCGAGCACCTGCCGCGCGACGCGTTCCTGGCGCTGCTCGCCGGGGCCAAGGCGATTGTCGGCAACTCGTCGGCGGGGTTGATTGAGGCGGCGGTTTTGAAGACCCCAGCGGTCAACCTCGGCCCAAGGCAGGCCGGGCGTGAAAAACCCGGCAGCGTCATCGACGCGAAGTACGGCGTCACCGCGACCCGCCGCGCGATCAAGCAGGCGCTGGCGGTGCAGACAGGCAGGCTGCGTCACCCGTACGGCAACGGCAAAGCGGGGCCACGCATCGCCGAGCTGCTCGCGACGATCGACCTGGCTAAGGTCCCGCTGCACAAGCACAATTCGTACTGAGTACTGGGCTCGGTCAGAGCACGAAGCGCTAAGGAGTGGCCCTGAAGTTACTGAAGTCCGATGCCGCTCGCTCACGCTTCATGCTCTGTTGATCCAACGCGCGACGTATCATGTACGTGTGCTTGCACAGGCTGCACAATCCGGCTGGGTGCCTTACCTGCTCTTCGAGTCGCCGGGCTGGCTGCTGGTGCCGCTCGCGGTGGTCTGGGCGGGCACGCGCATCACCGGCCGACGCACGGGCAACAAGCGGCTGATCCACCTGTCGTGGATCGCGCTGGGGCTGGTCGCGGCGGTGTTCGCGTCTTCGTATTTCGTCACCACGCAGCGCGAGCAACTCGGTGTCGCGCTGAAGGAGCTGCTGCTCGCCGTCGAGGACAAGCGCCTCGATGACCTCCGGACGATCATCGACGAGCAGGCGACCGCGGCGTACGCCGGCGACAAGTCGGCGCCGCCCTTCCTCTCGGGTGTGTTGACGCGTGACCAGATCCTCGCCCAGATCGAAGCGGTCGACTTCGACGACATCATCCTGATCAACCAGATCGCGAAACTCGACCCACAAGACGGCTACGGCACGACCAGCTTCCGCGTCAACGTCAAGGCGTCGGTCGACGACTTCCCCGGCACGAATGTCAGCATCTGGGGCATCCGGTGGAAACGTGTCGGTGAAAGGTGGGTCGTGATCCGGATCGAGTGCTTCGAGTTTGGTGGCGACGCCTGGTTTAACCGCCCGGAATAGCCCGGCCTTCATGCGAACCCGCCAAGCGTATCCAGCGTCTGTTAAGGTTGACGCCCAGAAGAAAAACCACCCCATGCGATCCACTATGACCAAGACCCCCGCCCCGCTGCTGCTGACCCTTGCCCTGTTCGTCGCGTCGTTCATCGCGATGCCAACGCTCGCGCAGGACGACAAGCCTACGAACCTCCGCCCGGGCTGGTCCCCCGGCCAGACCGCGACCTACGCGTTCTGGGGCAAGACGCAGAAAGACGAGACCGCCCAGATCCTCGGCCAGCAGCAGTCCGAGACCACGACGTTTCTGAGCGAGGGCAAGGTCACCTGGCGTGTCGATGAGGTCAACGACGACGGCACCGCGGCCTGCACCATGCGGCTCACCACGATCAAGTTCACCATCACGGTCGGCGAGGCCGAGCCGGTCGTCTTTGATTCCGACAACCTCACCGGTGAGCGCCCCGCGTTCGACAGCCTGATGTCCGCGATGGTGCAGACGCCGCTGAAGATCGCCGTGAACGCCGACGGCACGATCGGCGCGGTCGAGGGTATCGACGAGCTGGCCACCGCGGCGGGCGCCGAGGCCGCCGAGGCCGATATCATCCCCGAGGAGCTGGACTTCAGAGAGACCGCCAGCGAGCTGGCGACGCTGATCAGCGCCCCCGCCGAGGCGACGCCAGGCCAGACGTGGAACGCAACCAACACCTGGAACCACGAAGATGTCTTCCCCCAGGCCGAGACCAAGGCCAAGTGGGACACCACCTTCACTTTCGACAGCGTCGGTGTCATCGCGGGCGTGCCCATCGCGACCATCAAGACCGAGTCCGATGTCGATATCGAGGTCGATCTGAGCAAGCTCCCCGAGGGCGGCCCGGACATCGACATCCAGATCAGCGACACCGCAGCCAACGGCGAGATCCTCTTCGACCTCTCGCGTCAGGAGACCGTTGCCCGAAACGAGACGATGACCTACACCGCGGCGATCACCGTCGCCCCGCCCCGACCCGAGCTCCCTGCGATCACGGTCAATATCAAAGAGACCAACCAGTCGCAGCTGCTTCGGGTGTCGGAGGAATAAAACCAGTCGACGAAGTCGACATTCCCCAACGTGTAGTGGGAGACGCGAAGCGTCCCGTGGTTCGGCGAACCCGATTGCGTCTAACAAAAGCATAGCTACACGGGATGCTCCGCGTCGCCCGCTACACGTTGGGGAATGGCGGCTTTCAGTAAGGCGTCTTAAACCCCATCGCCCGCATCACGCACCACCCCGCCCGGGCCTCGAACACGCCAAACGCCCCGAATAGCCCCAGCCCGGCCACGACCGCCCAGCCCCACACGCCGAGCCCGAGCACGCCGGCGAGCATCAGAACCGCGATTAATGCCGCCACCGCGAGCATGATCAGCCCATAGATCAAGCGGAGCGCTTTGCCTTTTGCATCGATGTTGCATTGCATACCCCGATTCTAGGCGCATCAGCGGCGGTTCTGAAAATAATCTCAAATAACTAGTGACAAAGCGGTAGTTCGTGCACTGATACGGTGCGGGGACGTGTTCCCCGTTTAGGGAGGCCCTTCTTGTCTCATCCGATGGATCATTCTGACCGCCGGGCGATCGTGGCCGAGCACTGGCACAAGTGGCAGACCTCGATCCGTGCCTACTTAGTCGCAGCGGTATCGGATTACCATGACGCCGAGGACCTGCTGCAGCAGGTGGCGGTCGCCGTGGCAAGGGACTACGAGAAGTACGACCCCGAAACCCCGTTTGTCCGCTGGGCGATCGCGATCGCGCGCAACCGCGTGCTGAACTACCGCCGGTCCAAGGCCATGAACAAGCTGGTCTTCTCGCAGGACACGCTGGACCTCCTGGAAAGCGTGATGCCGGCCGAGCCGCCCGCCGAGGCCGAGACCAAGGCCGCCCTGGACGACTGCATCAACAAGCTGCAGTCCCGCTCGCAACAAGCCTTGAAACTCCGCTACGAGCAGGACCTGCGTTCCGCAGACGTCGCCGAGCAGCTCGGCATGACCGTCACCGCCGTCACCACCCTGATGAGCCGGGTGCACAAGGCCCTGGCCAAGTGCATCAAGCAGGCAACGGGGGTGGCGTCATGAACAACGAGCCCACCCAAGCACTCGAGGCCTACTTCGCCGGCCACGCGACCGACGAACAGCTCCGGGCGATCGAGGCCTGGCTCCACGCCGACCCCGCCAACGCCAAGGCCTTCATGCAGCAGCTGCACTTCCGCGAGCTCCTGGGTGAGCACCTCCGCGAGCAGCGCAGCGAGACCGGCTCCGTCCTCGCCGAACTCGCCCAGCTCGAAGCCGCCGCCCAATCCGAGACCGTGACCTTCCTCGGCGAACTCCCGGCGAAAGAAAACACCCCGCTATCGACCCATGACTTCAAGGAGGCGGGCCGCTACCTCTTCGAGCACTATCTCCCCCCGCGCGTGGTTGCGACCGTCGCCGCCGCGGTCGTGCTGCTCTTGGGCGTCGTGCTTACGGTCGTCGTGCTTACGGTCGTCCTGCTGCCCGGCAACGAGACGCCGAACGACATCGCCGAGGTGCCCGACTTCGTCACGCCCGCGCCCGACACCAACCGTGTCGTCGCTACACTGATTGACACAGTCGATGCTTCCTGGGTTGGTGATTTACCAGCGCTCGACGAGGGGTTTATGAAAGACCAGATCATCGAGCTGACCGGTGGATTGGCGCGTGTTCGCTTTGCAAACCAAACAGAGTTGGTCCTTGAAGCACCGTGCAAGATATCGTTTCTTTCTGAATCGAGCATACACCTGATACAAGGCAGTATGGTTGGCCGCTGCCAGATGGAATCGAGTAAAGGCTTTGTGGTTTACACCGACAGTGCCCAGATTGTTGATGTGGGCACGGAGTTTGGCGTTGTGACGAATGCGCTCGGAGAAACGATTACTCAAGTCTTTGATGGAGAGGTCGAATTAACCGGGATGTCCAATGGGCAGCTATCAAACGGCACGATGAACGTCTTTGCGGGGCAAGCCATGCAAGTTGATCAAGCCGGTATACAGATTGTTGAGGCTGACCCCAATGCATTGAGTTTTATTCGCAACCGGCACTACGAAGCCATCTCCAACGCAGGTCGCGCAACCGATTTAGACCGTTGGATGACGCAGTCGCTGGCCCTCCGTCGCGACCGAGGTGTTGTCCTATATTACGCGTTTGACAACGAAACAAGTTCTACTATCACCCTGCCTAATCTGGCCACCAGGAATCGAGGTTACTTTAAAGGTATCATCAACGGTGCAAGCTGGACAGACGGCAGATTCCCGGGCAAGCGTGGGTTGATGTTCAATTCGTCTGGCCCAAGCAATAAGCTCGGACAACACGTCGAAGTACACAACTCAGACTCTGAAGTGTTTAGTTTTCAGCAGCAATCGTTCTCGGTGGCGGTTTGGTTTAAGCACGAACCGCTTAGATTCTCTGGCCAAGAAGAAGATGTTTACATTCCAGTTATTACAAAGGGTGAGAACTCATGGCGGCTACATTCTTATAGCCGCAGTTCGCGAATCACTTGGGACACCGGTGTTACTAGACATTACAACCAACTCGAAAGCCTGAGCGAGCTCTTTGACGGCAAGTGGCATTTCATAGTTGCGGTCAATGAGGTCAACCGTCAAACAGGCGATGCAAGCCAGCGGCTCTACGTTGATGGTCAGAAAATCGAAACAAATCTAAGCGTCTACCGAGATGGCGAGACAAGACGTTCGGCGACATTCATTAATGAGCCTTGGCATGAAGTCGCGCCCGTTTTGATTGGTGCGAATTCGGAAAAACCCGAGCGGCGTTTTAACGGTATTGTCGACGAACTGGTGCTATTTGATCGGGCACTTACACCTGACGAAATTCTTGCTCTTCACGAATACAGGTTTCGGCCTATTGAATAGCAATGATCGTATTTTTCTTTAGTGAAACTATGACTATCTCTGTGAAAGCAATCCAAAACATCACATGATTACAAACGACTCCTGAGCGTTTCAGGAGCATCTTTTATCCTTTCCTAATCTAGGAGGTTTCTAATGAATGGTTTGAAGTTTTCTTTGATGGCAGTTGGTATGGTTGCGGCTGGCAGTGTTACAGCAACAGCCCATGCAGAAGTCCTGAATGTCAATTTTGGTCGCAGTAGCGATGGTCCGCTTTTTGATGGGAATGCCGATTACACCGGGCAGGGCGCCTATGTGGATGCAGGGAATGACACATGGAATAACCTGCTTAGCGGCGCAAGCGCGTTTCCGGCCGGCGGACCGTTTACCGGCCTGGTGTATTCAGACGGATCAAGTGCTACAGGCGTCACTGTCACCCTCTCTGGATCGGGTGGGTCTGAGAACCGCGGAACGGACCCGGATACCCTCGAGTTGTTATATGGATTTATCACCGCGAATGGTCCTTCAGACTCCGTGACCATCAGCGGTCTTAACGCTACGGCATACGATGTTTACGTCTATTCCGTGAAAGACAACTCAACAGACGCGGAATTCACGGTCGGAGGTAGCTCTTTTACACTCACGGGTGATGTCGCTGACGCATTTACTGAAGACGAAAACTACCATGTTTTCTCTGCTGTTGTACCGACGGCTGGTGAGATCGTCATCGACTGGGAAGAGACCGGATCGGGTGGCCAGTTTGCCCAAGGCCCGTTTAATGGTTTTCAGCTTGTAGCGGTTCCAGAGCCTTCGTCTTTAGCACTACTTGGCATAGGCGGTCTAGCCATGCTGCAACGACGGCGGCATTGATATTAAATCCTCCTTCAAGGCCGCTAACTGCTGAAAGGTGGTTGGCGGTTTTACGGTTTGTGTGTCTCGTTTGTTCGTTGCTATATAGATAGAAAGAGGATTATGTTATGCTTCACCAACGCGCCTTTACACTGATTGAACTGCTCGTCGTGATCAGCATTATCGCGCTTTTAATCGCGATCTTGCTCCCGGCCCTAAGTGCAGCACGTGACGCGGCCAAAGCAACGCAGTGCGGCAGCAACATGCGCCAGCTCGGAATCGCCCAGGGCGCTTATGTATCGGATAACAAGGGGCAGTACACCGCTGCGCGTCTATGGGTCTGGGCGTTGGACACGCTGGAGGATGGCACCGCCTTCCCAGATGGCGATGACCCAACCAAGATCGATAGTATTGTCGAGGGCACCCTTTATCCCTATGTCAATGACAGTACAGAGATCTATCTTTGTCCGACATCTACCGACCGCCTCTCACCGAATACGTTTCCTGCATCTTGGGGTACAGCACTCAGGAGGAACTACGTTCAGAACTGGAATATTGGCCCACTGACCCGTCTGGATAATCCTGGTTGGGCACCGGAAAAACATACGCTTGAAACCATTCGCAGGCCCAGTGATCTGGTTGTCTTTGCAGAAGAGAATACGTTCACGATTGCTGGTTATAGTCAGTTCACGATGAATGATGGCTATTTGCTTGGAAGATCGGGTGTCAATTCGGGTAATATCGACTGCTTTGCTTCGTTTCACAACACGACAGATAACGAAACAGGAGATTCCAATGCAGTCTTTGCAGACGGGCATGTTGAGTGGGTGAATTATCGTCAACCTGATATCTATAGCTGGCAAAATCCAAAGACGGGCGTAAACGAATCGATCAGCTCGACTGTAATGTGGTGTACTGATGCCATTCCGGTGCGGCGGTAGGCTGCGCCCAGATTCAATGATGGTTAGGGGGCACTCATGCTACGACTGATTCTTGTTTTGATGATTTTGATCGGGTTCTGCACGAGTATTGTTTTTGCTTCTAGTTCCGCGAAAGAGAGGTGTCTGTAATGGTCGGTTCACGATCCGAAGCGGCCGATGCCAGAGCAGATTGATTCGGGATATCTGGGCGACCAAGACAAGCCTGGTATTGCGCCTGAAGACGCGCTCGTTCTATTTGATGGTACGTCTACTGACGCGTTTCAAACCGCAGAGGGTAAACCCATCAGCTGGCCAGTCATCGGGGGAGATAAAGGGTCGGGAGTCGTTTTCGATGACGTCACACATTGTGTGCATGGGAATGAGTGTGGTGAGGTTGGTGTTTTTGTTTTTTGCTTTGCGTCATTGCGTACGGGTGTTCTTTCGTGGTTTGTGCGCGCGGGGTTGTGGATTGAGGTTTGATTGAGGGGAGATCGAAATAAAGCCGCCGAGGGTATCGGCGGGATTGGAGAGGGGGTGTGAGTAGTCATGGAAGACCGCCTTTGCCAAAGGCGGCTTTTGGAGGCTTGTGTGCTGCGGCGCATCATTTGTGCGCGACCACGCCATCAGGCCGGTCAAAGAGAGCCCGTAACCTAGACGTTCTGTCTCACATCGCAGTCACCGCGCCTACGGCCTGGGGTGGAACCGCGTGACCACGTCCTTGAGGCGGGACCGATCCACATGCGTGTAGACCTGGGTGGTGTTGATGCTGCTGTGGCCCAGGAGTTCCTGGACGACGCGGAGGTCGGCGCCGCCGGCGAGCATCTGGGTCGCGAAGCTGTGCCGGAGGGTGTGCGGGTGCACGTCCTTGAGGCCGGCCCGCTTGGCGTGGCGCTTGACGACCTGCCAGACGACGACGCGGGTGATCGGCTGGCCGGTCCGGGAGAGGAAGATGCGGTCGCCGGAGATGCCGGGCTTTTCAAGGTCGGGGCGGAGCTCGTCGAGGTAGCGTTGGACGGCTCTCAGCGCCGGTCGGCCGATGGGGACCAGGCGTTCTTTGTTGCCCTTGCCGAGGATGCGGCAGACCCCAAGCTCGAAGTGGATGGCGGCGCAGTCCATGTCGGCGAGCTCGGAGGCCCGGAGGCCGCCGGCGTAGAGCAGCTCAAGCAGGGCGACATCGCGGAGGTACAGCGCGTCGCTGGGCTGGGGGGCGCCGAGCAGCTTCTGCACCTGCTCGTCCGCCATGACCGTTGGCAGCTTCTGCCAGGTCTCTGGCTGTTCGAGCCATTCGGCGGGGTTGTCTTCGACCGTGGCCGAGGTGTGGAGGAACCTGCAGAAGACGCGGATGGTCGCGACGTGTCGGGCGATGGAGGACAGCTCCATGCCGCGGATGTCGCGGAGGTTCTTGAGGTGGTCGGTGATGAGCGGGTGGGTGAGGTCTTCCCAGGAGGTGCACCCGAGCTGGGCGAGCTCGACCCAGAGGTCGCGGATGTCGCCCGCGTAGGCCGCGAGGGTGGCGGGGGCGAAGCCGCACTCGACCTTGCAGTAGGTGAGGAAGTCGCGGACGGGCGCTTCGAAGCGCGAGGGCTTTCGGGTCTTGGCGGGTTTGGCGGGGCTAGGCGACGGCCTGCTGGTCGCCGGGGCCCCCGAAGCGGGCTGCGGTCGCGGCGGGGAGGACGGGGAGGCTAAGCGGTTGGGCTGGTTCTGGTGCCGGGGTGCCGGGTTGAAGCTGGGTCGTTGGGTCATCGCTTTGGGCCTGGCGTTCCCACTTGATGGCGTGGTAGGTGTGGCAGGAGAATTGCCTGCCGCCCAGGCAAAAATCGAACGCCTGGTCGAGGGTCTGTTTGGTCATCCGGCAGCTGCATCGGCCGTCGCCATCGTCGACGAACGGACACGGGCCATGCTGGTGCATTGCGTCCTTGGCCATGCCGGAGCCTCCTTGCCCTGCCGGTTGGTATCGGCGGCGGTTGGTCAACCTAGTGAAAATTAGGCGGGGTCGAGCAGGGTTCAAAGGCGGCTGAGCGGGAAGGATCGAGGATTAAGAAGGCGACCGCTTAACCTTGATCCTCTTGCTCAATCCTCTGCTACCAGTACAATGCCGCGTTCCAAATCCCAGGCGACGTAGCTCAGTTGGTAGAGCAGGGGATTCATAAGCCCCGGGTCACAGGTTCGAGTCCTGTCGTCGCCATCCGCCCCGCCCCGCCCCGCAGCGGGGTTTTTTTATAGGTAGTGGTCGTAGTGGTCGTAGGGCTTGCAAGGGCCGGGCGTTTGGATCGACACGCGAAGTGGCTATCCCAACGCAATCGTGCTCAACCACCGACCGATAAGTCTTGCGTCGCACTGCAACACACGCCGGTTGTGTTGGTGTACTGCTGGATTGAGATCGAGACCGATGCGGATCGTTATTGACTTCATGATTGGCCTGATGCTGGTCGCCGTGGTGGCGGGCGGGCTGTACCTTTACAACAGCCGGGAGCAGAACAGGCAGGACGTCGAGTCGGTGCGAGTCGCGCTGCAGCAGTTCCAGCAGCAGGCTGCGTACCACCGCACGGTACAGTCGGCCGTGGCGGGGCGCGATGTGCTGTTGGTCCACCTGCACCCCGAGTGGTTTGGGGACAACGTGCCCGCGAACGTGCTGCTCTATGGCGATCGGCCTTGGATCGACCTGGCCCCGCCCGGCGACCTCGGCGAGCACCCGCCCGACCCCGTCGTCCACGGCGAGGAGCAGGCAGGCTTCTGGTACAACCCGACGACCGGCGTCTTCCGCGCACGCGTCAGCCCGGCATCCAGCGAGGCCCTGACCCTGTCGCTCTACAACGAGGTCAACGGCACCGCGCTGGCCGCCTTCGAACAGATCCCCGACCCCAGCCGCCAGCCCCTCGCGCACGTCTTGGGCAAGACGCCGGCCACGCAGTACGCGTCGATGGCGAACATGACCTGGTCTGAACTCTCTGCCCCTCAGGTCAGCCTCGAAACGGACCTTTTGACAGAGGCCCCCGGCGAGGGATTCGATCTGATCCCTGATACACCAGGGCAAGAGATTAACCCTGAGTCTGTCGAAAACCAAGAAGAAGCAAACACTCACAACAGCCCGGGGCAAACCGCCCCCAAAGGCGAAGAGCCCGAATCTGTCCCCACAAAACGTCCAACATTGGAGTTGCAGTAGCTATCCATGCTCAGCCCAGTCAAGCCCGTCGCTTGGATCAACCGATAGCTTAACAGTTTTAGGAATCATCGCACGGGGGGGACTACTTCAGGGGTCCTCAATGTCTCTACCCACTCCCGATTCAGGTCAAACGAGTACCACCGGCCCGCTTGTCAGCACCCTGGCAAGCGACCCCGATATGGCCGAGTTGGTCCAGTTTTTCGTTGATGAGATCGAGGACCGGATCGACACGATCCGAACGACCTCGCAGGCGAATGATTTGGCCGGGCTCCGCATGGTGGCACACCAGCTCAAGGGTGCCGGGACGGGCTACGGCTTCGAGCCGATCTCACAAACGGCAGGCGAACTGGAACGGGTCATCGACAGCGCGGAATCCGCGGAGGTGACCGACGCCATCCAGCAGCAGGTCGACGGCCTTATCGATCTCTGCCGACGGGCTTCGGTGTGAGCACCCATCCATCGGTCGTGTAAGGGTCTACAATCTCCCGCCTATGCCGGAGATCCACACCCATACCTTTGAAAACGGGCTGGCCCTTGTCGCCGAGCCGATGGCCGGCGTGCGCTCGTTGGCGATGACCCTGCTCACGCCCGCGGGGATCGCTGGCCAGCCCAAGCGGCAGCAAGGCGTTGCGCCGTTGTTGGCGGAACTGCTCGGCCGGGGCGCCCAGGGCCGGGGCTCGCGCGCGTTCAACGACGCGCTCGATACCCTCGGCGTCCACCGCTCGTGCAGCGCAGGCAACCGGCACCTCCGCCTGAGCGCGACGCTCGTCGGCGAGAACCTGGATGCCGCCCTGCCGCTGCTTCTGAGCCAGGCGCTGTCACCCAACCTGGACGAGCAGGAGCTCGAGCCTTCGCGCGACCTCTGCCTGCAGGAGATCGCTGCGCTGGAGGACGACCCACAGCGGCGTGCCATGATCGCGCTGCGGCACAAGCACTTCCCCGAGCCATTGGGCCGGCCGAGCGATGGTATCGCGGAGCACCTCAAGGCGTTGACGCTCGATGATGTCCGCGCGCACTGGCAGGTGGGCGTTGTTCCCAAAGGCTCTATCCTCGCATTCGCGGGTCAGTTCGACTGGAACCAGCTGCGCGACCGCGTTGGCGAACTCGCCGCCGACTGGTCCGGGCAGGCGGACGTGATCAAGCCAACCGAAGAAGCGTCTCGTGGCTACACACACCTTGAGGCGCCGACCGAGCAGGTGCATATCGGCCTGGCCTACGATGCGCCGCCTGACACGGACGAGCAGTCGATGCTGCAACGCGCCGCCGTGTCCGTGTTGTCGGGCGGGATGTCGAGCCGGCTGTTTTCCGAGGTCCGCGAGAAGCGTGGGCTGTGCTACTCGGTCTACGCGAGCTACGCGGGGATGCGCGACCTCGGCGCGGTGCTCGGCTACGCGGGGACCACCCCGCCGCGCGCCCAGGAGACGCTGGATGTGTTTGTTGCCGAGCTCCGCCGGCTGTCAAAGGGCGTCGAGGGCAGCGAGTTGCAGCGGGCGATGGTCGGCATGAAGGCCCGGCTGGTGATGCAGGGCGAGTCCAGCGGCGCACGCGCCGGCGCGATCGCGGCGGACCTCTATGTCCACGGCCGGCCGCGCAGCCTCGACGAACTGGCCGACCGGGTCGACAGCGTCACGCTGCAAGAGGTGAACCGGTTTGTCGCGGAACGGACGGTCGACCCGTTAACGATCGTGACCATCGGGCCCGAACCGCTGCAGATCACTTAGCGCCCGCCCGCAGGGGCGGGGTCTTTAGTCGCAATTTAAACGTCGCCCCGCCCTTGCGGGCGGGCACTAATCGGGCGATAGTCTCCACCCATGCGCATCCTGATCACCGCGGGGCCGACCCGCGAACCTATCGATGATGTCCGGTTCATCTCCAACCGCAGCAGCGGTCAGATGGGCTTCGCGCTGGCCGAGGCCGCTTCGGCGGCCGGGCACAAGGTCACGTTGTTGTTGGGCCCCGTGCTGCTGCCGCCGAGCGTCGCCGAACGGGTCCGTGTGATCCGGTTCAACACGACGGCGGACCTTGAAGCGCTGCTCGACGAGCACTTCCCTTCTTGCGATGTCTTGATCAAAGCCGCCGCTGTCGCGGACTACCGGCCCGCGGCGTTGATCAAGGGCAAGACCCCGCGTGGCAAGGGCTTGAAGATCGAGCTCGAACCCACGCCCGACCTGGTCGCGGGCTGTGCCGCAAAAAAGCGGGACGATCAGACGGTCATCGCGTTCGCGCTGGAAGACCCCGCGGTCCTGCGCACCCGCGCGGTCGAGAAGATGCAGCGCAAACAAGTCGATGCGATCCTGGCCAACCCGCTGCAGACGATGGACGCGAGCGAGATCGAACCGATCCTCTTCTACGCGGACGGCCGATCCGACGAGCCGGGCCGCATGGCGAAGACGGATCTGGCGGGCTGGCTGATCGATCAGATCCCGAGCGTGTCGAGCTGTTCTTAATTGATGCTGGGGTTGCTGCTCCAGCATTTTTCACAGAGGGCACAGCATGAGGCATCAACGTGTGGCTAGGTACATACGCGCAGCCCAGTATCCAATAAAATACCCAACACGACCAACCCAAGGATCGCGGTACCACGAGCGAGCCAGTGCCACTGATTCTGTCGATCAATCAAAAACGCGCCGATCAGCCCGCCTGATAACGCGCCAAGGAACACGAAGTTCATGAGGATGATTAGTGGTGTGATATCAATACCGGCCATCATCTGGTGTACTCCGGTTTATTCTGCGGCATCATCTTTCTAATTCTGCAACAGTTTTGGAATGCTGGATCACACATCTACCGCCTTGATAAACAACCACAGCATCGCCCAGCCAAAATAGGCACCCGCAAAAGTTGACAGCGGGAACAGCGCGAGCGCCCATTCGCCAAAACGCCGCTTCGCCCACGGCAGGAGGAAGAACGAGACCAGCAAGAACAACGCCGCGCTGACTAGCCCGGCCATCAACGCGATAAGCAGCAGCAGTTCACCCATGCTTACGCTCCTTTCTCTTTGAGTCGTGTGGGGAACACCAGCACCTTCTGGTACGCGTCGCTGGCCCGGTCGATGCGTTCGGCGAGCCGGTGCAGGTGGCAGGTCGGCACCGCGGGGAACAGGTGGTGCTCGGTGTGCAGGAACATGTTGTAGAACAGGCGGTTGAGCCAGCGGCTGCGCAGGGTCCGGTACGGGACGTGCTCGTCGCAGCCGTGGTGCACGGTCCACACCGCGAAGAAGCCGACAAAGCACTCACCGACCAGCATCGCCAAGACATGCCACTGAAGTGCTGCAGGGAGCCATGGCACGACCGCGATGATGATAAAGACCGTCGCGATCTCACCGAAGATCCACCGGCGCTTGTCGGGCCGGGCCAGCCGCACCGCCTCGAGGTGCAGGCGGACCGGGAAGAGCGGGCAGGTCAGGAGCGCGAGCCACAGCGGCCGGCGGGCGATCCTGCCCTCGAAGTCCTGGTCGTCCAGGCAGTGCCGGTGGTGGTTGAGGTGCGTGGCCTGCACCGCGTGCATCGAGGTGAGCATGACCGCGCTCAGCACAAACAGAGTCTTGTCCTGCCAATGGCGGCCGATCGGCAGTTGGTAGTGCTGGCAGCCGTGCGACAGACGCAGGCCGGTGAGGAAGACGAAGAACGAGCCGACTGCGCCAAGCGGGACGAGCCCGAGGTGGTACAACAGGATCGAGCTTGCGAGCCAGGGCGTGACGATGAGGATTTCGTGGGCGATCTCGCCCCGGTTCATCGGCAGGAGGTCGCGCCATGCGATGCCGCGCACCGCCTGGTCTGTTATGCCGGCCTCTACACACCCCCTTGCTGTACTTCGGCTGTTTCTCTCGCTTGACGCAGGGTGTCCAGCGCGTTGTTGCAGCGCGGCGTCTCGGGCTCGGCCCTGAGCTGGGTGCGCAGGTCGTCGTCGCCCTTCATCCCCAGCAGCGCGGAGAGCGCCCGCCGGTTGTGGCTGATCATGGCATAAGCCCGGCGCGCAAGGCCCGCCATGCCCGGCCGGGCCAGCCGCATCGAGAGCGAGCGGTACTCCCGCAGCGCGTAGAAGCACATCACCCAGGCCTTGTCGTCGCGGTAGACCTTGCCGGCGTCGTCAATGACGATCAGCTCCTCGGGCCTGCCCTTTTTGTCGGTCGCGTAGTTCAGGTCGGGGAACTTCCGCTGCTGCCCGCTCGAGCCCTGCGGGATAAACCGCATCTCGATGAACTTGGGCTGCTTCTCCAGCCATTGCCGGCAGCGGACGCAGAAGCCGCAGGTCGGGTCGTAGAGGACGGTGAGGTGTTGGACGGCTTGCATGGTGTGACTCCCTTCCGGAGCGTGGTGGTTCGGTCAAAGCCCGCACCGCGACGTTCGGGCACGGTGCGGGTGTGTTTGCCGACAGCGTTAGGCCGTCGGCAGCCCCGGGAGCTGTTCATCCGGCTCGATGGGCGGCGGCGCCGTTTCGTAGATCGCGTTCTTGCGCAGGCGGTTGAACACGAAGATGTTGAAGAAGTGCATCCCGCCGAGGACGAGCAGCACGATGCCGAGCTTGTAACTGACCAACTCAAACACGTCGCCGATCGTGAGCAGGCTCGCTTCGCTTCGTAGGGTGAGCGTCACCCAGCCGAGGTTGATCAGGTAGAACCCGACGACGAGCAGGTGGTTGACCGAGTCGGCAAGCTTTTCGTCGCCGTGGAAGGCGGTGACGAGAAATACCCGTCCGTGGTGGTGCAGTGTCTTTGCGACCCATACGGTGAGCACGATGCTCAGCAGCAGGTAGATCGCGTAGCTGTAGACCTGCAGGGTGTCGGTGGTTTGGGTGTCGGCGAGCAATAGCGCTTGCATGGTCGGCCTCCTTTCGGCCTTGGGTGCGACGCTGACGCGGCATCGCAGTGGGGGAGATCGGTCTAGGGTTCGGTGTTGGGGGTGGTCTGCATCCGGTTTCCTTGGTTTACTTGCCGAGCAGCTTCCTGATCTTGGTGCCCATCTTGATAAAACGGATCAGCATCGACTTGGGCAGCTGGCGGACCTGGGTGTACCAGCCGTCCATTGCTTCGACAAGGTTGAGCAACTCGGAGAGGCGCTCGTGCGTGTGCGCCTCGGCCGGGCCCGCGTCTTCCGCCTCGATCACGCACTCGCGCAGGAGGGTCAGGGTCGGGTCGATCTCGCGTTTCTTCCGCTCGTCGAGCACGGCCATGAACATCTCCCAGACGTCGGTCTGCGTGCTGAAGTGCTCCTTCCGCTCGCCGAGGATCGGCACGGCCTGGACGATGCCCCAGCCCTGCAGCTCGCGCAGCGAGGTGCTCACGTTCGAGCGGGCGACGCTCAGCGTCTCCGCGATCTCGTCGGCGTTCACCGGCTTGGGCGCGATGTAGAGGAGTGCGTGGATCTGGGCAACCGTGCGGTTGATGCCCCACCTGCTGCCCATCTCGCCCCAGTGGAGCACGAATTTCTGCTGGACATCGGTGAGCTGCATGCGGGTCCGCCTTTCGGTTTGGCCGTCCTGACGTTCTATCGACCATTTATTTCTGTCTAAACAGAAAATACAGGAAAAATTGTGTGATGTCAAGCGAATCCAGCACAAACCAACAAAAAACCCGCATGTTTCCACGTGGGCTTGGGTTTGTGTGGAGTTGTAGAGGCTGGGATTGAAAAGGTGTAGAGGCGCGGTCAAAATGGCATCGCGGCGCGCTATTTGGCATCGGCGGTACTGACGCAAGATAAGCGACGGCCCTGGGTGCCTTCTAAGGCTGGTTCGGGCCCTCGCGGAGCTGCGACCGGCTTTGGCCAGGTCGAGTCGGGTTGTCGGGCAGCTCGGGAGTGCCCATGGTTGACCTGGCCCGGTGGCCAGATCGATCAATCTTCAAACGCCGATCGAACCTGCGTTAAACGCCTAGGTAAAGATGCTCCATTTGCCGTTGATCCGGACGAGGTTGGTATTGGCCAACGTGCTCGGGTCGTTCGCTTGGCTGTGTGTTCCGATACTCGGGCCCTCTGTAGGCACGACCGTAAGGCTGTAGTCGTCCCCTGAGACTGAAGTGCCAGACCACAATCCCTCGATGTAGATCGAGGTGTATCGACGGCAGGTGTCTACGGCAATGTTCGGGAAGAAGCCCACGCCATCGGCGACGGCAAACGACGCGTTGCTACCCAGCCCATCGACCGAGCGCACCGTCGAAGCCTGAGCGAACCAGGTCACGCCGTTTGTGTCGGTATCAACACCCCCGCCGTAGGTTGGGAAGTCTCGCGACCAGACCACGGTCGACAGGTCCGAGGCGTAGCGGATGTACTGATGGTTCGGCGTGTCGCCCGCATCATCTAAGTCGTCGAGCACCACGCATCCGACGTCAGGCGTTACAGACTGAAGCATGCCGTGAACCGAGCCAAGGCTTACGCCGGTCGAAGCATCGATTGCAATCGTTCGACGAGCATCGGTAGTCAGAGGCCCTCCGCTGGGGATCTGGACCGACTGGTCTTCGTAGCCTGCAAAGACAACACCCGCGACGTAGTGGATCACTAAGAACCTAAAGTCCGCGTCTTTAAAAGACCATAGCGGCGTTCCATCAGCATTGAAGCACACAAGCTTCGTTGTCCGGTTTGATAGCGAATCGAGCACTGAGAAGACCGCCCTGCCTTGTCCGGCATCGGAGGACCGGACCAGATTGCCGCTCTGCGAAGAACCTGTGAAGAGCAGAACTCCGTTGGCGTCATAAACAGCGGGCCGGTTGATGTCGGTGCTGTCTCGTGACCAGCACCGGCCCAGGGCGTCGAAGGCGACATTGCTTTGCAGTGTGAACGATGGCGTTCCGCTGAGCAGGCCGCCGTAGACGTACCTGCCTGCGGCCACCAGCGTGGTCGGTACGCAGGTTGGGCCGTTCCGCGCATCGAAGCCGAGCGTGCGGAAGCTGTCGAAGCCATCGGTCTGGAAGGCGTCAAAGCTGCTCACGTCGCCTCCTCATCATTCGCGTAAGCTCGCTGCGTTATCTCAAGCAGCTGGCAGTAGAGCGGCCCGCCGCCGTCGTCTTGAACGAGCGTGAGGCTTGGCTCAGCAGTGATAATTGAGCCGGGGAAAGCCAGCCCGCCGGTAGGCAAGACTTGTTCATCGGCCGGGGTCAGGTACTTCGGGATGATGATCTGGTTCTTGGTCTCTTCGACGATGTACCCGAAGCCCTGGACGACCATCTTCTCAACGGTCCGGGCTTGAACGCCGGTGTAGACATAGCGGAGGAAATCGATCTGGCGATCGTGAAGCAGGCTGCGGCGAAGCGCGGGGTCCTTGGCAACATTCACGCTGCTGCCGTAGGCCACACCTCCAGAGACAAGCCTGCAGACCAGGTAGTCGTGATGCACTTGCTGGACCGCGTACTCACCCTTGCCAGGCAGATCTTTAGGCGCAGGCATGTCGGCCTTACTACGCGCGAGTACTTCGTCGCCCCAACGGTTCGTTTGGGTGTCGAGTTGCTGCCGCTCGGCAGCGCCTGGCTCGGGGCGTTGTGATCTCATACGAGCGTGATCGATGCGGGCGGCACCGGCGCGGCCGCGTCGGCCGTGGTGGTGGTTTCGTTGGTGTTGGTCTCTTCAACCGAACCGCTGGTAACGGCACGGACCACGACCCGGACGGTCGTGCTGTCGGCGAACGTGCCCAGGCCGACCGAGCGGGCGGGGAGGTTGATCGTATGGGTCGGCGTGTTGAAGTCGAAGGCGTCTGCACCGGTCGCGACGTAGACGTGGAAGCTCGCCGCATCGATCTCGCCGTTGTCGTTGGTGTGCTGCCAGAAGAGGGTGACCAGCCCTCCAGGCCCCCGGTCAAGCTTGACCCCGTGCGGGGCGTTGGGCGCGGGCGCGATCAGCTGGTTGGTCGCGTCCATGGCAACACGACGCATTCGGGACGCGGGCTTGATGGTGCTCTCGACTCCGCACGGGCTCACCGCGTTGACGTAGTACCAGGCCTCGGTGTCCGCAAGAAGGCCGGTGAGCGTATAGCTCAGCGTTGAATCGGACAACGTAGCGACCAGCTGGTCTGTGCCGCTCTGGCTTGTCCGGCGGTAGAGCTTGTAGCCGATCGTGTACTCGTAAGTCTGGTCCACCAGCGGCACGTTGCCGTCATCTCCCCAAGCTCTCGCCCGGATCCCCGTGCTGCTCGTCGTGATGAACACACCCGAAGTCCGCAGCTGCCCACGCTCGGGGTCAAGAACCGCACCGCTGATCGGATCGGTCGATGGCTGGGCCCTGCCCGCTTCGCGGTATGGGTAGTGCGCATCCACGCCTTCACGTAGCGCCGTGCCAGTCGAGGCCGCGTAGGTCGCCGCGTCTGTGCCCGTGTTCAGCTGCGCGTTGTTCTTCTGGTCTACCGGGCATGCGATCAAGAACGCAACCCAGCCTCGGGTCGCACCGGGCTCTACGATGATGTCGCCGGTGCTCAAGGACGCGCGCCGGTGGCCGGTTGCGCCGATGTGCGAATCACCACCGACACCGATGTACTTGGTGCCTTGTGCGCCGTTGTTGTGAACGTAGTCAATCGCATCGAGGTGCTCAGCAGTGGCGATATTGATCAGGCTGCTGCCTTGAGAACCGATACGGCCCCACACGCTCTGGTCGATGCAGAACACCAGGTCCTCAGTCGCGCTATCGACAACGCTCTTAAACCAAGCCAGCTGCGTCGCGCCCCAGCCGGTGTTCGTGGACAGGCGGCGGTACTCCCAGCTGTTGGTCAGGACGACCTTCGTACCCCCGTAGGTATTTACCCCGTAATCACCGCTGGCTTCAAACCAGTTCGCCCGCATCGCCGTGCGGTGGATCGAGTCGGAGACACTGCCGTAAGCCGCAGCGACCTGAGCCGGTGTAAACGTGCTCGCGGGGTCTGCGTAAGAACTGAAGCCGTTGCTGTGGACCGTGCCGGTGGTGGTCTCGCGCTGGGTCAGGTCGTAGTCGTTCCAGCCGTTGGAGTGATCGCCCTCTTTCATGGCGATCGCAACGCTGTGGACGAACCGTGCGAAATCGACCGACTGGAACGCCTCGACCCAGCGTGCGAGGATCTCGCGTTCGGACTCGGGCAGGAACTTACCGTCGTCCTCGGCGCTCATACCCTGGCTGTACATCGGGTCGTCGGTGATGATGGCGATGCTGATCGCCAGATTGACGACCTCTTCAAGTGCCTTGCGCAGCTGCGGCTTGTCAGCGAGTTGCCCGGCGTGATCGATGCACGACAAGACGCAGAGGTTTGGATCGGGGCCGGGCACCAAGAGCGACCGTGTGTCGCCCGCGTACTCAGGCACGCCCGTCGATGTCGATCGCAGCACCCAGCGGTAGTACAGCCGCGCACCGGGTGTCAGGCCTGTCACATCGATACGCGCGGTGTAGTGGCTCGCGACGCCTGGCAGCTGCGTCCACGCGGTGGTCATTGAGCCAGTGAAGCCGCTGTCGTAGGCGTACTCGACCGCGAAGTGGTCCAGGCTCGTGCCGCTGGTGTTCTGGTAGGCATCTGGGTTCTGAGTCAGCTGAAAGGTCAGTTGGCCCATTGGGCCGATAAGCGGGATAGCAAACTTCTGATGGAGATACGGCTCTTCGGCTGCCTCCTGGCTCACGCTCGACCAGGTGGCCGGGAAGAACTCGGCACGGGTATTGAACGTGCCCGTCCAGGTGCCCGAGACGTAGTCGAGCATGTACTGGTCGCGGTTGACGACCTCGTTAACGTCCGCGTTCTCACGGCTCACCTGCAGGGTCCAGACGGTCTCACCGGCGAGCCGGGTGTAGATATAGACACCAACGGCTCGACGCCAAACGACCAGCACCTCAAACTTCTCGCGCACCGGAATCGCGGTCGTGCCGTAGCCGCTGGGGTCGGACGCGTCACTGGCCTGGCCTGTCATCGGGAACCTAGCGAAGAGCCGCCACTGACCCGGTGTGTTGAGCCGCTGTACGCCCAGGGTGACGATATTAGTCGTGCCGCTGGCCCCGCCCAGCAGGCGGTACAAGGCAAGGCGTCCGTTGTCAGGCGCACCAATATCAATGCCGCCAAAGACCATCGGGATGACCTTGTAGAAGTTATCGACGGTGGTGACCTTGTCGTCCTGAGAGTTGCCAGCGGTGATGCTGGACATCCCGTAGCGGACAACCGCGCCGTCCGACGAAGTCGGGGCCCGGAGCTTCAGGGCCAGCTTCATCTCAGAGGTCAGGTCTTCGGTTGCCTCGACCGTCGCAGTGCCGTTGCCGGTGAGGATGGTGTCAGGGGAGTACGGGCCCGAGAGCGTGCGGGCACCGACCGTCTGGATGGCGTCCGGCCCGTGCTCGAACCCAAGCTGACCGCCGACGATGTTAACTGCCATCGGTGACCTCCGATCTTAAAAGCTGCTCGAACGTATGGAGGTCCACCGCGACGCTGTACCCGTCTTGCAGTGCTCGCGTCGCAGACGCGAACGCGTCGGCTTCCTTCGACTGCAGCAGGATCACCTCGGCACCGGCGTTCTCGGCGTCGCTGGTCACCTTCTGCCGCAGGTCCTTGGCGATGCCCTCGTTCCGCCTCGCGCTCTTATCATTGCCAGCTTCGCGGTCGCGTTGTGCGAACAACTCGAACCGTTCCGGCGACGTGCGATACCAAGTGTCATTGATACATACGGTCGGACGCCGCGCCCAGTGGTGCATGCCGAACTCAGGCCGTGGCTCGCAACCGACTTTGATGCCCTTGCCCTCCAGCCACATCGCGAACTGATCGGCCAGGCCGTCTTTCGGTTCCGCGTGCGTCGCGTCCATCACGATGAACCTGCACCCCGACCGGCGGATCGCGGCCGTTGATTTAGAGAGCCGGTCGAAGTCGTCAAACACGCCGTCGTCGGCGTCGAAATCGGGATCGTTCCGCAACGACCCGATGTAGCAGATTAGCTCGATGCCCTGGGACGTGATGGCCTTCCATGCGTTTTCAAAACCCTCCACCAGCCAGGGCAGCGGACCGTGCACGCCCTCAATACCATCCTTGGCGTGCAGGTACTGATCGAACTGCATGTCCTTGCGAAGCAGCGCCCCGAACGGGTTGTGCAGCATCACGCGCCGCACCCCCAAATCGATCGCGGGTTTGATCTGCTGGTCCACAAAGCCCTGCCAGCCGATCGACTCGATCGATCTGCCGACCCTGCGGTCTGACTCGTTCGATGACGAGTGCGCGATGTTCCACCATGCGATGAGCCGATCAGTCATGGCCGCACCTCCAGCATCACACCCTCGACCATGGCACGCACCTGGGTTTGCCAGCCCCGAACAACATGCATTTTCACCCCGTGCTGCTCCGCTAGGCGACGTAGCGACACCCCGTGCAGGAATCGGCGGCGGGCAAACAGACGCATTCCTTTTGGGATCTTGTCGCCCCTCAGCGCGACGTACTTAAAGACCATCGAATCGACCCGCCGCTCGAGCCGCTTGATGCGCTTCGCTACGCACCCGCTGCTCCAGCGGTCGCGGCCCAGGAGGGTGGCGATCGCCGCGTAGGTCTTGCCGTCACGGTGCCGAAGCAGCATCAGCTCACGCTCCTGCGGCGGGAGGTACTGGACCCATTGCAGAACCGACTCGCTGCGCTCACGCAGCAAGGGCCTTCGGTTTACATGGCAAGTTTCCAGCGTGCTACTCATGGTCAACCTTTACCAGCGGCCAGAGCGCGTCGGCGGTCTTGTCGCCGATGCCCGCGATCGCGAGCAGGTCGGACTTCGTCGTGATGGTGTTGCCCTCGTTGTGGATATGCGACCAGATCAACGCGGCCTTGCTGCGTGCGCCGTAGACCTTGGCCACGGACATAATGCCGAAGAGCTCCTGCTCGTCGATGGTGTTCAGGTTCGGCCGCGTGTCCTCTCCGATCACGAGGCCCAGGTGCTGAGCGATGGCGTCCAGCTTGGCGTGGACTTCGTCGTCATGGGCGAATTGCCAGTCCTTGGTATCAGGGTTCAGGACGACGTAGCCGACGTACACGACATTCTCGTTGGCTACTGTTGCCTGAGCCGCGGGATCGTCGGGCGGCTGGGCATCCTGACCGAACAGCGAGCCGATGCCGATGGCCAGGATGACGAAGCTGGCCAGGATGGTATGGTAGGTCTTCATGGTGGGTGTCCTTTGAAGGGGTTTCGAGGGCGGCTTGATCCTTGATTAACTCGATGTCACATCGGGGGAAGCGAGCCAGGTCAGCACGGCCTGGCCGGGGTCGTTGCCAGCGGTGGCCGCCACGTCGGGACGACCCGGCGGCTCGGGTGCCTGCAAGAGCGGGACAAGCAACTCGACGACCGCCGACTCATTGCCCGCCGCGTCGATGCAGCTGACACCGACAGGCAGCTGTCCGCAGACGTTGGCCGCGCGGTGATTGAAGGTGATCCTGTAGTTCGAGCCGGCTTGAGCTTGGCCAACAAGAACGTCTTTGACCTTGTTCCCGCCGGTTGGTGTGGACGAGGCGAGGTCGGCGGCACCCTCGGTCCCCTTGTAGAGGCGAAGCTTGTCGATGCTTAGCCATGCGGCGTTGACAGGCACTTGGATCGTGTATCGCATCAGGCACCCCTCCTCATGGCTTCGCTGCCGATGTCAGCCACAAGACGCTGTGAGTCCTCGGGGAGCCCTACGAGCGTGAGGCTGGTGATGGATGGGTAGCTCGGTTCCGCGCTTCCGGGAGATGCGCTGTCGAAGTCGATGTCCCGACCGGCAATGCCTGTCATCCGGTCACCGATCTGGAACTGCGAAGGGTCCAGACGAAGGCGATCCTCGATAGTCACCGACCAACGCACCTGGCCCAGCTCGTCGTGCGCTCGTTGAGCAACGTCACGAAGATTGACCGTGCGGTCTGCCCCAACCGACGATGCGACAAGCCCGCCGTCATCAAGGCGCGTCCATGCGTCGTTGCCAAGGCTCGAGTCCGGCGACTGCCAGACCTCGGTGTAGCCGGTGTCGATGCGCTGGGCCCGTGGGTAGAGCGAGGCCGACTCCGCGTCCCTTGGTATGTCGTACCGCGCAGCGGCGTCGAGCTCGACCAGGCACGTCAGGCGGAACCGCAGCACGCCGGAGTTGAAGAGCGCCCACCAGCTCTCGGCAGGCACCGCGACCGCGTGCTCGCTGGCCGCCCCAAAAGTCTTGCGGTTCACCATGGCCAGGTTCGCGGCTGTGAGCATGACGCCGAAGGTGCCGTCGGTCAGCAGGCGTGCTGCCGACTGAGGAAGTTCGCTCCACGTAGTGCCCGAGTCCTCACTGACTTCGAGCAAGAAAGCCTGGCCACGGAAGAGGGTTTCGGGGCGGCTGAGCGGCAGCGGCCGGTGCGGACGGCGAAGCTGCCTGACCGGATCGGTCACGCCGTTGGCCACACGCGCGAGGGATATCGCGTCGGTGCCGTCGATGGCTAGTTCGCTGAGCCAGTCGAAACCGCCCTGCTGGTGCGCGTAGTTGCCAGTGACATACCCCAGCGACGAGTTGTTGTAGTAGACGCCGGTCTCGTCGATACCCCAGCGGCGGCCGACGTGGGCGTAGTCGTTGAAGTCAGCGCCGTTGGCGACGTGTCGCCGGTAGTAGGTGTCGCCTGTCTGGCCCGTGGGCTGGCTCTGCTGCCTACTGCTGATCGTTTCGCCGCCCAGGTTGTCAACCTCGTCGGGCGGCCACATCGGCTTCAGCGGCACGGTGACCTCGACCAGCGTGCGGCCGGCCACGCTCACGTGGTTAACCAGGTTCGCCGCGTCGCGGATACCGCTGAGCATCGTGACGTTGTTGTCGGCCATCTCTTCATCGGCCTTGGCGGCGGGATTCACCTGATCACGCGCGGTCAGCCTCAGCTCGTTCTCGCGGCCCGAACCTGCCCGCCACACACGGAGCAGGTGCAGGCGGTCATAGACGGCACCTTCTTCTGCAGCGCGTCCGAGAGCGGGCAGATTCGAACACCTAAAGCCTGCGAATCGACAGATCCGCTCGATCGCGTTGTAGACACCCAGCGCGTGGACGTTCACCTCGGGCAGGATGGCATCGAGCCCGCTGAACTGTGGGTCGTCAGGCGTCGGACCGAAGATCGCGTCGTAGGTTTGCTTGTCGAGTGTCGCGCTGCGGGCAAGTGCGCCCTGCGCGTCACCGCCGAAGGTGTCCTTGATGCCATAGAGCCAGCAGACGATCAGGTGGCCCAGCGCCTCTTTCACCGTCCAGTATCCGGCCAGCTCGTCACCGTCGGCGGTGAAGAGCGCGGCGTTGACATTCGTGAGCTCGCCCGATTCGGCCTCTACCGCGAAGGTAGGGCCACGGTTGGGCTTGCCATTGGCGTTGAAGACCGAGGCGACCGAGAGGCCATCAACATGCACGGGCGTTGTGCCTCCGCTCCTGTGGTCATTGACCCAGCGTCCTGTGACCAGGTGCTCGGGGCGGTGGTTGTCCATGCTGGGCGCATCAACCGCGATGACCGAGCCGCCCTCGTCTTCTGGCCTTGCAGGCTGGCCGGGCCTGTTCTCCGCACCGCGTGCGTTGAAGGCGTTGCGCTGAATCACGCCGTCGAACACCAGCAGCCCGTTCGCCTCGGTGCCGGTCGTGTCTGGACCGAAGCTGGTGCCCGCAAAGCGCGGGAACAGGACGACGCGTACCTGCAGGTCGATCTGGCCCAACGCGAGCGTTTCCTCGAACGGTTCGATGACACCGCCCGTTGGCACGACCCTGAGCACGGCGTTGCTGCTGCCGGGCAGCGATCGGTAGTTCGATCGGATAAAGGCGAGGCGCGGCTCGTACTGCCAGCCAGCGTCGCCGCCGATCGTCGACTCGACGATGCCGCCCTCGGCCGCCTCATTACCGAGTGGCTTGGTGTAGACCTCGAACCGCGCGGGGTTGGTCGATCGGGTTGGAACAGAGAGCTGGGTCATCTAGTTTGAGGTCATGCTTGGAGCTGCTCAAAAACAAAGCGTGCGTTGCACTGCGCCTTGGCGGTTTCGCCGTCGTCGGAATAGACCCTGGGCGGGCCGGTCTTCCGGAAGTCCATGGCCTTGCAGTTGGGGTAGTCGGTTTCGTAGAGGGTGACGGTGACGATGCCGGTGCTTGCGACCCAACTGTGGTGCTGGAAAATCAGGGCGTGGAGCGCATCGAAACTGTCGGCCCGCAAGACACCGTCGACGATGATCGGTGGCGGCGGCGCGACACCGGTCACGGCGTAGCCTGTGGTGCTGCCCGGGAAGCGCAGCACGAAGGAGGACGTGAGCCCCTGCGGGTCCAGATCGTGGCGCGTGTCGATATCGAACCCGGCCATCGGGGCCGCGTCGACCTGGAACCTCGGGTCGTTCGGTCCGAGCGGCATCAGCGGTACCTCCCGTCGAAGTCGTCGTCGATGGGGTTGTCCCCGCCCTGGATGAGTGTGCCGTTGTTGACGGTCTGCCTCTGGATCACGGTCTGAGGCGTGCCCTGCTCGGTACGAGACTGGATGCGTTCGATTGCGGACTCAATCGCTTCAATCGCAAACTCCTGCTGATCCGTCAGTGGCCTTCCTTTGAACTCGCGCCGTCCTGTGAGTGTGCCTATCGAGAAGGGCGGCCGCTCTTGTCCTCGTATGTCCTCAACACGGTCTTCGAGTAGATCAATGAGGTCTTTCACAGCCTCTTCGGGTGAAGCGAAGTTGTTTGCGTCAAAGATAAACTCATCAATCCGTTGCGCAAGAGCAGAGCTGCCAGAGGCCCTCAGAACCTCGCTAAGGTTGTCTCGGATCGCACCGACACGAGCAAGAGCGAGGTTGTTCGCGTTGAGCTGATCGACGAGGGATTTGAGGTCGCGGTCGATCGCGGCCGTGGCTTCCAGCTGTCCTGAATTAAGCCGCTCGATCTGCTGCTCGGCCGTCGCAATCAAAGAGCCCCTGTCTCCGAACTGCTCGATGTTACTGGTGAAACCCGAAGCAACACTGGAACTGGCGTCGCCCACAAGCGCACGAGCCGGTGCACTCGCTCTTGCTTCAAGGCTGAGGTTATCCAAGAACGACTGAGCCAGCTGCGGGTCCTGCTGCAAGGCCTCGATCGCGCTCGCCCCACGCTCATCGCGCTGGGCGGTCTTGAAGAAGGTGTTGAGCTGCTGCGCGAAGTTGATGGATGCGGTGCGGGTGGATTCACCCGTTGTATCGGCGGTGCCGACGCTTAAAGCAGCAAACAGGGCACCGGCCTCCTGCGGCGTGAAGCCTTCGGAAACGATCCCGGTGATGGCGGCCGGGACGGTGCGTGCCTGCTGCTCGGCGCTGGGCACGCGCGACTGGGTGCCAACGGTTTGCAGGAAGCCGAGGGCTTCCAGCTCGCTCTCCGCCCCGATCGCATTGAAGATGTCCCCGATCGCGCCAGAAATATTACCAAGCGAGCCCGGCTGATCAGGACGCACCTGGGCCGCCAGATCGGTTAGCCGGATCGCCTCATCGAGATTGCCTCCCCGCGCCGACAGGGCGGATGCCAAGGCATCGGTCGTCTGCGCGATGGGCAGGCTGCGCTGTTGGGCGATCTCACGCGCTGCCTCGATCGCTTGACCCACTTCCTCATCGCTTGCGCTGGCGAGGTTCTCTTTCAGATTACGCTCGGCAGTCGCGATCGTGACCTGTGTCTGGAAGACCTCAGACTGCAGTTGTTTGGCCTGCTCCAGCTCGTTCATGTAAAGCCGAAGGCCCTGGCGGAGCGCAACGAACACACCGACCGATGCCGCGATCCCTCTTAGATTGCGTAAGAAACCGGCCGCACTCACACCGGCATCGTCTAAGTCACCGCCGGCCTCGCGGATCGCTTGATTGGCTCGACGCTGCGCACGCTCCTCCTGGCCGAGCACGCCGGCCAGACGCCTGATCTGACGCTCTCTCCGTTCCGAAGAACGGCGCTGCTCGTTGGTCGCGCGGGTGCCTTTCTCGGTTTCGAGTTCGTAGCGCTGTTGTGCCCTGACCAGTTCGTTCAACCGCTGCCGGAAGCTACGCAGCCGCTGTTCTCGTGTGCGTTCGGTCCGTCCCGCTTGCTCGGTTGCGCTAGCGGTTTCTTTGGCCTGCTGCTCCATCTCCTGCTGCGCGCGGACATGCTCCTTGATGCCGCTGGTATCGGCATCGGTCTCAATGCGCTGCTTGATGGGTTGCGGGTCAGCCATGCCGTGATCGTTGTCCTAGAGCTTGCCTGTAAACCTTCCGTGTGTCAGCTGATCACTTCGTTGTCGGCGACGTAGTCGTACTGCACACCGGCGACGCTGGTGTTGTTCACACTGCCCGACCGACCGAGGATCTTCAGGTTGGTCCAGGTGATCGTCTTGGTGCCCGACTCGGTCAGCACGTCGCGGCACGTCGCGGTTGCCGACGCGATCGTGGTGCCGATGAGCGCGTCGGAGTTGGGGCCGTTCATGATCAGCTGCCCGCTGGCTTTGGGCGTTCGCGTCTCGACAAACTCGTGCCGGGTCGGTCGCAGCGCGTTCTCGGGTATCACGCCGAGGGTGTTGAGCGGGTTGATGCGGGACTGCACCCCAACGATACCCCGATAGAAATCGGTGCCGTCGCTGAAGTTGTAGATCTTCATCAGCTGGAACTCGGTGATGTCTGCCATGGTGGGCTCCTTTCGGTTATGCCGCTGTTGTCGGTGCGGCAGGTGGTTTACTTCCGGGTGACTTCCGGGGGTTAAGCGTTGGGTTGTCCGGCTTCGGCCGGGCTGCCTACGACAAGCCAGCGGTCGACGAGACCGAGCCTGCCGTCAAAGTCTTTGCCGCCATCGAACTGCAGGCCCCCCTCGCCGTCGGGTTGCGCGTGCCCGACGAAGGCCCTGTTAAACGCACTGTCGTCAGTGTCGGATTCCAGCAGGAGGGTCTCGGCCATCTTGCTGTAAGCAGCAATCGCCTGGATGACTTCTTCCTCGTGTCGGTTCCCATCGTCCCGCTGGAAGATGATGCCGGTGATCACAACGGCGCGGTGCTTGATGCGTTTGTCGGTGATGGTTTTCGGGTCGATGACGGGCCAGACGAAGGGCTTGTACCGGCCCTTGAACCCGCCGGGCTTGGGGAAGTCGATCGCGGTGTCTGGCGTGTTCGCGGCCTTGCCACGATTCATCACGTCGCGGAATGCTTCGAGGACGTTGATCAGCCAGGGTGTTTGGGCGGTGGTCGTCATGCCAGGCCTCCTGGGAACGCGCGGCCGATCGCGGCGTTCATCAGCTGCTCGCCGCGCGGCAGCATGCGCTGGGCACCCTTGGCCAGGGCGTCGGTGCCTTCGATCACAACGCGGTCCTTGAGTACGAACATGAGCTGGCCCTTGAGGTCGCCCTTCTGCCGACCGGCCTTTGTCGCCCGCTTGAAGCGCTGCTTGCTGCCGTCCTCGTTGCGCTTGTTCTCAACGAAGACGACGGTGTTGCCCTTCCTGGACTTGAAGATCTTGATGCGGTCCTCTCCGAAGGCGTCGTACAGGGCCCTCGGCGTGTATCGGGCAAGCCCGGACGGGTTGAGGTTGTCGGCAACCGGCACCCAGAGCTTCTTCGCCTTGACCGGCGTGATCGTCGTCGTACCCGATCCGAGGATCGTCGGCGCGTATGGCGTCGTGGTGCCTTCCGTTGTGCCGACAAAGCCAGCGAGAGGACCATCAACCACGCCCTGCACGGCCTGCCGCAGGTTCCCGCTTCGGACGTTCACGTCCTCGCCGCTCAGTTCGTTGGCCTTGATCGATGACTCGACCTCGGTAATGAACTGATCGAACGCGGTGCCGAGTTCCTTTCCGAGTTGCTCTTCGACGGCCTCCCACCGGCGCATCAACGCTTGCGACTCTGGCGTGAATCCGATCGATACGGCAAGGGCCATGATGATCACCTTCAGGAAGTAACCAGGGGCTGGGTTCAAGAGAAGTACCTCCGGTAGCGGTTCGCGGCGGTGGCCAGGGCCGGGTGTGTTTCGACGTGTCCGAGCTGGCCGGACGCGCCGCCTGCTTCCACGCCCTTGAGACCCGCGGTGCCGCGGAGGTTCCAGAGCATGACGGCCTGCATGATGTTGCCGCGCTGCACGTCCTCGGGCGGCTCGATCGCGCTGCCGCCTATCGCGTCGTCGGGGTCGGCAAAGCCCGTGGTCGCGACGACCTGGTTCGCGCGTTCTCCGGTCCGCCACGCTTCATCGAACAGGCCGATGAGCCCGAGCTCGGACGACTTGATGTAGAAGTCGGTGTCCTGCACCAGCGAGGTTTCGGCATCGAACTCGGCGGGCGTCGCCGGGCCGTAGAGCAGCTTCACCGAGCTGACCGATTCGAGCGGGCGGCCGCTCAGACCAATGACCTCGATATGTTGGCTCTCGGTGCAGGGGTAGAAGGTCTGATCGACCTGGCGGCGCAGCCCCATGAACGGCACACCGGCCACCTGCTCGGTCATCGACGCGCATGCTTCAAGGATCGTGATCAGGTCCGCATCGATATCGCTACCTTCGATCTTGAGGGCTGTCTTGAGGTCTTCGAGTTTGGCGAGCTTGTTGGCCATGGTTTGCGCGTCCGTGCGCGGTTTCGTCAGTCCGTTACTAGAAACTCAGCCGGTCTTGATAGCAGGGATCTTGCGGTCCCTGACCTCGTCCTCGGTAAGGTCAAGCTCGGTGCCGACCGGCAACATGATCCCGTTCTCCTTCTTCCAGTCCTCTGTCAGCACGAACCGGTACTGCTTGGTATGGCCGTACTTCTCCGCGAGGTCGGTCAGGTCTTTTTCGGCCCCGGAATTTCCCCCGGAACCTCCCCTGGAAGCTGCGGCTTTTGCTTTTGCTGTACGTTTTTTGGTTGGCATGGCGGGTCTCGGTGGTTGTTGAACGGGGTAGTCAATGCCCATCGTCACTGGTAGGCAGCGATGGACGCGGCGTTAGTCCAGATACTTCTCTTCGAGCTTGCCCTTTTTGATCTCCTCGTCGGTGACCTGCTGGCCGACCGTGAAGTAGGTGTCGTTCTTGGTCATCACGTTCTCGCGGACACGCCGTGTGCTGCCCTGCATCCGGTCGGCTTGCTGCGGTGTCTCGGGTGGTGGGGGCAGCAGCTTGGCGAGGTCCTCCGTGGAGGCGTTGGCTTTGAACTGGATGTTCAGCTCTTTGAGCTTGGCGATGATCTGCTCTCTGGTGAGGTCTTGGTCTGACATGTCGATCTCCTTTCGATCGGGTTTGGATGGTTGCATAAACGGTGTTTAAAACCCCCCGGAAGCTCTCGCTTCGGGGAGGCCAAGAACGATTGAGGCTTAGACCTCGGCAGCCCCCGCGATGAACGTCACGCGATCGACGTCGGCACCGCGATCGGTGGCGGTGGTCTTGCCGTCGCCAAGGGGCAATCGCGAGACCCCTCGGAACCAGGCGGACACGTCGCTGTTGCCGCCGCCGTTCCCGGCGGTGGCCTGCAGCTGGATGTACCGTTTGTGCGGACCGGTCAAGTACCGCTGCAGGTTGAGCACGATGAGCTTGCCGTCCTGCGTCGCATTTGGCAGTGCTGTGGCGTAGTCCTGCACGTCGGCGGTGGTCCCGCCGAGGGTGGTGTCGTTGGTTTTGACATCGGACTCGACCAGCTTGAGCGAAGCGAGCGCGACGGGCAGCGTGCCGATGCCCAGCACGATCTCGCCGGTGATCAGCTCGGCCGTGTCGATGACCTGCGAAGTGAACGCCGCGTTGTTAACAGCCTGGTGCGTGATGGCCCAGGCGACGGTATCGGTTTGGAGTGGGTTGTTCATTGTGTGTCTCTTTTGTTGTTGGAGGTAACTTTCGCTTGGTTGCCGTTGGTGCTATCTTTGACCCGCACCACGGTTGCCCGCAGTGCTGCCCGGCTGTCGCGCCACGACGCCGGGTGTTTTTGTTACTGGTCCCGACCCCGTTGCCCGGCGGGGTCCCGAAACGCTTCTGTGCATGAGGCCTTACGCGCGGCTATCCGGGTCACGCGCTGCCGCCTATCACTTGGTGTCTGGGTTAAGCAGCGAGCTTGAGGCCGGTGATCGCCTCGGGGTTGTTCGCGTCGCCGATGTTCTGCACGACGATGTCGTGCCGCATCGTGCCCATGACCGCGATCTGCCGCTGCAGCCAACGGACCTCGGTACTCTGTTCGATCTGCAGTTGGCGACGCACGCCGCGCATGGCCGCGATCGCGAGGTCCCCGTAGATCACCGGGACCTCCTGGTCGGCACCAACAGAAGGCATCACCTGCACGATGTTCTGCTTCGCGCCGTTGTAGGCCAGGCTGCGCCGACCCTCGAACTCTTCGGCAGTCAGCCCACCGGTCGCGCGTGCCAGGCGGGCGAAGACGCCGAAGAAGAACTGCCGGTGGCAGTACCACTCGGCTCGACCGCGACCGCCGAGGTTTCCTGCCGGCCCGCCTGCTGCAGCCTCGCTGTAGTTGGTGTCCGCCCACTGAGGCAGCAAACCCTGCACGTTGAGCAAGTGCTGGTCTGTTACGTTCGCGAAGGACGTGACGCCAGCCGCCGTGATTAGGCCGCCGGTGCCGATCGCCTTGAGCTTGGGCACAAGGCCGTAGATCCCGAAGAAGTCCGAGCCGCCAGTACCCATGAATCCACACTTATCGATCCAGTAGGCGAAGGCCCAGGCGATTCGACGTGCCATCAGGTCAGCGAGTGGTACGGCCGAGTCCTCTTCCAGCGATCGCGGGTAGATGAAGAGTGTGTACCACTCCTTCGGCTTCAGGGACGCGCTGATGAGATCGAGGCTGTTCTCGGTAACGGTCTTCTGGTGTTCACCGATCACGTTCATGAACGGCTCGCCCTTGTCCTTGGTCCAGGTGGTCTCATCCGAGCCCATCGGCATGCCCGGCACCTTCGAGGTGAAGACGCCGTAGCTGTCCACCAGCCATAGGACTAGGTTGATCAACTCGGCCGGTGTTTTGATCGCGCCGCCATCACTGTTGATATCGCCGCCGAGCACACGCTGGTGAACGTCGGAGAACTCAGATTTGAGCGCCTCGTTGGCCCGTTTATTGCCCAGCCCGGCCATGATCGACAGGCCAACGGAGCGTGCGTCCGACTCGCTGCCAAACGCACCGCAGTACCGGCCCCGGTCGCCGTAGACGTTGCGGCCGACACGGCTGAGCTGAGCGGCGAAGTTCTTCCGCTCCTCGGCGAAGGACCGCTCCATCTCCTCAAAGCTCTCGGCCAGGTCCTTGGTCTGATCCATCAGGCCGTTGATACGGCTGCCTTTTTCGTCCGTCTCAGCGAACCAGGCCATGACGCGCTTCATGCCGTCGTCTTCGTGGATCGCTTCCTGGAATGCAGACACCACTGCAGCCCGTGTTTCTTTGTCTAGATTTTCGAGTCCCATGTTTGAAGTCCTTTTCGTAACTTTGTGAGTAAGTGAATGCCAGGCACGAGCCCGGCCGATCAGTTGCCCGAGAGCTGGCGTGCGAGACGATCCAACCCCGTTGGTTCGTCACCGCCCTCTTCCGGGTCTTCGTACAAGCCGCCATCCGTGTTGACCTGACCGCCGATGCGCCCGCCCGCTTGGATGGCGTCGGTGATGACGCGGGTGAGCATGCCGTCGGGGTCGTCGTTGAATATCCGCGTAACCGCTCGTTCCACGGTCCCCTCGAGCTTGGGTTCCATCTCCTTCCAGAACCGAGCCAGGTCCTCGGGCTCGCCCGCCAGGACGGTGCCTCGGCGATGGATTCCTAGCTCGTCGTCGATCGCGTCATGCTTGGCATGGATGCGTTCAAGCGAGGGGCCGAGCAGCTCCTCCAAGCGGCGGGCCGTCTTCGCCGCCGGGTCTTCGCCCGTACGCCCGCTGAGGCGTCCGAGGATGTTGATCGCGCGGATGGCTAATGCGCCACGGTCTGATCCGACCGCCACGGCGTCTGCTGCGAGCAGTTCGGCGTCTTCGATGTGCGGCACGCGGACACGCTTGCCTTCGTGGACGGCGGGTTTCTCACGCGACTCGAAATTGAGCCACTCGACGCTGACCATGTTGTAGGTCCCGTCGCGGTAGAGCGCGTTGTATTCGCGGCCGTGCTTTGTCGCCTCGGTAAAGCGGACGACGCCGCGCGTCCCCTTGTCGTCGATCGTCAGGTCGATCCACCGGCCGATGCCGGTCGGCTCACCGGCCGGGCCAACGTCCAGGTGGCTGATCTTCATGATGGGGTTGCGCTTGAATATCCCGATGCGCCGCTCAAACGCCCGGCCCGTGATGACCATCCCGTCTCGGGCGATATCCGTGGTCTGCAGCACGAAGGGCATGGTGCGCTCATCTCCGATGTCGGCGTCGCGCTGCTGCGTGACCATTGACGCGCCGCCGATCTGACCCGGCTCGACCTTGCCTGCCTTGGGGTCGATGAACAGCTTGCGTAGTTCTTGGAGGGTGTTGGTTTCCATCAGTGTTGCTCCGGTTTCTTGCTATTGGTATTGAGGCCGCCGGACCGTTTGCCGCCAGGCATCACGAACCCGCATCGCGCGTATCGGCCGACAACGGACCGGATGGTGTCGGCGGGGAAGCGTGCGATCGTGGTGCAGGCGCAGTTGATGACCTCGCCTGCGCTGAATTCGGTTGACCTCGGCTGCATGCCGCGCTCGCCCGAACCCGCCAGTGTGAAAGGTTCGGTGTTGGGGATGGGCCGCTCCATCGTGGCCCGCTCGGTCTGCAAGTGGTTGACCCGGCTGGTTTCCTTCCGGCTGCTGAGCCAGCTCTTCAGCGGCACGCCCGCTTCTTCACGGCCGAGTTGCCGGTGCTCTTCCACGGCAGCGCCAACCTCGGTACGCGCAACGGCTGCCGCCTTGTTGCCTTCGAGCTTGAAGCGTTTGCGGATCGTGTCCTGGAGCTTCGACAGGGTCTGCTCCTGGCTCATGCCCTCGGCTAGCGCTTGCCGGAGTGCGGCGTCCGCATCACCCGCCAGGCGGCGGCGTACCGCTTGCTCGATCGAAGTGATACGCACATCACGCTGGCGGATGAGATCAGCAGCCCGCCCCGCTTCGATGCGGTACGGGTCGGCCTTCGATGCGCCCTTGGCGTTGGCCGCCTCGTCCATCGACTGATCGCCGCCGAGCTGCGCGGCCGCCTGGAATACGCCACGGACAGCAGCAACGAGCGAGCCGTCCTTCTCGCTCGGGTTGATGCTGAAGAGGATCTCGCCTACGACATCACGGCGGCTGTCTGCGTGAGCGATCGAGCGCGAGCCACGCGAGAACGCCTCCTTGGCGTTGGCGAGGACCTCGGCGTTTCGCTTGCGCCAGTAGCGGCTGATCCGCCCCTCGGCCTGGTTGCGAAGCCCCGCCCAGCTGGAAAGCCAAAGCCGCCAGATGCCTGCGAGAGATTGCTGGTCGATGCGTGCATATTCCCCGCTCGCCGATCGGTCTTGCGCGTCGTCTGGCTCCAGATCTTCTTCGAGCTCGTCTGCAATAACGGGATCGTCTTTCTCGCCCAACGCCTCGGGGCCGAGCGGATCGCCCTGGTCAACCGGCGATCGTCCGATGGCTCGGGTCGCAGTGCGCTGGTGATCGTGCACCTCGACAGGTAGGTCGTAGGCCTCGATCAGATCGGCGGGCGGCTGCTCGAACCACTCGATCATGATCTTGAGCTTCTCCAGCAGCTTGAGCTGCGACGCAATCATTGCTGATACTGAAGACGTATCGAACCAAGCAAACAGCGGCGTTGGTGTCAGGCGTCGCTTCCCACCCGAACGCGTCATGACGCGGAAGCCCCGCGCGTGCCGCCGTGCGCGGCGGTAGGTGACACAGCGTGCCTGCGACCGCTTCATTGCGCACGTGCCGCGTGTGAGGTGGCGGAAAGACTGCGTGCTGAAGTCGGGCAGGATGTCGGTGGTGATCCGGCGGGCGATCGTGTGGGCGATCGGGAGGATGGTCATCTGCCAGAAGATGGCTTCTGCCGCTTCCGTTTCTTTGCCATGACCGAGGCCGCCTTCACCTGTGATGTTCAGGACGACAGGGGGAACACCGCACGCGACGCAGATCTCCATCACGCTCATCATGCGGAGGCGGTCGTGCAGCATGTCGCGGAAGTTCTTTTCAATCGGGTCGATCTCAACGCCGTCGTACGTGATGATGGGCTCGCCCGCCCGCTCGGGCGACTGGTTACGCTCACGCAGGTGGCTGCGGTAGTCGTGGATCTGATCGTCGGTTGGCCGCTGCGGGAACTTCACGTGCAGCGATGGGACCACGCCGTTGTTGAGGTTGGAGAGGTTGGCGACGTCTGCGCCGTAGACTTGCTGGAGCGCGAGTGACAGCGGCTGCATCACCGACAGCCCGTCGGTGAACCTGCCGCTCAGGTAGTTTGGCCGTGTCCACCGGATCACGCGATCGGTCGCCAGGTCTTTTGGCCCGCGACGGCTGCCGGGCTTGCTGTATTGGTAGTAGTCGATCTCGCCGTCGTCGTCGTACCAGGGGCGGCAGTAGTTGCCACCGACCGGACGCAACGATTGAATCCGACCACGGTCGCCATCGTTCTTGACCAGGTTGGCCGAGCCGGTGAGCATCGGTAGCGCCGCCGTGTTCTCGATCAGGTCCTCGCAGCTCAGTCCGGGGTACGGGTTGTTGAGCAGGTCGATGATGTCGCCCGACTCAACGATGCGCTCGTCGGCGGTTGAGATCATCAGTGGCATACTCACGATGGCGTTCGTGATCGCCTCGATGCAACCGTAGAACACCGCGATCTGTTCGTAGGGCGACGTAAGGGTGTAGCTGGTCTTGTTGACACCACTAAGCAGGCCATGCTGGCGGAGCTCCGACTCGGTAATCGAGCGGCCCCCGTCCGCAACAACGTCGCGACCCTCGGCCAGACTGGCCAGGGCGGCGACATTCGCATCCATGGTGGCGCTGTCTTGCCTCACCAAGTCACCATCCCTCCAAAGTGTGCTGGCGACTTCGCCGCGTGGCACGCGAGCGCCAGCGCCCAGAACTTGTCGGCGTGGCCGTGTTCGGTGCGGGCCGCGTCGTAGCGCGGTGTGCCGTTGGCGGTGCGGGTCATGCGCACCGCGTGCAGCTGCTCACGTGTGTCGCTGTCGCCAGGCACGCGGACCGTGCGGTCCTCGAAGTACCCACGCAGCGGGCTGGCCAGCTCGTCCTTGGACGGCAGCGTGAACTTGATCGACTCGGCCTTGCCCGTCTTCTCCGCTTCCTGACCGATCTGCGTGCCCAGGCCCGAGCCATCCACACACGCCCGCACGACCCTGGGGTGGTTGATCCGCTCGAGCAGCGCCCGCTGCTTGACGCTCAGGTCCTCGTCCGTCATGACCAGGACCTCGCGGGTGACCAGTACATCACCAACGCGTTCGAGCGTCCAGATGACGGTGCGGTCCTTGGACTCGCCGATGTCCATGCCGATGTACCGCTGGCCATCGGTATAGGCCGGTGCTTCAGGCAGATCGATCTCGCACGATTCGATGAGCTGATAGGTGATCCAGGCCGAGGCGTCCTTGCTTGGGATCGCCATGTACTCTTGAAGCCACTGATCTTCGTTGCGGCAGCGTGCTCGCTGATTAGCCAGGAAGCGTTCGCGCGTCATGTCCGGCCGGTTGGGCTGGACGACACGCTCAACCAAGCCCTGCTCGACAGCCTCGACGATCGTCACGCGATGGATCGACCAGGGCATATCGGCTTCTTTGGCAGTGCCGTTGCGATGCCGCTTGCCTTCCTGCACGAACTTGTGGAAGGCGGTGCCCTCGCCGTTATGGGTCGAGAGGATGCGGATCGAGAAACCGTGCGTTGCGGTCGGTGACGCGGCGTCGTACATACCCATCGGATCGTCGTGAAAAGCGAACTCGTCCAGGCAGACATCACCGCCCTTGGAGCGAAAGCGACGTGGATTAGAACTCATCGCCGTGATGCGCGAGCCGTTTGGCATCCGCACGACAAAGGCGGTCGCCGAGCGCTTCGTGACGTCGTCGTATACCTCGTCTCGAACAACCTCAACAACACGCTCGGCGATCTTCATCCAGTACCGGCAGTACTCGGCGAACTCGTAGGCCGCCGACTCATCCGCCGATGAGAACCAGTAGTCACAAGCGCGGCCGACGAGACGGGAGAACACCGCGTCGTTAGCCTCAACGAAGGTGGCGCCGACCCGTCGCGACTTTTCCCATATTTTCATCTCGCGGGGTACGGGCTGACCGTCCCGACCCTTGAGCTGCTTGCCGCTGGCATCGCGCTCATAATCGGTGCGCCAAGCCTCCTGGTACGGCAGCAGCACGCGACCCTTGGAAGTTTTGGGTGTCGTGATGGCGGTTGGGGCTTGCTCTTCAGGCACCGCATCCTCCTGCCAGTTCACGTCGATATCGATCTTCTCGTAGAGGTAGTTGCCCAGTAGGCCGAGCGATGCTCCGACCATCAAAAGTACGGCCACCGCCAGGGCGAACAGCACCACGCATCCGCGTTCGTCTTCTTTGGACCACTCGAACACTCACGCCTCCCCCTTCATCACTTTGTCCAGCAGCGCGATCACGTCGTCGGCGTCCATCGCTTTGCTGCCGCTTTCGACCTTGCTTTGAACGGTCTTTTTCGCGTCTTCGATCGACCGTTGATGTTCCCGTTTGCGGGCCTCAATATCCATGCGAAGCTTCTCGGTCTCAGCCTCCGCCTTGGCCGCGCGATGCTCGGCCTGGCCCTGCAGCAGCAGCAGCTTCTCGCGTTCGAGCTGTCCCTTGTCAGCGGCGGTCACCATCGACAACACCGTGTTCAGACGCGACGTGTCTAAGTCCTCGGGTGAGCTGGTCATGACCTCTTGAGCGACCAGCGTCGTGACCCGGTTCTTGATCAAACGCTGGAGGTCATCAACCTGATAATCCGGGTCGCTCGACAGCTCAGTGATGAGCAGCTTGTCGGCCCAGCCCGCCCATACGAGCTTGAAGGTTTCGCGGAAGTACTGCGCGAAGCGGTAGATATTCCGCTCCGGTAGATCTGCCTTCTTGGTGTGAACCCACTCGATCACCCTCGAAGTTTCAACACCTGGTTCGAGTAGACGCCGCCCTAGCTCGTTGAGGACCGGACGCGACAGCTTCATCACCGAAGAGGTGTAGGGCTTCGCGATCAGGCGCTGGATCGTCTCGACCGCCAGGTCTTCCATTGGCGGCATAGCAAGCTTCGTGTTGGCGACGTCCGTGTCGGTCAAGGCGTTGTATTCCGTGCTTACTCTTGGTTGAAGGGCTTGGCGTGCCGATAGTCGGCGACGAGCATGTCGGGTTCTTCGTGGTATCTGAGCAGGCGTGTGCCCTTCTGCGTCACGCAGAGCGACCAGCTGTGCAGTTGAAGGTCGTCTGCCTGAGACTCTCGGTCGTCACGCTCGTCGGCATAGCCCGCGTTGACCAGATCGCGCAGAAGATCGGCGGCGTGATCTTCATCGCGTGGCACCCTTCCTTGGTCGATGCTGAACTGCAGCAATTCCAGGATGCTCGCGCCCGTAATGAATCCGCCTAGAGTATTGCCGCGCGTCTCGTTGAGATACTTCAGCATCTGCCTTCGGATCTGCGCGTCCTTGAGCGCTTGACGCATCTCGCGCTCTCGCGGGGTCAATGGTGTTCCCGATGGGCTCATGCGGCACCTCTATCTTTTTCAGCCCGGATCACGTCTTCACGCAGTGCGGTCATCTTCTTCTCCAGGTCTTTCATGCCTGTTTTGGTCGCGCAGTGTTCCGTCACGTACAGCTTCAGCTCGTGCAGCTCTTTGAGCTGCTCGATCTCTGATTGGTGGTCACGCTCGATGAGCTTTTTGACGGCGACTTCCATCGCGCCGATCCGCAGATCGACTTCGCGCTTGACCTGCTTGGCGATCACTTCATCACGCTGATTGACCTTATCGCGGAGGCTGTCTGTCTCGCTTGCTTTACGGCGCACTGTGAACGTGAAGATGAACAACAACACATTACAAACCATCTGTGCGGCAAAGAGCTTCAGCGCGATGCCGTCCGATGCGGCGAGGATCAGTGCTAGATGAGTCATGGTTCGCGTCCGTGCGGTGTGTGAATCGAGAATGCCAGGCACCGCACCTTCGTGCGGCCCTGGCGTGCCAAGGAGAAAAGATCCGTTATGCGGCGGGCTCCAGCGCGGTGCCGATCGACAGCAGTGGGCCAGCCTTATCGCGTGCCTGCTCGACCAGCTCCTGGGCTTCCGTGCCCATGCGGGATCGCAGCGATGCTTTCACCGCCTTGTCGTCGAAATCGATCTTGCCGCCGTTGCTGGCCTTCTCCTGCTCGATCGAGATCACCACACGCTCCGCTGCTTTCTTGGTGCGGCTGGCCTTGATCCAGCGGTTGCCGGCCAGGAGCAGACCGCCCAAGCCGGTGAAGTAAGCGCCCCAGGGCGTCGGTACTGTGCCGCCAAGCGTTTGCAGTGAAAGGGCTGCCGCATCGAGTGCATCCGCGTCTTCACCGGCTGAGGCAAGACGGGCTTCAAGCTCGGAAATCACACCATCGACTCGGGCTTTTTCCTCGGTGGTTTTTGTAATCACGTTGAGGACTTCATCGCGCAGCTCGCCTTCGGGTAGAGCCTCAAGCTCAGCCGTCGCTTCGGAGATCACTTGATCAAGCTGGGAGCTTGTTGCCCGGGCCTGCTCGATCGTTGCACGGAACACCTCAGCCGACGGCACACCAGCAGTGTTGTTGCAGCCAGCCATCGGCAGGAATAGCAACGCCGTCACAGTTAGGAGTGCGATGAGTCGTAGCGTTTGTCTGGGTTTGATCGGCATGTTCGGAGTCCTTTCCGGGTGGGGTGATTTGTTATGTTTTCAGCCGTTCTTGACCGGGTGTAGCCACTCGCGTGACACGTCGATGTGAATGCTCCCGTCGAAGTAGTTGGGCTCGCAAGTACGCTCAACCCTCGCGATGCGCTTCTCGATCAGAACGACCGTAACGGTCTCGATCGATCCGTCGGGCCAGTACAATTCGACCGGCTCGCCGAGCTTCAAACGCATCACAGCCTTGAGGTTCGGGGCCAATAACGGTTCGCTTTTCGCAGTCATGCCGCACCCGCCTGTTCTGCGATAGCCGCCAGCGTCTGCGCACTGGCGACGCGTGAGCTACCGATCGGCACTGGCTCGTGTTCGTGCTGTTGTGTGGTTGGGACGCGCTCGATCCGAACGCATTGTGGGGCGTCGAAGAGGAGTTTCGCGCCGCCCCTACGCCGCTTGCTGAGCTCAACGCGGACCGGCTGGCCGAAGTAGCCGTCGAGGTGGACGCAGTCGCCGATGCCGAGCCAAGCGGTGACTCCATTGCCGACCGCGTCACGGACGATCAGGCGTGCACCGGACCGGCGGGTCTGATTGAGCGTGATCGTGACACGATCGCCGCCCTGGATCAGGTTGATCTGGTCACCTTTATCGATGCCGAGCTTGAGCATCCCTGCGGTCCTCGTCGCCGCGCCGTCCTTGACGCGGGAAAAACAAGGCCGAAACCATCGCGCGAGTAGAGCCCTAGTGCGATGGCTTCGGCCTCAATGGCCGTTTGGGATTTAGTGAAGGGTTCAGCGGCGTGCCGCTGGCCGGTTGCTGAGGCCGGTCTTTCCTGACATTACCCGTTTCGGCGGGCTGATGTCAAATGCTTGAGGTATTTTTTTATTTTTTTATCTCGCGCAGTATCATACGATCCGCACCGTATTAGGAGTGTGGGAAGCCATAAACAAACCGACTGGTCATTCATCCAGCAGATCCAAGCGGCCAATCCAGCGGACCGTAAAGCCCTCCTGGTTAAGTTTTTCCAGCATTACCTAACCAAAATTTATGCGGCCGTAGACAGCTGTGCAGCTGATTGGCCGGAGGACGAGCGTATGTCTGTCGCACACGACCTGATCGTGTCAAAGCTGCTGCACCTGGATAAGTCCATCCTGCTCAAAGCCGACCGGCGTCAAGGCAGTTTTACTGGTTTTCTGCAGCGGTGCATTCACAATTTTGTCTCTGATCAGTGGCGGGAGCCCGGATCACCGACCCGGCCGATCCCTAGCGGGCTGCTGCAGGACCAGTGCCCTGACCGTAACTCGGACATCGACCTGGAGGATCTCAGCAGCGCGACTGATATTGCGGCGGAGGTCGTAAAACGAACGCTCGAAGAGTTTGCAAGGAACCGTCGTGGTGACCTGGCTGAGTTGCTGAAGGCGAAGCTATCTGGGAACGAGGAACCGTCAGCGGTGCTGTGCAATCGCCTTGGGGTCGCTAATCCGAGGCAGCTAAGCAACCTCAATGTCACCGTGCGACGAGCTTTTCAGCGCCACCTGGACGAGGTCATCGCCACTTATTTCCCGATGCACGACGACATCAAGCCGGACGCTGCCTCAGCGCTTAGGGCGATGTCAGAAGATTCTAAATTAGCATGATATGAAGGGAAAAAGAGATAATGCGAAGCACATAATCAGCGGGCTGATGGGGCTGTCGGGTGCGCCTTCGCCTCGTAATTTGCCAGCTGAATTGTTGGAGAAGCCATGCTCTAACTTTGACTGGACGGCCGAACTAGGGCAGACAGAGTACACACATGTTTGGCGTGGGTCAGATGCGACAACCGAGGTCGTGGCCAAGGTCGCCCGCAACAATGCGCCTGGCATCGACGTTGCCGCATCAATGCTTGCTGAAGAGTTTCACATCCTCACTACGCTGGACCACCAATCCGTTGTCAAACCTATCGATTTTGTGCAGCGCGATGGCACTGCTCAGGCCGTGTTGATCACGCGGTATGCAGGCGACCTAGACCTCAGTGAATGGGTGCGTGTGACCCGTCCGAGCCGATCAAAACGGCGTGACCTGCTGCTACGCGTTGTAGAGACGCTCTCAGACCTGCACAGGGTCGGTCTCGTGCATGGCGACCTCAAGCCCTCCCACATCATCGTCCGAGATGACAACACGCCGGTTCTGATCGATTTTGGCCTTGCCCAGTACTGGCGGGACATCGATGAGGGCGTGCAGCTTGATCACCGTATCGGCGGTACGCAAGGGTACGCGGCACCCGAGCTGCTAAAGGGTGAGGGCGGGCGGGCAGAGGACAGACCACACCCAAGGCAGGACGTGTACGCGCTTGGCAAAGTTGCCCAAGAACTTTGCGGATCGGATGTGCGGCTCTGGCGTTGCCTTAAGCGGGCGACTCATGACGACCCAGAGCATCGCCCTCAAGACGCTACGGAGCTGCTCTCACAGATGCGTCGGGTGCTGAATCTCCCTAGGAAAAAGCTGGTTGCAAGCGTTTTCTTTGCAGTTCTAGCGACCGTTTTGCTTTCAGCCCTTCTATGGCCGAAGCCCACATACAAGCCGCATATCAGTCAGCAACCCGATGAAACCATTTTCAGTTTTGAGGACGCTCCGGTCAGGTTGGCGCGGCACGATCCTGGGACTGGCATGACCGCTTGGACTACTCTAAAAGGCGATGTCTACCTGCGTGATGCGGCGGGTGAGGTCAACTCGGTTTCTCCTGACGGAAGAGTGCTGGATCTGGACCTTCTTGGCGATCAGATTGCCGTTAGTTTCGGCGAGTACGTGCATCTCTACGACACGAAGCTCAATCTCATCAAGTCTTACGACGCCGGCCAAACAGCCAAGCGGATCAGGATGACGGAACGAGGTTTCGTTTCTCTTGACCAAATACAAGTCAAGATACAACGAGAAGATGGACTCTTGGCGTCGTTTCATCCACCTTTTTCGCATTACGCCCACCTTGACGCGGACGGTGACGCGATGTTTTTTATCGAGGGCGAATCGACAATGGCTTATTCGTTTCGATCCCCGGATAAGCCAATGATGTTGCCGATTCTGGGCAACGTCACCTGTTTCGACAGCAACGAGGCAACCGGCCGGACCACCTTCGGATTCTCAACCGGCGTGGTCTGCTCGTTTAGCAGTACTGGCGAGTTGGTTGCCATTGATTTAGGTGTTCCTCTTGCATGGGTGATGGACGTCAAGTCCGAGGGGTACGCCGCGATCGCGGGGCAAATCGTGCACTTGGATTGGGAGAACGGGCGCGTGCTTGGCCGATACGGAGTGATCAATCCAGTTATCGCAGATATGCGTATTTATCCTGAAAAACAAGGCTTTATTGCGGTTTCAACACTAGGAGTCGACCGATGGGAGATAGAGGATTCACACTAATTGAGCTACTAGTCGCCACTTCCGTCGTGACGGTCGTCATCGCCCTTGCATTGCCCACAATGAGCGACGCCAAGACTTCGGCAAGGGCGGTTGCCTGCCAGGCATTACTCGCTCAGCAGGGTATCGCATGGAGCAGCGCGATGGTCGATGGCGATGGGCTTATCCCCCGGACCTGGGGCCTTGGCGACTTTAATAGCAGCGATAAATGGTGGTCGCAGCTAATTGCAGGGCACCTAAACGCAGAACAGCTGCGATGCCCAGAGGTTCCTCACGACGCAGATTATGCTCTGGCTGACAGCGGATACGCTGTGAACGTGCGATGGGGTCCGCTTAGTAAGGCGGGTGACAACGAGCTTCAGCAATGGGAATTGATCGCGTCGCCCAGCCTTTATCCGTGGATCGGTGACCCCTTCTACTACGAGCACCACACAGGCACGTATGCTCGAAGGATGTTCGGATACACGCCTAAAGTCGCTGGATTTGCGACACCGGGCTGGGGCTTAGGCATGAACCACCAGGGTAAGGGCCAGGCGGTATACGCAGATGGGCATGTAGAGGCTTCGGATATCGCCGATTTTGCCGAGATCAATGCGGACGGCGTGCCCGAGTGGTTCTTCGACCGATGACGAGGCACCCGAGGCCGAATAGCGCCGCGCTGCCCGGCTCGGGGACGGGTGAGAAAGTGATTGTGAGATCTGATGAACCCACAGGGTCCTCAACGATCAGCTCAAAGTTGAACGCTGCCGAGCCACCCGATCCCAGCCAGGGGTCATCTAGATCGAAGTAGGCGGACTGGTCGGACAAGACATCTGCCGTACCGCCGGTGGGGTTGACTGCCGGGGAGAACGACCCGCCGAATCGTCCAGGGCCTTCGATATCAATCGTTACCGCATTAATGGAATCACCGTTGTTGAGGCCTACAAACAGCACTGAGTAGGCCTCGTCAGTGCCCGATGAAACGGCGTTGAGCTGCAGCTCAACGGGCTGGTCCCCGATGAGCATGAAGATCCCGGCATTGAAAAGGCCTGGAGACGGCGGCACAAACGGCGGCGCAACCTGGATGCCGCCCGAAGTCGTTGCTGTAGTGGAAAGCGTGCCAGCCATGACGGGTGTGGAAGCCAGTGCTACGATCGCGTAAATAGAGTATTTCATAGGGTTTTCTCGCTCGTTGGCGCTTGATTGTAGTGGTATAGAGGGGTAATTAAAAGATGCTTTGCGCAGTATTTTTTGTCGAACCCGTATGTAAAGAAGCGCCATGGCATTCGCCACATATTCTGATAGTCTGAAATCCTAAACATCCCATTGGAGACCTAATCATGCTCGACCAGTTTTATGACGTCAGATTCAAAGCCCCGTGCGACTTCACGCAACGCGTTCAGAAGATAACTGACGTGTTATTCAGCGGGACCGGGCCCAACGGCACGGTCTTAATGCAGAAGCAGGGCGCGACCTGGTACATCACGATTTATGCGTCGGACCCGACTTCACCGTGTTTCCCCAACGCGACAAAGCAGCAGGACACCCCGGACCCCGATCCGATTGGTGATTACGGAAGCGACACCGGCACCGTATCGGCTGTGTGACCCAAGACAGAAACGCTCCGAAGCCCGCGATATAAGTCGGTATCGCGGGTTTTTTAATGGAGTCAAAAAATATTTTTATTTTTGCGCAGTATTATTGGGCCGGACCCGTATTAGTATTGATCGCCTACCGAACGGGGGCCATGAACAAGCACGAACTATCGATCGCGGGAGTGACTTACACATTTGAATTGGTAGACGGCTGGGTCTACGACAGTCTAGGTCGTAAGTGTCATGGGTTAACCCACTCCAGCGAAACTCGGGTGCAAATCAGCAGAGCTCCCCACGCGACTAGGCGATGGAAGACCTGTCTCCACGAGCTGATTCATATCATCAAGGCCGAGCTGGACAGCCAAGACTCAGATCACCTGGATGAAGAGAGCCTATGCAATCTAGTTAGCTCCGGCCTTGTATCGATCAGTCCTGGGGATTACCAACGGCTTTACGAATACATCACACAGGAAGCCTAGGCTCGTTTACCGCGTGGGCTTTTGGCGGGCTTCGGGTGCGGCTTTGCAGCCCGCTCGGCCTTGATCTGAGCATCTTGAACTAACGAGCGAGCCCCGCCCATCATGTTAGATGCCAGAACTCGTTCAACGCTCAAGGTTCGATCTTCCTCGGGATTAGCGAAGTAGGTGAGCAACGCGGCTTCAATAATGGTTTGCCGAATGCCCATGCCATTACCCAACCTCTCAACCTCGTGATCGAGTTGATCTTTGATAGCTCCGCGCAGTTGGGTGCCTACCGAGATTCGTTTGTCATCGCTCATATCAAGAAGGTATTGCGTAAATTTCTAGAAGGTATCTAAATTTTTTCTAGAAATAAACTTGACCGGCCGATATTGTCTAGGTAACTTCTAGAAGAAACCTAGATATGAGTATTCCTGCACTAAAACCTGAATCTAAAGATCGTTGCTACGTCGCGGTGACAGATCCAAAGACCCGCAAGAGCCGCAGCTTCACCCTCTACGGCGTGACACCTGCCCAAGCGGTCGAGTTGCTAAAGCGTGGTGTCGAACTGGTCCAGGCCGAACAGGCCAAGGAGGTGAGCGCGGCATGAGCCTACCGACCGACATCAAATTGAAAGGCCAGCAAGAGCGGGCATCGATTAATCGTCGTAGCCGTACTCGTTCTCGAAGAACAAAGACAGCTCCCATTGACTGGCGTCTTCGGTTGAACTGGCGATGGCAGAGCTCACGATTGGCAGTAGCACTCGTCCACGCCCAAAACCTTTTAGATCGTGTAGCAGGACGTAGGCCATCGGGTTGCCGTGTAGACATCGCAGCGCGTGCCGAAGCGCGTGGGCCTCTTGAGGCTTCATGTCTTGCTCGAAGCATGTCCACAGTGCGTCGTCGTCTGCAAGTCGATGAAGCATTCCGCTTACGCGGTTTGCGCGTGCCAACGAACTCGGCACCCGCTTCTTGTCCAGGCAAAGACTCTCCCAGTCGTCCAGCAGCCGATTCAACATCGGCGGGAACATCTGGTTCAGTACGAAATCTATCCACCACTTCGCACCCTCCTGGGTGTCCATCGGCGGCGGGTCCTGCAGATCGTCTTGATGAGGCATGCCCCAAGTGTAACTCCTCGGCCTCGCCCAACGGTGACGCCGCGTGATTTTGGATGCCTGGGCACGGTGCCCAGGAATTTAGTGAAGGGCTAGCTGAGCCCTACTTCTCACGGACCGGCCAACACCCGGCCCGTGAGTTTGCCCCCGGAAGCTGGGAGTGAGCGTCAACCGGCGCTCCTCCCGGTTTGAAGCATCACCGGGCGGTGCCCGCCATGGCGCATCGCTCGGTTTCAGAATCTGGCACGACACGGTTGTCATGCCTTACATCATCGCCGACGAGGCACTCGCATGGACGCGATCACACCACAACTTGATCCGCAGATCGGAGATCAGCCCGTGAGCGTTGACTTGCTCAGACAACTAGTTATGGAAGAGCAGGTGATGACAGGCTCTGAGCTGGCGGTACTGCTCGGCAACCTCTCCTCAAGCGGCGCGCACCGCTACCTCGCTGGCAGCGAGCTGGGCTACAGCAGGCTCAAAACGATCCTACGCTTTGCCGACTCGGAGCGGGTCCGGCAGCTGTTCTTCCAGGACCTGTCCGAGGCGACCGGATGGACGTACATCAAGCTGCCCGCCGCCGCCGACTTGAATGGCGACGGTGATGTCGATCTCGATGACGTGCTCGAAGGCGCATCGCATGTCATCAACCATGCGAACACATCGCTGCGCCGTGTCATCAAGCAGCGTGACTCGAAAAAGCGCGTTGATTACAGCGAGGCGCGAGCCGCGATGCAGGCCGCAGCCGAGCAGGCGTTAACCGCCGTGGCGATCTTCGATTTCCTCGAAGCACAGCAGGACAAGCGCCACCGGCTTGATGGAAGGGGGCTGCAGCGTGCTTGAAGAGGATGAGACCACCCTGCGCGATGGCTTTCGACTGAAGAAGATCGGCAACCTCCATGTCATCCTCGACGAGAACGGGATGCAGGTTGGTAGCCCGTGTCGGATTGAAACCTTGGCGGTCAAGCGGTTGCTCGATCAGCGGATCGGCAATATCCGCGATCAGAAGGAGGCGGACCATGCTTGATCCTATCTTCACCCGGCTGGAACAGGGCCACCGTCTACAGGCAGTTGAGTATGGCCTGATCGTGGTCAATGCCGCCGGTGAGACCAGGCACGAGATCCTTCGAGACCAAGACGACAAGGGCTGGGTCAATACGGCCATAGAGAAGCTCATGCGAGAGCGTCGAACCTGGCTTGAGGGGTATTGCGCCGCGAGCGATGACATCGCACAAGGCAAGGAGGTCGCCGCATGAGCGTGACCAAGACCCTCTGCTACTGGCTCAGCTGCGTCCTGGGTGGGCAGGCCTCCGCCGATCTCATGCAGATGATCACGAACGACCTCTACGGCGCGATCGCCATCCTCGTGATGCTGCTGGTCATGGTGCCCTGCACGTTCGCCCCGCTGTTTATCGACCCGCGCTACAACAAGGATTCAGACCGCTAGTGACATCCGCCCACTCCCTCCAGCTCGCCGACTACGACGCCCCCGGAACCCCGGACCAGGTCGTCACGACCAAGCCAGAGGGCGGGGCCAGGATTGAAGCGCCAGCGAGGAAGGCTGGCATCGAGAACGCGGTGGACTGGTCGCTGTGGATCGAGGCCCGTGAGGCGGCGGTCATACTGGATAAGAACCCCGACCACTTCATGAAGAAGGTCCGCAGGGACCTAGCCAACCGGGGCATGGCGATGCGCTGCAAGGGACCGGATGGCCAGGGCCAGCTGCGTTGGTTCATCAAACGCGAGTACAGCCTCAAGCTGGATGGCGGCGCTGTCGGCTCGGCCCAGCGGCTGCCGGAGCAGTGGTACAAGCTCACCGACAAGCAGCGCAACCAGGCGTTGTCCAGGGCGAGCTGCGTGAAGCGTTACCGCGCGATGCTGACCGACACAAAGACCGGCCCGGTCGGCGGCTGGATCACCGGCCTGATCGCGACGCTCAAGATCGACCACAAGAATATCAGCATCTCGCGCCGCTCGATCGCCCGTTGGCACAAGCTCTACAACTGCGAAGCGGACCTGATGAAGCTGGTGGATCGTCGAGGTGGATCAGCGTCAAGCGAGATCGACCCGGCGGCCTACCAGTTCTTTAAGGACCTCTACCTGACCACGTCGGCGATGGACGCGACGTACTGCCACAAGCTCACGGTCGAGAAGGCCGAGGCCGAGTGCTGGCGCTGGTTCTCGCGCGGCAGGAAGGGCTACCTCCAGGCCAAGCGCCGCCTCTATAACGAAGTCCCTTTCATCGCTCGGATCAAGGCACGCGACCCGGAGCGGTATCGCAACACCATGTCGCCGCACATGGTCATGGACCCGGAAGCCTTCGCCGCCGGCGAGCGTTGGCAGGGCGACCACTGCGTGCTGGACCTCTTCTGCCTGTTCCCCGGCAGCGGGGGAGGCAGGGTCGGTAGGCCGTGGCTCACCGCCTGGATGGACACGAAGTCACGCAAGATCGTTGGCTGGCAGCTCTGCGAATCACCGAGCAGCGAATCCATCCGCGCGGCGTTTGCCAAGGGGATGCGCGACCCGTCCAACATGGGCGGCCCAGCGATAGTCCACATCGACAACGGCAAGGACTACAAGTGCGAGGCGTTCGTCGGCAACCGCTTCACCAAGCAGAAGAAGCTGCTCAAAAAGGGCTACGCGGACACGCCGGAGTTCCACGGCCTTTACGGCATGCTGGGTATCGACGTGATCTTCGCGATCCCGAAGAACTCGCGCGGCAAGGGCGCGGTCGAGTCCTGGTTCGGCTACTCGCTGCACAAACACCACGACAAGCTCTGGACCGACGTGTACGCGGGCAAGGACCACGACCACCGCCCACCAGGCCTGATGAAGCGCTTGAAGGACAAGCGCTCGCTGCCGACCTTCGAGGACATCCGCCAGTCGGTCGCGCTGCACATCGACGCGTACAACGCCGACTGCGAGCACGGCAAAGAGGACATCATGCAGCGATCGCCCAACGCGGTCATGCTTGAGGCTCAGGAGCGCGTGTTCGCCGACCCCGGCGTGCTTGATTTCATGGAGCTGACCTACTCGGCCCCGCGCCGCGTGACGCGGCAGGCGGTGAGCATCCACGCCCTGGGCCAGACGCTGCGCTACACCTCGACCAGCAGCGCGTTCCTGGCCCTGAGCAACACTGGGCGAATGGTCCGCGTCGGCTACCGCCAGGAGGACCTGCTCGGCCAGGTGTACATCTTCAGCGACGACATGCAGCAGATGCTCTGCACCGCAAACAACGAACGCGCGGGAACGTCGATCAAGACCGAGGCGGGCAGGGCTGACGCCAAGTCCGCGATCGCGATCCAACGCAAGGTGGACAAGGCCCACGACACCATTCGCAAGCACGGCGGTAAGGCGATCCTGCCCAAGGAGACGCTGATGCTGATGGAGGCCGCGAAACGCAAGCAGGCGGAAGCCGAGCAGGCCCCCGATCCCGATCCTTCGAACGCCGGTAAACGCCTCGTTCAAACGCCGCTCGATGGTCAGTCGAACAAGCTTCGAGCCGCCCGGCTGAAGAAGGCCGTCGGCGCGGAGACTGCGAGCGGTTCGCCTGGAATATCACTTGGCGACATCACCCAACGCCTCGCGGCCAAGGCTGGCCGCGTCATCACTACGAGCGAAGAAGACGACGTCGAGGTCACACCACGGATGACCGGCCTGTCGATCAGCGAGCGCCTTGAACGGAAGGGCAAGCACTGATGGGCACGCGCATGCACCAGACTATAAAACCCGAGCCGATCGACCCGTTGATCGAGAGGCTACTTAACCGCGACCGAATCAGGGAGGCAAGGATGCTGCCCGATGGAACCCTCACGGACGAGCACCATGACCAGGTGCGGTCTGACTTCGATGTACTGACCAAGGATGATGCAGGCAAGCGCATCATTAGCTTCCAAAAAGTCAGCCGAGCGATTGGCAGAGCCGACAACACCATAAGCCAGTGGTATAGCGGCAAACTTCCCGGTGATGTGGACAAAGTCACCAGGGCGGTCAACAGCTGGATCGAGACGACCCGCCAGCGCCAACGCCTGGGATCAAAAGACTACGTCGAGACCTGGGTGGCCGAGCAGATGATGCAGCGGTTCCGCCTGGCGCACAACAAAAACCACATGGCCGTCATCGTCTCTCCCGCTGGCTCAGGCAAGGACATGGTCATCGCGGCGTTGGCTGATGAGTTCGACGGTTTCGTGGTCTACTGCGATACCACGCTTACGCCCAAGCAGTTGCTCGTTCGGATCGCTCGGCAGACCGGGGTCAAGGGCACGAACTGCCCTGCGGCCGAGCTGATGGACCGCATCGTGCATAGGCTTGCGGGTAGGAACACCGCCCTCTTTATTAACGAGGCCCAGAAACTCCGCAACCAGTGCGCGGATGTGATCCGAGCGATCCACGACCAGACCGGCGTGACTATCGCGATGTTCGGCAGCCAGGACATCTTCTCACTGATCGACGACCGGGCCAACGGCGGTGGTCAGTTCTGGCGACGATGCCACAAGGTCAACATGCTTGAGCAGCTCCGCTACGCGCCCAACCCCGGAGGCGCGGGCTGCAGGCCCCTATTTACGGTGGATGAGATCAGGGCGATCGCCAGGAAGAAGCAGATCCGCCTGGCAAAGGACGGCGTCGCCGAGATGCTCGCCGCGATCGCATGCTTGCCTGCCTTCGGCACCCTCGGCTTGATTGACTCGCTCCTCTCTGACATCGCATTCCTTTACGACGAAGACCGCACCGCGACAGTCTCCCGCGTGACTGAGGTCCTCATCTTCGGCAGTGATATCGAGGCGGAAGACATCCTCCAGCAGGTCGGCCGCGACCTGCCTGATCACGCAGAGGCAGACGCCGCCTGACCTCTAGAAGTACAAGGAAGTGACTGCACAGCATGGAAGCGAAGCACCAACAATCAGACAAGCGCATCAAACACAGCCGTACGCAGGATGAAGTCGCTCAGCTCTTAGGCGTCTCTCGAAGCGCGGTATATCTCGCCGAGCAGCGTGCGTTCCGCAAGATCAAGCAAGCAGTACAAAACGATCCCTGTCTCCGCCAGCTGGCGATCGATGTGGGCGCTTTACCAGAGAGTGAGGCGTTGCGATGAGCTGGACCAATCCACAGAAGAAGCTGATGGCGATGGCATGCCGGTCGGCTGGGATCGACGACAACAGACGGCACCTGCTGCTGTACCAGCTCGGCGGCCGGGCAATCGTCAATGGCTGCGCGACGAGCACGTCGCCCAAACTTACCAACGCCGACTTCGAGAAATTGATGTACCTGATCGAGGGCTACGCGCCCGGCGGCCAGGTCATGAACCACAAGCCGGGACACTTTGAACAGAAGTTCATCGACGGACCATATGGCCGCCTCTACCACCGCGCGAACAAGCTGAGTAACACGCTGCAGGACTCGGGTGTGTCGCCCATGGGTTACGTGAAGAAGGCGGTCGGCCGCGACTTCAATGGGTCGCTGCACAACCTGGACCAGGACGAGCTGAAGAATGCGATTGATGCGATGACCGCAGTGATCAAGCGTAAGGGTTTGGCTTAGGCGCTGATGACCTATTTAGATCTGAAATGGAAAGGACTCCATGCCACGTTGGCTCAAACAAGTTCAAGAAGTGATCGAAGGTAAGCGACGTTTCGCGCTCATCCCAGGGGACTGCCTAGATCTCGGTCGGCACTTGCCGAGCGGTGTCTTTGACAGCTGTCCGATAGACCCGCCCTACGGTATGAAGTACCAGGGCCTCAATAACAACCGCCCTCCGATTGCAAACGACGACTCGCCATTTATCTGGTGGCTGCACGACACCTTCCGGGTTCTCAAAGACGACGCGGCACTCGCCTGCTTTTGTAATTGGAAAAACCAGGAGGCGTTTCGATTTGCGATCGAGATCGCCGGGTTCAAGTTGCGAAGCCATGCGGTTTGGAAGCGGGCCAACTCGGGCATGGGGAATACAGGCATGACCATGATGCCCTGTCACGACATCATCTGGCACGCGACAAAGGGACGCTTCACCTGGCCCAACGGTCGTCCACCGTCGTACCTTGACTACCCAAACGTACCGACAAAGCAACGCGTCCACTCGACCCAGAAACCCGATCCGCTGATGCGGATGCTCGCTCGTGCGATGACGCCAAAAGGCGGCATCGTCTACGACCCGACGATGGGCAGCGGCAGCGCGGGCGTCGCAGCGGTTACAGAGGGATACCGCTTCGTTGGCGTCGAACTCGACCCGATCAATTTCGACACAGCCAAGCGTCGTGTCACACTAGCCGAGCGTCAGTTGGAACGCGGTCCCAAACCCTGCCTGGCTCGACTCCCGCATGCAACCCTAGCCCGAGGCGCGGCATGAAAGACGCCATTATCAAATTGATTGCGGAGGTAGCGAATCGAGGCCAAAACGATTTCGACGTTGAAACCAGGCTGATTGATGAACTGTACTTGAGTGACCTCGATCGTTTGGAATTGCTGTTTGCTGTTGAAGAAGAGATTAACAGGAAGATTGACGACGAAGCCTGGCTGTGTTGTGAAACCGTTCAGGACGTGATCACGCTAGCCGGGAGCATGCTCGCGACTCACTGATACCTAGAGATATGACCTTGTACCAAGGACTTTCAATGCCAAATAGAAATGACCAGATCAATGGAATCATTAAACGCGCTGTAGCTGAAGAACGCAGGTGGCGTGCTCTGTATTTGAGGCTAGATCGAGCAATTATCCAATTTCAAAACCTGAAGGTATTGGCAGTTGGGCAGCTAACGTTCGACTTTAACAGCAAGGCGGCGTGAGTCCCATACGGTCGATTAAGCAAAGTTTTACACCCAGTTATGGCAGCAAGAGACGCGAGATTACTGGACAACAACGAAAGGCAAGCGATGAGCGAAGCAGAAGATCAACAACGTCTAGCAAAGGTCACCGAGCTAAACCTATATCGCAAGCGTGCTGAGGTTGCCGAGCAGGAACTTGCCACGCTTCGTAAGCAGATGAAGCGCCACTACCAACACTCCAACAACCCGTTTGTATTCCCGACCACCACCAAAGAATCGGTGGTGGTCCCTAAAAGCAATACAGAGCATGGGCCACAAAAGGATTACACAACTCGTGTCGCCATTCACCACCCCGGCATGGCCCTGCGTGACTACTTCGCAGCCAAGGCGATGCAGGCAATCATCGCAAAGCTACCAATCAAACAAACCGCAGAATACGCCGACGGCAGCTCAGACGCAGAGGTAACTAGCTACCAAGATGAGGCCCGCACCAACAAAGCAGTGGCTATTGGAGCATACAAATACGCCGACGCGATGCTCAAAGCAGGTCGGTCCTAGAAGTTTCCTTATGAAATGGAGTAAGCGATGGCAATACACAAAGGCAAACTGACCAAAGACGACACCTACAAGCTGATCCTGATTGCGTGGTCCTACGCGGAAATCAGCGAGGGCCGGGCGGTGGAGCTGACCGGCAAGTCCCG
>JBCDKD010000017.1:0-72729 GCA_039024275.1 Planctomycetota bacterium | reverse complement strand
CTGCAGCAGCTGGTGAGCCAGTTCAAGACCGACCGCGGGTAAGCGGAGGGATCACGGATCAACCAGCCGGGGCCCAGACGCCCCGGACAACTAAGCCCCCCATCAAGCGTCCGGCGTGCAGCGTAGCCCGTCGGGCGTTTTGCGTTGGAAACGCCGCACCGCCACGAGGCGTTACCCTATCACCATGGCGGTGGCAGTGGTCATCACGGGCCGGGCGGAAGCCTCGGCGATGGTGGGCTGGGCCTGGCAGTGCGCCCGGGCGCGGGGCGAGGACATCGTCGCGCTCGTGCCGGTCAGCAGGGAAGCGGTGGAGAACGCCGAGCCGCTGCCCTCGGTCCGCGCCGCGGTCAGCGACTACACCGATGCGCATGCCCGTATGGCGACCGCCCACGCGGAGTCGGAGGCACACCCCGGAGACGAGCCGGAGCGCACTCCGCGGGTCGAGGTCGTCACGGTGCCGTTCGATGACGACGACCCAGGCGATGAGTTGCTTAGCGCCATCGCCGAGCACGGCGTGAAGCTGCTGGTGCTTGCGAAGCACGCGAAGGCGAAGGGTAACGAGGATGCGCTGCCGGTTAAGCTGTTTCGCGAGGCGGCGTGCATGGTGCTGCTGCTGCGGCTGGGGATGAATAGCACGGGCCAGCGTTGCCAGCGGATCCTTGTACCGACCTCTGGTGGGCCGCACGCGACCGAGGCGATCAAGCTAGCCAGCAGGGTCACACAACTGCCCGACCCGACCTGCGCGATCAATGACTTCGGGCCCCCGGGGGTCGATGCGCTCTACATTGAGCCGGACATCGGTCCGGAAGCGGAGATGGTCGGCCGGAGGCTGCTGGACCGAGCGATCAAGAAGGCGGTAGGCGACAAGCCAAGCGAGCACCGGGTTCGGCCGATCGTCGAGATCGCACAAGACTTCCGGAAGGGGTTGTCACACGTTGTCGAGCAGGGGTCCTACGAACTGGTACTCGTCGGCGCGGCGAACCAATGGCACGCGCGCAAGGCCTTGTTCAGTATGCTGCCCAACGACCTGCTCAACGATGAGAGCGGGTTGACAATCGGCGTCGTCCGCCAGCCCAAGCCGCTGATGACCGCGACGGCCGAGCGCGTACGCCAACTCCTCAGTAGGGGCATCCCGCAGCTCAACCGCGAAGACCGCGTGAGCCTGGTCGAGCGGGTGCAGGATGCCAGCCAGTGGAACTTCGACTTCATCGCATTGATCTGCCTGTCGACCGCGATCGCGACGCTAGGGCTGATGCAGAACTCCGCGGCGGTGGTGATCGGGGCGATGCTGGTCGCGCCGCTGATGACGCCGTTGATTGGCTGTGGCCTGGCGGTCGTGCAGGGCAACGGCTACCTGATGCGCAACGCGAGCAAGTCCGTGCTCCTGGGCTTCATGGTCGCGCTGCTGCTTGCGGTGCTGATGGGCTTGGTCATTCCGCACGTCGGGCTCACGAGCGAGATGCTTAGCCGAGGCAGCCCCAACGCGCTGGACCTTGCGGTAGCCTTGATTTCTGGTATCGCCGCGGCGTACGCGACCGCCAGGCCGAACCTGCTCGGTGCGCTGCCGGGCGTCGCCATCGCCGCCGCGTTGGTCCCGCCGATCGCGACAAGCGGCGTCGGGCTCGCGCACGGCGACCTGGTCACGGCCGCCGGCGCAGCGATGCTGTTCTTTACCAACATCATCGCGATCGTGCTCGGCGCCGCCGCGGCGCTCTTCGCCGTTGGTATGCAGGCCAAGCACCTGCACGCCAGAGAAAAACGCTGGACCCGCCACGCGATCATGGGCCTGACCGTTGGCGCGGTGATCCTCTCGGTCCCGCTGATCTACTTCCTGTACGACTCGCTGCCTAAGAATGAGATCAGCGAAGCCCTGGAACGGCAGATCGAGCAAGCGTCGGAGGCCAACGAAGGCATCACCTTTGAGCGGGTCGAGCTAACTGTCGACGGCGGGGAGCCGACCTACACGGTCACGCTGCTAGCCAGACCAGACGCCTATGGCATCGACCTATCTGGTCAGCTGGATGGCCTGGTCGAAGAAAAAACGGGCAGGCCCTGCCGGGTGCGTGTTGTTACGCACCGGCTCGACGCTTCCGAGTGATCACGCCGCTTCGTTCATCGACCCATTGAAATAGTTGTCAATGAGTTCGACAAGCCCACGGAGTTGAGGCTTATTCATCTGCTTGAGTGCACCGACCTGCTGGCCTTTGTGCAGTGTGTCGGGTGTGATCAGCGAAGAAAACAAGATCACCGGGATACCGTTTAGGACCGCGTCCTCCTTGATATTCCGGGTGAGAGCGAACCCATCCATCTGTGGCATCTCGATATCCGAGATGAACAACTCGGGCAGGGGCTCGCCGTTTTTCTTCATCTCGATAAGGGCACCCCACGCCAGCCCGCCATTGCGGAAAAGCCTCGCCTGCGTGTAGCCGCTGTTGTGCAGCAGCTCGAGCATCAGCTTACCGATCAGGATCGAATCCTCGGCCAGGAAGACCCGCTTTGATCCTCGGTCGATACCAAGGGAGTTTTCGACATGCTTGATATGAAGCTGATCGTTCATCGCGATCTGATCAACAATCGACTCAAAGTCGAGCATCAGGATCAGCTTGCCGTTGATCTCGGTCACGCCTGTAACCGCGACGTGGCTCTCCGCCTCATGGATCGAGGGAACCTCGCGCATCTCCTTCCATGACATACGGTGGATATGGTCGACCGCATCAACCAGAAACGCGCCCATCTGCCCGTTAAACTCGGTAACAATGATCCGCTGGGTCTTCGCGAGGCTCTCATCGGCCGGGCCAAGGTTGAAGTAATCGTGCAAGTCGACAAGCGGCAGCACCTTGCCCCGCAGGTTAAACATACCCATCACGGTGTCGGGCTGGTCTGGACTCGCGGTCGTTTTGACCGGCAGGATAACCTCGCGGACCTTCGCAACGTTGACACCATAGCTCTGGCCTGCGAGGTTAAATACCAGCACTTCCAGCTCATTGGTGCCCGATTCGAGCAGGATATCGGATTGGTTTGAAGCGGCAGAGGAGTTCATTTCCATGAACTACCTATCGGCCTGATCGAGTAACTAGATCGATCGCACGGTTTGTATAACCGGCCAAGGACGTACAAGATTACCCCAGCGCGTCAAGCACCATCGTGGCGATCTCATCCGTCCTGTAGCCACTGCGGTCCAGCCGCTTGCCGGTGAACTTGGGTGTGACTGCCTGCACCGCCGCCGCGATATCGTCACCCGCAGCGACCAGCGCTGCCTCACCCTTCACGCGGCCTGTCTCGCGCAGCAGCATCGCAAGCGAGTCGATCGCCGCAAGCGGGTTGGCCTTGTTCTGGCCGGCGATATCGGGCGAGCTGCCATGCACCGGCTCGAACATGCTCACGCTGTGGGCCGACGGGTCCGGGTTCAGGTTACCCGACGCGGCGATGCCCATGCCCCCGGCCACCGCGGCACCAAGGTCCGTGATGATGTCGCCGAACATGTTGGGCACGACGATCACGTCGTAGACCTCCGGCTTGGTCGCCATGTACATGCAGCACGCGTCAACGTGGTGGTAGCCGGTCTCGACATCGGGATACGCCTTAGCGATCTCGGTGAACGTGTCGAACCATGTCCCGCCGCAGTGGGTGAGCACGTTGGTTTTGTGTACGAGCGTCAGGTGCTTGCGGGCCCGGGTCTTGGCCAGTTCGAAGGCGTAGCGGACACAACGCTCGACGCCAAAGCGCGTCGTGATCATCTCCTGCGTGCTGATCTCTTGGGCGGTGCCGATGCGAGCGCGCCCGCCGTTGCCGCAGTAAAGGTCCTCGGTGTTTTCGCGGACGCAGACGAAGTCGATGTCCTCCGGCGTCTTGCCTGCCAGCGGTGTATCCACACCCGGGTACAGCTTCACCGGGCGGAGGTTGATGTATTGGTCCAGCTGGAAGCGGAGCTTAAGCAACAGGCCCTTCTCGAGGATGCCAGGCTTGACGTCCGGGTGGCCGACGGCGCCAAGCATGATCGCGTCGTAGCCGCGCAGCTCGTCGACCTGCTCGTCGGTGATGGCCTCGCCGGTAGAGAGGTAGTGCGCCCCGCCGTAGCCGAACTGCGTCGCGTCAACGGTGATGCCGTGCTTGGGCGCGACGGCGTCGAGGATGCGCAGGGCCTGGTCGGTGACTTCCTGCCCGGTGCCGTCGCCGGGGATGACTGCCAGTCTGAGTGGTGTGGTCACAGGGGTTCCTCTCGGTTCTCGATCGAATCGCGGTTTATAGAGGCCCAGCCACCGGTGAGCAACCGCGGGGCCGCGATGGCAGTCGTCAACCGCTACAATACCCCTCTTTCGCAATAGGAAAAGCAAGGAGCCGGCCATGGCCGACCAAAACGAACAAACTTTCGACCTCGTCGTCATCGGCGGCGGCCCAGGTGGCTACGTCGGGGCGATCCGGGCCGCGCAGCTGGGCATGAAAGTCGCCTGTGTCGAGCGCGACCGGCTCGGTGGGGTCTGCCTGAACTGGGGCTGCATCCCGACCAAGGCCCTGCTCGCCGGCGCAGAGTTCTACCACAAGCTCCAGTACGACGCGGACCAGTGGGGCATCACCGCCGAGAACGTCAGCCACAACTGGGAGAAGGTGATCGGCCGGTCGCGCGGCGTCGCGGGCACACTCAACAAAGGCGTCGGCTTCCTCTTCAAGAAAAACAAGATCACCCACTTCGAGGGGCACGCCCACATCCCCACGCCCGGCAAGGTCCAGGTCTTCGACAAGGACGACACCGAGTATCAAGGCGACGTGACCGCGACACTCAAGTGCAAGAACATCCTCATCGCGACCGGTGCTGTGCCCCGCGCCCTGCCCGGCGCACCGTTCGATGGCGATAAGGTCATCGCCGCTAAGGATGCGATGACCCTGGCCGAGCAGCCCGCGAAGCTGCTCATCGTCGGCAGCGGCGCGATCGGCATGGAGTTCGCCTACTTTTACAACGCCTTCGGCACCGAGGTCACGGTCATCGAGATGGTCGACCGCGTCATGCCCATCGAGGACACTGACAGCTCCAAGACAGTTGAGAAGGCCTTCAAGAAACAAGGCATCACGATCAAAACCGGCACGATCACCAAGTCCATCGAGGTCACCGGCACCGGCATCAAGGCCGTGGTCGCCGATGTGAAAGACGACTCCAAGACCGAGACCATCGAGGCCGACAAGGTCCTCGTCGCCATCGGTGTACGTGGCCGCTATGACGGCCTGTTCGTGGACAAACTCGGCGTGGAACTGTTTAAGGACCACATCAAAGTCGACTACAAAAAACCCGGTGCGAACTACGAGACCAGCGTCAAGGGCATTTACGCCGTCGGCGACTGCATCGGCCCGCCATGGCTGGCGCACGTCGCGTCGGAAGAGGCCGTGGTCTGCGTCGAGCGTATGGCTGGCCACGACGCGATCGACGTCGACTACGACTCGATCCCCGGCTGCACGTACTGCCACCCGCAGGTCGCGTCGATCGGCCTGACCGAACAGGCCTGCAAAGATCAAAACCTGGATTACAACGTCGGCACCTTCCCCTTCCAAGCCAGCGGCAAAGCACAGGCCCTCGGCGAGACCGACGGCTTCGTCAAGATGATCACCGGCAAAGAACACGGCGAGATCCTCGGCTGCCACATGGTCGGCGAGAACGTCACCGAACTCATCGCCGAGATGGGCCTGGCGAGAAGGCTCGAAGCGACCGCCGAAGAGATCATCGCCACCGTCCACGCCCACCCGACGCTGTCCGAAGCGGTGCACGAGGCCACGCTCGCGACCGAGGGGCGGACGCTGAACTTCTAAGGCACATCAACGTGACTTATGAAGACACGGATAATCAGTTGTCTGGTGATGGCTTCGTGATCGTCAAGCGTGTGCTAGACGCCTGCCACATCGATGAACTCATCGAAGCGATCGATGCCGCCACCCCGACGAAATATGGCGTGCGGAACCTCTTCGAGCAGGTCCCGCTGACGAGATCGCTTGTAACCAAACCCGTGATCGTACAACTCGTTGAAGGTGTGCTTGGGCCCGAGGCCTTTGCAGTCCGCGCGATCCTCTTCGACAAGATCAAGGGCGGCAACTGGCACGTCGGCTGGCACCAGGACCAGGCCATCGCAATCAAGCAGAGGCTGGACGCGACCGGCTTCGGGCCGACCTCCGTTAAAGAAGGTGTCCCGCACACCCGCGCATCTGAATCGGTGCTGCAACACATGCTCGCGGTGCGCATCCACCTCGATGACTGCGGGCCCAACAACGGGCCGCTGCGTTGCTCCCCCGGCAGCCACCTGTCCGGCAGGCTCAACCCGGATCAGGCGCACGCCGAGAAAGAACGGTGTGGCGAGCAGGCCTGCCTCGTCCCGCGCGGCGGCGCGCTGCTGATGCGGCCGCTGTGTCTGCATGCTTCCAGCCCGGCCAAGTCGCCCAACCACCGCCGGGTGATCCACATCGAGTTCGCGGTTGATGAGCTGCCCGAGCCGTTGGAGTGGCACGAGCGATATCCCATCTTCGCTGTATGACCTATGATGGTTTACTATTCGGTGCACGAAATCGTGCGAAACCTTCAAGGAGCGACCCATGCAGCCCACCACCCGCCGACAGTTCCTCGCCGCCTCCGCGGTTGCCGCCACAGCCGCTGCTGCGCTCGCGCCGACACAGGCCCATGCCGATGGCCACGAGGCCGGTGAAGGCAAAGGCTTCCCTGAGCCCGCGGCCGACGCGAAGTTCGAGGCTCCCTACGGGCAGCCGCTGTTCAAGATCAGCGTTGCGCAGTGGTCGCTTAACAAGCTCTTCTGGGACAAGAGGGTCGACAACCGCGACTACGGCAGGTTCATCCGCGAGACCTACGACCTTGACGCCGTCGAGTGGGTTAACCAGTTCTTCAAAGACAAGGCGACCGACTTCGGCTACTTGCGCGAGATGAAGCAGCGCTGCGATGACGCTGGCGTGCAGACCCTGCTCATCATGGTCGACGGCGAGGGCCGGCTCGGCGACCCGGACGAGGCGAAGCGCAAGCAGGCCGTTGAGAACCACTACAAGTGGGTCGTCGCGAGCAAGCTGCTGGGCGGGCACAGCATCCGCGTCAATGCCGGCAGCGGCGGGACCTGGGAAGAGCAGCGCGGTCGCGCCGCCGACGGCCTGGCACAGCTCACCGAGTTCGCCCGCGGTTTCGGCATCAACGTCATCGTCGAGAACCACGGCGGGCTCTCATCCAATGGCAAGTGGCTCAGCGAGGTCATGGACACCGTCGGCCTGCCCGAGTGCGGCACGCTGCCCGACTTCGGCAACTTCCCCGGCAGCTACGACAAGTTCCTCGGCGTCCACGAGCTGATGCCCTACGCCAAGGCCGTCAGCGCGAAGTGCTTCACATTCAACCCGGACGGCAGCCACAAGGAGTTCGATTTCAGTCGGATGATGCGGATCGTGCTCGGCCACGCCTACCGCGGTTACGTCGGTGTCGAGTTCGAGGGCAAGGGCGATAAGGTCGAGGGCGTCGGAGCGTGCACGAAGCTGCTGCGGAAGATCCGGGATGAGTTGATCGCGTAAGCGGTTTGAAACAGCCGCGACATAACGCGTCGTAGGGAAATCCCTTTATATCTGCCATAACGGCCTGCGACGCGTCGCATCGCGGCTATCTGTCATGATGCTGTGTTTTCAGGTTGCGGCTTGTCTTTTGCCTGCTCAACCTCTTCCGACTCGCTCTTGCCGCTGGTCGCGCGGACGTACTCGCTGAGGCGTCGGCCGACGTGGCGTTCTTCGTCGACGACGATATTGGCGCCGGCGCCTTCGAGCAGGTTGAAGTAGCGGTGGTAGCGGGAGCGGGCGATGATGGTCGCGTCGTGGTCCTGGTCGCGGGCCTCGACGATGATCGCGGTGGTCAGGCGGTGGTCGGGCAGGGTGATCACGATCGCGCTGGCGTCGCTGAGCCGGGCGAGCTTAAGGATTGCGGGCTGGGACGCGTCGCCGACGTAGGCCTCGAGCCCGAGCTTGCGCGCCTCGATGACGGACTTGGGGTTGAGGTCGAGCACGACGACGGGCAGGGACTGGTCGCGCGCGGTCTCGACGACTTCGCGGCCTGCCGGGCCGTAGCCGACGACGACGACGTGCCCCTTGGCCAGCGCCTGGGCGGCCTGCTCCTGGCCGATGCGGGCGCGGGACCAGCCGCGCTTGCGCAGGAACGTTTCGAACCGGGTGCCCAGGGGCCTACCCAACTGCACGGTGTACGGCGTCAAGAACAGCGTCAACACCGTCGCGGCGACGACAAGCTTGAACTGGTTGTCCGTGATGATCTGGCCCTGCATCGCGATCTGCGCGATCACGAACGAGAAGATCCCGACCTGCGCCATCGCGCAGCCCGCGGCGACCGCGCTCCTCGGCGTCAGCTTCATCGTCAGCGCGACGACCGTGACGACCGTCGGCTTGATCACGATGATGATCGCGGTCAGAAGTAGCGCGAGCCAGATGTTCTCAAGGAACCAGTCGATCTCGAGGTACATCCCGATCGCGGAGAAGAACAGCGTCATGAAGACGGTCTTCAGCGGGTTCACATCGCTGCGCAGCTGTGGCGCGATGATCGACTCACCAAGGAACACCGCGGCGAGCAGCGCGCCCAGCGCTGGCGAGATCCCGACCTGTTGTGCGAGCCAGGCCGAGCTCATTGCCATCAGGAACGCAAAGAGCGTCAGGACATCGCGGTTGCGTGTCGGGATGGCCCACTTCACAAGCACCGGCAGCGCGTACCGGCTGAAGAGGAAGAACACGAGCACGAATAACGCGATCCAGCCGAAGCCCTGCATGATGCCGATCAGGATGTCCGCTCCGCCCTTTGGCTCCTCGCCCGGGATCGTGCCCAGCGCACCGACCAGCAGGACCAATGGCACGACGGCGAGGTCCTGGACCAGCAAAACGCCCAGCGCGAACCGGCCATGGACCGAGTCGGCCTCGGCCCGCCTTTGGAGCACAGGCAGCACGACCGCGGTGGACGACATCGCCAGCGCTGCGCCGATCGCGAACGCGGCCTGCCAAGAGGGGAGCAGCGCCATCCCGATCGCCATGGCGGCGGCGATGGTGAGGCAGATCTGCATGGTGCCGGATGCGAGCGCGGTCAGGCCCAGCCGTTTGAGCCGGGACCAGTTGAACTCGAGCCCGATGGTGAACATGAGCAGGACGACGCCGAGGTTGGCGAGGATGTTGATGTTCTCTTCCTGGTCACGCAGCGGCTCGCCAAAGTTGGCGATGATGACGCCGGCGAGCATGTACCCGACGACAGCCGACTGCTTGAGCCGTTCGGCGATCACCCCGAACACCATCGCGATCGATAGAAGCAGGATCAGGTCGAGCAGGATGGTCCAGGACTGCTCCTCCGCATCCGCAGCACTGCCCAACACCGCGTATAGCGGCAGGGCGAGATCGGGCAGGGTGGAGGCGGCGTTCATGGTTCTGATTCCGGGTCGGCCCATCCTACCGAAGTCTTTTGCAGGCGCGGGATCGTTGGGACGCAGATTCCAACACACGCGCCGGCGGGGCTGCTATATATCCTTCATGAGCGAGCCGAAGCCCGACGAAAGCCAAGCCAAGCCTGCCGAGAAACCCAAGCGAGCCGGCGTGCGCTGGGTGCTCCGCCAGGCACGCCGGCTGGTCGTGGTGGTCAGCATCGCGATCCTGGTCCTGGTGGTTGTGTTTTCGATCTACGCTTGGCGGGTCAACGCGAGCGGGGACCGGGCGGTGGCTGAGATCGAAAAAGCGCTTGCGGATCGCGGGCTGCTAGACCTCTACTGGGTGTATTCGGATACGGACGACGAAGGCTGGAACGAATACGCGACCAACGCGCGTTATTGGCGTGCCGCGATGCAGTCGGTTCCGGATCCGGGTGATCGACCGCTTCTCACCGCGGGTACGGTCTGGGTCAACGACATCGAACACCGTCAGCAGTACCACCCGGACATGGTCGCTGCGCTGCGTGATGTCTTTGAAAAGTACCCGCGATTCTTGGAACTCGTCAATGACGCGATCGAGGCCCCGCCGGGGCGGTTTGGGTTGGCCAACGACCTGGCCGATCCCACGGCGGGTTTGGAGGTGCTGGGCGGGTCGCGGGCAGTCGCCCGCTGGCTGGAGGAGCGCGCCAGGCTCGCCGTGATCGAGGAGGATGGCGACACCTACGTCTGGGCGATCAACGGGATCCTCGAACTGAGTAACCTGCTGGATGCGGAATCGCAGATTATGCCAGGAATTGTAAGTGGCACGCTTGATGCCATTGCAGGTGACGCCGTCATGGACGGACTGAGCAGGATTGAGTTAAGCACCGATCAACTCGATCGACTGATTGGAGCTTGTGAAAAACGAAAACAGTCGAGAGACATCACGAAGATGATCGGTCACGATCTGTCCTGGCAGTTTCATTATGTGTCTTCTGATGTTCAAAGCTACCTTCGCCTTAACGAAGCGAGACAGAGCTTGGTTATCCATCAGATCATGCACGAGAAACCCGATATGATCGATACCACACGGCTGCCTAGCCCTTTGGGGCTGGCTTGGAAGAATTTTTTACTAACGATCTGTCCGGGGCGTTACGAGTTGAGGCACACCAAACTGCTTGAAGAATCGCTTGGGTATTACGACCAAATCAAATCACTTGAAACCAATCCCAAACAGCGATGGGCCTATATCACACGGACCCTTGATCAGATCAAAGCAAGGGATGAACATAGGAAGCGTGACCTGTATTTCTCACGCAACCTGGATGGTAACAATGTGCTGATCAGCATAAGGACATTTCTTTTGTTTGGTAGCAATCTCAAGACAATGATCACTGCCCTTCAGGTTGAACGCTACCGGGTAGAAAACGGTTCCTGGCCTGCAAAACTCGAAGACGCGACTGGTGACAAGCCTCACGACGCCTTCGGCGAGCCGTTGGGCTACCGCATCACGCCCGATAGAGTGGTCGTCTTTTCCAAGGGTTATAACACGATCGACGAACGCGGCTACGGGCAGCACGATGATGACGTGCCCGCCCGGTTCCCGGATGCGGACGACTTGGCGGTCCGGCTGTACAACCCCGAAACACGCAACAGCCTGCCACCGCCAGCCGAGGCGATTGATCCGGACTACGATGAGTTCCACGACGACTGACCAAATCCTGAGAGAGGACTTGCCATGGCCTTAACCCCGTCCACTATGCTGCCGCTGGGCACGACCGCGCCCGACTTCGAACTTACCGATACCAACGGCGAGCCCGTCACGCGTGACAACTACACCGACCACCCGCTGCTGGTCATGTTCATCTGTAACCACTGCCCGTACGTGCACCACGTGGCGCCCGAGCTCGCACGCATCGGTGAAGATTACGGCCTACAGGCCGGGGGGAACGTTGGCATCGTCGCAATCCAGTCTAATGACATCGAGGCCTACCCCGACGACGGCCCGGACAAGATGAAGCAGGAGGTCGCGAAGCGGGGGTACGCGTTCCCGTACGTGCTGGACGAGGACCAGTCGGTCGCCAAAGCGTATTCTGCGGCGTGCACGCCGGACTTCTTCCTGTTCGACTCGGAGCACAAGCTGGTCTATCGCGGGCAGCTCGACGAGACCCGCCCGCACCGTGTCGCCTCGGGCCAGTACGACGAACGCAACGGCGCGGCGAACGGCAAGGACCTCCGTGCAGCGCTCGACCAGCTGCTCTCCGGGCAAGCGATCACGGTCGAGCAGGTCCCGTCGATGGGCTGCAATATCAAGTGGAAATAAGTTGAGGCTTGTTTTGATTTTGGTTTGCTGTCGCCTGCGCGGCGAGCGACAGGGGGGTGTCTCCCTGTACCCCCGGAACCATCAGGGCAACGACATTGCTGTATGGTTGTTGCCTCTGGGGTGTCGGGGCGGAGACCCGGCCGCCCGCAGCGGAGGCGCAGGCCAAGCATTTGTCTTAGTTACCATCGTGATTGCTTTATCTTGGATACCACTCAGCTCATCTTCGCGGTGTTTGCCATCCTGATCGCCGCGGTCGTACAGGCGGGGATCGGCTTCGGGGCCGGGATGATCATCCTGCCCGTCCTGGTGTGGGCGGGCATGCCGATCGAACAGATCCTCGCGCTGATGTCCGGCGCGGTGTCGGCGCAGCTCACGGTGAAGCTCTGGCACTACCGCCGGGAGATCCCCTGGCGGCTCGTGCTCTGGCCTGTAGGCGTCGCCCGGCTGATCGGGTACGTGCCGGGGTTCTTGCTGCTCTGGGTGTTGGCAGGGTCGAGCACCGATGTAATTAAGCAGGTGGTGGGCGGGATGATCCTGCTTGCGTTGGTGCTGCAGGCCGGCCTGCGGGTTAAGCCGAGGGAGAGGCTCGCGCAGGGCTGGGCCTGGCTCGCGGGGATGACGGGCGGGGTCACCGCGGGCGCGGTGGGCATGGGCGGGCCGCCGCTGGTCTTGTGGGTGGTTGCGCATGATTGGCCGAATAAGCAATCGCGCCTGTTCCTCTGGGCGAGCTTCTGGTTCGTGATGCCGATCCAGATCGCGGTGCTGGTGCTCATGTTCGATGACCACCTGGGGCAGCTGAAGCTGACGGGCGTCGGCGTGCTGACCCTGCCGGTCGCGCTGCTCGGCACCGCGGCGGGGCTATGGCTCGGTCACAGGCTTCCCCGGAAGCATCTGCGGTGGCTGATGGTTCTGTTCCTCGCGCTGCTCGGCATCACGTCGCTGGTCGAGCCGGTGTTATGACCACACCGTTTGAGCCGGTCGATAACTTGGTGGCGTTGGACTAGCCGCTGTCTGTGCAACAGATCACATTGACGGGTCGCTACACCAAGTGGAAGGCTCAAGGTCGTATAAACGGTCTACACAAAACACCGGCCGAACATATCAGTGTCTGAATTATCCGTTCCACCCTTGATCCCTTGGTCTGATGCGAGTAGGTTGGAAGCTCCTCCCAAGGGTGCGCTATGTTTAGACTTTTTCCGCGGCTGCTTGCTGGTTTGGCAGTGATCGTTCTATGCTGCTGCATTGCGATCGACGCTTATGCTCAGCAGAAGCCTCAACCGCTCACGGACCGTGCGCAAACCAGCACCGCGATCGATGCGTTGTTTTTTGACGATGCGGGCAACCTGCTGCCCAAGCACTTCAACGAACAAACACAGAAGGCGATCGACCGCGGGATGGCTTATCTCGCCAGCACGCAGCACCCGGACGGGAGCTGGCGTGGTAATACAGACGGGGCGACCTTCCCGGTGACGATCGCGTCGCTGTCGGGCATGGCGATGCTGGCGGGGGGCAACACCACAAGCCGCGGGCCGTACGCCAGCAACGTGAAGAAGGCGGTCCGTTTTGTGCTGTCCCAAGCCGACCCGAATACCGGCATCATCGCCCGCAAGGGGGGCCAGAACGAGGCGGGCTGGATCATGTACCCGCACGGCTTCGCGATGCTGTTCCTTTCCAGCGCGTACGGTATGGAGAGTGATGAGGCGGTTCGAGAAAAGATGCGGACCGTCATCGAGAAGGGCATCAGGCTGATCTCCTCGTCTCAGTCCGCACAGGGCGGGTGGTGGTACACACCCGACCCCAGGCGCGACGAGGGCTCGATCACCGTGACCCAACTCCAGGCACTACGCGCTGCGCACAACGCAGGCTTCGTCGTGCCCGAAGACACGATCAAGAAGGCGATCCACTACCTGGAGCTCTGCCGAACACCTGACGGTGGGATCCGCTACGCGTTCAACAGCGGCAACACAACGCGCCTGCCGATCTCTGCCGCCGCGCTGCCCTGCATGTATTCGACCGGGGACTACGAGTCGGAGATGGCGGAGAAGTGCCTGGGTTACGTGTTCAAGTCGTTCTGCCTCAACGGCAACAACGACAGATGGAACAAGGGGCAAGGCCACAGTTTCTACGCCCACTATTACGCCGCTCAGGCGTTCTACCAGGCCGGCGACGAGTACTGGGACACCTATTTCCCCGCGGCGCGCGATCAACTCCTCAAGATGCAGGGCGATGAGGGGCAGTGGAAGGGACCCGATGGGGCCTGGCAAGAGGTGGGGCCGGTGTACCGCACGGCGCTTGCGCTCACGATCCTACAGCTGCCCTACAAGTACCTGCCGATCTATCAGCGGTAAGCAACGCCGATGGCAGCTTGCCGCTCGGCGTCTAAGCGAGTTCTGAGGCGGTCTTGCCGAAGCGCGGATCGCGCTGGGCGGTGTCCGCCCCAGCCAGCCTTAGACGCTCGGCGACTCGATCCATCGCCTGACCTACCGTCGCGCAGCGGTGCAGCGGGGTAAAGCCACCCGGCTCTTTCGGGCACGGGTGATTGATGTCGGCGCCCACCTCGATCAGTACGAGCGCAACATCGTCGTACCCGCCCTGGATCGACCAGTGCAGCGGGGTTCGCCCCTGATCATCGACCGGGTCGATCTCACAGGCGGCATTGAGCAGCCGATGGATGGTAGACAGCTGCCCCGCCTCGGCCGCGTGGCTCAGCGCGCTGCGGTGGTTGGCATCGAGCAGATTGATATCGGTATGACGCTCCATGAGCAGCGACACCACGGTGTCGTGGCCGCAGCGGCTGGCAAGGATCAGCGGGGTCTCGCGACCGTGCATCGGCGTGCGGAACCGCGTCCGCGCATCGATCGATGCGCCCGCGTCCAGCAGCAGCGCAACCAGTTCGGTGTTGCCCCGCGCTGCCGCGCGGTGCAGGCCCAGCCACATCTCCTCGCCCCAGTCACACTTGACCGGGACCGGCGTGCCTGTCAGCCTCGGCTCGGTTTCGAGCAGCGCTTGGAGCGCCGCCGCGTCGCCTCGCTCGATCGCCTGGTCCATCGCATAGGCCTTGTCTTCGCGCATCACAGTCATGATAGCCCTGCAAGCAAGCGATCCGCTCAGGCCCACCCGTTACAATCCCGCCATGGCGAAAAAGACCACCAAGAAAAAGGCCGCTTCTTCCAGCCCCAACTCGACTAAAAAGAAGGTCAAGCGGGCCAGCAAAAAGAAGACCGCCACTACGAGAACCGCTAAGAAGAAGGCGGCTGCAGCTAAGAAGGTGGCCAAGAAGTCTTCGAAGAAAAGCGTTAAGAAGGCCAAGAACAAGCCCATCGCCAAGCCAAAGCCTGACGAACCAAGCACGCTCGCCCCGCCCCCGCCGATCGACCGCACGCCCAAGGCGACACCAACGAGCACCATGCCCGAGGTTAAGACCGCTCCGCCAATCCAGAACAAACCCATCGAGGCTCCAGCCCCGGCAACACCCGCATCGGAGCCGGCCCCGCTCTTTATCCCCGCGCCGGAACCCACCCCCACGCCGCCTGAATCCGTCGACGAGGATGTCGCCCCGATCAAGCGTGCCGACCCGATCCTCCTTGAGGTCGGCTGGGAGGTCTGCAATAAGCTCGGCGGGATCTACACGGTGCTGCGGACGAAGGTGCCGTCGATGATGGCTCGCTGGGGCAAGCGGTACTGCCTGGTCGGGCCCTACAACCACGACTCGGCGCAGGTCGAGTTCGAGCCGGCTGGCCCCGAACAGATGGACACGCCGATCGGCCTGGCGGTGCAGCAGATGCGCGAGATGGGCTACGGCGTCGAGTATGGGCATTGGCTTGTGACCGGCCGGCCCCAGGCCGTGCTGCTGCACGTCGGGGACGCGAAGCGGTATCTCGGCGATGTGAAGTACCGCCTGTGGTCCGACCACAACATCCCCACGCCCGATGGCGACGCGCTGGCCGACGATGTGGTGGCGTTCGGCGAGGCGGTCCGCATGCTGCTGTTCATCCTCGGCCAGCGCGAGAGCGAGCGACGCGACCTCGTCGCGCACTTCCACGAGTGGATGGCCGGCGTCTGCATCCCGATGCTCCGGCAGGAGAACTGGCCGGGCTCGGTCGTCTTCACGACCCACGCGACCCTGCTCGGCCGGTACCTCGCGATGCACAACCCGGCGTTCTACGACCACCTCTCGTTCTTCGACCCCGCGCACGAGGCACACCACTTCAACATCGAGTTCCAGCACGGCGTCGAACGCGCCGCCGCGCACGGCTGCCACGTCTTCACCACCGTCTCCGACGTCACCGCGATGGAGTGCCGGCACCTGCTCGGGCGGGACCCGGATGTCCTGCTGCCCAACGGGCTGAACATCAAGCGCTTCACCGCGCTGCACGAGTTCCAGAACCTTCACAACCAGTTTAAGCAGCGCATCCACCAGTTCACGATGGCGCACTTCTTCCCGTCATACGCCTTCGACCTCGACAACACGCTCTACTTCTTCACCTCCGGCCGGTACGAGTACCGCAACAAGGGCATGGACCTCTGCATCGAGTCGCTCGCCCGGCTGAACCACCGGCTGAAGATGGCCGAGTCGCCGATGACGATCGTGTTCTTTATCATCACCCGCGCACCGGTGCACTCGATCAATGTGGGCGAGTTGCAGTCCGCCGCGAACCTCGAAGACTTCCGCCGGATCGCCGAGCACATGACCGAGCAGATGGGGGAGCGCATCGTTGAGCACGCGGCCCAGGGCCGGGTCCCCGACCTCAACGCCCTGGTCGACGAGTACTGGCGCCTTCGCCTGCGCCGATCGATCCACGCGTGGAAGCGCAACTGGCTCCCGCCGATCGTAACGCACGACCTGCACGACGATTCTAAAGACGATGTGCTTGAGCAGCTCCGCCGATGCAACCTCCTCAACCACGCTGACGACAGGGTCAAGGTCGTCTTCCACCCCGACTTCATCAGCCCGACGAGCCCGCTGTTCGGTATGGAGTACGACGACTTCGTCCGCGGCAACCACATGGGCGTATTCCCCAGCTACTACGAGCCCTGGGGCTACACCCCGCTCGAGTCGATCGCGCTCGGAGTCCCGGCGATCACCTCGGACCTCTCCGGCTTCGGCAGCTACCTCGCCCAGCTCCTGCCCGACCATGAGGAGCAGGGCCTGTTCTGCGTCAACCGCCGGTATAAGAACTACCACGAGGCCGCCGACCAGCTGACCGACATCATGTTCCGCTACACCGAGATGACCCGCCGCGAGCGCATCACCCTCCGCAACACCGTCGAGAGCTACAGCGAACACTTCGACTGGCACAACCTCGGCCGAAGGTACAACGAGGCGCATGAGCTTGCGTTGGACCGGGTGTGATGCGGCGGTAATTCAGATGCGGTATTGAAATCCAGACGTGTTGTTCCTAATCTCAAAGTAGTCCACGTCGGAATCAATACCGGGAATTATTATGCCTTTATTCAGATTTCTAATCACCGCAGCCGCATGGATTCCTCTTTGTGCGTTGGTATCCGCTTGCCAAACTAGCCCTACAACTAGCGACTTGCAGAGCGAATCAGCTGTGGAATCCGAATCTTACTACGGCGACATTCTATCTAGCCACCCTTACTGGCCTGGAGACCTAAACCCCCCGCCACAGAAGTTCTGGCTGGAATCAGATCGAGAAGCAGCAAACCGCGCTGCTACTGCACAGCTCGAGATGGTCGTCTCATTGCGCCGCGACAACCTCACACTAGACGAAGCGATTAGTTTTGTTCGGGGTACTACAGGCGTGAACGTCGCGGTCAATTGGCCCGCTCTTGAACTTGCAGGGATTGAGCAGGACGCGCTTGCAAGCTGCCGCCTCAAGCGAGTCCCCGCGCGGGTCTTGCTCCAATTCATTCTTGATCAAGTCAGCGCGGATACGTACATCGATAACGATAGAGCGGGTTTTATCGTTAAAGATGGCATCGTACTTATCAGTACTTTGCGTGACCTCAAGCCCGCAGCAGAGACGCTTGTTTATGACGTACGCGGTCTGTTCCTCAAGCCAAAACTACAAGCTTCTCTGTACCGGAACCAGCAGCGCGCAGCAGAAATCATCGAACTGCTCGAACAGGACGACTGGTGGAGCCAGTACGACAAGCCAGCCTTTGATCTCAACGATGCTCTGAGCGGCACAAACTCGGGCGGGAGTATGATTGACAGCCATAAGATCGGCCTCTTGAGGCCTGAAGGCCAACTTAAACAGAAGCAGCAAGCCGAAGACCAGCCGCTCTCGAATGAAGACAAGATCGACATTCTTGCGGAGATTATTCAAACCAGTGTGGGTGACCCGGATGAGTGGCTGGATGAGGAATCCACACTCTCTGAACTCAACGGCAACCTGATTGTCAAGACGACCCCCGAAAATCATAGGGCGTTGAGCGATGTTCTAGTCTTGCTTGAAAAGAGTCAGGCCAAGCATTTCGAGGCAAGGGCAATCACAATCGAGGTGTACTTGCTTCTCGAACAGGCCGAGGCTTATAGACTGGTCCAGGACGATGACCAAGCACTCAAGAAGATCAAGCAGGCGCTGCGAGTTGATCCGAATAACGCAGAAGCAATCGCACTCGAGAATATTATTGAAGCGTCGCTAGCCCGTTGATGTCAATCATTTCAATTATAACCGACATCAAGGCCCCGCTCGATAGCTGCTTCGACCTCTCGCGCGATATCGGTTTCCATATCCGCTCGCTCGAACACACCAACGAGAAGGCCGTCGCCGGGCGGACCGAGGGTTTGATCGAGCTCCACGAGACCGTCACCTGGCAGGCAAAGCACCTCGGCATGACCCGGCGGATGACCGTCCGGATCACCGCGATGGATCGGCCAACCCACTTCAGGGATGAACAGATCGAAGGGCCATTCAGACAATTCCTCCATGATCATCACTTTGAGGATCTTGGCGGCGGGATCACCCGGATGCGCGATGTCATCACGTTTGCCTCGCCTTTTGTTGTGCTGGGATGGGTCGTGGATCGTGTCTTTCTCAAGGCCTACTTGCAACGCCTTATTCAAAAAAGATGCAAAGCCATCAAGAATCACTTAGAACATGTACGGGGAGTGCCTTAGGTTGGATAGGCTTCCAGCGTGTCGTCACGACGAAGTCGTGAATCGATGGGATTCAGGCTTCGCCTGAACGACGGGCAAGATGCCCATCCCACCTTCCTAAGCATGTTCTTAGAAAGTCCTGTGTGATTACCGCTTGATCGGCTATCTTCTTGACTGTCCATCTCAACGGGGAAACACGATGAAACCGATATGCTGCTTTGCCCTGTCGCTGGTGATCCTGACCGGCTGCCAAACCGCTGTGCCGGTTGAGAGCCCGCCCGAGCCAGCTAGCGTCTTGATCGAAACACTCGATCCGATGGGTATCATCGGCGTGTATGCGGTCGGTGACGAAGATATCAAAGCCATGCAAGAAGACAATACCGAGGCCGAGCTCGCGTTGTCCACGACACTATCGATCAGCACAACCGAGATCACGCTTGCCGGGTTGATTGATTTCGTCCGTGCCGGTGCGGGGGTCAATGTCGTCCCCAACTGGCAGGCGCTGGAGCTGGTTGGGATCGATCAGGAGACCAAGATCACGCTGCACACCAGGGAGGTCCCGGCAAGGATGCTCCTCGACCTCGCGCTGGAGCAAGCGAGTGCCGACACGTTCGAGGAAGACCGCGCGACGCTCAGCCTAGAAGGTGGGGTCGTGCGCATCTCAACGATACGGGAGCTGAGCAGCAGGACGACCACGCGGGTCTACGACATCGGCTGGTTTACAAAGCCGAACAACGCGTTGGCCCAGCAGCTCTACCGCGAGCACCCCGAGGCGGCGAAGCTGATGCGCTTTGCATGGAAGCCCGAGAACCCCCTAAGCAGGGCGATCGAGGATGGCGGCCTGTTCTGTGCGCTTTGCAACGCGGTGACCAAGCCCGATGGTACGGTGGACTGTCACAGCTTCCAGACACGCATCGACCAGCTGCGTGAGCTCATCCAAGTCACTGTGGGGGACCCGGACGAGTGGCTCGATGAAGCGTCTACGATCGTTGACCTGGATAAGCAGTTCATCATCAAGACGACAAAAACCAACCACGACGCGATCCTCAGGCTGATGCGGACGATGCGGCAGGCCGAGGTCGAGTCGTTCAAGGCCATGGCCCGCGAGGTCGAGGCGACGCTGCTGCTCAAGCAGGCCGAGGTCCACCGGCTCAAACAAGAAGACAAGCAGGCGCTGCGCCTGATCGATCGTGCCCTGCGGGTCGATCCCGGGCACCCTGAGGCGGGTGTCTTGAGACAGATTGTCATCGACGCGGTAGGCGGGTAAACCAGCCGTCGAAGCCGTCTTGTCGTTTATCATATAAGTATGGAGTTGTTCAAAAAGTCATTGGTCCCAGCGGCCGGGCTGATGCTCGCGCTGTTTGGGCTCGCGGTGGTTTTTTCCAGCGTTTCGTGTTCCGGGGGCGGGGACGACTCGGCGGGCAACACAGCGACAACCACGCCGGCGTCTGCTTCAGGGACCGGCTTCATCGGCTCGTCCGCGTGTAAGCAGTGCCACGAGCAGGAGCACGCCGACTGGGTCGGCTCGCACCACGACCTTGCGATGAAAGTCGCGACCGATGACACTGTTGTTGGCGACTTCAACAACGCTTCCTTCACCCATTCCGGCAACACGTCCCGCTTCTTCAAGAAAGATGGCAAGTTCTTCGTCCACACGGACGGGCCCGACGGGGAGATGGCCGACTTCGAGATCAAGTACACGTACGGCATCGAGCCGTTGCAGCAGTACCTGGTCGAGTTTGAGGGCGGGAAGATCCAGGCGCTCACGATCCTCTGGGACGACCGAACGAAAGAAGAAGGCGGCCAGCGGTGGTACCACTTGTACCCCGATGAGGACCTGCCGCACACCGATGCGCTGCACTGGACCGGGCCGAACTTCACCTGGAACCACATGTGTGCCGAGTGCCACTCGACCGATGTGAAGAAGAACTACGACGCCAAGACCGGCACGTACAACACCACGTGGTCGGAGATCAACGTGTCTTGCGAGGCCTGCCACGGGCCGGGCGAAGACCACAAGGAATGGGCCGAGCTTTACATCAAAGACGCATCGATCGATAAGGGAGACATGGGGCTTGTCATTCGACTCAAGGACGAGACCCGGCAGTGGGTGATGAACACGGAGACGGGGATCGCCGAGCGTGTGACGCCGCTCGAAGAAGACAAGGTGCTTAACGCGTGTGCGCGGTGCCACTCGCGGCGGTCGCAGATCTCGCACAACGGCGATGCGGGTGTATCCTTCCACGATAACTACCGCCCGTCGCACCTGACCGAGGGGCTGTACCACCCCGACGGGCAGATCCAGGACGAGGTCTACGTCTGGGGCTCGTTTGTGCAAAGCAAGATGCACATGGCCGGCGTGTCGTGCATGGACTGCCACGACCCGCATACCGCGCGGGTGCCGACGCAGCGCAACGACCTGTGCGCGAAGTGCCATATGCCGAGCAAGTTCGACACGTTTGAGCACCACAAGCACCCGCCGGGCTCGGGCGGTGACTCCTGCATCAACTGCCACATGCCGCACCAGACTTATATGGGTGTCGACGATCGGCGGGACCACAGCTTCCGCATCCCCCGCCCGGACCTGTCGCTCGCGATGGGTACGCCCAACGCCTGCAACCAGTGCCACACCGAGCAGAGCGTCGAGTGGGCTGCGGAGAATGCGGCGTTCTGGTGGGGCGTGCCGATCGAGGAGCACCCGCACTACGGGGTCGTCTTCCACGGTGCCCGCGCAAACGAGCCTGGGATGGATGCGGAACTCCTTCGTGTGCTCCGTGACAAGGAGCAGCCGCCGATCGTTCGCGGCACGGCGGTGATCTACCTCAGCCGATACCCGACACGCGCAGCGGCGCAGGGCGTGATGGAATCGCTTAACGATGATGAGCCGATGGTGCGGGTCGCGGCGACGGATACGCTCAGCGATATGCCGATCAGCGTGCGGATCGGCCCGGCCTTGAAGATGGTCGACGACCCGATCCGCTCGATCCGTGTCGAGGCGGGCGATGCGCTGGCCGGTGTGCCGATGCAGCAGGTCAGTGATGAGGATCGAAAGAAGATCGAGCGGGGCATCGCGGCGTACCGCAAGGCCCAGGAGACTTCCGAGGACACCGCCGCCGCAACCATGAACCTGGGCACGCTGGCGTACCGGATGGGCGACTTCGCCCAGGCGATCCAGCAGTTCCGTCGGGTCCTCGAGATCGACCCGTCGTTCTACCCCGCGTACGCCAACCTCGCGACGATGTACGCCGACGCGGACCAGCTGCCCGAGGCGTTCCGCCTGCTGGACAGCGGCTTGGCGCAGCTGCCCAAGCAGCCGGACCTGCTGTACAGCAAGGCGATGCTGTCGATCCGGCAGCGCGATTACAACCAGGCGATCAGCCTGCTGTCGCGGGCCTATGCCGGTGCACCAGAGCGGCCGGACATCGCCTACGCCTACGGCATCGCGCTGTACGACACCGGCCGGCCGAACCAGGCGATCGCGCTACTCAAGAAGAGCCTGGAGACCGCGCCCAACGACCCGCAGGTCTTGATCGCGCTGGCGCAGTACAGCCTGCAGCAGCAGAACCCAGCGGGTGCGCTCGAGTACGCCAAGGCCGCACAGCGCCTCTTGCCCGAGGACCGCGGCATCGCACAATTCGTCCAGCAGCTCGAAGCGGCCGGGCGTTAGACCAATAAGCATGTACCGTGCGTCGGCAAAACGTCACCGATAAAAAAAGCCGGTGGATGGGAGCCACCGGCTGCTTGATCGTGTCGTGTTATCGAGGGCTTGATCATTTCAGATCAAGCTGCCGCGTCTTAGCCACGTCTCCGACCGGCTATGATCAGGCCACCCAGGCCCAGCAGGGCGAGGGAGGAGGGCTCCGGGATGGAGGCAGCGAAGACTTCTAGCGCTTCATAGTCGGACTCGGACAGCGTAGCCGGACCGTTTCCAAAGTTGAAGGCGAGCAGGTTAAAGTCGTCCGAGTCGACCGTGCCATCGCCATCGAAATCTCCTTCGGTCCAGCTCCCAGCATTGCCAAAGTTAAAAGCGAGCAGGTTGAAGTCGTCCGAATCAACATCGCCGTCGAGGTCGGCATCGCCTGCAAACCCAGGGACATAGATCGTCCCACCAACAAATGTCGGGTTGACCGCTTTGAAGCCGCTTCCTTCGGAGATGTTGTTGCTGCCGGTTGCTGGGGTGAGTGTGGTCTGGCCCAGGGCGGTGGCGTCAAATGAAATCTCGCCAACGAGGAAGGCGTTGCCATCGGTTGTGCCGGTAAAGGTGCCGATATCAGATTGATCCAGGCCGCGTGAACTCGTGATGTTGTCGAGTGCGATCGCGTTGGAGTCATCGAGCAGGTCGCCCACCGTCCCGTTGGTAATGCCGACCCACGTGTCGTCGCCATCAGAGCTGTATGTCGGGTTGTAGGTGGTATACGAGGATGCTTCGAGTACCGCGGCAGCCGAGCTGAGGATGTCCAGGCTCAGCCCGGTGATGACCTGGCCGGGGTCCACATCCACCCAGACGTAGAGGGTAGCGCTGTTGCCCAAGATGACCGCCTGGTCTACGGCCTGATTGGCAGACGTGTTGCTTTCACTCAACAGCACGCTCGTTGCAGAAGCGCCCCCGGCAATCATCACCGCGGCAGAGAAGGCGGTCATTCGTCTCATACTAAGCATTTTCTTCATCACTCCTGTTGCATCATGCAAGGAAAGCTATTCGGTCTTGTCTTACGACCCCTCGATTACTCAGACCATACTGACGGATCATTTATTGGCAGCGTGCGGATCGGAATCTTTCGTCTGCATTTAACATCTGAGCGGTCACATATCAGCATCATAAATCAATAAACTCTTTTTGCAAGTTATTCTCAACAAAACAGAGCGGGCCTTACTAGACCCGCTCCGCTCGATTAATTTGTCTGTCAGGGCATCAACAGGTGAGAGTCTCAGGCTTAGCCACGTCGACGACGGGCGATAAGCAGGCCGCCGAGGCTGATTAGGGCCAGCGAGCTTGGCTCGGGGATCGGGATCGCGCCGCTGAAGGACTGTTCTTCAGGGCCTTGAGCACCCGCGAAGGCGATGTCGAAGCTGTAGGTGCCCACCGCGTCGGCCGTGGTAGTGAACTGAGCGAACAGGAAGCCGGCCTGTGCACCATCGTCGGTGAGGTCGCCCCAGGTGCCACTGAATTCACTGGTCGTTGTGACGAAACCGGGGAGGATCGAGGTGCCGCCGGGGGTGTTGATGAAGCTGTCCACCCCCAGGGCCGGGAAGGCAGCGACAAACGTTGGGTTGGGGGCCTCATCATCAGCACCAAGACCGTCCTGATAGAACGCGCCTTCGGTCAGGACGAAGCTGACATCGTTGACGGAGAGGATGTCGGCGGTCGAGTCCAGGAAGAACTGGATGACGGTGCCGCCGTCGGGGGCACCACCGCCGATTTCTTCCGACGTGACATCGCGGGTAACGATATTGGTGACTACGGCGGCCGAAGCTGTGCCAGCGACAGCCATTGTCATCGCGGCGGTCAAAACGGTAAGGGTTTGTTTCTTCATCCCGTGTTTTCTCAAATCCTTTGTAGAAACGCTTGGTTTCGGAGGCGGGCGGCACAGCGTGCCGTGATATTCAGTCTCAGCACTATACACGATACCGTGTGAGGGGCAATACAGAAATGTGTGTAAATCATGTAAGGATCAAAACGGGAGGCAAAAGTACCCCTTAAAGGGGCTTAAAGGCTCTGAGAGCAGGATTTTGCTCAGTCCACGACCCAGATCAGCTCTTGCTCGCCGCCGTTGGTCCCGGTAAACCAGCCCTGGTAGCCGGCGGTCGTGGTACGGACCTCCTGCTTCTCGGTGTCGACGTGGCCGTCCCCGAACACGACGTTGGCCCCGCCGTCGTGCCGCAGACCCGCGTAGACCTCGGTCGCGGAGAAAAGGCCTGCGCCGCCCGTGTCGATGTTGCCGGTGGTGATCGAAGGCGTGTCCAGGCCCCTGCCGTCCAGGAAAACGACCGTGTTGCTCGCATCCTTAAAATCATCGACCCGGTAGAACTTGACTGGCGGGAGGCCCGCGCGGTTGTCCGAGTTGCCGAGGTAGCGGTTCATCTTGTAGGTGCGGACGTTGTCTCGGTCCGCCCCCGCGTCCAGCCAGACCGGGTCTTGCTTGAACACGTTGTAGTTTCTGGCGTCCGCGTCGTTGCTGGAATATTCTTTCTTGTCTTGGCCGAGGTACTGGTCCAGCGCGTTGAACCAGAGGACTCTGCCTTCTTCCTGGGCGTCTCCGATATCGCCGTCCTGCGCGGGCTGGGGCAGGAATCCCTTGTTCTCGACTTGATAGGCGGTGTTGGCAATTTGCAGCTGGCGCAGGTTGCTCTTGCACTGCAGTGCTTGGGCGGACTCGCGTGCCGCCCCGAGCGCGGGCAGCAGGATCGCGATGAGCAGGGCGATGATCGAAACCACGACAAGCAGTTCGATCAGAGTAAAGCCGGCGCCTTGTTTCGGCCGCGTGTTTAGATGGCAGTTGGTTTTCATTGATTCAATCCTGTTACGGAACTACTGAATCACGTAGCCATCAAAGTCGTCCGGGTCGTCCGTTTCGCCGGCGTCGAGCACGGTTGAACCCGACGGGAACCACTGATCGACCTTGCGGGAGTCGGCCTCGGTCTGAGCCTCGCCATGACCGTCAAGAAAGCCAATATTCATCGTATCGTTCTTGTGGCGGTAGGCAAAGGTTCTGGCGTTCTGTTTTTCCTGGTCGGTCCCCCACTTGTAGGGGTTGCCGTTGTTGATGAGGACAGACAGCCCCGGGCCGTGCGACGCCCAGTTCCCGCCGTCGATCTGCTTCTCGGCCCCGTTGAATGTTGCCTCGCCGGAGGTGTTGTCTACGTAACGCGCGCCTTCCATGACGATGGCCTTGCCCGAAGCCCCGGTGATCTTGCCGATCTGGTACGGCTCGGTCACGGACGAATCGATCACCGAGGTGATAAAACCACGCTGGTAGATCTGCGGGGGATTGCCGCCTGGGAACGGGCCCCAATTGACCATAAAGGCTGTATTCATCGAGTAGCTGGAGACGGGCGCGGTGTCCGGGACGGCCAATGAGCCAAAGGCCTGGCTTGAATAGGTCTGTTCATTTGAAGGGCACCTAAACTCGTCCCTAAAGATCTGTTCGACGCGGTCGGACCGGTCAGCAACCAGCCCCAAGCCTTGTCCAAGCGATGGGCTGACCCAGTCGAAGTTCTGCGTTGGCTCCTCGGGATTGTTTTTAAAGGTGTACCCGGCATCAAGCAGGGTCAGCTGAGAACCCGAGGTGTTCGGCCCGGGCAGCAGGTCCTTGTTGTCTGTCGAATAGGTAAAGATACCCTGCGCGGAGCTGCGGATATTACCGAGGCAGGCCGAGGCCCGCGCCGACTCCCGTGCCGCGCCCAGCGCGGGTAGGAGGATCGCGATGAGCAGGGCGATGATGGAGATCACCACGAGCAGTTCGATCAGAGTGAAGCCCTTTGGAGTTAGGGCGGCGTTTTGTTTCGTTGTGTGTCTTTGCATTTTAATCATCAGGTTTAGGACTTCATTTATGATCAAAGCTGGCCAAAAAAGAGAGCGGGCCCGTCAAGACCCGCTCCTCACTGATTCTAAGCAAACTTTGTGTGGGAACAATGCCCCACAACGGTTCTTTTTGCGGATGTTAATCCGCCTGTTACACTTTGTTTCATCCACGCCGACGGCGGGCGATCAGCAGGCCGCCTAGGCCGAGCAGGGCGAGAGAGCCTGGCTCGGGGACATTCAATGAGCCTGGTGTATCGTCTTCAATAGCGAAGGCGCCGATATTCCAGTCGCCGCTACCATCAGGGAAGCGGTATACATGTGCAGGTACGAATGTTCCGTCCGGGCCAATGTCGGTTCCACCCAGAGTACTGCCGTAAAGGATATCGTCACCCGATGCGGCTGGTGTTGTCGTTTCGGCAAGGCCAATCGCGTCAATAACGCTAGACCAAGGCGTTGTATTCAGCGTGCCATCTTCGTCGGTATCCAGGTCATCTCCCACGGACCCGGTGAAATTGGTCACTAGCAAGTGGGTCACGTTATCACTGTTCTCAAAACTGAAGGAACCTACCAGGTCTGCGACAACACCTTCGAATGTTTCTCCAACCCCATTCTCGAAACTGGACTCTACTGCCAAGAACAGGCCATTAGAACCGATTGTTTCGCCAGTTAGGTCAACAGCAGCCTCAACGATGCCACTATCACCGAAGCCGTTGCTACCATCTGTACCGCCACCGGTATCTCCAAGTACGACATACCAGACATTGTCCAGCGACTCGCTTGCAGCACCAGCGAGTTCGAAATATTCGCTGTTATCGCTACCGCCCTGGTCGATCCGAATCTCGTTGATTGTGACCGCCGACGCTGTGCCAGCCAACATAGCAGCGGCAGTAAATCCAAACAAAGTACGCTTCATCTCGTGTCTCCAAAAGGGTTGTTTTAAGCAAAAGCCTTTATTTTCCAGCGCAGACATCGCGCTAGAGGGGTTGGTTGGTTCTGTTTTTGGTGAGTCTCAACTCCGAGCCAATCATGGCATGCCGAGCGAAGGCCTCGGTGGTTTCTTTCCTCGTTGAGTGCCCACCACATAGTAGCGCAGCGGGGTGTCGGAACAGGCTTCGCGACTACTATAGGCGTTTAGCAGAGAGATGCAAGCTAAAAGTAGCTACTTAGTGTATTACTAACTTGTGGTATGAGGATTTGATGAGCGGCTAGGGGTCACGGGCCTTGGGGGCGGGTTGATGTCTGTGGCGTGAGCGGTTTGTCAGGCTTCCGCGCATGAAAAAACCCCCGGTCATCCGGGGGTTTGCAGTGGGCGGTTGGGTTCTTGGATCGGGTGCCGTTTCAGCCGCGCCGGCGGCGGGCGACGAGCAGGCCGCCCAGGCCGATGAGGGCGAGGGAGCCGGGCTCGGGGACGACGCTGAGGTTGAAGTCGTCGATGGCGACGCCCTGTCGCGAGCCGCCGCCGGTGCCGTTGTCGCCGAAGAACGTGAAGGTAACGGTCGAGCCGTCTTCGATGCTCACGCCGGTGACGGTCTGGGAGAGCGTTTCGCTGCCGTGCGGCCCGGCACCTGTCGCGATGTTGTTGGGAGCGACGTAGGTGAGGTCGTCCAGGTTGACATCGGAGCCCGCGTCGATGGCGTAGGACACCGCCCAGCCGTTCTCACGCCCGTCTAGCACGGCGCGCCAGTGCTCGGCGGTGTAGCCGATGGTGAACTCGGTGATGGTTTCGCCGGTGTTGTTGGTGAACGTGATCTCTGCGTTGATCGCGCGGCTGCTGCTGGGCAGGAAGCCGAGCGAGCCGTCGAAGGTTACGCCGCTGCCGGTGCTGCCGAAGGAGTATTTCCCGCCACTTGAGGAACTGCCTGTTCCGGTGCCCTGCCAATCCGACGTGTTCGACACATCGCTGGTGATCCAGTTGGTCGGGTCGCCGCTGCCCTGGAAGCCGGTGAAGCTGTCGGTGTACACGTCGTCGCCTAGTGTTGTGATCGAGACGGCGGAGGCGTCGGCGGTAACGCCGAGTGTCAGTGCGGCGGTCGCGGCGAGGCCGAGGTGCGTGGTCGTGTTGTGTTTCATCTTAAAGTCTCCTTGTTACGAAGTTCTTCTCTAGTTGGCCGAGGCAGACACGCTCGCTCGGCCGGTGATCCCTTTGAGTCGTCCCCGCTGCGCATGCCACGACGCGTCGTGTAAGTCGGCGGGTTATCGCGGCAGCTTCTGCTCACGACTCACGTACCCTACCCGACGAAATCGCCTTGTAAACAACGAATTAGTGAACTTTCGTCGTTGTCTAACAAGTTTGCGGAAAACAGTTCTTAGTGGCTACCGTGGCCGGGTAATCACATCGTGGGGGGTCGGTTTGGTTTGCCTAGAAAGCGATCGCGCAAAGGGGGTAGCCGCGTGCTCGGTGCGGGTCAGGTGTTGACCACCCAATGGCCGTCGGCGTCGACATCGACCGTGACGGTTGCGCCCTCGGCGGCGTCGCCGGCGATGATCGATCGGCCCAGGCGGGTCTCGACCTCGTGCTGCAGGTAGCGCTTCAGGGGGCGGGCGCCGTAGACCGGGTCGTAGCCGTGCTCGGCGACGTGCTGCCTGGCGGCGTCGGTCAGTTTCAGCGTGATGTCGCGGTCGGCGAGGCGGTTAGACAGGCTATCAACCAAGAGGTCGACGATCCGTGTGATCTCGGCCTGCGAGAGCGGCTTGAACAGCACGGTGTCGTCGACGCGGTTGAGGAACTCGGGGCGGAAGTGGCTGCGCAGGTCGGCCATGACCGCGTTCCTTGCCGAGCCGTCGATCGCGTTGGACCCAAGCACCGCACCCTCCATGAGGTGGTGGCTGCCGATGTTACTCGTCATGATGATGACGGTGTTCTTGAAGTCGACGGTTCGGCCCTGGCTGTCGGTCACCCGGCCGTCGTCGAGTACCTGAAGCAGCACGTTGAACACATCCGGGTGCGCCTTCTCGATCTCGTCGAACAGCACGACCGAGTAGGGCTTGCGTCGGACGGCCTCGGTGAGCTGGCCGCCTTCCTCGTAGCCGATGTACCCGGGCGGGGCGCCGATGAGACGGCTGACCGCGTGCTTCTCCATGTACTCGGACATGTCGATGCGGACGATGCTGTCTTCGGAGTCGAAGAGCGACTCGGCCAGCGCACGGGCGAGCTCGGTCTTCCCGACGCCGGTGGGCCCGAGGAAGATGAACGAGCCGGTGGGGCGCTTGGGGTCTTTGATGCCGGCGCGGGCGCGGAGGACCGCGTCGGCGACGAGTTGGACGGCTTCGTCCTGGCCGACGACGCGCTGGTGCAGGACCTCGTCGAGCTTGAGGAGTTTTTCGCGCTCGCCTTCCATGAGGCGGGTGACGGGGATGCCGGTCCAGCGGGCAACGATCTCGCTGATCTCTTCGTCGGTGACGGCCTCGCGGAGGAGTTTGTTTTTCGAAAGCCCCGCATGTGAATGCGGGGCCCGCGCAGTGTAAGCCGACTCATCACCGGGCACCGCATTTACATGCGGTGTTATTTCGAGTTTGTCGAGCTTTTTTTCGAGTTCGGGTAAGCGCCCGTACTCGAGCTCGGCCGCCTTGTTCAGGTCGTAGCCGCCCGGGCTCTTCGCGAGTTCGATCTGCTGGCGGACCTTCTCAACCTCTTCACGCAGCGTGCGGACCTCGTCGACCGAGCCCTTCTCGCTGTCCCACTGGGCGCGGAGGGCGTTGGCCTGCTCCCTCGCGTCGGCGAGTTCTTTCTGGAGGGTTTCGAGCCGGCCCTTGCTCTGGTCGTCTTTTTCTTTCTTAAGCGCAGCTTCTTCGATCTCCAGCTGCATCACGCGGCGCGAGACCTGATCGAGCTCCGCGGGCATCGAGTCCATCTCCGTGCGGATCATCGCGCACGCCTCGTCGACCAGGTCGATCGCCTTGTCTGGCAGGAAGCGGTCGGAGATATACCGATGGCTCAGCGTCGCGGCGGAGACGAGTGCGTTGTCTTGGATGGTCACGCCGTGGAACACCTCGAAGCGTTCTTTGAGACCGCGCAGGATCGAGATCGTGTCTTCGACGGTCGGTTGGTCGACGAGCACGGTCTGGAAGCGGCGCTCTAAGGCCGGGTCTTTCTCGATGTGCTGGCGGTACTCGTCGAGGGTCGTCGCGCCGATGCAGTGCAGCTCGCCACGCGCGAGCATGGGCTTGAGCATGTTGCCCGCGTCCATCGCGCCCTCGGTTTTGCCGGCCCCGACGATCGTGTGCAGCTCGTCAATGAACAGGATGATGCGGCCGTCTGCCTGCTTGACCTCGGCGAGCACCGCCTTCAGCCGTTCCTCGAACTCGCCCCGGAATTTCGCGCCCGCGACGAGCGACGCCATGTCGAGCGCGAAGATGGTCTTGTCTCTCAAGCCCTCGGGCACGTCGCCGCGCACGATGCGCTGGGCCAGGCCCTCGACGATCGCGGTCTTGCCGACGCCCGGCTCGCCGATGAGCACGGGGTTGTTTTTCGTCTTGCGTGACAGGATCCGGATCGCCCGCCGTACTTCTTCATCACGCCCGATGACCGGGTCCATCTTGCCTTGCTTGGCGAGTTGGACGAGGTCGCTGCCGTACTTGGCCAGTGCTTCGTAGGTGGCTTCGGGGTTGTTGGAGGTGACGCGTTGGTTGCCGCGCACGTCCTGCATCGCGCCGCGGAACGCATCGGCGGTGATGCCGAGTTCTTTGAGAATCTTGCCGGCCTCGGTCTTATCGCCGGCCTCGAGAATGGCGAGGACGAGGTGTTCGACGGAGATGTACTCGTCGCCGAGCTTGCCGGCTTGTTTCTCCGCATCGGTATAGACCTGCGCGAGCGCGTGGGTGAGTTGGACGCTGCCGGGCCGGACGCCGGGCGCACCGCTGCCGGTAACAGAGGGGCGTTTCTGTAGTGCGCGGTTGATTTCGGTCGCGATGACGTCGGCGGGTCGGCCGAGCTTTTCGAGCAGTCGCGGCACGAGCCCGTCGCCTTGCTGCAGCATGGCGAGCAGGACGTGCTCGGCGTCGACGCCCTGATGGCCGCGATCAATCGCGCTGCTTTGCGCGGCTTGAAGAGCTTGCTGATTCGATTGTGTCAGTTTGTTGAAGTCCATAATCGTTAGATCCTTCCTTCATTTGCTTGATGAGCGCCTCCGCGGCGGGTGGTCAGGGGCTCTGCCCCCGGCACCCCCGGTTGGGCTTTGGTTACTCATCGAGTTCCCGGAGCTGTTCGTATACCTTTCGTTGTTCTTCGTTGAGTTCTTTAGGTACTTCGATCATGACCCTCGCAAGCAGGTCCGCGTGCTCTGCGCTGCCGCGTTTCGGCATCCCTTTGCCTTTGAGGCGCAGCTTGGCGCCGCTGCTTGTGCCCGGCGGGATGGTCATCGTGACGACGCCTTCCATGGTGGGCACATCGGCCTTGCCACCGAGCGCCGCGACGTGGGGGGCGATCTTCACGGTCGTCGTCAGGTCACCCACCTTGCCGAGTTCGAAGCGCGGGTCGCTGGCGACACTAATCTTTAAGAGAAGGTTGTGCTCCTTCAGGCGGAGCTTATTGCCGGTCGTCGTGCCCTTAGGGATCTTGATGTCGATGGTCTGCGTACCGGCCGGGCCTTGGAGTTGCAGCTGCCGCGCCGCGCCGTGGTACGCCTCGCTGAGCGAGATGCTCAACTCGTGGGTCTGCTCGGGGGCTTGCCAAGGCTGGCCCGTGTTCTCAAAGCGGTGCCCACCCCCGGAAGTAAAGCCGCCTCCAGCCCCGCCGAACATCTGTTCAAAGGACGCGCCGCCCCCGTTCGCCCCTGTCCGGCCGAAGAGCATCTCGAAGAAGTCGCTGAACCCACCCGCGCCGCCGCTGTTCTGAAAGTTGAAGCCGCCACCAGTTCCGGGGGCGCCCTGGCGGAAGTGCTGCTCGTAGCCTGGCGGGGGCTGGAACTGGTCGCCTTGCTGCCAGTTCTCGCCGAGGCGATCGTACTTCGCGCGCTTCTCTTTGTCCGAGAGGACCTCGTAGGCCTCGCCGACCTTCGCGAACTGCTCCGCGGCGTCAGGGTTGTCCTTGTTCTTGTCCGGGTGGTGCTTGTTGGCGAGCTTGCGGTAGGCGCGCTTGATCTGGTCGGCCGAGGCGGACCGTTCAACACCCAGGGTCTTGTAGTAGTCTTCAAACTTCAGAGCCATCGCATCTCCCAGCTAGAATATGAGCAAAAGCGCGGCCAGACCTGACCCGCGATCAGGATTGTAAAACAAGGTTTTTGAGTTGTTTAGAGCGGTTTGGGGTGCCACTTTGACAGGCGGCCGCCCGGTCGCGTGCGGGTTGAATGGCCGGCGAGGCACCTGGCCAGTCGGCTCGGCCAAAGGCAGCCGGCAGCACGGAATAGAACCGCCTCGATCGGCGTTCTACAGGCAACCAAGCGTAGCGGCAGAATGAGCACCGTTTGTACCGTGAGTATTCTGCGATTTGGTTGGACCAAGCCTCTTTGGTCGATATTGTTAAGTGTGAAACCGCCACGGACGGCACGCCTTTAGCGAATGGAGTTGTGCGATGAACCAGAATACGATCGATTACCCCGGCTTTGAAGCCACCGACCAGTGCCCTGCACCCCGGGCCGCCAAGATACGATACGACCTGATCGTCCGGGCCCGCCAGGACATCCGCGAGGGTCTCTACGACGACGATGCCCGGATCCAAGAGATGCTCGCCGGCTGTATGGACCGCATCGTGGCTGACACCCAGCAGGCCTGAACCCCGCTAGCCCGCGGCCAGTACCGCCTAGACAACCCATCGAACCCCTGATCCCCCGACGCGCCCTAACGCGATTGGGGGATTTCTTTTGCTTTTTCCAGATTGTGGTTCCAATCCTGTTCGTGAAGCGGGACAACCCTGTAGCGACCCCTTTCAAGGCCTGTCATGTCTGTCGACCAGAAGACCATCACGAGCACCCTTCTCCGAGAGCGAGCCAAGCTGCTGGCGTACATCGGGGCGATCGTCCGCGACCCGCATGTCGCTGAGGACGTGCTCCAGGAGGTCTCGATGCTGGCGATCGAGAAGCAGGACCAGATCCAGGACGAGCGGGTGTTGCTGCCCTGGCTGCGTGTCGCGTCAAGGTTCAAGTCGCTCAAGGCGATCGAGAAGCGCAGCCGCCAGCCCGCGCTGATGGACAGCCAGATGCTCGACCTGATGGAACCGTACTGGCAAGCGATCGACACACTCTCGATGCAGGAAATCAACAAGGCGCTCGACGACTGCGTGAAGAAGCTCGCGCCCCAGGCCCAGCGCCTCATCGAGCTGCGCTACGGCGCCGGGCTCGGCGTGCGTGAGATCGCCCAGCAGCTCGGCCGGAAAGCCGACACGCTCTACAAGACTTTCACCCGTGTACACGCGGCGCTGCAGCGCTGCATGCGCCAGACCGACCTGAGTTAGACCGACTTCAGAGAGACACGATGCCGGGACAGCCCCCCGACAACCTGGATCCGTTTGCCGGCGTGCCCGAGCGCGTCGCCGAGCTGGTCGTGCGCTACTACGACGCGTGGCTTGCCGAAGCAGAACAAGCCGAGCTCCGGGCGGCGCTCAAGACCAGCGCGAGCGCCCGCGACCTCTTCGCCCGGTGGGGCCTGCAGGTCCAGGCGCTCGGCGAGGCCCTGGCCCCGCAGTACAGCGAGACGGATGACCCGGTCTCGTTCGAGCAGCTGGCCCGGATGGAAGCGCAGGCCCAGGCCGAGCTGGTCGAGCGGCCAGGCAAGGCCAAGCCCATCAAGCCAGCGCGATCGGGCAAAGCAGACAACCCCAGCGCGAAAGAGGTCGCCGACGCGCTGTGGTACCTCGGCAGACGCCCGGTCGTCTGGGGCCCGATCGCCGCGGTGTTGGCGGTCGCGTTGGCGCTCCTGGTCGTCTTCACCGGCGGGGATGAAGAGCCCGAACGCACCGCGGGACAGAACAAACCCATCAGCGAGCCGGGCCGTGTCGGCACGGATAAGCCTGCGACGGTATCCATCGTCGCCACCCTCACCGCCGAGCGTGATGCGGTCTGGGCTCCACAGCCGGTCGGTGACCTCCGCCCCGGTGCCCCGCTGGCCGCCGGCCCGCGGCTGACACTGACCCAAGGCTTCGCCGAGATCACGACCGAAGAAGGCGCGGTCGTGATCCTCGAAGCACCCGCCACGATCGAACTGATCGACAGCCCCAACGCCATCAAGCTTCATACCGGAAAGCTCGTCGGTATCTGCGAGACCGAGTCCTCCAAGGGCTTTGTCGTCCACGCTCCCCAAATGACCATCGTCGACCTCGGGACACGTTTCGGCGTCGATGCGATCTCTGGTGATATCACACGTGTCACCGTCTTCCGAGGCAGTGTCTCGGTTTCGTCACCAACAAATCAGGACGTGATCGGCACCACATCCGCGACACCAACCCTGCTGGTGGGTTCCGGGCAATCCGTTGAGTCCGACCCTGATCAAGCCGAGTTCCGTCGTGTGGCCTACAACTCGAGCCACTTCGATGCGTTCGGCCGCCGGCCGATCCCGCTCACCGGAACCGGCGCGGGCCAGTCCGTTGGCGACATCGATCCAAGGTGGCAGATCGTCGCGGTCAATGGCCAACGCCTGGATCAGCCGCAAACGCTCCGTGTCTTTAGACAGCCGGAACAGTTCGCCCGTGAACACCCCAACGACCCGAACACCTCTCAGTGGTTGGCTTGGCTGCCGCCGCTAGACCAGCAACGGATCGGCCCCACGTATCGCTTCCAATCGACGCTCGCCTTGCCCGAACCGTTAGAAACGCAAGACCGCCAACTCGTCGGCCGATTCATGGTCGACCACCGCGTCGTGGCCGTGCGTGTCAACGGCCGACCGGTCTCCGTGCCGCCGCAAAACCCTCTGGGCGGCGGCTGGCACACCAACGTCTACGACATCGTGATCGACACCAACATCCTGAGGGATGAAAACATCATCGAGTTCGATGTGCGCAATGATATTGAGGGATCCAAGAACTACGTCGGCTTCCGCGTTGCGTGGGAGCTTCAAACACTGGCAACGATCCGCAGCCGCACCACAACCCCATGAATCACTTGAGACGAGACATTCTGATGCACCAGAGATTGCTTCATGATCAACCGACCCTGGCACTTGAGCGCGTGCTCGAAACGCCACACACTCCCTTCCTTCCGATTAAACGGAGAGTCAAGATGAAAGCTACGAAAACACTCCTCTGCGCCAGCGGCGCACTCCTCATGATCAGTTCGGCCAGTGCCGCGGTTGTCACGAACGTGACCACTGAATCGGCCAGCAGTTGGGGCGGCACCCACAGCGGTGCGATCCAAGCCGTCACTGGCGATCTGCTAGAAACTTCGGTCGCGTCCTTTAATGAGGCGTTTGCTACGAACGCGGGACCGCAGCACGTGCCGGCTACACTGACCGATGGTGGTATTAACACCGGCTGGAACACCCCTAGCGGCGCTTACGGAGACGCAAGTGGAGCCGATTTCGCAGAATACGTTTTGGATACGTCGGTCAATACGCTCGGCTACGATATCAGTGAGATCGTTGTTATTCACCTCGCTGGTGATGTCGCTAATCGTCCCTTTGCCAACGTTGCGATCGAACTCGGCTTCGTTGGAGGCGGAAGTTCAACGATCGTGGATACCGGTCAAGTCGGCGGCGGTACAGCTTTCGACGTCAACAAGGTAAGCATCACCGAAAACACAGGCGATATCGCTACTGGCGTCAACCGGGTGAAGTTCATCTTTGGCGATACCGGGGGCAACAGCGGCTTTAATCTCGACTGGACGTGGTACCGCGAACTCGATGTCGTGGGTGTCGCCACCGTCCCCGAGCCCGGCTCGTTGGCGCTGCTCGGCCTCGGCGGCCTGCTAATTGCGCGGCGTCGACGTGGGTAAAGGCTGATTCTCCTAAGCGGTGGCGTGCTCCTGACGGTGCAAGCCACCTTTTCTATCGATCACATCGCCTCGGAGCCGCGTATGAAGCGTCACGGTTTTACCCTGATCGAACTGCTCGTCGTCATCAGCATCATCGCGTTGCTGATCGCGATCCTGCTACCCGCGCTCGGCAGGGCGCGTATCGCCGCGAGGGACGTGCAGGACCTGTCCAACATCCGCAGCTTTGCTCAGGCCTGTATCGTCTGGACAGCCGACAACAAAGGCTTGTTGCCGAAAGGCGACAGGGCGAACTCGCCGGGCAGCTATGTCTGGTTTCAGGACGACGTCCGTCGGAAGTTGATCGAAGACTATGGGGTACTCGAAGAGGAATTCGGCTGCTACACGATGGACAGTTTCCGCGACCGATGGGTATCGATCGGGCTGTACCGCTACAACTACCAAAACAGGGGCCACTCGATCATCGGCTGGAACTACTACGGCGGTCGGCTTTTGAACAATGTCGAACTCATCGAGACGCCCGGCACGGCGGATACCGGCGTGTATTATGTCCCGCCACAGACGATTGAAGATACAAACACTACATCCCAGACCCTCGCGACGTGCATGAACTACGACGCGTTTTCCTCGCCACGCGCGAACTGGGAGAGCATCGCACCGCACAGCGCGCCCGGCGTAGGCTCGTACATCCCCGGGGGGCAGCCCTGGACCGGGATGCAAGGCCTACACACCGCCAAACTCGATGGTTCCGCTAACTGGGCGGCCTACGAATCGCTCGACATCATAGAGCTCAACGATTACGCCTATTACGAGCCGGATTGAGCCCGGCTTGCTAGACAAAGGGGGAAAAGGTCGGGAGTGTTCGATAGAAAACCTCTGATGTTTGGCGTTTGCTCGCTTCCGCCACGATATGCTTTCGCGTAAACCATGAGGGATGAGCCGAACGCCCAAGTCACCACGAAGAGTAGCGATCGCGGCGCTCTTGATCGGGCGACAGGTCTTGCCCGACTACGCACACCGATTCGCGCCCAAGACCTTTAACCCAGCCTCAACTACTCGCCTGCCTTGTGCTGATGCGGTTCCACAAGAACGACTTCCGCGGCGTCTGCGCGATCCTTGATGATCATCCGACGCTTCCAAAGACCTCGGCGCCGAAGCGGACGCCACACTTCACCATGCTGCACAAGGCCCAATACAGGCTGATGCGTCACGGCCAGGCCCATCTGCTACTGGACACTTCTGCACGCCAGTTCAAACGACGACGCTCTGCGCCATGCCATGCCGCCGCCAACTCGACGGGCTTCGAGTCCTCACGTATCAGCCCGTACTTCGTTCGGCGGGCAAGCCCATCACTGACAAGCAATTAATGCGATGCCGCGCAATCCTGCTGGGAGGTAGAAGGAGCAAGGCAGTCGGGTCACAAATCACGCAAGGTGCTCTAGCTGGATGCACAGACTGTGCGGTGAAATGATGCGCTCAAGTATTTGCGGATGGTGCGTGGGCCTGCCCGTGCTGCGGGCGGGGCGTTTGCTCGCAGTTGTGCGCACGGGGATTGAGAGCGGGGTTTGATGGCCGCCCACATTCGGCGAACATGAGCTTGTGCCGCGTGTGCGCGCTTGCGGTTTTTGCTTTTTATTTCAGGCCGTGTGACCTGTACGTTCTGTGCTACGTTACACACCCGGTTAGGCACGGATAAAATGCGGTTGTCGCTGGGCTGTCATTCGGCGAGCCCGGCATGATTAGCGAGGGTCAGGATGAAAGACGGGCGTCGATGGATGATCCGGCTGACCGCGGCGGCGTTGCTTGGCTTTTTTGCGTGGTACGTTAGCCAGCCCGACCCGGATGCTTACACCCGCTTTCAGGGTGAAGCTTTCGCTACCGCGTACCGAGTCACGTACCGCGGTGCGGCGGGCCGAAACGCGGTACGCGATGCGGTCGAGGCGGAGTTGGCCCGTATTGACGCGATGGCTTCGACTTGGCGGGAGGACTCGGAGCTGATGCGGTACAACCGCGCGGGCGATCCAGAAGGGTTCGAGCTGTCGGTTGAGTTGGCTGAGTTGATCGAACACGCCAAGCGGATCGAGGCCGAGACCGGCGGCGCCTTCAGCCCGCGACCGGGTGGCAAGCAGTTGGATCTATCTGGCATCGCTAAGGGCTACGCGGTGGACCGGGTGGTCGAGCTGTTGCAGGCCGAGTTTGATATCGTTGACTGCCTGATCGATATTGGCGGCGAGGTGAAAGCGCTTGGTAATGGACCAAAGGGTGTTGGCTGGCATGTCGGGATCTATTCACCAAGCCAGTTGGTTCCCGATAAGCTGCCTGTGCTGATCTTGCGTGATACCTCTGTTGCAACGTCGGGGGTTTATTTCAAAGGCGAGCACATCCTCGACCCGCCAACCGGCGAGCCTGTCGTCAACGACCTGGTTTCCGCCTCGGTCGTTCACCCCAGCAACGCGACTGCGGACGCCCTGGCTACCGCGCTCTACGTGATGGGCTCGGAGCGCGGCCTGGCCTGGGCGGAAGACAAGGGTATCCATGCCGTACTCTTACTCAAGGATGGCACCCGGTTGGAGCACGAGCCGGAGTAAACCGCTTCACCTTGCGTATACTGGTGCCATGCCGATTTCACCAAAGATGTCGTTGTTGCTTGTCCCGCTGTTGGCGGTCGCGTTGTGCCTGACGGGTTGTTCGACGCCGCCCGAAGCCGGGCGGACGCTGCTGCCCAGCGTGCCGAACAATCCTGGTGCGCGGTTTGACCCGGTGGTGCGGGACATCGAGGGCTGGCAGGTCTACATTGAACCGGCTTTGTTGCAGGGCGAGCACGCTGCGATGGGCGAGAAGTCGATCCGCATGCTGCAGAACCACCTCGAACGCGTCGCGGTCTTGGTGCCCGAGCCCGCGTTGGCGAAGCTGCGCAACGTGGGGATCTGGATCGAGGTCGACCACCCGCTGACGGATATCGAGCCGGGCCCATACCACGGCGGGGGGCGTTGGCTTGCGGCGAACGGCTGGGATATCCGCATGGAGAACTGTGTGCACGTGACCAAGGCGTCCTCGCTGCTCGAACGCCACCACATGCTCAAGCACCCGTTTGTGATCTTCCACGAGCTGGCCCACGGTTTCCACGATGAGCAGATGGAACGCGGCTTCAACAACAAGCTGATCCTCGACGCTTACAAGAACGCGATGGCCAATGGCCTGTACGACGAGGTCAAGTACTACAAAGGCCAGACCGTCAAGGCATACGCGACGACGAATCAGATGGAGTACTTCGCTGAACTGAGCGAGGCGTATTTCTACCGCAACGATTTCTACCCGTTCCTGAATGTCGAACTCAAAGAGCACGACCCGGTCGGGTACGAGTTGATGCGTCAGGTCTGGGGTGATTTGGACTAGGCAAGCCGTGACCAAACCGCTGGGGTATCGTGATCCGCCCACCTGTATTGCCCAGATTGCCGGTCAGGCTCGATCATACGGACCGAGCCTGCCTTGGGTGAGGCGTAACGGGGGGGGGTGCTAATCGTTGTAATGGATGGCATCACTTTTGTATCTTGCTTATAGGAGAAATTGGTGCGCTGGTGCTTATATCGACCTGTAGCAGGCGTTGTAACGCCTAAAACGCTGATTCCTGTCCTTGAGGCCTGATGCTGTGTCTCGATCTGCCCCTGAAGGAGCTGTCTATCACATAGGCAGATTGTGATCCATGCCTAGCCGACGCGATGTGATTAAAGCCGGCCTGTACGCCGCGGGTGCTTTTGGTGCCGCGGGCTCCCCGATGTTTCCACCCCGGGCCCTGGCCGACGCCGCCCCTGACGGGGTCGGGACCCAGGCCCCGATGCGGTTCATCTTCATCCATAAGGGCAACGGCTTGCTGCCCGAAACCCTTGTCCCCCCAAGCTTCGATGAGGGTCTGCAGCAGAAAGAAAAGTCCAAGGAGTCCTACACCGTCGACCTCGACGGCCACACGCTGCCCGACTGGATGGCGCCGCTAGCTTCGCACCAGAAGAATCTCACGATCCTCCAGGGCCTGTCCGGCAAGATGTGCACGACCGGGCACCACACCTGGTGCTCGTCCCTCGGTGCGTTCAAGGCGAACGAACGACTGAGCTCGATCAAATGGGCAACCGTCGACTTCGAACTCGCCAAGCTCTTCCCCTCGCCGTTCGAGCATATTGAGCTGGCCTGCTTCCCGACCGGCGGGGGCAATAGCCGGGGCAACATCGAGGGGATCGAGAAAGGTTTCAGCGCCCGCGGGCCGCAGCAGCCGAACTACGCATTCGGCTCGCCGAAGGTCGCGATGCAGGAGCTCTTCAAGTCCGTTTCCGAGGACGAGGCTGCCAAGGCGATGTACGCGATGGATCGAAAGGTGCTTGAGTTCGTTGCGGGCAACCACACCCAAATCGCCGGGGCGCTCGACGGCTTCGAGCACATGAAGGTGCAGGGCTACGCCGACTCGGTCGAGAAGATCCGCGAGCGGGACTACAAGATCGAGAAGATGGCCGAGGTCATCCGCAAGAACATCCCCAAGATCGAAGACAAGTACTTGCAGCCGGATATCAGCACGGTCGATCGCCAGGAGGCGTTGTGCGAGATCATGCTGTCGACGCTGATCGCGGGGATGACGAACGTCGCCGCGTTTACCGCCGACGAATTGGGCACGCCTTACTTAGGCTTGCCGACGATCGAGAACGACCGGGTCAACCTGCACGACGTCGGCCACAACAAGGGCTTTGGCGGGCAGGACGCGAAGACGATCCGCGGCCTGGTCCGCCACCAGCATATGACGCTGGTCGACAAGATCGTGACCCGGCTGAAGAACACGCCCGAGATCACCGGTCAGGGGACGATGTTCGACAACACGGTCGTGTTCTACTTCCCGGACAACGGCGAGACGCACCACAGCAAGGGCGGCGAGTGGCCGTTCATCGTCATGGCCGGTGACAACACACCGATGAACCTCGGCCGACGCTACATCCGCCTGCCCAAGTACGGCGAAGAAGGCCACAAGACCCTCGGTAACTGGTGGACAACCGCCCTGAATGCCTACGGGAACCCGGTCGAGCACTTTGGTGCGATGGATACCGGCCTGGACAAGTACGGCATCGACCAGAAGGGCGCGATCGAGCAGTTCCTTGCCTAGGGAAGCGGATCGACCTCGGTACGCAAGATGAACCAGACCACAAGAACACGACGACGCCTGGCGATCGTATCGGCCGGCCTGCTCGCGCTCGTTGCGAGTGGGCTATGGAATGGAAGCGAGCCTAAGGCCCGCGCCGCAGCTGAGGCCAACCCCGCGATCGCGGGTGTGCCCAAGCACATCTCCGACAAGCTCTGCACGCACTGCATCGAGTGCCACGGCCCGGACCAGCAGAAGGGCAAGGTACGTTTTGATCAGCTCGAAAGCTTGGCGCCGGAGACCCGCCTCGATCTGCTGACCCGTGCGAACGAGTCGGTGCACTTTGAGGAGATGCCGCCGAGCACACGGCCGCAGCCGACGGACAAAGACCGTGATGCGCTGCTTGCTTGGTTCTCGACACAGCTCGACGCGTCGGCCGACAAGAAGCTCAAAGAGAAGATGCGTTACCCCCACTATGGGAACGTCGTCGACCATGAGTTGCTGTTCAGTGGCGATGTCAAAGATAAGGCCTACACCCCCGCGCGTCGTTGGCTGGTCAGCCCGCAGATCTTCAAGCAGCGCGTGCTCGACGTCTTCGAGCTTGAAGGACGCGAACGCGAGAACTACACCGCCCGTGAGTTCTACGGCGTGACCAACCCGTTTGTCCTTCCCTCCAATTCGGGTGTCAAGGACTACGACATCGGCCTGCTCACCGGCGGGCACCTGCTGGTGATGCTGAAGAATGCGCGGTGGATCGCGGAGAAGCAGGTCTTCGCAACCAGGTACCACGGCAAGCGGGTTAATAGCGACGTATTCTCAAACCCTAAGGACCGGTGGTACCCACGCAACTTCGGGCCCGACGTCTTCAAGGCCGTCCTCAACGCCGAATCGACACTGACCGAGGAACAAATCGCCGACGCGGTGCAGAAGCAGTTCGACCTGGTGCTTGCCCGCCATGCCAATGAAGAAGAGCTCGCCAAGTACGTCACGTTGATGCGCGAGATGGTCGACAGTGTCGGTAACGAAGCGGCGCTGACGCAGATGTGCATGGCGGTGCTGCTTGAGTCCGAGTTTCTCTACCGCGTGCAGTTTGGTGGTGGTGAAGCCGACGAGTGGGGCCGGAAGATGTTGACGCCGCGCGAGGCCGCGTTTGCGATCTCGTATGCCCTTGGCGATCGCGGTCCGGACGAGCACTTGCTAGAAGCTGCAGAGCAGGGTCGGCTGCAGACCAAGGCCGACTACAAACGCGAGGTCGAGAGGCTGCTCGCCGACGAGAACTACTACCGCGGCCAGGTCGACCCCTCGCTCAACGGCGGGCACTACCAGTCGAACGTCACCTCCCACCCGAAGATTATCCGCTTCTTCCGCGACTTCTTTGGCTACCGCGCCGCGGCCGGCGTTTTCAAGGACGCGCCCCGCGCTTTGAACCGGTACCAGAACCCGGGCCGTGGGACCGTTGGTACACCCGGCGCGCTCATCCGTGAAGCCGACCTGATTGTCACCTACCATATCGACAACGACAAAAATGTCTTTGAGAACCTCCTGACCTCGGACAAGTATTTTGTCTATGATCAGCTCAGCGGCGACAAGGGCCAGGCGATCATTGATGAATGGAAGCGGGTCTGGAATACGCTGAAGGACGAGCCCTGGCAGACCGAGCCAAGGCGGGTGCTCGAAGACAACTTCGAGTTCATCAAGTCCCAGAAGACGCTGCGGATTGATAAGCTTGAGGACAAGCGGGCGGCGAATAACCTCGTGACGCACATGCGGTTTTTCATGGACTACTTCCCCGAGGGCAAGACGCCTTACCCGCGCGGGCCATGGACGCACGGCTACTACATCAACCACTCGATCTTTTACAGCCTGCCGCCGACACCCATGCGCGGGCAGTACTACACGAAGCCCGATTCGCCGGAGCACTGGGCTAAAAAACATGACGAAGCGCACCGGGACGGGTTTAAGTGGTGGGACTACCCAATCGAGCAGCCGTTCTCGATCCCGAACCGCAAGGGCATTCTGTCGCACCCTGCATGGCTGATCGCCCACTCACTGAACTTCCACACCGACCCGATCAAGCGCGGCCGATGGATCCGGGAGAAGCTCTTGGCAGGCCGGGTCCCCGACGTACCGATCACGGTCGATGCACTGGTGCCAGAACACCCGAAGAAGACCTTCCGCCAACGCGTCGAGGAAGTCACGACGCACGACGATTGCTGGAAGTGCCACAAGCACATGAACCCGCTGGGCCTGCCCTTCGAGGCGTTCGATGATTTCGGCCGGTTCCGCACCGAAGAGCTCATGGAACACCCCGACAACCTCATCAAGCGCGGCAACGGCAAGACGACCTTCGATGAGTACCCGACCATGCCGATCGATACGACCGGTGGGCTCGACGGTACGCATGACGCGTCGCTGGACGGCGAGGTCGAGGACCCATTCGAGCTCATCGACAAGCTTGCGCAATCCCACCGGGTGCGTCAGTCGTTTATCCGCCACGCGTTCCGCTACTACATGGGCCGAAACGAGCTGCTTTCGGACGCGCAGACTTTGATCGACGCGGACCGCGCGTACATGGAGTCTGGCGGCAGCTTCCGTGCGGTGATTGTCTCGTTCTTGACCTCCGACTCGTTTATGTACCGCAAGGCCCAGTAGGTCGATAACGCCAAGAGACAATCAACAAGCCCGTTTTCTTACTGGCCTTGGCGGGCTGCTAGGCCAAGTCAATGGCTCCCCCGTCTTCAATAAAGGCCCTGCCGCTGGAACGCTGCGGGTTATCGATCATCATGGCCCATTTGTCGCCGTATTGGCGGACGGTATCTTCGGCCAAATTGTCGGCTTGGTATATCCAGACCGGGAGATATAGTTCATTTGGCAAAGATTAGAGCACATTAACCCCAGGCATAGCGCGTTCGGCGCATGTTTGGTATTGCGCCACGGGGCGTAACGGTTTAGCTTCTTGGTGGACAAGCATCACCAACAAGGAGCCATGGATGGGCGCACCCTACGCACAGGACTTGCGGGATCGCGTGCTCGCGGCATATGACCGCGGGATGACCACCAAGCAGATCGCCGACACCTTCCAGGTCAGCCCCTCATGGGCCCGGCGGGTCAAGCAACGCCGACGCGAGCACGGCGAGACGACGCCACGCCCGATGGGTGGCGTGACGGTGATCAAGATCGACATGGCCCGCCTGTGCGAACTGGTGCGTGAGCAGCCCGACGCGACGCTGCAAGAACTGGCCGAGCGTTTGGGCTGTGGCTGCAGTGCCGCGGCGGTCTGCCAGGCGCTCAAGCGTGCGAAGATCACGTTTAAAAAAAGACGCTCCACGCCGCGGAACAGGACCGCCCGGATGTCGCCGAGCGTCGCGAACGGTGGGAAGGAGATCGGCCTGAGCTCGACGCCGGCCGGCTGATCTTCATCGACGAGACCTGGGCGAAGACGAACATGACCCGCCTGCGTGGGCGGGCCCCGGTCGGCGAACGCCTGGTCGCCAAGGCCCCGCACGGCCACTGGCAGACGACGACCCTTATCGCGGCCTTGGGCATCGAGGGCATCCGATGCTCGACCCTCGTCGATGGCGCGGTCAACGGCGACATCTTCGAGGCGTTCGTCGAGCAGGTGCTGGTGCCCGAGCTCAGCCCGGGCGACGTGGTGGTGATGGATAACCTCTCCAGCCACAAGCGAACGCGGACCCGTCGGCTGATCGAGCGGGCCGGGGCCGAGCTGGTCTTCCTGCCGCCGTACAGCCCGGACGACAACCCGATCGAGATGGTGTTCTCGAAGATCAAGCAACTGCTGCGATCCCTAGCCTGCCGAACCCGACAGGCGTTGTGGCAGGCGATGCAATCGGTGCTGGACGAGATCAGTGAAACCGATGCCATCAACTGCTTCCGGCACTGCGGTTATACGCTACAGATGGACTAAAAACGCTCTAGTAAAAACAAAAAGCCGCCCGGGTGCCGTTAACAACGGGGTCCGGGCGGTTGGTTGATCTTGGAAAGCTCCCCCGGCTGGACTCGAACCAGCAACCTGCGGATTAACAGTCCGACGCTCTACCGATTGAGCTACAGGGGATCAGGCATTGAAGCTAGATTGTAGAACTCAAAAGTTTAGCACAACCGGGCCTGTGAGCAAGTCCGAGCTACACTGACCCGGCTGTATTGGATCCGCTATGCGGAGTCTTTCAGTCACGAAGGATGACGACGTCGCCAGGGTCGACCTGACAGGTCAGGGATTCGCTGGCGTTCGCGGGCTGGGGATTGAGCTCAAAGGCTTTGAGCTCGTGATCCGCGACGCTTAGTCGGTGTTGTGCCAGCGAGCCAAGATAGATCAGACGGGTCTGCTTGGCGGCGAAGGTATTGGCCTGACCGTTGGCCTTCGCGGCGTCGACCAAGTGGATCGCCTCGGGACGGATCGAGCAGGTGACCGCACCGCCCTGGGGCAGGTCGTCGGGGAACACGGAGGAAGCCAGCGTGCCAAAGGGCGTGTTGAGCATGATCTTTTCGCCTTCGGTGCCCGCGACCTCGCCGGGGATAAAGTTAGTTTCACCGAGGAAGTCTGCTACGAATCGGTTGGCGGGTCTGCGGTACAGCGTGGTTGGGGGGCCGGCTTGGACGACCTTGCCCATGTTGAGTACGGCGACCTGGTCGGCCATGGACAGCGCCTCGTGCTGGTCGTGTGTGACGTACACGCCGGTGATGCCCGAGGCCTTGCACAGGTCGCGGATCTGCTGGCGCATGTCCAGGCGGAGCTTGGCGTCGAGGTTTGAAAGCGGCTCGTCGAGCAGCAGCACGCGTGGTTTAATCACCAGCGCACGGGCTAGGGCGACGCGCTGCTGCTGGCCGCCGGAGAGCTGGTTGGTCTTGCGCTCGGCGTAGGGGGCAAGCTGGACCTTGGCGAGCGCCTCGTCGACACGCTTGGCCATCTCTGCCTTGCCGGTCTTGCGGACCTCGAGCCCGAAGCGGACGTTCTGCCGTACGGTCATGTGCGGCCAGAGCGCGTAGCCCTGGAAGACCATGCCGGTATCGCGTTTGTTGGCGGGCATGTGCGTGACGTCGTCGTTGCTGAACTGGATGCTACCCGCGGTCGGGTCGCTGAAGCCCGCGATCATGCGTAGCAGCGTCGTCTTGCCGCAGCCCGATGGCCCGAGCAGGAAGAAGAGATCCCCCGCCGGGATGTCCAAGTCGATTGCATCGACCGCGGTGGTCTCGCCGAAGCGTTTGGTCAGGGTTCGCAGGGTAATCGGTGTCACGGCCCAGACAGCCTACCCCCAACGCGTGCCGAGGTCTACATCAGTGCATGCCATCGCGTCAGCATTCGGTTAGATTCTCAGCCAAAGCTCCCGCCACCCCACTCACAACCGGACAACAACATGACCCGATTCCTGCTGTTTACCCTCACGCTGGCCTGCTTAGGCTGTGTTTCGCACCCGCATCGCTATCACGACTTTGACGAAGCAACGATCAAGGCCGAACTCGAAGCGATGATGCTCGCCTCCGCCGAGGCGTGGACCGCCGACGACCTGGACGCGTTCATGCGCGCCTTCAACAACAGTCCTGACCTGGTGTTCGCGATCCCCACCGGCATCACCCGCGGCTGGCAGCCGCTCAAGGAGCGTTATGCCCCCTCGATTGTCAAGTCTAACCTCTGGTTCACGGACATCGAGACGAGCGTGATCACCGAAGATACGGCACTCGTCTTTGCTCGTTTCCATAACGTTATGAAGGAAGATGGATCATATTCGACGGGCTTGACCACGTTGTTGTGTGAAAAGATCGGCGGCAACTGGGTGATTGTCCACGACCACTCGTCGGGCTTGCCTAAGGACACGCCACGTAAAGACCCCTGAGTCTTATCGAAAATCCGCTACAGCCTGTTGGAGTAGATCGTATAGCGCTTCGGTCCACGCCGGCATGTTTTTGCTAGGTGTGAGCGGCTTGGTGTCCGGATCGTGGGGCAGCAGGATGACCTCCACGTTATCCTTGCCGACCGCTGCTACAAGCACGAACAACTCTTCGATCGCGGGGTCGCCTATCGCGAGGCAGCCGATCGATGCGGCTTTACCGTGGATAAAAATGTTTGTGCCAGGCTGGTCCCTGCCATCCGCTTTTGCCTGCTTCAGGTCAAAGGCGTTGGGGTAATCCACTTTCATCGACAGGTGGTAGCTGCTGTTGGGGTTGAGCCCTTCGATCTTGTAAACCCCCTCGGGCACCTGGCGATCGCCCTCGCGCAGTTTCGGCCCGGCGACGCCGCTCGCCGCGAGCACCGGGTACGTATGGATTAACGTCCAGTCGTGACCGGCTTCGTGAGCCCAGAGTTCGAGTTGCTTCTCTTCTTTTATCCCGATGAGGGCCAACGCACTTGGTGGATAGGCGACCCCTGCGGCCTCAAAGTGCGGGCAGAGCCTGGCCTTTGCGTCCGGGCCATATTGGTTTATGACGTCCTGCACGCTGCGTCCGCCGGTAAGTCTGACGTAGTACGGGTTCCAGAGCGGCCGGGCGAAAACAACAAGCAGGCCGACTGCCAGCAACACGACGCCTAAAACCAGTAAGCCGATACGCTGCTTGGTTGTCATGGGACCAGCGCCCCGACCGCTTCTTCGTCCATGATCTTGACCAGCTCGTTCTGCAGTTCGCGGACCATCGCGCCGGAGATGTTCCGGGCCTGGCCCAGCCCGTGGCCGTTGACGAGGATCGAGAACGCCAGCACGCGTGCTGTGTTGTCGGGGCCCGCGTCGGGGTAGACGAGGTACCCGGATAATGCGCTCACGTGGTTGATCGTACCGGTCTTGCCGTAGATGTCCGCGGTGAGTTTTTCATCGTCATCGACGAATCGTTTAAGAAGCGAGCCCCTTTGGCCAGGCGTCGCCATCGACGCGAGGAACGGGCGGAAGTCGCTGCCCGTCGCCTGTACGCGCAGGACCTCGACGAGGGCCCGTGCGCTGATGCGGTTATCACGAGACAGGCCCGAGCCGTCAGCGAGCTTGATCGATGCGGCCAGGGTCGGGTCTTTGATCTTTTCGGCGAGGTACTCGCGTACCGCCGCAGCGCCGTTCTCAAAGGTGCCCGGCGCGCCGGTAACAGTGTGGCCGGATCGCTTGAGGATCGCTTCGGCGTAGAGGTTCTGCGAGTCCTGGTTGACGCGGTTGAGTACGGCCTGCAGCGTCGTGTTGATCTTGTGCAGCACTCTGCCATCAGGCAACCGCTGATCGTCGGCGGGGCGGAGGACTTCGCCCACGCTGATACCGCGCTTCGAAAGTTCGTGCTTGAGGACCTCGCCAAAGACCAGCGCCGGGTCGTGCATGGCGACGTATCGCTTCTGTGCGTTTCGGATGGTGCCGCGGAAGGACAGGCGGTTATTGTCCGCGCGGGTGATGATGTCCCATTGATCGGCCCGGCCTGTTGTTAAACGCATCTCGGTTTGTACGAACGGGCCGAAGGGGAAGACGGTCACACGGGCGTCCTGTCCTGTTCGCGTCGGGCTGGCGCGGACGTCGAAGCAGTTGTCGTTGAAGTTGACGCCCATGACTTGGGCGCTCCACCAGTTGTGCAGTTGGTTCTTCTTCCAGGTTGGGTGGACGCGCTGGTCGGGTCCGGACTCGAACACGCGGTCGTCGACAATGAGCTGGCCGAACTGGTCGAGCCCGGTTTTTTCGACCGCGTCGACCCACCAGCCGATCATCTGCTCGACGCTATAGCCGGCATCTTCGAGGACGTTGGCCGAGCCGAAGGCCGGGTCGCCGTCGCCGTGCACCACCAGGGCGGGCAGGCCATCGCCCGCGGGGGATTCCTTGTCGCTAAGTAGCTTCAGCTTGGTTGTGAAGCTGAAGTCTTTGCCGAGCGTGTGCAGCGCCGCGGCGGAGGTGACGAGCTTCATGTTCGACGCGGGGATCATCTCCCGCTCGTCCTTGATCTCGGTAAGCAGCAGGCGTTGGCCGATGTCCATCACGCAGATCGAGACCTGCGTGCCACGGAGGTCGGCGTTGGCGAGGTGGTTGAGCAGAGCCGACTCCATCTCGGCGGCGGCGTCGGGCCGCGGTAGCATGGCGGCGACAAAGATTGCCGTGATCCACAGCCGCCGACTGCCAGTCGCTGGGCACGGACGGAGTTGCTGAAGTGTTTTGATATAGCTTTTCATCACGTGACTCGGTCCGTTGTCTAGCCTGGCGTCCGTCGGCCGCTGGCTGCGGTGTGTTAAGTAAGTCTCTGGAGTGTATCGGCGGGATCACGGCTGGAACCTATGAAAAACCCACGCGCGGGGCGTGGGCTTTGTTTAGACGCTTTGCCGATACATTTTTACTCGGCCGGGACTTCGAACCCTTCGGGGAGTTCGACGTCTTCCGGGACTTCAAAGTCGTCGGGGAACTCAACGTCTTCTTCGAAATCGCTGAGGTTGATGTTCCCGCCGCCGCCGGGCTTGTTGGACATTTCATCCCCCATATCGATCACCCATTTGCCGTCGATCTTGGCGAGTTTCATAGGCTCGCCCTCTTCCTTCGTCCCGTCACCGAAGTGTGTGATCGCTTTGACGGTCGCGGTTTCGCCGTCGATTTTCTCTTCAACGATCTCGATTTCCTTGATGCCCTTTTTCTCCTTCATTTCCATCGCTGCGGTCTGGACCATACCGTCGAGCTTTTCACCCGCCATGCCCATCGCGGGAGCGAGTTCTTTGACTTTTTCGGTATCGCCCGCTTCCATGGCTTGGGCGAACTCTTTCACGGTATCGCCGGGCCCAGCGCTGCCGCCGCCACAGCCGATGAGCGCGAACGAACAAACGAGCATCAATGCGGTGAGGAGTTGCTTCATGATTTTTCCCTTTCGTTAGAGTGTTGCCAAATGGTTTCCAGTACGTCGCACTGCGTAAATGCTTCGGGGAGGATAACCGGGCCGTCCTTCAGCATGGTCGAGACAGAGCGTATGAGTGTATCAGGCCAGTCCAATCCCGCGTGCCGATAGGCGAGATAGATCAGCTCGCTGCAGTAGATCTTCTCCTGCTCAGCGAGATCGAAGTTGCCATCAAACGGGATGGCCTGCTCGGCAATGGCGAACGCGTAGTCGCAGGCGTCCTGCGCCAGTTGCGAGCTATCTGCTCGCTCCACTTTCACACGCATGACCTGCACGGCGACGTAGCCCCGCTCGGAGAGGAACAGCGAAAGCGGGATCCGCGCGACGCGATCACCCAGCCCGCCATCGCCCGCGCCGGTGGGCGCGGCATGGATCACGAATAAGCCATCCGGCGTGGACTGGATCAGGCCGACGTGCGAGTAGTGGTTGCCCTCGGTCAGGGACATGACCATTCGGCTCTGCAGCGATACGCCGCCCGCGACAATGATGTCGCCCGATTTGAGATCGACGTGTTCGGGAACGATGATCGGATCGACGCGGGTTGGGTCGGTCGCGCGTTGGATAGACCAGCCCGCATAGGCGCCGCCGATGATCATCAGGCAGACGACCAGTGCGACGGCCTTCTTCCAGCGGCGGTTGAGGAGTTGGCCCCCTATGAGTTTCATAGCGTTTATTGTAACAGGGCCTATGTCTCAGCCGCGTGAAAGTGCAGCGGATCATTCGTATCCGCGGGTATTCTGCCGCCAGGTCACGGGGCCGGTTCATCGGTGCTGCTGGCTTCGAGCCGGCGAAATGCCTCGCTGCGATCGATCGTCCATTTGCCATCTAGCCTGTTCAGTTTCAGGGTTTCGGTGCTCGATGCCCCGTTGCCATTGGTCAGGGTCGCGGTAACCGTGGCCGTATCGCCGTCAACCGACTCGCTGTCGATCGTGATCGTCTCGATCCCACCCGCGGCACGTGCGCTGCCCGCGGCGCGTTTGGCTAGGTCCGCGATCTCGCTTGCCGTTAGGTTCTCCTCGAAGTCAGGGCAGAGCGATTTGATAGCCCGTACATCGCCTGCTTCCATCGCCCGGGCGAATGCCTCGACCGCGTCGCCAGGCGTCGGCTCGGATTCGCCGGGCGTGTTTGTGGTGCTCCCACCCCCGCAACCCGTCAAGCATAGCGCGGAGATGATCAAACTCGCGAGAATGCGTGTCATAACGGTAGCTTACCCGACCCGTGGATGAACCCGTGATGCTTTTCGCACAGCGTCTGGTAGTACCCGGCGTAGGATCTGTGCATACGCTCTTTGGTGAAGTCTTGTAAAAGCCGCTGACGACCGGCTTTGCCCAGGGTCCGCACGGTGTAGGGCGCGTTAGGCAGCAGTTTGAGGATGGACTGGGCGACCGCCTCGATATCGCCGCGCGGCGCGAGCAGGCCCGTCTCACCATCGACGACGACTTCGGGGTTGCCGCCGACATCTGTCGCGACGATAGGTTTGTTGGCAGCCATCGCTTCGAGCAAAGTAACGGACAGGCCCTCGCTAAGCGAGGTGAGCATGCAGAGGTCGGCGGCGGGGATCAGTTCTCTTGCATTCTCGACCGTGCCCGTGAAGCGGACTGCATCTTGTAGGTTCAGCCGCTCGACGAGTTGTTCGAGGTTATCGCGCTCCGGCCCATCACCGATGAGCACCAGCAGAGCGTTTGGCATCTTCGCGTGGACAATCGACCAGGCGCGGAGGGCGGTGCCGTGATCCTTGACCGGGTGGAAACGTGCGACCTGCATCACGACGGGCCTGACGTTGTCGATGGCGAGTAACTGACGTGCCCGAATTCGTTCTGCTTCATCGGGCTCAGGCCCGGGCTCAATACCGTTGTGCACCACCTCGATCCGTTGCCCCGCGAGCCCCTCATTTTTGATGAGTGCTTTCTTGACGAACCGGCCTACGGCGGTGATTTTGTCGGTCCGTTTGATTAGTAGTCTGTTCGCCAGGATACGCCTCATGGAGCGCTGGTCGGGGAAGTGCCTGCCGTGCTCGGTAAAGACGATGGGCGGGTGCTTGCTGAATAGGCCGCGTGCCATCGCGCTGTAGAAGAAGGGGGTGTACTGGTGGGCGTGCACCACATCGACGCGGTGATAGTTGAGCCGGTCCCTCAGGCGGTGTGCGAGGCTGCGGTCCAGGCCCGGCTTACGATCGAGCGATTCGACAACGAACCCATCTTCGTTCAACACATCAGCCAGCGGCCCGAGACCGTCGAGACAGAGAAACACAAAGTCGAATCGCTCCCGCAGGTCCCGCGCCAGCCCGGCCGCAAGCACCTCGGCCCCCGCCCATTCCAGGCGGTGCAGCACGTGCGCGATCACGGGGCGGGGTTGAGCCATGCTTCCTATTCGTCGGTTCCGAGGTTTGGGACCGATCACCGAAGCCCCTATCTTGAGCCAAGTTCATCTCTTATAATGTTTTTTAATTCGCGCGTGCCTTGAACGAGTTGATCAGGTATAGTTAATGGTAGTAAATTTAATATTAGTATAGATAATAGAAAGGGTCGTCCCGTGGTGGGGCCGATGCAAACCATCCGTCTCTTTGTTGAAGTTGCTCGCTGTCGTAGTTTTTCCAAAGCTGCGGCGATGTTTGGTATTAGCCAGTCGGCGGCGAGCCAACGTATCGGGCAACTCGAGCGTCGCCTTGGTGTCAAACTAATCGACCGCTCGGTTCGGCCTTTTGAACTGACCCAAGCCGGCGAGCTCTACCTGGTTGGGGCCGCCGACACGCTGAATCGCTTCGACCGGATGGAGCGTGAGGTCAGCTCGCTCGGGCTCAGCAGCGAACATCTCGACGGCACGGTCCGCGTCGCCGCGATTTACTCCGCGGGCATTGACTTGCTTAGCCAGTTGCGTGATCGCTTTGTCAGCGAGCAGAAGGAAGTGCAGGTCGAGCTGAACTACCTCAAGCCCGACCATGTTCACCAGGCGGTTCTCGAACAGCAGGCCGATCTCGGCATCGTGTCGTTCCCCGATCGGTTTGCCAAGGTTGTGGTCCAGCCGCTGCGTGAAGAAGCAATGGCGGTTGTTTGCCGATCCGATCACGTGCTGGCGGACCGCAAGACTGTTGCTGCCAACGAGCTGACAGGACTAGAACAAGCCGGGTACGACGCTGATCTACCGATTGCCCGACACCTAACCCGTTATCTGAAAGACCAGGACGCGTCGCCGATCGTCTCCCACCGTTTTGACAACCTGGACACGCTGAAGTCGGCGGTCGAGGTGACTGACCGCTTCGCGATTATGCCGGTGCGCTGCGTGCAGCGTGAGGTGGATGCGGGTTCGCTCCGAGCGATCCGACTCACGCCTAAGCTTACCCGTCCATTAGGCGTGATCACTCGTACCGGAATCGAAGACCTAACGCCCGCCGCCAAGGCGTTTCTGAAAGAGCTGGTACGAACCGCCGGGCCGACCGCGGGGCAGCCGCCTGCCCCGCCTCGCAAACCCGCCGATACCCCCCGTTCTTAATCGCCGCCACCCGCCGGACCCAACCTCAAACGATCGGGCCCGGCACCAGGCCAAGCCGATACGCGGCAACGATAACCTAAGCAGCGCGGCCAAGCCCGCACACAGCATCTATCCCCTGACGCATGCCCAAGCCATCGCCCCCTCAACCCGACAACACCCGCTTGACCGCACCTAAGGCCCAGGGGCTCTACGACCCCGCCAATGAGCACGACAACTGCGGTGTCGGTTTCATCGCCCACGTCAAGGGCCAGCGCTCCCATGCGATCGTTGAACAGGCCCTGACCATGCTGTCGCGCATGGACCACCGCGGGGGCTGCGGCTGTGAGTCCAACACCGGCGACGGGGCCGGCATCCTCACGGCGATCCCCAACAAGCTGATGCGCAAGGTCGCAAAGCAGGATCTTAGTGTTGAATTGCCGGAGCTAGGCGAATACGCCGTGGGCAACATCTTCCTGCCTACCATCGAAGACCAGCGAGCAGTCGCCAAGAAGACCTACGAAGAGAAGCTCACCGCGCTCAACCTGAAAGTGCTCGGCTGGCGTACCGCACCGACCGACCCTGTCGGTGCCGACGTCGGCCCGACCGCCCTCCAGTCTATGCCCAGCATCGAGCAGCTGTTCGTCACCTGCCCGGCCGGCATGGACAACGACGATTTCGAACGCACGCTCTACCTCGCACGCAACCGCACGATCAACACGCTGCAGACTCCCGGCTGCATCGTCGAAGACGGCAGCTTCTACGTCTGCTCGCTTTCTTCGCGCACCATTGTCTTCAAGGGCCAGCTCACCTCGTCACAGGTCCCCGCGTTCTATACCGACCTCCGTGACCCGGACTACACCTCGCACCTGGCGATGGTGCACTCACGCTTCAGTACCAACACGTTCCCGAGTTGGGACCGCGCCCAGCCTTGCCGGATGATGAGCCACAACGGCGAGATCAATACCGTCAAGGGCAACCGCAACTGGACCGCGGCGCGGCAAGGCCTGATGGATTCCAAGGTTTTTGGTGACGATCTGAGCTGCCTGTTCCCCGTGATCAATCGCGAGGCGTCCGACTCCGGTGCGTTCGACAACGTGCTGGAGATGCTTTATATGAACGGTCGTTCGTTGTCCGAGGCGGTCATGATGATGATCCCGGAGGCGTGGGAGGGCCACGAGCAAATGAGCCTGGCCAAGCGTGCGCTCTACCAGTACCACGCCAATCTGATGGAGCCATGGGACGGCCCAGCGTCTGTGTCCTTCACCGACGGCCGCGTGATCGGCGCGTGTCTGGACCGCAACGGCCTGCGTCCCTCGCGGTACTACGTCACGCACGACGACCGAGTCATCATGGCGAGCGAGGTCGGCGTCGTTGACATCGAGCCGGAGAACGTCAAGTCCAAGGGCAGGCTTGAGCCGGGCCGGATGTTCCTGGTCGATTTCGATGAGGGCCGGATCATCCCGGATGGCGAAGTCAAGGACGCGATGATCCACGCCCGCCCCTACCGCGAGTGGCTGGCCGAACACCAGCTGAAACTGGACGAACTGCCCGGCGCTGCGCCGAAAGCGGAACAGGCCAGCACAGACGAGCCGGTCCGTATGAATGAGAGCGGCATCGAGCCCGAACTGTTGCAGAAGCTGCTCGCGTTTGGCTACACCAGCGAGCACCTGCATATGCTGCTGCTGCCGATGGTGCGCAGTGGCAAAGAGGCGCTGGGCTCGATGGGCAACGACCAGGCCCTGGCTGTGTTGTCCGACAAGCCGCGCCTCCTCTACGACTACTTCAAGCAGCTCTTCGCGCAGGTCACCAACCCGCCGATCGATCCGATCCGCGAGGCGTGCATCATGGCGCTGGATACGTACCTCGGGCCCGAGGGCAACGTCCTCGACACGACACCAGGCCAGTGCCACCGGCTATATCTCCGCTCGCCCGTGCTGACCAACCCGCAACTGGATGCGGTGAAGCGGCTGAGCGATACCGCGTACCACGGCTGGTCCAGCGCGATCATCGACACGACCTACGATGCCTCGGCAAGTGAAGACGCCGACGCGCTGCAAGCAGCTCTCGATCGTATCTGTAGCGAGGCAACCCACGCGATCGAGGCCGGCACCCCATTGATTGTGCTGTCTGACCGCGCGGCAGGTGAAGAGCGCATGCCGCTGCCCGCGCTGCTCGCCGTCGGCGCCGTGCACCACCACCTGGTCCGTACCGAGTCGCGCACCAAGGTGGGCATCGTGCTCGAAACCGCAGAAGCCCGAGAGGTACACCACTTCTGCACGTTGCTGGGCTACGGCGTTGACGCGGTCAACCCGTACCTCGCCTACGAAGCGCTGCACGCACTCCGCGACCAGGGTGTCGTCGACAAGAACAAGCACTGGTCCGACGACAAGCTCGTACGGAACTACATCAAGGCCGTAGACTTTGGCATCAAGAAGGTCATGTCCAAGATGGGCATCTCGACGGTCGCGAGCTACCGCGGTGCGCAGATCTTCGAGTGCCTCGGGCTGAACAGCCAGGTGATTGATCGCTGCTTCGATGGCACCGCGTCGCGCCTGCAGGGCGCTGGCTTTGAGGTGATCGCCGAGGAGGTCCGCCGACGACACACGCTCGCCTACCCGCACCGCGATACCAGCAAGGCCGGCCAAACCGTGCCCGCGCTGCCAAACCCCGGCGAGTACCACTGGCGGCCCGAGGGCGATGCGCACGCCTACAACCCGCAGGCGATCGCGTCGCTCCAACTCGCTGCGCGCAATAACGCACGTGGGGCGTACGACCAGTTCGCCAAGCTGTGCAACGAAGACGCCGCGCGTCGTGCGACGCTGCGTGGCTTATTGAAGATCAAATCCCTAGAGGAGCCTCGGCAGGTCCCGCTTGACGAGGTCGAGCCCGCCGCCGAGATCGTAAAGCGCTTCCGCACCGGCGCGATGTCGCTCGGTGCCCTCAGCAAGGAAGCCCACGAGACCCTTGCCCTCGCGATGAACCGAATCGGCGGGTATTCGAACTCAGGCGAGGGCGGCGAGGACCCTAACCGCTTTGCGCTCGAGCAATACGACGACGGTACGACCAAGTCCAAGCGTTCCGCCATCAAACAGATCGCCTCGGGACGGTTCGGTGTGACGAGCTACTACCTCGCCAACGCGGACATGCTGCAGATCAAGATCGCCCAGGGCGCCAAGCCCGGTGAGGGCGGTCAGTTGCCCGGCTTTAAGGTCAACGACTACATCGCAAAGCTGCGGTACTCCACCCCGGGTGTCGGCCTGATCTCACCGCCGCCGCACCACGACATCTATTCGATCGAAGACCTGAGCCAGCTCATCTTCGATCTCAAGAACGCCAACCCGTCGGCCAACGTTAGCGTCAAGCTTGTTGCCGAGGTTGGCGTCGGCACGGTCGCTGCCGGCGTCGCCAAGGCCAAGGCCGACCATATCCTCGTCTCCGGCGCGGACGGCGGCACCGGCGCCTCCCCCCTGACCTCGATCAAGCACTGCGGCCTGCCGTGGGAACTCGGTGTCGCCGAGACGCACCAGACGCTTGTGATCAACGACCTCCGCTCGCGTGTCCGACTCGAAACCGACGGCGGGATGCGCACCGGGCGCGATGTTATCGTCGCCGCTTGTCTCGGTGCCGAGGAGTACGGCTTCTCGACGGCGCCGCTCATCGCGACCGGCTGCATCATGATGCGTAAGTGCCACCTCAACACCTGCCCGGTCGGCGTCTGCACACAGGACCCGGTCCTGCGAAAGAAGTTTACCGGCCAGCCCGAGCACGTAGTCAATTACCTGTTCCTCGTAGCCGAGGAAGCCCGCAAGTACATGGCCGAGATGGGTATCCGGACGTTCGACGAGTTGATCGGCCGGGTTGACCTGCTCGAGCCGGGCAAAGCGATCGAGTATTGGAAGGCGGATGGCCTAGATCTCACGATGCTGCTGACGCCCGCTCAGAAGCCTGCGCACCGCGAGAAGGTCGGCGTTCGTAAGCTCATGGAGCAGGACCATGCGATCGACGAGCAACTCGATATAAAACTGATCGAGCACTGCCAGCCCGCGATCCATGACGCGCAGCGCGTTGACTACGCCGGGCCGATTACCAATCTCGACCGCGCAGCGGGGACCATGCTCTCCCATGAAGTCAGCAAGAAGTGGGGCGATGACGGCCTGCCCGAAGACACGATCACACTCAACCTGCGCGGCAGCGCGGGCCAATCCATCGGTGCTTTCCTCGCCGGCGGGATCACGCTTAACGTCATCGGCGACGCGAACGATTACGTCGGCAAGGGGCTCTCGGGCGGCAAGCTGATCGTCCGCCCGCCGAGCGCGTCAACATTCCATGCGGAAGAGCAGATCGTTATCGGCAACGTCGCGTTGTACGGCGCGACCAAGGGTGAGGCGTACTTCCGCGGTATGGCCGCCGAGCGCTTCTGTGTCCGCAACTCCGGTGCCCGTGCCGTCGTTGAAGGCGTTGGTGACCATGGCTGCGAGTATATGACCGGCGGGCGTGTCGTCGTCCTCGGCCCGACCGGCCGGAATTTCGCCGCGGGGATGTCCGGCGGGATCGCCTACATTTGGGACCAGCACGACGAGTTCCTCGAACTTGTCAACCTCGAGCTTGTCGAGCTTGAAGACCTCAGCAACCCGGAGGACGAGGTCGAGTGCCGGCACATGATTGCACAACACGCCAAGCACACCGGCTCGACGGTCGCCCAGAAACTACTGGACAACTGGGCCAAGACCCGCAACCAGTTTGTCAAGGTCATGCCGATCGATTACCGCCGAGTGCTGCAGCAGCAGAAGAAGAAAGCCGCCGCCCCCGAGGTCGGCCACGCGTAAGAGAGACAGGATCGTTAGAGCATGGGAAAGCCAACCGGATTCCTTGAATTTGAACGTCGTCCGATGCCGGCCCGCCGACCGGATGTGCGCATCGCGGATTTCTACGAGATCTATGAGCGCGCGGATGAGCGCGAACTGCGTGAACAGGGGGCGCGCTGCATGGATTGCGGCGTTGCGTTCTGCCAGTCGGACACGGGCTGCCCGATCGATAACCTCATCCCCGAGTGGAACGACCTGGTCTACCACGAACGCTGGAAAGAGGCGTACCACCGACTGGCAAAGACGAATAACTTCCCCGAGTTCACCGGGCGGATCTGCCCCGCGCCGTGCGAGAGCGCGTGCGTGTTAGGCGTGACCGATCCGCCGGTGACGATCAAGTCGATCGAGTGCTCGATCATCGATAAGGCCTTCGAGGAAGGCTGGGTTGTGCCCAACCCGCCCAAAGAGCGGACGGGTAAGAAGGTCGCGGTGGTCGGCAGTGGGCCCGCTGGCTTGGCGGCGGCGGACCAGCTCAACAAGGCCGGGCACAGCGTGACGGTCTTCGAGCGGGACGACCGTATCGGCGGGCTGCTGATGTACGGCGTGCCGAACATGAAGCTCGAAAAAGAGATCGTGCAACGCCGCATCAGCCTCCTCGCCGAGGAAGGCATCGAGTTCCGCACCAACTGCAACGTCGGCGATCCCGCTAGCTCCCACAACCATATCTCCAATCAAGGCATGGCGGGCGATGCCGACATCATCGACGCGGATCAACTGAAGAAAGACTACGACGCGGTGCTGCTCGCCTGTGGTGCGCTGACGGGCCGCGACCTCGACGCGCTCCCCGGGCGTGAGCTCGACGGCGTACATATGGCGATGACCTACCTGCACAAGGCGACCAAGAGCCTGCTCGACTCAGGCTTCGCCGATGGCGACTTCCTCGACGCCAAGGACAAAGACGTCATTGTCATCGGCGGCGGCGACACCGGCACCGACTGCATCGGCACCGCGATCCGCCAAGGCTGCAAGTCGATCACCAACATCACCCGCCGCGAGCGCGAGCCCGATGAACGCGACGCCGACCACCCCTGGCCCGGACCGACGGGCACGTTCTACGTCGACTACGGCCACGCCGAGGGTATCGCCAAATTCGACCGCGACCCCCGTGAGTACCAGGTCCTGCCCAAGGCATTCATCGGCAACGATAACGGCAAGCTGACCCACATGCGTGTCAGCAAGCTCGAGTGGTCCACCGACCCCGAGACCGGCCGGAAGGTCAGCAAAGAAATCGAAGGCAGCGACCACGACATGCCCGCCGACTACGTCTTCCTCTCGATCGGTTTCACCGGCCACGACACCCCGGCCGTGTTCGACCGTCTCGGCGTCGAGACCGAGTGGGGTACCTCCACCGCCAAGTACGGCGAGTACGGCACAAACGTCGAGGGTGTCTTCGCCGCGGGCGACGTCCGCCGCGGCGCATCCCTCATCGTCTGGGCCATCGCCGAAGGCCGCGGCGCTGCACGTGCGATCGATCAGTACCTGATGGGCGATTCTACGCTGCCCGCGCCAGATATGAAGACGCAGTTAGCATCGAGTGCAGGGTGATGACTCGGCTGCGTTCTGGTCCGCTTAGTTAATTTCAAAACTTTTTGCCGATTTGATCAGTACCGGCGAATCTTCTTCCCAGCGGTCGGCGAGCACGGTAACGGTGATGAGGTACACCACTTCGCCTCGTTTGAATGCACGTGAGTACCAACGGAGTTCGAAGCCCTGTGTGTTGCCCTTGTATTCGTAGGTCAGAACACCTTCTTCGATTCCTCCAGAGATCAATTCCAAGCCCAGTTGTTTGAATTGTGACTGCGAAAGCGTGTCATATGCTTCGAGCGTGTCGGCATAGGGCTGTGCCATTACATTGAGGTTGGCAGCGAAGTTATCGTGAGTGGGCATGTAGTAATGGAAGAGCTTGCCGTGCGTGTCCGCCGGGAAGGCGGGTGGATCAAAATCGTACTGTAGGTCCTTCGGTGGCGCGGTGAACGAGGTCGATGCAAGCAGCACGATAATGGCGAGTGTTTTCATAATGCAACTAGTCTATCTAGAGTGTAGTCGGTTAGCTCCCGCGTGATGCGCTATGTATCTCGTTAGGCGAGGCTGCTAAGGTCTTTGATCTAACCACCTCTTATAAAGCTCGTGGCCTTCGCTTAACGATACACGAGATAGGCCGGAACATATGAACGATCCCAGAGCAATCGGATCGATTCAAAACGATTTAAGGATCGCTCGTCGGATTCGGTTGATCCGCACGGCCAAGCACAGTACGTAGTAGGTGGCGAAGCCTACAAATCTTACGAGGATAGAGGGTAAATGCCGCTTCTGAAGGAGCCTAAGCCGAACCCTTTCGCTCAGATAGACTGGGTGCCGTGTCCAAGTTGCAAAGTGTGCAATGATCGGTGTTACACGGGTGCCTGCTTTTAGAAAAGAACAGCCCCCTTTGTCAATATCGATATGCATGGGCCCTTCGATACCGATGGGTGTGCGCATGTAAACACCTTCTGAATCGTGTACCGGAGGGATATCCTGCTCGGCCAACGCCACCGCTAAGCCGGGCTCGTCCGACTTTGTCGTCCCCTTAAAGGCAGGAAAACCAAGAGTAGCATATTCCTGTCGGGTGAATTCGGCCGCGCGGTCGAAGACTGCCGCTGCCGCTGCCCCCGGCCGGTAGTAGATTGCGCCTGAATTGAGTTTGCCGATCCAATTAAGCCCGATACGCTCCCGGAGTGGTCCGATCTCAACTCCGTACCAGACCCCGTCGGTAAATCGCTCTCCAGCATACCCTACTTCTTGTGTGGAAATGAGATCCCAAATCGATTCGAGATCACCAACAACCAGGCAGTCGCAATCAATAAACAAAACCTCGTCCCAAAGTGTGTAACGGTGTAGTGAGAGCTTCTGTAGGAATCCATCCCCGAAGGATTCGTCTGCCTTAATAACGCGATCGAAAACCTTAAAGCACTGGTCGTCAACGCTATCGGTAATGACGGCTATAGGAAGGCTGGGGCTGAACCGTTGGATCGATAACGCGAGGTCATGGGCCATCATCCGGTAGCGGCGCGGTCCGGTGGCAATCGTAACAACGCCGCGGGTTGACGTTTTTGGATGGTCTGCTTGTGTGGATTCGGCGGCGTAAGTCATGTGGTTTTACCGTAGATCAATCAGAATCCTGTATTTGAAATATACAGTCATGAAGTGATACCTGCAGCGGTTGTAGAGATGCGATTTGCATCGCGTTACATATCAACTGAGCCCAACCCACAGTGCCTTGGAATGACGTCAGGGCAGGGGCAGGCCTCTGCGTTGATTAAGTCAAACCGATTAGATTCAGTAGTCATCACATGGTGGGTACGGTGGATGGTTTCGTTGCTTTCCAAGCGTAGATTACGATTATATTCGCATCTCTTCTAGGAAAGAAAACATGATAGACTCCTTGACTTGATTGCCAGTGCTTCGTCGAGTGGGCTGCTCCTTATTGATGAGACAGGCATTAGCCGAAATAGTTCGTCTTGATACTACATCTTCTTATCGTGATTTAGAACCCTGTATCCGCGGCTCAGACGAGGCCAAGAGCACTCTCGCGTCTCATATCAGTCGCTGCCCGATGCATGATGGCGTGTCGCCAGGCAAGTTTGATGTGGTCTTGGTCGTAGCCCCCGCCGATGACACAGGCGGTGGGGATATCATGGTTTCGGCACCGCTCGATCACGTACCGGTCACGGTCGTAGAGGCCTTTGTCGGTGAGGTCGAGGTGGCCCAGCCGGTCGTCTTGGTGGACATCGACGCCGGCGTCGTAGATCACCAGGTCGGGCTCGACTTGTTCGAGTAGGCGAGGAAGATGTAGCCGCAACACATCTAGATATTGCTTATCGCCGACACCTTTTTTGAGCGCGACATCCAAATCGCTTGGTGGCTTCTTGGCGGGGAAGTTTTTTTCACAGTGCATCGAGAAAGTGAACACGCGGTCGTCGCCCTCGAAGATCGTCGCGGTGCCGTCGCCGTGGTGGACGTCGAGGTCGATGATGAGGACGTGGTCGGCCTGGCCGCGATCAACAAGTGTTCGCGCGGCGATGGCGATGTCGTTGAAGATGCAGAAGCCAGAGCCGAAGTGGCGGTGGGCGTGGTGCGTGCCCCCGGCGGTGTTGCAGGCCAGGCCTTGCTCCAGCGCGAGCTCACAGGTCAGCAGTGTCCCGGCCACGGCGGTGCGGGTGCGTGTGACCAGCCCGTCGGACCACGGCAGGCCGATCCGGCGGACAGCATCATGATCGATTGAACCATCAAAAAAAGACTGCACATATGCCGGGTCGTGCACGGAAGTGATGAGCTCAAATGACCCGATCGTCGGGCAATGAAATTGCTCGGGTGTTGCGATGCCGCGTTCGATCAGCAGGTCACGCAGGATCCCGAACTTAGGCATCGGGAACCTGTGACCATTGGGCAGCGGCGTGACGTAGGCTGGGGAATAGACGAGGGGGAGCATCTAACAAGTCTAGGCCCACCGTAAAAGGTGGGGTGGGCGTCTCGTCCGCCGTTTGGGCAAAGCCCAAAACAGAATCATTCACGGCTGCGCCGTGACGACAGGCGGGGCGTGTATCCCACCCAAGGCCATTCTGGTTTATTAAGTCTGCCCGACCCAAGCATCCCCGCTCGCCGTTTCCGCGTCCTTAAAGGCCTGTCGCAGCTTGTTGACCACCTGCTCGCGCAGCGGGTTCTTGTTGACCGCTTCGATATTGGCGATCGCATTGACCGTGCTGGTCGTGCCGACGATGGCGGTATCGACGCCGTCGATAGCCAGCGCGAACTTCAGCGCGATCTCCGGCCACTCGACCTCGATGTGCCCGTGGTAGCCGAGTTCATTCGGGGCGACATCTATCTTGTTGAGCCGGTCGTGGTAGACGCGGGCGTACTCCTTGTAGAGCCCACGCTGTTTATTGAGCGGGTTCCACGCGGCGTTGGCGATCGGGCGCTTGGCGATGACGCCGACGTTGTTGTCCTTGCAGATCGGCAACACGGTATCGATGTTGTGCTGGTCGCAGATATTGATCGAAGCCTCGATCACATCGACCCAGTCCATCGCGGCGGCCACTGCTGCGGCTTCGTTGTCGCCCGAGTAGCCGATCGACGTGGTCTTGCCCGCCTTGCGTGCCGCGATCAGGGCTTCTGCCGCGTCGCCTTGTTCCAGCACTTCCAGGTCACACGAGTGCAGCAGCACCACGTCGAGGTGGTCGGTCTTGAGCCGGTCAAGCGAGCGGTCGATCGTCGCGTTGATCAACTCGGCCGACCACGCCTTGCCGGGCAGTTCGCCCTCTTCGATTCCGCACTTGGAAACAAGCACGGCCTCGTCACGCCGACCCGCGAGGGCGGCGCCCAGCTTCTCCTCCGCGTCGACGTACATCGGCGCGGTGTCGAAGAGGTTGACGCCTTCGTCCAGCAGCATGGTGATCAGTTTGTTGGTCTGGCCCTGGGGCGTGCCAAGGAAACCGATCGGCGCGGCACCAAAGCCGAGCCGGCTGACACTGAGGTCGGTTTTTCCCAGAAGGGTCTGTTCCATACCGGATCATCTTATCCGGGTTTCTTGCTCTGGTTTCAGCTGGCCGGGGTTGTAAACGGGTTTACAACAATTCGTGCAGGTTTTAGCGGAGCCTGCGGGTGAAGAGCATCCGGACGATCTTGCCGACGAGCCGCTGCTTGCTGGTAGGGGCGTGCATCGAGCGTGACCACTTATTCGCCTCAACGACGAGCAGCCCGTACCACACAACCGAGGTGCCGACAAGGACCGCCGCGAGCAGCCGGTGCCCATTGCTTTGCTCATCCGGGGGGACGAAGCCGAGGAAGTAGTCCCACGTGAAGTGGATCGCCATGACCAGGCCGACCCGCTGGGCGAGCGTGGTGCGCCAGGGCTTTTTCATGACGATCAGGCCGAGCGCCGAGCCAACGATCCCGCCCCAGAGTGTATGCATGAGCAGCCGCATGGCGTTTGGGCCATGTGTCGCGACGAGGCTCGCTCCACCTGGCTCAGGCAGGAACCACTGGTACCATGCGCCCTCGAAGACCGCGGCACCGAGCCCGGCCAGCGAGCCGTAGATCAGCCCGTCCATCGGGTCGTTGAAGTGCTTACGCAATAGCAGCAGGATCGCGATAGGCACGGCGAGCTTCGCGGCTTCCTCGATTGTCCCGGCCAGCACCGCTTTGATGACGCTCCGATCACTCGCGCCGGCCAGGTCTTGGATCAACAACTCGAGCTCGAACGCGCCCCACATCAAAAGTCCCCCGGCAACTGCCGCGCAGACGAGCATCCACCACGGCTCACGCTCGTGCATATCGTAGCGGTAGACCATCGCCCCGAAGAGCAGCCCGCCGAGTACCAGGACCAGGTAGGAGAACATGGCTGTGATTTTAGGTGTTTAGTCGTGACGCGCCTTGGCGCCCGCCCGCAAAGACGGGGTAATCACCTTGTCGCACGCACCCAAACCCTGCCTTTATGGGCGGCGCTAAGCAAGCGCGGCTTCTTTTAACTCGATGGTATCCCGCTCGTTTTCGAAACCTACCTCGAAGTGATCTCCATCCTCAAAAGCCGCATCACCCATGTAGTTGTGCAGGATTTCTTCGCCCGGCGTGATGTCTCGTACGGCCATCACCGACAGGTCGTCGTAGTAGCAGGCATTCGGCTCGTTGCTGTGGTTGATAAACCGCAGGTCGCAGGTGACACGCACCGGCTTCTTGCCGCCGACCCACAGGATGTAAGGCCCGTTGAGCTTGCTCTTCTTGGCCTTTTTCGTTTTTAGCCAGCCGATGATCGTGCCCTCGGGAATGCGCGTTGTCGCAAACAAACCGCGCCCGTGCAAAGGGCTCTCTTTCACTTCAAACATAATGCGTGTGTTCCGTGTCGCCTTGTGCTACTACCTTTGGCAGGCCTGCCGATTAACACCTGTTGAGTTCGGAGCGGTGTTGTTGTAGCGGAGTATATCGGCGGATCAAAAAGATACAAGCAGAAAGCAACGCGCTTTAACAATACTGATAAAGATGTGATCGGATTGATGATTCGCTAAATAAGTGTTCAACGGTTCGCGCACTCGACCACCAACCCGATGACCATGAGTGCCCCCAACACATATAACCCCCTCTTGATGAGCTGTTTGATCAAATGGTTTCGTTTGTCAATCGCTAGCCTTTTCTCTTTGCTGATCGGTTTGGGTTTGATGGTTGTGACCGTGCGGAGGTCTTCGGGATCGAACCGACCCGAGCAAGCCGGGCACTGCCCAGCGGGCAGGTTGGTGAGTTCATGAGCGCAGACGACGCAATAGATCCGGGTGCTATCGGAGACGACCTCATGGAGGTTCGCGGGCAGGAGGTCTTCTTCCGTCCAGCCCTCTTGTTGCTCGGCTTCGGCTTCAGCGGCCGCCTCGACTTCTTCCCAAGTATCGAGCACCCATCCCGGCTTGGGCGCACACTCTAGCGGCGGTGCTGCTTGAAAGCCGGCCAAGACCTGCTTGCAGGCCGCCCTTGGGTCCGCCCGCAGGTGCTTGAGCCAGCCGATGTCGGATCCGCCGCGGAGATACGCAAAACGTGCCACCGCGTACGCTAGGCCCGGCTGGGACAGGTCGCTCAAACGCTCGGTCCGGAAGTACGACACCGCCCCGTCGGAGGTGTTCTGCGTGATGAACGCGTTGTTTGCAAGGATCACACCCGCGCCGAGCATGACCGCTGCGAGTTCTCCTGCGACGCGTGTACCGGGGCCTAGGCCATCAAGCCAGCCCATGCGGCCGAGATATGAGGCCGTGAGTGAGCGGACCAGGCCGATCGCCGCGCGTTGTGGGGCGACGTATTCTTCCGCGCCCACACCAGCCACCAAGGCACCGGGTTCCTGCATCGCTTGTTCAAACCGCTCCTGATAATCGTTTTGCTCGTCAACGGTTTCACCGGTCGATGTGACGATGATGATGCCCTGTGTGCCGAGGCCCATCTCGCTCGCGATGCGCTCGGCAAGCGTTTCCATGCCTTCGGGGGTGAGCGGCCGCCGGGTCGTGACAAAGTGTTCCGGCCCGGTGAAGACCGGCGCGTTTCGGACACGCTCGACCCCGAGCCGTTCGATGAGCCAGCCCCAGCGCCAGTCGATCCATTCGCGTTCATCACCCGCGACAACGTTGGCATCATGCATGGCGACAGGCCCTCCGGGCGGTTCTATGCAATCGTATCAATAATCGGCGAGAGCGCCTGCGTGTCGCATTCACGCACAATGTTCTCGACGAAGGCTTCAAGATCGACTGTGCCCATATCATCGCTATCGCGGTGGCGCACGCTGACGATACCCAGCTACCACCCGCGGCCGATCACGTCTTCGACCACGAAGTCGATCTTCGAGCCATAGAAAGCAGCCTTGCCGGGCTACTCGCTAAAAGGCACACCCAACCCTTTTGCAGCATTTCGGCAAGCCTCTTCAGCATGGTTCCAGATGCGGGTGTGGTGCGCTACAGGTCCAGCTTGCCGATGTGCGGCGTGAGGACTTGTGAATAGCCTTACCGCTCGAGGTGCTCGATGATGAACTTGATCAGCTCATCGCGGATGACCGCGCCCTTGGGCTTTCAGAGCACCAGGCCCTGGCCGGCCTCGTTGTCGATGGCATACAGCCCGAGCTTTTGGCCAACGACGCCGACACAATCGAGTATGAAAGCGGCTGTGGATGTTTGATCGACATCCAAGTCCTGTACCGGCGCCTCAAGAGGCTCTGAGCCGATGGCGGGCTCAGCAGCGCGGGATTTGGGCAGAGACTACGAAAACACGCCCGAGAGCCGCTTGGTGGTTATCCAACTGCCTGGAATAAAGACACGGAGCATCCGGTAAAACGGTTATCGCAGGGCTCACGATCCGTTTTAAACAGTCGTCGGCTCCATACCAAAGCGATTTTTTTGGACCAGAAGCAATAAACTGCCGCAGTCATGACATCTATAGTTGTAGATATGGACGGTTTGGACGATTCCGTATGCACTCAGAGAACACAACCAAGGCGGATGGTTCCGCGTTGGATAAGCCTGTTATTAAGAAGTTGTCGTCTGATGAGTTTAGCGAACTAGCGGTGTCAACCTACGCGGCACTTTGGACCCTTGCCCGCAGTATCGTAAAGACCGCTGAAGATGCAGAAGATGTGGTGCAGGAAGCATTTATTATCGGCTTAGATAAATGCGACCACTTCAATCCAGGCACCAGTTTCCTGGCGTGGATGGGCACGATTGTGAGACTGACAGCGAAAAACTACGGTCGGCGACAGGCCAGGCGGGCTCACGCCCCGCTCGACACCGTTGCTGAACATCCTGCTCAGGCCTCAACGCCGACGGTGGTCAACCCCGACACCGGGCAAGTCCTCGATTCGCAGGACTCGTTCGACGATGACCTGGCGCGGGCACTTGACCAACTCTCGCCAACGGCTCGCGGCTGCCTGATGCTGCGGACCCAGCACGACCTCGATTACGAAATGATCGGCCAGATCATGGGCGTGCCTAAGAATACCGCGATGAGCCACGTGCACCGGGCCCGGCAGGCGCTGCGTGATCAACTGAGCCAGCACCTTAGGCAGGTATCCACGGAGAGGGGGGCGGGGCAATGACTAACCCAAAACAGCCCAGGCTTGATGATGCGACCCGAACGGAATTGGAGGACTACATAGATGGCCGGATGACACCTGAAAATCGAGAGGTTTTCGAACGCCGTATGCAGGATGACCCGGCGCTAATCGCGGAGTACCAACTGCAGCAGCGTGTCGATGACGCGCTGGACAGGCTGCTCACAGCCGACATGCAACGCGTCGCCTCCCCGCCAAGCGTGATCCGGGACCGGCTCAGGCAAAGCTCTGAAGCAGCACCCAAGCCGATCAAGATGCTGAGCTCGACGGTATTCCGCTGGGCTGCATATAGCGGTATAGCAGCGGCGATCGCCATTGCAGCGGTGCTGCTGCTGATGAATACTTGGTCTCAAATCGGCTACGACGAGTTGCAGTATGTCGAGGTCGCCAAGGTCTATCAAAGCGAGGTCGAAGCCGGCTTTACACCCGATTGGGTCTGCGACAACCAGCGGTTTACTGAGACAGTCCAAGAGCAGCTGGGCCGGACTATCACACTCAACCTGATGCCCGACGACAGGCGTATGCTCGGGCTTTCATACGTCCCACGCGCCCGTTTCGACTCGGTTGTCATGCTCGCCCAGTACAACGATCGGGACGTGCTTGTCTTCTTCGATCTCGCCGAACTTACCGATGATTTCTACACACTCGAGGTCGACGACGGCTTGTACGTTCACCAGCGTGATCTCGGCGACCTCCGTATGATCGAGGTCTCACCTGAGGACATGCCCGTGTTCCTCGACTACATCTCGCGCCCCGATCTTGAGAACGACTCTGACTGAGAAAACGGCGCGTTTTTTTACAGATCGTTGCAAGATGCATCACGTGTCGGGACATTGAAATATCAGAAATAGCCTTTATGGCCCGCGTGTTGTGGGTCGCGCTATCTTGTAAATGGATTTTAGAAAGGGAAGTACGATGATAATCACGATGCGTCCGCGGCAAATAGCGCGGGCCTGTACTGTAATGCTCGTGGGCCTGCTCTCCTTGCAGGCAGGCGAGTTACAGGCACAGGAGGTCACTTTAAGCACCAACTTCTTCGGTGGCACGCCCGGCGAACAGCCTAATGATGCTTCGCTCAATGGCCTGGAGGACTTTACGGAGTTCGGCGGGCCGAACAACGACAGCGAGCTGTTCGCCAGCACGCCCAACATCGGTGAGGTCCTCTTTGTACAAAACGGCGCCTACTATGTCGGCGGCAACCGGGCCTACGGCTTCGCTGGATCTGGACGCTCTGATATCACTTTCACCCCAGGTATTGTCCGTGCGGTCGAGTTACAGGTTCGCGGCTCATCTAGTGATGATACCACCGGCCCCAATAGCATCACCCTCCCTGGCAGTACCCGGTTCCAAGACGCCGACGTCACCGTACTGATCTGGTCCGAATTGGGACTGGAACTCACCCTCGAGAACATCGACAACGACCAGTACCAGAGCATCGAGCTGGATATCACCAATCCCGCGTTCAATGGTGACTCGATCACCCGGATCTCGCTGATCAATGAAGGGCCTAACAACTCGATCGTTGACCTGGGCCTGCTCAGCGTGACCGCCGTCCCCGAGCCTGGCTCCTTGGCGTTTCTCGGGCTTGGTGCAGTAGTTATGCTCCGCCGACGCCGATCGTTTTAACTCTGGTTCTATGGCGGTTGGAGAAAACCAGTCAATCGGGGCCCTCGCGAAAAGTGTGGGGCTCCGGTTTTTTTATGCCACAGGCGGACCCATCGGACCAAGCCCCTGGGTGTCGCGTTCACGCAAGATATTCTCGACAAAGTCTTCAAGATCAATCGCACCCATGTCGCCCTGATCGCGGTGGCGCACGCTCACGGTGTCGGCCTCGGCGTCCTTGCCACCGACAACCAGCATGTAGGGCAGCTTCTCTTCTTCCGCCGCCTTGATCTTGCCGCCCAAGCGGTCGTTGCCCGCATCGACAGAGACGCGGATGCGTTCTTGCTTCAGACGCGTTTGAACCTGCTCGGCGTACCCAACAAACTTCTCGCTCACCGGCAGGATCCGGCACTGCTCGGGCGAGAGCCAAAGCGGGAAGCTGCCGTTGAAGTGCTCGATGAGCAGGCCGACAAACCGCTCGAGCGATCCGAACGGTGCGCGGTGGATCATGATGGGCTGGTGCGCCTTGTTGTCCGCGCCGACATACTCGAGGTTGAATCGCTGTGGCAGCTGGTAGTCGATCTGCACGGTGCCGAGCTGCCACTCCCGGCCGATGACATCTTTGACGACAAAATCGATTTTCGGGCCATAGAACGCGGCCTCGCCAGGCTCCTCGACAAAAGGCACGCCCAGCGCCTTCGCGGCGTTTCGGCAGGCCTCTTCTGCCTGGTCCCAGTCCTTTTCGTCGCCGACGAACTTCGACGAGTCGGGGTCGCGCAGCCCCACTCGTACACGGTAATCATCCATACCGAGCGTGCTGAAGATAATCTTGACCAGCTCGATACAGCCCATGACTTCGTCTGCGAGCTGGTCGGGGGTGACGAACAGGTGGGCGTCGTCCTGAGTGAATCCGCGGACGCGGGTCATGCCGCCGAGCTCGCCGGACTGTTCCCAGCGATAGACCGTGCCGAACTCGAAGATGCGGATGGGCAGGTCGCGGTAGCTGTGCTTGTCTGATGCGTAGATGCGGACGTGGTGCGGGCAGTTCATGGGCTTGAGCATGTAGCCTTCGATGTCGCCCTCTTTCATCTTGCCCGATAGGTCGGCGACCGAGCTGCCATTATCCACCAATGACTTCATCATGTCGTTATCGACCAGTGGCGGGAACTGCGAGTCCTGGTAGTAAGGGAAGTGGCCTGACGTGCGGTAGAGGTCGAGCTTGCCGATGTGTGGCGTAAAGACTTGTGAATAACCCTGCCGTTCGAGGTGCTTGATGATGAACTTGGTGAGTTCGTCGCGGATGACCGCGCCCTTGGGTTTCCAGAGCACTAGGCCTTGGCCGGCCTCGTTGTCGATGGTGTACAGGCCAAGCTTCTGCCCGACGACGCGATGGTCGCGGCGCTTGGCTTCTTCGAGGTTATTTAGGTGCAGGTCGAGTTCTTCCTGTGAGAAGAACGCGGTGCCGTAGACGCGCTGGAAGCGGTCGGAGTTCACATCGCCGTGCCAGTGCGACGAGGCGACAGACATGACTTTGAACGCGGCGATGTTGCCGGTGCGCGGGACGTGCGGGCCCATGCAGAGGTCTTCCCAGTTCTTGTCCACTTCACCGGTGACATACCACGACAGCACATCCGCGCTGTTACTGATGGCTTTCTCCGCGTTATCGATCTTGTACTTGTTGCCTTCTTCTTTAAGCCTTTTTGTGCCTTCTTGTGGGTCCAATTCATATCGTGTGAACGGCCGGTCTTCTTCGACAATCTTCCGCATCTCCGCCTCGATCTTCTCGAAGTCGTCCGAGCTGATCGGTGTGTCGAGCTTCATGTCGTAGTAGAAGCCGTTGTCGAGGGGTGGGCCGTAGGCGAGTTGGACATCGGGGTAGAGGCGTTCGATCGCCTCGGCCATGACGTGCGCGGCGGAGTGTCGCAGCAGGTACAGCGCGTCGGCTTTAGATTCATCGTCGCGGTAGCTGGGGATGCCTTTCTTGTTCAGGCGTGGTGCGGTGATGATGCCGAGCGAGCAATCGCCGGGCAGGGGGCGGCGCAGGTCGTAGAGATCACCGTCGACTTTTGCGCCGATCGCGGCCTTGGCCAGGCCCTCGCCGATGGAGGCGGCGGCGGCGTAGGCGGAGGAGCCTTCGGGGAGTTCTTTGATGGAGCCGTCGGGGAGGGTGATGTTCATGGTGGTTGTGGGGTTTGGGGGCGGAGGTGTGGGTCTGTATTAAATAAGGCCGCTGTGGTGGGCGGCCTTGTGGTGGTTCTGCGATAGGTGTGCAGGGTTACCGCTTCGGCCGGCCACAGGGTGTTGTGGTGGTCGTGGTCGTCGTGCGGGCGGTCGTCTCGGTATGACGCATAACGGCTTCCAGTGTAAAGCCTAACTCGGCAGGACGGGGTGTCAAGATTAAACAGCTCACTCGGCATCAGTTCATTAGACCCGATGTGGGATATCAGGGTCTCTGGCTTGGGTTTTCAACGCTTTTTCTAGAAATCAACGGCTTTTCGGACGCTGCCGGTCTAGATACAATCTCCGGCCCTCGTTTGCGCAGGTTCACAGCACAACTGACCGATGGGGTTTGGACACCGATCGTTCCGCATCCGCTTGGGATAGACGCACGTCGAAACGGTCCGAGAACTGAGACGAAGCCATGCTCGAAACGCTGCACATCGTTACCCCGGTCATGGGGATTCTTGGCCTGATCGCCGCGGGCCTGGTCTTTATGGCCGTCCTGAAGTCTTCTGGGGGCACCGGTAAGGTCGCTACGATCGCTGAGACCATCCACAAGGGGGCGATGACCTTCATGAAGCGCGAATTCGTCGTGCTTGGCATCTTCGCCCTTGTGCTTGGTAGCGCGCTCGGCATCGCGAAAGACCAGCACGAAGCGATCGCGTTCTTTGTCGGTGCGATCTGCTCGTCGATCGCAGGCTTCATCGGCATGTACTGCGCGACCAAGGCGAATGTCCGCACCGCCGTCGCGGCGAATGAGGAAGGCCCGGCCAAAGCATTGTCCGTCGCGTTCTTCGGCGGCTCGGTGATGGGCCTGACGATTGCATCGATGGGCCTG
>JBCDKD010000016.1:0-74315 GCA_039024275.1 Planctomycetota bacterium | reverse complement strand
GTGCGAATCGTGTCAGATCGCTCGCACGGGACGCTGCGCGTCACCCGCTACATCGTTCTTACGGTAAATCATGAAACTTCGTGTCAAAGCCCGCCTCGTTGAGGCGGTCGCGCAGCTGGCGGATGTGCTCGTGGTTACGGGTTTCGACCTCGCACTCGACGGAAACAGAAGCGATCTCGTCGCCCCCGAAGACGCGGTCGTGGGCGATGTCGATGACACTAACCCCTTCGTCGGCGAGGACCTTGGTGAATGAGTTGAGTCCGCCGGGGCGGTCGGAGATGTGGGCGCTGAACCGGCAGAGCCTTCCATCAACGGCCATGCCACGCTGGATAATCCGGCCGAGCATCGTTGTGTCGATATTGCCTCCGCAGAGGATCGTCGCCACGCGTTTGCCGCGGTAGTCATCAAGCTTACCCGCTAAGGCCGCGGCGACGCCAGACGCCCCCGCGCCCTCGACAACGGCTTTCTCCATCTCGGCAAGCCGAAGGATCGCCAGAGCAATCTCGGGCTCGGTCACGGTGATCAGCTTGTCGATCAACGGCTCGGCCAACGCGTACGCGTTCTCACCCACGCAAGGTACCGCCAAGCCATCAGCCAAAGTTGGGCTAACTTGGGCCATTACCGGCTCGCCCGCTTGTCTTGCCGCGGTAAAGCTCGCCGCGGACTCAGGCTCGACGCCGATCAGGGTGATACCGGGCTTGATCGCCTTGATCGCGATACCGATCCCCGCGATCAGCCCGCCTCCACCGACAGGCACAACGATCGCATCAAGGTTCTGGACCTGCTCGAGCATCTCAAGACCGATCGTTCCGGCCCCGGCGATGATATCCATATCGTCGTAGCCGTTGATATAGGTCAGACCCTGCTGCTTGACGAGTTGGTTGGCGTAGTCTTTACAGTCGCCGATATGGTCGCCGTGGAGAACGATGTTGGCACCAAGTTCCTCGCAATTGCTGACCTTGATGATCGGTGCGAAAAGCGGCATGACTACTGTAACAGGTACGCCAAGCTGTTTGCCGTGAGAGGCGAGCGCTAGCGCGTGGTTTCCGGCCGAGGCGGAGACGACACCCTGCTTTTTCTGGTCAGCATCAAGCAGCATGAGCGCATTGCGGGCGCCGCGTTCCTTGAAAGATCCGGTGCCCTGGCGGTGCTCGCGCTTCAAATAGAGGTCGAAACCCACCAACGGGCTCAACCCCTCACTGCGCAGACATGGCGTGCGTTGGACGCCGTTGGCGATGCGGTTGGCGGCGTCGCGGATGTCGTTGATGATGACGGGGGTGGGCATGGGAGTAGTTTAGTTGTGTGGCGATTCGTTTTTTAACGCCAAGTGCGCCAAGATCGCCAAGGAGGGCAGGACACTCTAGAGTAATCGTCATGCACGATGATGTATCACCAGGATGGCAACTTGTTTCGATCGTGATTGAGAACCAGGAGGTGGATCTCTTAGGCATCAACCCGTGGAATCAAGAATGGGTCAGCCTAAAGATTCCGCCTATCGTTGTTGCCCATCCCCAGTACCCAAATCAAAAACACAAGATGTCAGTTTATACGCTGAAAGCAAACCCACAAATAGAGTTTGCAGCGGGAGAGTTTTCTGCTTCGGTGTGGGGATTTTATGTCCTGTCAGACACAGAATGAAGTGAGAAAAGGTCTTGGCGTCTTGGCGTCTTGGCGTCTTGGCGTCTTGGCGTCTTGGCGTCTTGGCGTCTTGGCGTCTTGGCGTTCAGGACGATAGTGCAGGATCGGTCATACCCAATTCTTGGAAAGCCGCGATACGCAGCAGGCAAGCATCGCATCGTCCGCAAGGCCGACCCTCCGGCGTGGGGTCGTAGCAACTGTGAGTCTGAGCGTAGTCAACACCAAGCGCCAGACCGCGTTTGATGATCTCGACCTTGGTGAGTTCGATCAACGGCGCGTGGATGGTGATGGTCTGCCCTTCGACGCCGGCCTTGGTCGCGAGGTTAGCCAGTTTCTGGAAAGCGTCGACAAACTCGGGGCGGCAGTCCGGGTAGCCGGAGTAATCGACCGCGTTGACGCCGATGAAGATATCGTGCGCATCGATAACCTCGGCAAGCCCGAGCGCATAGCTCAGAAAGACCGTGTTGCGTGCGGGGACGTAGGTGATAGGGATGCCGTGGGCGATATCATCGTCGCTGCGGTCCTTAGGGACTTCGAGCGCATCGTCGGTCAACGCGCTGCCTCCGAAGGCGCCGATGTCGACGCGGACGACCCGGTGGCTCGCCGCGGCCATATCTCTAGCGAGTTTGGCCGCCGCGTCCAGTTCGATACGCTGCTTCTGCCCGTAGTCGAAGCTGATCGCGTGGCAGGTATAGCCATGGTCCTGCGCGATTGCGAGAGCGGTCGCCGAGTCGAGACCGCCGGAAAGCAGGACGACGGCCGGCCGGCTGGTTGGGCTAGCGTTGGTTGTCATCTTCAGGGTCCGAGAGGGGTTCGGGCTTTCGCATCACAACGGTGGTCTTGGCGAGGATATCACCAAGGCGTTGTCGTGCGGGGCTGATGAGCGCGACGAGGATCATCAGCGGTGCAAACAATTCAAATGCACGGCTAAGCGCCCGGCCAAGACAAGGCATCGGCGGAGCAGGCTTACCGCTCAAATCCGCGACATACATCCCCATCAAGATCTTGCCTAGTGAGCGTGCGAGGATGAACTCGCAGACCGTTGTATGCACGAGCGTGACCGCAATCACGACAAAGCCCGGACGCATCGCGGCGATGGCCTTCTCAACACCGTTGCCGGGCCAGGCATACAGGATCGTTTCATTGACGGAGATGTCGAAGATCAATGTCGCGAGGAAAAAACCCGGCGCCAGGTCGATCATCCCCGCGACCATGCGTCGGCCGAAGCTCGCAAGAACGAGGTGCTCGGGCAGGTCGAGTTGGTCCTGCTGTGGTGCCCGGCGGTAGAACATGATCATCATGAACATCGCTGTGATGAAGGCTATGATCTGGATGAAAAGATCAGCGTTACCTTCGAGGAGCGTGGACTTCTTTTCCGCAATCGGCATGAGCAGTGCGCTGCCTTCTTCGTTCCGGAAGAGCGCCTGGCCGTCGAGTGATAGCCCAGCAAACAATGCGAGGGTGGGCAGGCGGTTGGTCGCCTCTGGGTCCGGCGGTGGTGCGGGGCTGGCGATCAGGCCGATGTCGTTCTGCTTCGGCAAGAGTGCCCAACGCGCGTCGTCACCGATCGAGATGTTGACAGTGCCGATCTCATAGGCGTCGTCGCCCCGCAGCAGGAACGTGTCGATCGTGACGACCTCGCGCGGACGGAATCGTTCCAGCGCCACAATGATCTGCCCGTTGATTAGTTCGGCAGACCACTGCCGGCCGGGGCTGAGCTGCATGCCGGTGATGAGCTTCGACCAGGCAGGCTGTTGCGCTGGCTTTGGCCGACCAGCTTGTTCAGTGCCAAGCTCATTGCTTGTGCTATCCAGCGTGATCGGGTTGTACCGCGTCAGCATCGGCCCGCGTGGTGTGTCGCTGTCAATCAGCAGAGTCGGCCGGTCCGCACCGGGGCGTGTGAGCAGCGCTGCCTCACGCGGCATCTCGAAGTTGTCTGGCAGCGGGACGCTGGCCCACTGGTTGCTGCGCAGGTGGATCAAGCGGTACGCGGGCAGCGTAGGCCGTTCCGCCGGCTCGACCCCTCCTTGCAATTCCGCCGCTTCGCTGGGCCCGAACTCTTGCTCCTCGATCTGATCTATCTTCTGTTCGGCGGGCTCGTAAGGCTCCCCATCGACCCATTCCAACCCGTCTGGCAAGCCAAGCGCGCGGTTGAGCATCTGCTGCTCGGTTAGGGCCGTGTCTGCCTGTTTCTCTTCATTTGCCTCATCCAGCTTCTCCAGCAGCTCACGGGACTGCACCTGCACCAGCGCCCACGGCCCACGCTCACCGATGTCCAGCGCAACCAGCGTGCAGCCCTCTGGGAGCTCGGCCAGGGTGCGTGCTTTGTACTCGTACTGCCGCATCAGCTCCGACCACTCCGGGCGGATCGTGGTGACCCTGCGGTCGGTGGTGATGACCAGCAGCCGGCCATCCCCCGCGGCAAGCCCGCGCGGCATCAACGCGCCGTTGATCGGCTCGAGCTTGTGGGCGAGGTAGTTGTCGGTATCGGCCGGCAGGTGGTAGAAGACGAGCTTGGGCTCGTCGTCTTGATCTCCTTCGGCCGGGGGCGTGGGATCCAGCAGCCAGAGTGACTCGCCATCGCTTCGAGCGGGCAGGTCCCCGCTTCTGGCGGGCAGAGCAGCGTACAGGACAGCGAGCGTCACGACGCTGAGCCAAAGAGCCGGGTTCAGACGATGGATTGGTCGCATCAAGTCGGGCCAGCCTACTGGATCGGGTGCGGGTCTGCGCGTCGCTGCGCGTGGCCGCGGGTACCATGCCGGGCATGCTCAAGTACCGGCTGATCCTAGGCCCGATCATGATTGCACTGCTGCTCGGCGTGCTCTGGCTCGACCAGTGGGCGCACGACGCCGGTCATACGCGGGCCGGGCTGGTGATCCTGGTACTCCTGATCCTGCCGGGGATCCGTCTCGCGTCGCGGGAGCTCGCGATCCTGCTGCGGGCCAAGGGCATCTCGACAGGCTTCCGCGTGCTGTTCCTCTCGGGGGCGGCGGGCTGTGTCGGGGTCTACGCAACGCTGCAGAACGATCTAAATCTCTCCGGGCCGAGCTCAATGCTGATCGTCTCGCTAGCAATCGGAGCGCTGCTGCTTGGTGTGCTCGTCCAGTGCCGGGGGCAGAACACTCAGGGCACGATGGCGGCCGGTGCGGCGGCGGTGTTCGCGTTTATCTACCTCGGGCTGATGCCGGGCACGCTGCTGGCGATCCGTGCCCTGCCGCTGGAGCACGCGGTCTGGGTCCTCGCCGCCGCGCTGCTCACGACGAAGTCCTGCGACATCGGCGCGTACTTCACCGGCCGAGCGATCGGCAAGACCAAGCTGATCCCCTGGCTAAGCCCGGGCAAGACGTGGGAGGGGCTCGCGGGCGGGGTTCTTTTCGCGATGCTCGTTTCGCTCGCCACGCTCACACCTCTCGCGGGCCTGCACTGGGCCTACGCTCTGCTTGTCGGGGCTGTGCTCGCCGTCGTCGGGCAAGGCGGGGACCTATTCGCATCGATGATGAAACGCGACGCCGCCGTGAAGGACTCCGGCTCATCGGTCCCCGGTTTTGGCGGCGTGCTGGACGTATTCGATTCACCGCTGTTAGCCGGACCCACCGCGTACTGGTTGCTTGTATGGGCCGTTTAGCGATGCGCAGCGATTTATCCGCCTCGCAAGCGATCTGCCCCAGACGATCCTCGGAGATACTCCTGCCGAGGTGTTCTACGATGCAACGCGTCAACCTGTAACCGACAGGCTTCATCGATGTATCAAGACGAACAAAAGGTCCATGCAAAGCGGTGCTATCGCAGCAGTCACGCTCGATCATCACCCCGGTATCTGGCTTGGGTGGTGCTTGCAGTCGGCGTGCTGCTTACAACCACAGGCTGCGGCCTCACCCCGCCGAGCGTCGGCAGCATCAATGGTGAGGACCGGCTATCAAAACTCGATCAGCCCTGGCCTGGGCTCCAGCAAGCCGTCGACATCTACTGGGACCAGTACCTGATCCCGACGATCGTCGCCCAGACCGACGAGGACGTGGCGTACAGCATGGGGCTCGTCCACGCGCACCTGCGGATGTCCCAGATGGATTTCTTCCGCAAGGTCTCGCAGGGCCGACTCTCCGAGATGACGGGCCCTTTCACGGTGGAGATCGACGAGGCGCTGCGGGCAATCGACCTGGCACGGGCGGTCGATGAGATCGAGGCCGGCTTGCCCGAAGATACCCGGTCCTGGCTTGAGGCCTACGTCGCGGGGATTAACAACTACCGCGCAAGCCTGACGCAAAGGCCGCACGATGCGTCGGTGCTTGGGCTCGGCTACGACGAGCCTTGGAAGGTGCGTGACGTGCTGACCTTCGGCCGACTTGCCAGCGTGGATGTGAACTGGGGCCGCTGGCTTTCGTTAAGTGAAGTAAAAACCGAGCGGGGCTACGAGGACTACATCCGCCGGCTATGGGCTTTCGCGGACAAAGGCATGCCCAGCTTCAGCCCAAGCGAGCCGCACGACCTCTCACTCATCAACAGCATCGGTCGGACCGGCAGCAACGCGATCGCCGTCAGCGGCGAGCGATCGGCCTCCGGTGGGGCGCTCGTTGCCAGCGACCCGCACCTCGGACTGATCCAGCCGAATATCTGGTGCGTGGTCGGCTACCACACGCCGCAACGATCGGTGGTCGGGCTATCGATCCCGGGATTGCCGTTCGTGCTCATTGGCCGCAACGAACGTATCGCATGGACCGGGACCAACATGCAGAGCTCTTCTTCGGTGCTCTACCGCTTGAAGCCGGGCTGGGAAGAGAAGCCGCCGCGAGAAGAGGCGATCGGCGTGCGTTACTGGTTCGATGCCCATCGGACGATCCGCGAGTCCGAATTAGGGCCGGTCGTTAGCGACGCGAGGTTACTCGGTGGCTTGGGACAGGGGGACATCGTGCTCAGATGGCGCGGGCACGAGCCAAGCGACGAGTCGTCTGCCTTTCTAAATGCGTCGCGGACCAAGGACTGGGCCGGCTTCCGGTCCGCCTTCGCCGACTACCGCGTCGGCGGGCAGAATATGTTGTACGGCGACGCAGACGGCAACATCGGACAGGTCATGGCCATCGAGGCGATCCCAGCAGCCGCGAGGGCGAGCCGCTTGGGCCCGGTCCCTGCTGACGACCCAGGTTTTGCGTGGTCCAAAGGCAGTACTAGCGACCAACTCCCCGCCGCCTACAACCCCGAGGCCGGTTTCCTGGTCTCGGCCAACAACGTGCCCACCCGCATGACCGCCCCGCTCGTCCCGCTCGGTAATGCGAACGACCGGGTCACCCGGGTGCAAAGCATCCTCAATAATCGATTTGCGGTCACGCTGAACGACCTCGCTGAATTACAACTCGATACCTACTCCGCCGCGTCGCACCGCTTGGCCAAGCTGATCGTTTCAAATACATCGCATGACCTGCTCGCTATAGAACACCGATGGGTCAGACACGAACTCGAAGCGTGGGATGGGCGGTACGAGTCCGACTCGACCGGAGCGATCGTTTACCAAGGCGTGCTGTCCCGCCTCGTGCAGGCTTTGTACGAAGACAATTACGGGCCAAGGATCATCGACACGATCCGCTCTGGCGCATACATCCACGACTTCGTCGCAGAAGACCTCCAAGCAGCCGACCACGAGCAGGCCCTCAAGCAGGCGATCGAAGACACAGCAGAAGACACAGACCGCAGCGCGACATGGGGCGACGCCCACCGGCTGAGGGTCGCGCACACGATCGGGGCCGTCCCCCTGATCGGACGCGGGTACGTCTACGACGACCTGCCCTACAGCGGCACAACCTCCGTGATCGCAAAAGCAGCTCACAGCGTCTCTATCGGCCGCCACACCTCCACCTACGGCGCGAACGCCAGGCTGCTCTGCGACATGGGCACCCTCGACAACAACCGGGTCGTCCTCCTCGGCGGCCAGGACGGATGGATTGGAAGCGACCGGATGCTGGACATGCTCCCCTACTGGGTGTTGGGCGAGACGATCAGCCTGCCGCTTTCACTGGAAGCGCAGCGGCAGAGAGCAGTCCGGGTCATCCGTATCGAGCCCGAGTAGCCCGTCTTACTCCATTTAATCTGCGATCGAATTGGCAAGAAAACGACTCGCGAAACCCGCTCTAGACCGCCAGCGGGAGGGATACCCGACCGCCGCACCGAGCCGTTTACCCGCGGGGCCGATTCAATGCGGATAGCGGCCTAGAACTCAATAAGAGCCGAGAATTTGGTGGGCCCTGTTGCCCCTTTGCAGCGACACCGATAACCTAATGAGAGATTCCGCTTGCCCATCCGCAGCAAAATACCCATGGATGATGGCAACATAGCGCTCGCGTGCAGCGCCGCCTTTGACCCGTACCCATCCCGGAGACACCACCATCGCCAGAGGACGTTTCAGACCCCAGCCCAAAGAGACCGGCAAGCGACTCCGCATCAACGATCAGATCCGTATCTCACCGGTCCGCTTGATTGACGAAGAACAGAACCCCGTCGGGGTCATCGACCTCGACGACGCCAAACGCCGAGCGTCTGATGCCGGCCTTGATCTCGTGGAAGTCTCGCCCGGCACGCCCGGTGCCGACGGCCGACCACCCGTCTGCAAGATCATGGACTACGGCAAGTGGAAGTATGCTCAGCAGAAAAAAGAGCAGAAGGCGAAAGCCCACGCCAAGAAGTCCGAGCTCAAGGGCATGCGGCTCCGACCGAACATCGACACGCACGACTTGGAACTGAAAGTCAAGAAAGCGCGTGAATTCCTCGAAGACGGCGACAAGGTGCAGTTCGTGATGCTCTTCCGCGGCCGACAGATGGCGCACAAGGGGCTCGCGCTGGATCAGATGCGCAACATCTGCCAGATGCTCGATGACGTCAGCAAGATCGAGCAGGACCCTAAAATGATGGGCCGGCGTGCGACGATGCTGCTCGCCCCCGACAAGGGCAAGAAAGACGCGACCGACTCGAAACGCGAGAAGGACGCGGCGGAAGAGGCGAGTAAGGCCTAAGTAACGTTAAACACCTGAAACATACATCAGCCCCGACCTACTATCGGGGCTGTTTTCATAAAGGCACAAAGTAGGTCAAGCGATACGCCATCAGGACGCGTCGCAACGGCAAAAGTCATGACTGCCCCAGGCCGTCGCTGTGCAAGATCTTTTTGCGGAACCCACCCGGGGTCATGCCCACCTCACGTTTGAATATCTTATTCATGACATCGGCGGTGGCGAAGCCGACAGCCTTGGGGATGCTGCCGATCAGCAGTTCGGGGTCCGCGAGCATGCGTTTGGCTTTCTCGAGGCGAAGCCGACGGACCTCGTCACTTACCGCGATACCGAGCGCTTCATCAAAACGCAACTGAAGCAGGCGCGTTGATACGTTCAACTCGTAAGCGATGTCATCGACACGCAGCTTCGTATGCAGGTGGCTTGAGATATACCGCAGCGCCTCGGCGACTAGCTCATCCTCGACCGCAAAGTAATCGGTGGTCTCGCGCCCGATCACACCCTTGGGTGAGATCAGTATGGGCTCGTTTGGCGGTGCCTCGCCTTCCATAAGCCGATCCAGTAATGCGGCGGCCTCGTAGCCTACCCGGTCAAGGTTCGAGTCCATCGAGGTGATCTGAGGCGGCACGCCGACCATCGATAACACATTATGCTGGCAGATGACCGCGAGGTCGTGCGGCACATGCAACCCGCGCGACTGGACGAACTGAACCACAAGCCGTGCCGCGGAGGGGTTGGTGATGAACAGGCCGGTAGGAGGCTTGAGGCCATCGATGACCTGTAGGATGCTCTTTTCAAAGCCGACCCATTCTGAAGCATTGAAGTACTTGCCCTCATCGATCTCGACCAGCTTGCAATGGACGCCCGCTTCTTCCGAGGTGGCCATAAAACCCTGGGCGAACAACCTAGACTGAGCGTAGGTGCGCTCGACTACGGCGACCAGCCGGTTAAACCCGCGGTCGATCAGGTGTTCGGCGGCGAGGCGCCCTGCAGCGGTGGTGTCCAGGTAGACGCCGCCGATCCCCTCGGTGTGGAAGGCGTAGACCACGTTGACCATTGGCATCCCTTCGTGCTTGAGGCGCTTCTGCATCGGCTTGGTGAGCCGGCCGATCACCCCGTCGTATCCCGCGTCGATGGTGCGCCGGTTCATCGCATAGCCCGGGTGCTCGTCGATCAGGCAGTTCCAGTAGGGGTGCTCCTTCGCATACCGCTGGATACCCAAGAATACGTCGTGGTGGTGCGGGTAGGGCTGATCGATCTCCATCGAGATGGCAACACGTCGGCTTTTTTTCACAATACCCTACAACTAAACGTAACGGAGTGTTTGCATAGAAAGAGTAAAAAGTTACATGTTTATAGTATATGCCTGGTGTAGTCACAGAACAAACGCATGACAGAAACCCACTCTGCAAAAACGACCCACTAGCTCGACCACGTGGACGGCAACCTTCTTGTCGATGCTCGCTAAAGAACCGGGCGTTGGAACCTAAGTGATGCATGGCCGGGCCATAGTGCCTAATACCAATCCCGCTTTGAAGTTGTGCAGTCTGGCTTCTCATCCCCGCAGGCGATGGCGAGCGGAGGGTGAAGCCTTGAGACCACTGTGTCCAATTTCCGACCTGCGGTCGGCTCTTCACCGCCGCCCTCTCCGGTGGGTAAAGGATGGATAAAAATCAAACTGTTTTCCGTATAACCGCTCAACACGGTACATGGGCCTTGATCTCTAAAGGGATCGGGCTCGGATCATGCCGAGCAACTCGTGTTAGCACTTATCCGATCGCCGCCGCTGGATTCGGGGTGGGTGTAAAAGAAATTACGGTCAGCGCGGGGCCGTCATAACCATCATGATTACCCAAAATGATTATTGCATGAATAAAGCATTTATTTACATGATAAGAGTATATTTTTGTACTACTCTTTATATTAATTAATTGAGCCTCACACACGGATTGTCCTTGCTTGGAGATCTCTCATCGTACGGCACAATGCCACGGTCGAGCCTTTCAGCGTCCCGCTTCGAAGCAATTCCCAAACTCGAAGCGAGCTTGTTTATACAGACACTGAACTAGCGAGACGGCTTGTGCCGCCCCGCCAGAGATGAACCCCTCTCACAACCCCCTACAGGAGATACGACATGGCGAAGCACAAGCACAAGAAAACCCTGCTGGCGGCGCTCGCTGGGACCGCGGTCCTGGCCGTCTCGGCGCACGCCGCGACGATCACCGGCGTCACGATCGAAGATGTGGGTTCCGAACTCGTATTACCCGAAGACCCCTTCAACTTTGATCGCTTGGCCAGCTACACACTTGATGGCGTCGGGTACGAGGTCGGCGTACAAAACACCCACTCCACCGCAATCGAAGGCGTCGCCTGGTTATCGAACGGTGACGGTATTGGGCTGGTCACCCCGGACCCGCTACCCACCTTTATCGTCTATGACTTGGAGGGCAACTACGACCTCGATCGTTTTACGGTCTGGAACTACAACGAGCAGGGAAATCAGCAGTTCCGTGGGGCTAATGCCGTAACGGTCTCTGTGGCAGAGTCTGTGGGTGGATCCTTCACGCCGCTGCCTGGCATCACGAACTTCGCGATAGCACCGGGCAATGATACGACTTTGTATGGCGAGACCTTTGATCTGACCTCGCTCGCTGCGGCGGACGACGTCCGCCTGGTCAGGATTGATATCACGTCGAATCATGGTGCCGGCAATCAATTCGTGGGCCTCAGCGAGATCCGCTTCGGCGGCACCCTGATCCCCGAGCCGTCTTCGCTCGCGCTCCTGGGCCTGGGCGGCTTATTCATGTGTCAGCGCCGGCGTAGATAGATCGATTTCCTTCAAGCGGCACCGCGCCTTGGAAGGGGCGTGCTGCCTTTATCTAAGTTCCGCCAGTCATCACGGGAAGCCCTCAAATGGTTCAAAAAGCCTTCACGCTGATCGAACTGCTGGTGGTGATCTCCATCATCGCACTGCTGATCGCGATCCTGCTGCCGGCCCTGAGCTCGGCGCGTGAGTCGGCCAGGCGGGTCCAGTGCCTCAGCAACCTGCGCGGGCTTGGCCAGGCGACCGTCATGTACGCCCAGGAACACGACGACCAGATGATGGCCGCGGACTTCTTCCCGTCCGATCACTGGACCATCGAGTTGAGGCCGTACCTCGGCAGCGTCGTCTCTTCGTTCAACGCGGACACAAGACAGGAAACAGCGAGCGATTTCCTCTGCCCGACAGCGAACAAACTCGGCGACCCGGGTACGGTAAACGACAACGTCTTCGGCACTGCTTCCAGCCCGTGGAAACACTTTCTTATCGAGACCGCCAGCAGCTACGGCATCAACGAGTGGATCAAGCCGGCGGGGATTTTCTCAAACGGCAACCCGGCGGTCTTCCCCCCGGAGAACATCTTCGAGACGCTCTCGTTGGTCGACCAGCCCTCGGACACACCCGCCTACGCGGACGCAGTCTGGATCGGTGGCTGGCCGAAAGAGACGGACAACCCACCAGCGGACCTGAATACGGGTGCCATCGCAGGCAACGCCAACATCGGCTTAACGCGTTTCTGTATCGACCGGCACGCTATGGCGATCAACGTCACGATGCTGGACGGCTCCTCCGGACCGGTGATCCTGGGAGACTTGTGGGAGCTGCGCTGGAGCAGGAACTTCGTACCGACCGAAAAGCAGGTGCCATGATTATCTCTTCCAAACAGCAGCTACCACTGTTCATGCCGAAGCGAGCAGAACACGCCTGCACTCTGGTGTGAAGTGTATCTACAAATCAACCTAAGCTTGCCAGTCTGATCCGTCTAATCCGTCTAATCCGAATCGCTGTATCAAGTTTAAAACCTGATCGAGTTGAACTCCAAGGTATATATATGCAAAAAGCATTCACCCTCATTGAACTGCTGGTCGTCATCTCCATCATCGCGCTGCTGATCGCGATCCTGCTGCCGGCACTCAGCAAGGCGCGTGAAGCGGCAAAGCACTCGCAATGCGCTGCGCAGCTCAAAGGTGTGGGTACGATGCTCACGGCGTATGGCGTCGATCACAACGACGTGCTCCCGGACGCCAACCCGAAGCTGGCACCGGGCAATGGGATCGACATGACCTTCAACCCGCTCACTCGGACGCCGCTGGGCTTGGCCATACCTATCGTCGAGGGTTATGACCGCGGACCTCAAGCGCTGTACTGCCCAGCGTGGTCGCACCCCGCGATCCAGTTCAACCAGTCTGGGCTCGACCCGTTGACATCGACAGGGTGGACGGTTGGCGGCTGGCAGGCAACCGGCGCTGACGCCATGGGGGGGCTCGAATACGTCGGCATCAGCTACCACTACCGCGCGTCGTTCCGGGACGAATCGACCGGCCAGCACAATCTGGCCGCCGATCTGGCCGACCCTCGCTTCGATGCCGGCACCGCGCTGGTCGCCGACCATTGGACGCGTCGAGAAGGGCTCTTCGGCGTACTCTACGGTCACAACGAATCGTACAACACGCTGTTCGCCGACATGCATGTCGAATTGCTGCCCATTTCTGAACAAATAATGGATACCGCGAATCCGGGCATCACCAACGCGTGGTGGGTGGTACAGGAATGGGCTTGGATCAACTTTTTTGATGATCAATGACCCGGTACCGCCGAAGGCCACGCAGATGATTCACGCGCTCATCACAGGCTGAGGTACGATTATGTCATGCCCTGGCACTCCGACCATCGCGCGATCCTGCATGTCGATATGGACCAGTTCTTCGCGGCGATCGCCGTGCTGGACGATCCTTCGCTGAAGGGTAAGCCTGTGCTCGTCGGCGGTGGCGGGCCGAGGGGTGTGCTCTCTACCGCGTCATACGAAGCGAGGAAGTTCGGCTGCCGAAGCGCGATGCCCACAGCGGTGGCGCTCCGCCTCTGCCCGGACGCGGTGCTGGTCAAAGTCCCCGGCGAGCGGATCCGCGAGATGTCAGCGCGGCTGTTCGACATCCTGGATCGCGTCTCGCCTTTGGTCCAGCCACTGTCTTGTGATGAGGCGTTTATTGATGTAACCGGCAGCCAGCGTCTGCTCGGTGATCCCGTTGAGATCGCCAAGCAGATCAAGCATCAGATCAAGGAGGAGCTTGATCTCAATGCCTCTGTCGGTGTCGCACCCAACAAGTTCCTCGCAAAGCTGGCGAGCGACCTTGAAAAGCCGGATGGGCTGACTGTCGTTGGGCCCGAGCCCGACAAGATCCATGCGTTACTCGGCCCCCTGCCCATCGGCCGGATGTGGGGCGTCGGCCCGGCAACAGAGGCGAAGCTTGCAAAGCGCGGGGTCCGTACCTTCGCCGACCTGCGCAACTTGACCGAAGCCCAACTGCAACGCGATGCGGGGGAAGACGCGTCCAGGCTCAGCCGGCTCTCGCGCGGCATCGACAGCCGGCCCGTCGTCCCAACTCGCGAGGCCAAGTCCGTCGGCCATGAACAGACCTTCCGTGAAGACCTGAAAGACCCCGACCATGTCCGCGCGATCATGCTGACCCAGGCCGAAGACGTCGCCCGCAGGCTCCGCCACAAACAGCTTCAGGCACGTGGTGTCACCGTGAAGATCCGCTTTGGCGACTTCCAGACGATCACCCGATCGATCACCCTTGACCGCCCTACCGACCTCACCGACGAGTTGTACCGCCCCGCGCTTGCCTTGTTCGATAAGTGGGTGGCAAGTGCGTTCCAACCCGTCCGCCTCATCGGCGTCACCGCCGGACCACTCACCCACGAAGACGCCCAACCCGACCTATTCACCGACCCAGAACGTGAGAAAAAAAAACAGGTCGAGCAGACCCTCGACCTGATTAAATCAAAATTTGGCAAGCGTGCCGTCCACCGCGGGCAGGCCCCAAACGAAGAACGCGCCTACGACCCACGCAACGGTTATGCATAAACGTATCAGGCGCAATGCTATAAATCGCAGGTGAGCCATAATCTGTTTGTCATAATTTGTCTGCGCTGCGTCGTATCCCGGCTACAGCAAATCAGCGGTATCTGCTGTCAGCCGGCTAAACGAACAAAACGAATGACCATCGACCGGCCCATGAAACTGAGCTTCGACCTTGAAGCACTGCCGGATCGTATCGGGATTGAGCACGTTCTGCGTTCGGCCCGAGGCAGCGATCTCGCCATCCAGCATCGCGGCCAACTCGTCGCAGTACTGGCCGGCCAGATTCAGGTCGTGCAGCACGATAAGCAATGTCATGCCTTGCTCGCGATTGATATCGGACAAGAGTTCCATCACTTCCAGTTGATGGCCGATGTCGAGCGCGGAGACCGGTTCGTCGAGCATGAGCACCTTGGGCTGCTGGGCTAAGGCCATGGCGATCCACGCGCGTTGGCGTTCGCCGCCCGAGAGTGTGTTGACCAACCGGTCGGCAAGCGGTACGAGATCACAGCGCTCGATGAGCGCCTCAATCAATGCGTGGTCTTCGACAGGCGTGGGCTTGTACCAGGCGTTGTAAGGCGATCGGCCGTAGCCAATCATTTCGCGCACGGTTACGCCCGGCGGCGCCACGGGGTGCTGCGGCATCACCGCGAGGGTCCGCGCGAGTTTTCGTGGCGCGAGTTGGTCGGTCCGCTGGCCAAGGAGACGGGTATAGCCGCTGCGGGTCGGGATAAGCCGGGCCATGGCACGAAGCAGCGTGGACTTGCCCGACCCGTTGGGGCCGATGAGGCCGGTGATGCTGCCTGGTTTGACGGCCAGATCGATGCCGTTCAGTACCGTTTGCTTGCCATACGCGACGGAGAGCGCTTCGGCCTGGAGTGCTGCAGATTGTTCGATCATCTTTTGCATCACGTTATTAAATCAGCTTGGTCCGGTAGAGCAGGTACACGAAGTAAGGCCCGCCGATCGCGGCAGTCAGGACACCAACAGGCATCTCGCCGAGTTGTCGTGCGGCGACATCGGCCCAGCCGACCAGCGCCGCCCCTGCTAACGCCGAAGCAGGGATCAGCCACCGGTGGTTCGGGCTCAGCGCGGTGCGGACGATGTGCGGGACGACAAGCCCGACGAAGCCGACGATGCCTGCGACACAGACAGCCGAAGCGGTGAGCAACGCCGCGGCGAGCACCGCGAGCAGGCGTGTACGCTGCACCGAGACGCCCAGCGACCGGGCCGAGTCTTCGCCGAGTTGCAGCAGGTTTAACGGCCTGGCCAACGCGAGCGCAAGCCCGAACCCAGCGAGGCTGAAGGGCCAGATCATCCCGAATTCTGCCCAGCCCCGTGTGCTCAAGGACCCGGCCAACCAGATGAGGACGCCGGCGATACGGTCGGCGAAATAGGCGGAGAGGAAGTTCTGCGCGGCCCCGACCATCGCCGTCACCGCGACGCCGGCGAGGATCATGCGCGTCGGGCTCGTCCCGGTGCCCGGCTGCCAGGACAAGGCGAACACGATTGCCGCCGCGAGCATCGCGCCAATGAACGCCATCGCCGGCACGTGCAGCTCGCGCGGCGCACCGGGCAGGCCGCCCGCCGGCAAGACAAGCATCGCCAGCGTTGCGAACAACGCCGCGCCGGCCATCACCCCGATGATCCCGGGCGAGGCGAGCGGGTTCCGCATCACACCCTGCAGCAGGACGCCCGCCACCGCGAGATTCAGCCCAACAAGGATCGAAAGAAACGCACGCGGCGCCCGAACCCGCCAGACGATCCGGTCGGCCTTGGTGCCCCCGCCCTCGTCCACGGCTTCGCGGTTGCCTACCGCTTCAACGACTTCACCAACGGACAAGTCAGTGCTACCCAGCGCGAGGGCGCCGACGATCCCGCCGACAACCAGCAGAGACAGCAGGGCCAGTGCAAGCAGATGCGGCCCGGTACGGCGGCCTCTTCGGTCAACTGGCGGGGCAAGGCTCACCAGTTCGGTGCCTCGGCATCGGGGTAGAGGTGCCCAAACAGCGTACGCAGTGCTTCGCCGGTGCGCGGACCGGGCTGAGACGTATAGATCGTATCTGGCAGCATATAGACCCGCCCATCACGCACGGCTTTAAGCGACCGCACCGCGGGATCGGCCTTGAACTCCGCGACAACCGCGTCGTAGTCCGCGTCGCCGTACGGGATCAGGAAGACCACTTCAGGGTCTTCGGCGATCAGCTTTTCAAGATCGATCGGCGACAGCGACTTGTACCGCGAGTGTGCCTCTCGATCCGCCGCAATATTGTCCGCGCCAGCGGCGTCCAGCAGCGAGCCCATGAAGTGGTTACCGCGGTGGCAGAAGTACTCGCCCCCGCCCATGCCGAGCAGGCTCACCGTCTTGGGCTTGTCTTTAGGGGCGTTTGTCGCGAGCCATCCAAGCGTCTGGTCCAGATCGCCAAGCACTGAATCTGCCGCCGTGGGATCGCCCGCCAGTTGCGCGAACAGTTCTGCCTTGTCCCGCAGGTCATCGACCGAGGTGATGTTCAGCACCATGACCGGGACGCCAACCGCCTGCTGCACGTTGTCCGCGACGCCCTCGTAGACCTTGTGCAGAATCACAAGGTCGGGGTCGGCCGCGATGAGTTCCTCGATGTCCAGCCGGTGGGTCGTACCCCGGCCGAGCTTAGTGATCTCGGGGATCGACGCCGCTTCGGGCGGGTACAGGTCCGGGTCGGGGAAACGCGCGACCGGCGCGGTGTCCATCGCCATGAGGATCTCGACGGCGAAAGAGGTCAACGCTGCGATGCGCTTGGGCGGGCCATCAAGCGTAATCGCTTGACCCCGGCTGTCCGTGAGCACGATCACATCGGCCTCTTGGGCCGCACCGCCCGATGAATCAGGCTTTACTCCGTCGTCGCCACACCCGGCGAAAGTGAGCAAAGCACAGAACAAGAAGATGACAGAGACACTAGCTTGATATCGAACAGGCATATAGCTCATGACATTGAACCCCGCGGTGTTGATCAAAAAAGGGGTGGGCTAAGGCCCACCCCTTCTGTGGGTGTCTGTATGGAATAGGGCCTTACGGGCTGGCGACCTGTGCCGGCTGGCGGAACCCGTTGATCACCTCATCGATCTTCGCACGGGCCGTACTCACATCATCGGCCCCCCAGTACTCGTCGGCAAGATCAAAAATGTGCGAGTACATGCGATCGCCCTTCCAACGGCTTTTCAGGCTCAGCGTCTCACGCTTGTTGTAGACATCGGCCCATGCCGCACGAACGACTTCCCAGTACTCGCTGGTATTTTCCCAGTACTCTTCCGCGGCGCTGAAGTCGGTCGTCGTCGTCTTCGCGTACGTGTTCACGCCGGACTCAAGCGAGATCACCGGCTCGGTCGCGTGCTCTTTGTCCAGCTTGTAGTTGCTCTGGTAATGCATCCAGCCGCTGCTGGTCACCACGTGCGTGTTCAGGGCGCCGAGGATCTGGTAGTCCTTCCGCTTGGACGCTTCGCGACGCGGGAGCGGCCGGTTCGCGGTTCCGGACCAGGTCGAGACGCCATCGCGGTGGTCCCACGTGCCGACGCCCCAGTAGCGTGGCGAGTCATCGACCTGATAAACCGACTGGACCCAGGCCCCAGCAAGCTCGCTCTCATCGAACGCCATCGGCTCCCAGACGTTGTTGCCCTGGAACTCGTAGCCGTTGGCTTCCTGGTACTGCCAGGACTGGCGCCAGTGCTTGACGACATGGGCCTTGTCGCCGTGCGTCACGACGAGCAGGTGCTGCAGGGAGATATAGTCGCCGGTGTCTTTGACGACAACGACCATCTCGCTGGCCTTGGACAGGTAGGGGTCTTTGAGTTCGTAGCCCTCGCGGACGGCCATGGTCTCTTCGAAGGCGAAGGTGACATCGAACTCACCGACCATCCCGAGGATCGCCTGCCGGTCTTGCTCGAACTTGGCCTTGTCGGCCTGGTCCATTTCAGCGACGACAGGCTTGGCGTCGCAGCCGGTCTTGCAGGACGTGCAGCTATCGCCGGTCGAGGTCGCGACGGTCTGAGTGGACGAGCAGCCGATGAGGGCTGATGAAATGAAAGCAATGCCCGCAAAGATAGCAAGCATCGCTTTGGGCCCGGGGTGTTTGGAACGTTGATACATCTCAGGATGCTCCTTGTTGGTGGTTACACCTAGCGGTACGGACAGTTTAATTCAATCGTGGTTATTGCGTTGAGTAATCGTAGTTTTCTGAGTCGGCATTATTCGCCCAAAGCCGCATATCCGAGATTTCGTCATAGGAGAGGCTACGCGCACTGCCGTCGAAGAAAGCGGTCGTTGTAGCGTCCACGCAATGCCCTTCGGGCAGGCCGACGATCCGCGTTGGTAACGTTGGCTCGATCTCACTACCGGATGCCTTCCAGTACGGCAACCCGTTGAGTCGCCTTGGTGTCGCCTGAATAAAACCGGCTTGTTCACCCGTCGGCGTGTTGATGTATTCGATCTCCCCACCAACACCCAAGACCGTTTCCTTCGCATCAGCGAAAACAATCAACTCGGAGGGGCGATTGACTTCCACGTCTTGAAAAACGACGTGCTTACCACGGTTGGGTACGTAACCGTCGGATGTCAGTGTGAAGCCATCGGCACCCAGATCACCCCCTACATAAACACTATTGATGCCGAAGCCAGGGCTTAGACTCAATGTATAGGCCTTGCTGTAGATTTCAGCTGGGGTCTGACCTGGTTGAGGTACATCCGGTGTTTCGGTATGGCTGTACATAATGTCCCAGAATCCATCGACATGCTCCGCGAGACGCCAAGGGTAACGCTGAGCGATAAACGGGTCGTAAAGCCTATCACCAGCTGCCATCACGTAGAGCGGCTCGTTGTAGAGACCAGCAAATGGGAGCTTGCCGTAGAGAACCTCGCCTTTGTTTTCGGTGTACTGGCTGGTGTAACCGATCATCATCTGCCTCGCGCCGCTCAAACGTGCCGCTTGGCACGCGCTATCCTTCGCGCTACCCAGGACGGGCAGCAGGATTGCAACCAGCAGGCCAATAATTGAGATCACGACAAGCAACTCAATCAGCGTGAAACCAGACGCTAGTCTCAACCGTTTCGTTGATATTAATCCCCGACCATAAAACATTTTTGATCTCTTCATTGGTATAAATCGCAGTCTAATCACGACGCCACCTGTTAACCGGATTACACGCGTAACTGTGGAGTTTATGCACCCTTTCGGCGGCGGGCCACGAAGATGACCCCGGTCCCGAGAAGAAGGAGCGACGATGGCTCTGGCACACTCGTGAATAGACCTTCAATCGCGGCTTCGGATGTACCAATATTGGATTGCAAGTCAACAAAGCCAAAGATGTCAAGGTTCGAAAACTCTCCGTCACCAGAAAAGTCGCCGTAGGCGGCCGAGTTGGCGTTGTATGTTGTTAGGTAGCTGAACGGATCAATCAAGGCAAGAACAAAGGCATCGACATCATTCGCATCGATCACGCCGTCCACATTCATATCACCCAGGAGCGCGGCTTCTTCCGAGATGAAGCCGTCTGCGAGGCTGGCGGTATCGATCTCCAGACGGTCAAGACTAAGCGAACTGGAGATAGCATCAAAGTTAAAGCTGAGCGTCTCAACGCTCGTGTCCGACCCATCGCCGAAGTCCGCGATGTTGAAGATATAGCGGTCGATCCGGAGCCCGCCACCGAAGGGGCTTCCGCTTGGCCCGCCGTAGATCTGCGCGTAATCAACGGGTGTATACGTCGAGGACCCGATTGTGATATCGACGCTGGACTGATCGATCGGGGCGCCTAGCGTTTGCACCTGGATCGAGAGCGTGACGTCGTTGTTCGGACCCGTGTTGAGTTCTGGGATCGGCACAGCAACCTCGAACGTGTTGATGCTGTCGAACGAATAGATATTGTTGCTGCTGGTAATGAATGGGCCTCGGCCTTGTGGCGGGCCCGGCTCGGTCTGTTCAACATTAGCAGAGCCGGCAGGGTTGATATCAGCGACATCCGGGCTGTTACCCAAAACAATGATTTCCCCATCCACAACAGTGGTGACCGGCGGGCCAAAAGCTATTTCAAATACGTCCCAAGACTGATAGCTTGTCAGCGCTCCCGTAGAAGAATCGGTGTCGCCTTTGTTCGTGGGCCTGTCCCAGCCCAGCGGATCGACAAACACCTGGGCTTCGGCTGAGTAGAACACGGCGCCCAGCGCCGCGGCGGCAAAGATTTTCTTCATGTAGACATGACACATATGGCTCTCCTTGTCGGCGGGCTGCCGCCGAAATGTATTGTCCGGCTATCCGCCGGGTTGGCCCGGTCGCGTGATTAAGCACGAAAAACAGGCCATAAGGTGGGTTTGTTCACGGTTCGCTTATTGCGACGTGGTTTCAAAACACTCAATACGTGCAGTTTAGCCATTCATCTAGAGTCGTCAACCTGAATTGAGACAGAGTTGCATTATTTGTGGGCTCTGTCGTAGTAAGGCTAACTACAAAACATGAATAGCCCTATCCAGCCAAACTCTTCATGGAGATGGGCAGTCCAATGATGAACTCTCGTTCGAGGTCGAAAAGCCTCAGCCCCTTCTCGGGGCTGTGGCTTGAAAATGCTTTTCTTATATGCAGGTCAACCGCGGCAACGGCGAGCAGCGAGCAGGCCACCGAAAGCAAGGAGGGCCAGCAAACCCGGCTCCGGCACTGTCAGAAAGGTGCTGCCAGGCGTCTCTATCAGAATGTTTCAAAGCAGCAAAACGAAAGCACCTAGCCCGCTGCAAGGGCTAGGTGTAGAGTTCTTTAAATAACCTTGGGCCTACGCAGTCCTCACCGAGATGCGATCTATCGATCGCGGCGACGACGCACAACAATCAGGCCACCCAGCCCGAGAAGTGCAAGAGAGGTCGGCTCGGGGACAAAGGTATCGACTGCAAATGCGTCGTATGAGTCAAAATTGCCTGGAGCCGGTGGGCCGAACCCAGCGAATGCCGGGGTGCTTATGGTGAAATCAACACTGGTCACATCTCCGAGGTTATCCCAGAAGAAAGTGGTGATGAAATCACCATCCTGGTCGACGTAGCTAACGAATTTGTCCGCGGCATTACCGTTCGCCAAGACAGGAACACCTGCCAATCCGCTGCCGTCTACTTCCTTCACGTGTAGCAAAGCAAAATCAAACGCAGTTGGGTTATTAACACTAATCGTCCACTCGGCGGCAGAAGTATGGTGATAAACCGAGTTATCGCCTACTCCAAGAATGCCGCCGGGCGGGGTCAAGAACTCACTCTGTGTGACGTTGCCGGTGAGGCCACCACTGCTTTCTGCCGTCACAGCGCTCGTTACTTGGCCCAGAGCACCATTGAAACTATCAAACGCGATGTAGCCTGATCCCGCAGCGCCACGCGAGACTGTCTCAAAGATACCACCAAGATCAGCAAAGGCGGGGCTAGCAGCCAAGCCAACAGCCGCGACAGTAGCAAGGTTAGCAAAACGATTCATCTAATAAACTCCTACCGGCATCACCGGTCTGTTAAGGAAACTCCAGACAAGCCACATGCTTGCGAGGAGGATTGTCTCAGTCGGGCTGAATCTCATCTCCAGTCCGCCACATTTGGGCACGCAACACACGCGCCCTTGAGAACCCAATTTCGAACGAGGCCGTTGTGCGCCTACCCGAGTTCGTGAAACTGAGTTGCAGGCACTCTATCCAGATGAGACTGACTATCAATCACCTATTGGCGGTATTTTGATCCGTTTCTTGACTTAAATGAAGCCAAAACAAGAATCTTCAAGCATTAGGTGATCATTACAGCGTTACCCCGTACTCGCTATTGAGCGTCTGTCATGACCGCTCGATACAACGCCACACCAGGTGTCGAGTCGTGATTCAAGGCCACTGCGAAGGACCCTCAAAACCCGATCTGGCTGAGGATCGTTGGGTCGTTGATCTTGTTGTCGTCGGCGAGCATCATCGCCTTGCTCAGGATGATCGCCAAGCGTTGATCACCTTCAAACGGGAGGAAGACCTTGTCGCCAACCTTCGTGTGGCTGCGGCCAGGGACGATACAAAGGTACTGGTCGTTGGGCTCCATGAGGATGTTGCTCGAGCCGAGGTGGATCTTATAGGTCCGCTTGTCGCCGCGGACCACGAGGAACTTGTCATCGAAGCTGCACCGTTCGGCAATTTTTAGTCGTGGAACGAGCCTGGATAGGATTTCTTTACGTGTCTGTGCGGTGGCGCCGAGATCACCGAACGAGTAGTCGTGCCAGTAGTCGCGGTAGCGTCCCTCGGGTCCGCCGTCCTGCCAGTTCGGGTCGTTGCCGACGCTGGCGACGCCGACGAACAGGTCGACATCGCGCATGACCTCGGAGAGAACAAGCGGGTCGATCTGGTCGAGGGGGATCGGCTCGTTGATATTGTCGGTGCCTGCGCCCTCCGCGTTCATGGTAAAGCCGCCGCCATACGCATGTCCCCAGTTTTCTGCGGCATCGATTCGGTAGAAACGGACCTGGTCTGTCGCAAGGTAGAGGTACGTCCCCGCCTCGTTCGTGTCCGTGCCGTAGTCCTCACCCACCCCCTCCACCCAGAACTCGGCGCGGAGTTGGTAGGCCCGCATCGCCCGGCTTGTTGAAGGGACTTCGTCGTCCACCATCAAACGAAGCGCGTTACGCCAACCGCGCGTTGCGCACAGCGCGTTGTACTGGTGCTGCTTGATGATGTGGGAGGCGTAGCGGTTGGAGTAGGTGCCGGTGTTACGCTCGGCGTCAGTCAGCAGATACACCTCGCGGTGGGCCTGCTTAAACGGCTGCCTAATCTCGCGGCCCTCAAAAAACACGCGCCACTCTTTGATCTGCGCCTCGCTATGCCCGATCGGGTGCCAGATCGAGACGATCGCGCTGTCTTCATTGATCTGGGCAGGCTTGCCAGCGGCATCAACGAGTTGGCCATCGAGCCATGTCGCTTCGATCCTTGGCTTGTCCTCGCCGTGGTCAAAGATCCAGATAAGCCGACGCGCGAGGATCCCCACCAGTGGGTGGTCGAGGTATCGCTCGGCCCAGGTGGTGTAGGCCCAGGTTTTCTGATCGAGGAACAGCCGGTCGAGGCGGTCGCGCTGCGCGGGGAGCATCTTCTGGATATCTTTTGCTGCGGCCTTGAGTTCGTTGAATTCGTCTGCGAAGCCGTCTTTCACGGCCTTGGGCACCGACTTCTGCGGCTTGCCGTCGGGCTTGATCCATTTAAGCTCGGTCGAACTCGTCCCGGTCACAGTCAGCTCCGCGGTGAACTCACCGAGTTGCTCGCGGGCTTGCCCGACGCCGGTAAGGCCGTAGGTCGGCACGGACATCTCCTCGACCTCTTCGGGCGTGACCCCGATGCGATCGGCGATGGCCTGCATCGCGTTGTCGATCACTTTCTGGACCGCTTTATTCTTGATCTTAGCGCGCATGATGGCGAGTTGACCGATAGCAAAGGGGTCATCGATCTGACCCAGCGCCCACATCGCGGCGTTGGTGACCTTCGAACTGCGTGGGCCAACGCCAGGGATCTTTCGCTGGCCGGATAGTCCCGCGGTCGCGACCGCACGGATGAGGCCCTTGTCTGCAATCTGTGGCGACAGCCAGATGAAACCCTTAGCGAGATCGGCGTTGCAATCGGCGACGGTCCACACACTGCCTGGCTGGCCGTACATACCCTTCGGCTCCTCCGCGCGCGGTTGATCGATCACACCCAACCACTCCGACAAGGAAGCGCTAACAAACTCTGTGGGCAATACTTCACAGAGCTTCGCGGCCTCCTTGCTCCACTTCGCAGAAGGCTTGCTGCCCGACACACTGGACACCGCCGAGATCAGCATCAGCATCGCCTGCTTGTGCTCTGCATCGAACGCCTCGAGATCCGCCAGCATCTTCGCGACCCAGGGCTCTTTGTTATCGACGTTGATCACCGGGGCGTCGTTCCCGCCGATCAACTCCGCGATCTGCCGAGTGAATTTGGTCTTCTCTGAAGGCGGGCGGTAGCCCGAGCCGATCGTCTTGCCGTAGGCCTTGAGCTGTTTCTCTAAGGCGTCGGTCAATTCGTTCGTCTCTAGAAATCGGCCGACCGCTTTGAGCACGTACCCGGCGTCGTTGCACCATGGCGTCTCGGACGACCACTTCAGGAAATCGATCAACTGCGAAGCTTCGAACTCATTCTTTCGTGAAATGAGCCGACTGATGAGTTGACCGCGCGCCATCATCGCCCCACCGCTGAAATATGCCTGCGGCTTGGTCACAGACAACGCGGACATCAAAACCTCGCGCTGCACCTCGGGCTTTGCCGAGAAAATGGCCTTGGCCTCGGGGTAGTCGTTGAGTTTCTTGTCGTAACTAAAATCTTTCGCAGCCTTGTGCAGATCGACTAGCAACGGGTGAGCCGATGAGAACGGCATTGTCTTCCAAGCCACGTATCACCCCCCCACCAACGGCACCAGTTTCAGGAAAGATACATCCGTGCTCGGGTTGATCACGACATGCTCGTCGAGCGACTCGGCCTGGCGGTCGTTCACGATCACCAGCACCCGGCCGGACTCAAAGGCATCCACCGCCTTATCGAACTGCTTGCTCCAATCAATCTGGCGGGCCTTCTTGAGCTTGTAGCCGTTGAGCGTCTGCTCGGCGTCAGTCGGCTGGACCAGGCCCTTGAAGACCGGTGCCTTGGCCTGGTTGAGGTTGTAGTCCTGCACCTCCTGGTAGACACGCTGGCGAATGAGTTCGCGGACGGTGACCTCTTCGGTGAGGAACTCGAGGACGATCGGCTCGCTGCGGCCACCGGTCGTGGACTCGTCGTAAACGGTAAGGGTCGCGGGCATGGCTGGCTCCGGAAAAGGGTGAGAAGTTCAATACAGTATGACAGGTCGGCTCATCGTTTGGAACCGATCTGGCTGAGGATCGTCGAGTCAGTAATAGTCGTATCCTCGGCGAGCATCATCGCCTTGCTGAGGATGATCGCAAGGCGTTGATCGCCCTCAAAAGGCAGGAACACGCCGTCGGTGCCCTTCTGGCCCCGGCCTTCTACGATGCAGAGGTATTCGTCGTTCGGCTCCATGAGGATGTTGCCCGAGCCCATGTGGATCTTGTAGGTTCGGCGGTCGCCACGCACGACGAGGAACTTCTTGGTGAACGAGCAGCGGTTGGCGATCTTCAGCCTCGGGATGAGGCGCTCAAGGATCTCGTGTCGGGTCTCGGCGCTGGCAGTGAGATCGCCGAAGGAGTAGTCGTGCCAGTAGTCGCGGTATCGGCCGTCGGGCCCGCCGTCGTTCCAGTTCGGGTCGTTGCCGACGCTGGCGATCCCGACGAAGAGGTCGACGTCGCGCATGGCTTCGGACAGCGCGCGGGGCGGGACGATCTCGACGGGCAGCGGGTCGTCGGTATCGCCCGTATGGCCGATGCGGTGGGCATCTTCTGAAGTGCGTGCATAGAAGCGGACCTGGTCTGTCGCGAGGTACTTGGGTGCGCCGTAGTCGGTGTAGTTATCCCCGGCCGGCTCGACCCAGAACTCGGCGCGGACGCCCTGCTCGGGCAGGTCGAGCCTCGGCCCGGTCTCCCCGCCGAAGAGCCCGGAGACCCAGCCGCGGGTCTGGCAGAGCGCAACGACGGTCGCGTTCTTGAGGATGTGAGAGGCGAAGCGGTTCGAGTAGACGTTGGTGTTTCGCTCGGCATCGGTCACGAGGTAGACCTCGCGGTGCGCTTGCTTAAAGGGCTGAGTGATTTCAAGCCGCTCAACGCGATGCCGCCAGGCGACGACATCTTCGGTCGGTCGGCCAAGCGGGTGCCAGAGCATGACCTCGCCTTGAAGGTCGACTTCATCACCATTGATATCGCGCATCGCGCCGTTGTGATAAAGGCAGGCCGTCCCATCGATCACCCAGATGAGTCTGCGGGCGATAGTTGAGACTAGGCCGTGCTCCAGGTAATCGCGCTGCCAGTCTTTGACAGGCCAACTGTTCTCGGCACGCGTGAGCTTTTCGATCCGCCGACGCTGCGCGGGCAGGACCGATTCAATCTGCGTGATCAGGCCCTTGACCTCATCCTTCGCACCTGGGTGTGCCTCGCGGACGGCCTTGGGGATGACGCGCGTTGCTTTGCCATCGGGCTTGATCCACTGGAGCTTGGCTTGATCGCCTTGAACTGTGATCTCAGCCGAGTAGTCATCAAACGGCAGACGCACCACACCATCCACCAAGCCGAAGCCCGGCACCGATGACTGGCGGACCATCTCGACATCGAGCCCTTCGCGCTCGGCGACCTCGGCGACCATCTTGGCGATCAGTTTCTTGGGCTTTGGCACACGGACCAGTTGCTCGAGTTGAACGAGCTGGATCAGCCCCACGTCGCCGGGCATCGACGCGAGCGCCCGGATCGCGGCGTTGGCGACGGGTTCATCGCGTAATCGACCACGGATCTTTTTGCAGCAGGCCAGGGCCGTGGTGTGCAGCATACAGACGGCACGCACATCCGCCGAGGCGATCCAGCACAGGCCGCGCAGTACATCCGCGTTCGCTCCATCCAGCAGCGTGTTATTGGTGTGTTCTTCGTAATAATCGATCTGGTGCTCGATCGTGCCGGGCTGACCAATCATGCCCGCCCACCGTATCGCATGGTCCACGACCGATTCGAGGCCGACTGGTTCAAGCAAGGGGCCGAGCAGCTTTTTCCACTTCTTCGACGGCTTGGAGATGTGTAGCGAGGCCGCATGGTTAAGCAGTTCGATCCAAGCGGAACGTTCGATCGGCTCCATCTCCTCAAGGTCGGCGAACACCGCATCGCTCCACGCATCACCGGGCACCAGCGGGGGCTCGGCCGCAGAACCAAGGCCTGCGAGCGTTGCTAGGCGACGCTTCGTTTCACGGGTCGAAGAGGTCTCGTAGTGGGTTTTATCATTTGTGTACAAGGAAACACAACGCTGCACCCATTGCTCGGGTAACGGCTCACGAGCCATCCACTCTTCGGCGAAGTTGAGCCAGGCTTCCAGGTAGTGGTGCTGATTGAAACGGATGGGGCTCATCTCACGCGTGTCGCTCAGCAGCGTGCAGAGTAGCTCACCGATCCAGCGCTCCAGGGGTATCGTGCGCGACAGCAGATGGGCAAGGATCGTCATGACCACATGCAACGCGTGGTCGGCTTGATCGTAAATGGACGGGCTATCACGCTCATCGGGATAGCCCGTCCTTGCCCATGCGGCAAGTTCTTTTGTGTAAGCTCGCTCGTAAGTCTCGTAAAGCTGCTTCGCCGCCGCGATCATCTCAAGGTGCTCAGCCTTTTTTACAGCTAGAAGCTGTTTAGACTGTTCGATACGCTTCAGTGAATCAATCGTGTGCCAGCTGTATCGCGATGCGGGTAGTGAATCGATCAATTCGACGATCTGCGTTTTGAAGGACTCGGTTCGAGATTGATCGAGTTCACGCGGCCTAGGCGCAGTGCTTGCCGATGGTCCGATGGCGTGCTGCTTCTGTTGGGCGAGCGAGCAGATCTGTCTGAGCCGGCCCTTGACCTCGCGGTCGATACGAACGGTTTCGTACTCGATATCCTGGTCGCGCTGCGCCATGCAGGTTGCCAGCCAGTCCTCGGGCAGCGGGTCTTTATTAAGCCACGATTCGACAAAGGAGAGCCACTGATCGAGGTAGATCGGCCCGAATATGAGCTCGCCCTTGTCGTTGTACATCAGGCTATGAAGCAGGTCGCCTAGGGGTTTCTCGGCGGGCAGCTTCCTCAGCATCAGGTGGTGGCGGCACGCCTCGACCGCGATCGTCTCAAGCCGTTTCGTGTAAAAGTCTGCATAGCGTTTCTTGTCTTCAACAACCTCTGAATAAGTCGGGGCCCCCGGTTCTTTGAAAACCGCGTTGAGCTGCGTAGCGACCTCGAAGGTCGCGATGATCATCTGTCCCAGTTCCGACCGCTTGCAGCCGTAGATCGGCTTAAGGGATGGGAAGCGCTTGAGGTCTTCCCGCCAGATGACTTCTCGGCGTTCCTTGATAACCGACTCGGCCGCCTCACACACAAGGTCTTGAAATGGCTGGTTCTCATCGATACCGGAAGGAACTGTCATGCAATGATGATGCCAGATTTAGGATGTCACAACAAGCACACATGCGAAGTCAGAGACAGGCATCCGTATGTCTTGACTTAGCGGATCTTCTCGCCATTCTCGACCCTGCGGATGTCTCGGCGCATCTTCAGGAGGGCTTCTTCATCGCCTAGCCGGTGATAGATACTCTGCAAGGCGTACATGATCGAGAGGTCGGGTTCGTCGAGCATGTAGGCCGCTTCGAGGTGCTTTCTTGCCAGGGCGAACACCGCCAAGGCTTTCTTATTTAACTTGTTGTATGCGTCTTTATCGTCTAAAAACGCAGCGTCGGCTTCAGCGTAGAGCTTACCGGCACGGGCGTAGTAGATCGCCCCGAGGTTGTACTGGCCCAACACCATGTCTGGCTTGCGTTGGAGTGCCCAGAGGTAGCAGCGTTCCGCCTCCTCGACCTCATTAAGGTTCTCGTAAAGCAAGCCAAGTACGACCATGTAGGGCGCACGCTGGGCCTCGCCCTCGACCTTCTTCGCTGTTTTATCAAACAAGGCAACAGTCTTCCGCGCCTCATCGAAGCGCCCCATCTCGATCAGGAGTGTTGCCTGGGCACGCATCAGTTCCATGGAATCGGGGATGACTTCGAGACCCGCATTGAGGTGTTCTAACGCTGCCTCCGCCCCGCCGCCCAGCTCCATGCTCTCTTCGATCATCGCCGCATAGGTATAGACCGAGAGGTCCTCCGGCTTGGCCTTGACGTACATGCGCATCGCAAGCAGCTGGACCGATTCGTCCTCCATCGCCTTGCCAGCCTCATGGAGCATGATTGGGCCAACCAAGTCGTCCGGCCAAACCGACCCCAGCACACTCGCCAGGCGGGCGACCTGCTTGTGACGCTTTTCTTGCTTGGCCTCTACGGCTGTTCGATAGACAACGTTCTTTAGGAAGAGCAGATTGATCTCTGCAACACCTTGTTGTTCCTCATCGGCCTTGTCGCTTGTCAGCACCTTCCGGTACACGATACCCGCCGCGTTGAAGTACTCGGCCTGGCTTCTATCCCCGCCATTGAGCGGCTCGATCTCGGGCGCGTACAGCCGGGCCGCGTCCGCGATCGCGAGCATGAAGCGTGGGTCCTCCATGCGTTCATCTGTCGCCGCCTCGCTGAGCAGGTTCATCGCCTCTTTGTGCTTCTTGTCATCGAGAAGATCGAGTGCCTGATCCACGATATCCGGCTTAGCAAACGCTTTAGTAGGGCATGGCAAGCCAAGCAAGATCATGGCAAAAAGGATGGCGTGGATCGGTTTCAAAATATCACTCCTTAGTGCTTGGAACAGGCTTAAAGCCTACAACCGGAGCCGGCCCGGGACCAGTCGAGACGTAAAAAAACCCCGCAATTACTTACGGGGCCTCGGATCCAAACGCCATTTGGATTCGTGTTTAGTAGCGGTAGTGCTCGGGCTTGTAAGGGCCTTCGATCGGGACGCCGATATAGTCGGCCTGCTCTTGCGTGAGCTCGGTTAGCTTCACGCCGAGCTGGTCGAGGTGGAGCCGGGCAACCTTCTCGTCCAGCTTCTTGGGCAGCAGGTAGACCTGTTTCTTGTACTGGTCGTTGTTCTGGGCAAGTTCGATCTGGGCGATGACCTGGTTGGTGAACGATGCGGACATTACGAACGAGGGGTGTCCCGTTGCGCAGCCGAGGTTCAGCAGCCGGCCCTCTGCCAGCACCAGCACACTGCGGCCGGTCTGGTTGAACGTCCACATGTCGTACTGCGGCTTGATGTTGGTTTTGGTCGCGATCTTGGCCATCTCTGCCATCTCGATCTCGTTGTCGAAGTGGCCGATGTTGCCAACGATCGCCTTGTCCTTCATCTTGGCCATGTGCTCGGCGGTGATGATCCTGAAGTTGCCGGTCGTCGTGATGAAGATGTCGGCGGTCTCGATAACGTCATCCAGTGTCGTGACTTCGTAGCCTTCCATCGCGGCCTGCAGAGCGCAGATCGGGTCGATCTCGGTGATGATCACGCGGGCGCCCTGGCCCTTGAAAGACTGGGCGCAGCCCTTGCCGACGTCGCCGTAGCCGCAGACGACGGCGGTCTTGCCGGACATCATCACGTCGGTGGCGCGGTTGAGCCCATCGATGAGCGAGTGCCGGCAGCCGTAGAGGTTGTCGAACTTGCTCTTGGTACACGAGTCGTTGACATTGATCGCGGGGAAGAGCAACTTGCCCTCGGCCGCGAACTTGACGAGATTCTTGATGCCGGTGGTGGTCTCCTCCGAAACGCCCTGACAGGCCTCGGCCACCTTGGTCCATCGGCCCGGGTTCTCCGCTAGGTTCTTGCGGAGCGTCTCGAGGATAACCCCCCACTCTTCGGGTTCGTTGTCGGCATCGAAGTCAGGTACTTCACCGGCTGCTTCGAACTCGACGCCCTTGTGGATCAGCAGGGTCGCGTCGCCGCCGTCGTCCACGATCAGGTCAGGGCCGACGCCGTCACCGAAGTCGAGCGCGGTGTCCGTGCACCACCAATACTCGGGCAGGGTCTCGCCTTTCCACGCGAAGACAGGAACACCCTTGGGCTCAGCAATCGTGCCATCGGGGCCGGCAACCACGGCGGCCGCGGCGTTGTCCTGGGTCGAGAAGATATTACAGCTGACCCATCGGACCTCTGCGCCCAGTTCGACGAGTGTCTCGATGAGCACGGCTGTTTGTACGGTCATGTGCAGGCTGCCCATGATCTTCTTGCCTGCCAAAGGCTTGCTCACGCCGTACTCTTCACGGCAGGCCATGAGCCCAGGCATCTCCTGCTCAGCGAGCATGAGTTCCTTGCGGCCCTGCTCGGCGAGTGCTTGGAGGACTTCAATGGTCGCACCGGGCTTGAGCTTGTATTGCAGGCCATTGGCGGCGGTATCGACAGTGAGTTCAGGGTAGGTCGGAGCGGTTTGGGTAGCAGTCATATTTCTTTCCTGTGGGGGTGGAGAGTGGTTTGAAAAAGGTTTATGGCTTGCTCGCGGTGGCGAGCAGCAAGGCAGGCCCTGTCGCATCGGATGAGGGGGGCAGCGGTCTGCAACTGACATGGGTCAGACCTGCCTGCGTAAACAGATCCATGAGCCGTTCGGTGGTAAAACCGCTGTGGACCTGGCCCATCTGTCGGCGGAACGGGTCGCGGTTGTGCGCGAGCAGATCGATAACAATCGCACGGCCGCCTGGCTTGAGGATGCGTGCCATCTCACAGATCGCTTGTTCAACATCTTCGAGATAGGTCAGCACGATGACGCAAAGCGTCGCATCCACACTCGCATCGTCTAGTGGCACGTCCGCGAGGTCGCCCTGCTTGAGGATGATGTTGTCCAAGTCCTTGGCCCGTGTGCGTGCGGCGCTGAGCATTGGCTTGGAGTTATCGATGCCGATGATGCGTTCGACAAAGGGCGCGAGCTTAGTTGCCAGTGCTGCGCTGCCGCAGCCCAAGTCGGCAATCGTCCAAGTCGGCGGGATCAGGCTGAGCATCGCGTCTTGCGTAAACGACTTGCCATAGAGTTCGCTGCGGATCGCGTCCCACTGATTGGCGGCGTCGGCGAAGAAAGCACCGGCGTCCTGCTGTTTATTCAAGACGAGTTGCTGCAGCCGGAGTTTGTCCTGATGCAGCGTCGCCCAGTCGCTGGACTCACCACGCGTGATCAGCCAGAGCTCACGCTGGCGTTGATCGAGTTCATCCAGCACGACCTGATATAGATTCGTCGTTCCCTGGCGCTGGCTGATCACCCAGCCCTCGTCCGCGAGGATCTTCAGGTGGCGAGACACCGTCGACTGGGGGAGTTGAACAACATCGCAAAGGTCTGACACGCCCAACTCGTGCTCTGCGAGCAATGTCAGCAGCCGGAGACGGGTCGCGTCCGCGAGGCAGTTCATCCAGCGTAAGAGCCGATCGGGTTGGGTTGCGGGGGCTTGTGGCATGAAATACATCCGTTCATCCGGATGAATAAGTATATCGGTGATTCCAGCCCTCAGCTAACAATCTCATATGAAAAAACCGAGGAATGAACCCCAGGCCGGTTCTAGACGTTTTCACCGGTTGTCGAAAAGGGGTATGACGATCGGCTTGCATGAGATACAATTCCTAAGCTGAACTGTATTTATGAAGATCTCTCTGACCCGCATGATCTGTGTTTGTGGCTTGCTATCGGCCCTACTGATGGCCGGCTGTGAGATGGAGCGGCGTGTGGTCAAGGAGAGCGGCTGGACCCAGATGTTCAAGCAGAGCGAGTGGTACGATGGGCCCGCCGCCGGTTCGGATGGGTCCCAGTCGAGCAACCGCAACAACCGTGGGTATGCGATCGAGTTGGGCCGTTACAGCGGGGCCCAAGCGTATCACGGCGTCCACAATATGATGATGGAAGCACGTAAAGAGGCAGGCCTGGCCAACCTCTGGTATGCGACCGTGGGTAGCGAGACGACGGTCTACATGGGCCGGTTCAAGGACGAGGGCAGCAAAGAAGCCAAGGCCGCTCTCAGACAAGTGCGCAGCGCCGAGATCGATGGCGAGACCCTCTTCGCCAAGGCCAAGATCGTGAAGCTCAACGCGGAGCGTGGCGAGGCGCTCGACCCGCGCGACCTGCGCAGCCTCAAGGGCAAGGGGCTCTACACGCTGCAGATCGGGTACTACGACGGTGCGTTCGGCCCGGACTTCCGCCGCGCTGCGGAGACCGCGGTCGATGTCTTGCGTGACAACGGCGAAGAGGCCTACTACTACCACGGGCCGCACCGCTCGATGGTGCTGCTCAACGCGTGGACCTATGCCGAGGCTTTTACGCTGGTCGGGCAGGTCGATCGCTACAGCAACGCGGTCCGTGTGACGCAGGATAAACACCCGCACAACGTGCCCAACGGCGTCGCGTTCGGCCCAGGTGACGATCCGGAGTATGTCAAGAGTCAGCGATCGTTCCTCGTGCCGATCCGGTAGCACAACGAGTAGATTCGTCTGTGTTTTGAAGGCAATCTGTAATCACTTCCGCAAATACACCTTTGACCTTCGCCATGGTTGGGCAATCGTTGCCGAGCAGGTCCTGCATGCTTGTGACGGGTCTGCCCGCGAGGCCGCAAGGGACGATCAGGTTGAAGTGTGCCATATTGGGCTTGATGTTGAGCGCTAGGCCGTGCATCGTGGTGTTTTTTCGGATGCGAACGCCCATGGCGCAGATTTTGGCAACATCGCCTAATTGCCGTGGGCTGGCGATGGGACGCTTCGTGTCTCCCGCTACACCGTTCCTTTGGACCCACACACCCGTCGCACCGCATTCGGCGTGTCCACGGATCCCCGAGATGGCGATTGTGTCGATCACTACTCGCTCAAGCAGCCTCATGTAGCTGCTGAGGTTGAGCCCGAAGTCGCCGAGTTTGAGGATGGGATAGGCGACGAGTTGGCCCGGCCCGTGGTAGGTGATATCACCACCACGATCGGTCTCTGCGGTGGTCACGCCGAGTTTCGCCAGGGTCGATTCGTCGGCGAGCAGGTGCCTGGCGGCCCGGCGGGTGAGCGTAATGACCGGCGGGTGCTCGACGAGCAGCACGGTCGGCGCTGCCTTGCCATCGATCACGGCTTGGTTGAGCTCGCGCTGCAGCGCCAAGGCCTCTTCATAGTCGACGAGGCCGAGGTCTTTGAACTGGATGGGCTGGGCTTGGTTCACTGTGGCGTGCTCGGCGGGCGTTTGCCGATGGTTTGAATTATGATACGCGGCTCGCCGCGTTAATCACGATATGCCGCAGATCCACCGCACCGCCACCGTTGATGAACAGGCCCGTCTGGCTGATGACGTGGTTGTCGGCCCGCAGTGCGTGATCGAAGGCCCGGTCACCATCGGCCCCGGAACCCGGCTCATCGCACAAGCCTACCTCAAAGGCCCGCTCACCATCGGTGCGAACAACACGATCTACCCCATGGTCACGATCGGCCTGGAGCCCCAGGACTGGAAGGCCGACCCAGACAAGCCCGGCTTGGGCACCCAGATCGGCGATGGCAACGTGCTCCGCGAGGGCGTCTCCATCCACCGCGCCTCACGCGACGAGCACCCTACCACCGTCGGCAACCACAACTACCTCATGGCCGCCAGCCACATCGCGCACGACTGCATCGTCGGCAACGACTGCATGTTCGCCAACTCCGCCCTGCTCGGCGGGCACTGCGTCGTCGGCGATAAGGTCATCCTCGGCGGCAACTGCGGCGTCCAGCAGTTCTGCCGGATCGGCCGCATGGCGATGCTCGGCGGCGCAGAGGGCATCACCGCCGACCTCCCGCCCTTCTGCATGGTCCACCACACTAAGCAGGTTTCCGCGCTCAACCTCATCGGCCTCCGCCGCGCGGGCTACCGGCAACACATCAAACCACTCCGCGAGGCGTTCAACCTGTACTACCGCAAAGGGATCCCGGGGACCAAAGCCCTGCAGATGATCGATGAGCAGATCGACGACCCGCTGGTTACCGAGTTTGTGAGTTTCATCCGTTCATCTGAACGCGGCGTGACCGGCTACGGCGAATCGTTCAAGCACCGCCCATGGCTCAAACCAGAGTTCTATCAGAACAATGGCAACAGCGATAGCGCAGATCATTAAGTAGCCACAAGACGACGCCTCGCAGGCAAAGCTTGACATACTTTTAAAACTCGCCAGCGATGCGCAGCATCGCGGCTGGTGATAGAAAAACAATCAGTTTTCGAACTTGATCGACTCACACCAGGCACGGACCGCGGGGGCCAAGGCTTCGACCTGGTCCGCCTTGCAGGTCAGCTTGAAGGTCCAGGTCTGGTCGGGGTTCTCGGGGTTGTCACCGATCGGTACCCAGACCGCGAGGATCGCGATGTTGGCGTCTTCGTTCATGAGCGGGATCCAGGTCGCGGTCGCGCCGTCGATGTTGAACTTCTCGAAATCCGACGCCGCCGCGGTCATCAGCCCGGGGATCGGTGGCAGGCCGGCCTGCCGGGCCCACCGCTGGACATTACTCGCGAAGCCGCCGACGTCGCCAGGCCAACGCGAGATGGCGAGGTCCGTATCACCAGCGTCGGGCGGGATCAATGTGAGCAGACGCATCTGTCGTTCAGGCCCGACGGTCCAGCCCTCGGGGAGGACGTAAGACAGCCCAGGCGCGGATGAACGCTCTGCCTCGTCTTCTGAAGCAGGCGGGGTCGGCAAGGGTAGCGGCGGCAGCGCAGGTTCGGAAGACTCTTCCACAACGGGTTCAGGCTGTGGCGTCGACTCGTATTCGGCGGGATCGGGTTCGCCGGCCTCGCCCGGCTTTACCACCTCGCTACGGTCCGCCCCGGTTGGTGCGGTGCCTTCGGGCAGGGATTCTTCGGTAGATGAACCCCCACAGCCTGCGAGGACAACTGCAAGGTAGATCAGTACGGCTAGTTTGAGCGTGTAGGTCATAGTGTCACCGGTTCATTGCGTGAAGAGTTAAACCTTGAGTGTTGGATCATAGTCCAGGCCGTCGCGATACCGCTGCCGGATCGGCTCGACAACATCGGCGATGAACGCGTCGACCTGCTCGGGTGATCGGCCGACGTACTGCTTCGCGTCGAGAACATCCGACAGATCGACGCCATCAAACCCCGGCTCGTTTCCGAGCCGGGCTAAAAGATCGTTGTCGGCTCCGTGCTCTTTGACATTGGTCGCGACCTCGATCGCGTGCTTCCGGATGACTTCGTGCAGTTCCTGCCGATCGCCGCCCTGTTGGACCGCGGCCATCATGATGTTCTCGGTGGCCATGAAGGGCAGGTACTTGGCGAGGTTGACCTCCACCATCTTGTCATAAACCACGAGGCCGGATGTCACGTTGATCGCGATGTCGAGCACGCCGTCGAGCGCGAGGAAAGGCTCTGGCAGAGTTAGTCGGCGGCAGGACGAGTCGTCCAACGTACGCTCCATCCACTGCTCACTCGCGGTGGTGTACGGCGCCTGCACCAACGAGATCACGAAGCGCGACAGGCCGCACATCCGCTCGCAGCGCATCGGGTTGCGCTTGTAGGGCATCGCGCTTGAGCCGATCTGCTTCTTCTCGAACGGCTCATCCATCTCCAGGCGATTGGACAAGAGGCGGATATCCGTCGCCATCTTCATGAGCGCCGCGGCGACCGTGCCCAGGCTTGACCCGACCATCGCATCGAGCAGACGCGGGTACGTCTGCCCAGTGACCGCGAACCTCTTTCCCGGGGGCCAGCCCATCTTTTCTGTCACGAGCTGGTCGAGTTGTTCGACCTTGCCGTGATCACCATCGAACAGTGCAAGGAAGGAGGCCTGCGAGCCGGTCGTGCCCTTGACGCCACGGAACTTGACCGTGCTCAGTCGGTGCTCGATCTCTTCAAGCGCTATACTAAGTTCCTGTGCCCAGAGCGTCGCGCGTTTGCCCACGGTGGTGGGCTGCGCGGGCTGGTAGTGCGTGAAGCCCAGCGTGGGCATATCGCGGTATTGCTTGGCGAACGTGCCGAGCCGGTCGATCACAATCGCGAGCTTTTTAGCGACGAGCATCAACGCCTCGCGGAGCATGATCAATTCACTGTTGCAGACGACGAACTGGCTGGTCGCGCCCAGGTGGATGATGGGCATGGCTTTGGGGGCGGCGTCGCCAAAAGCATGGACGTGGGCCATCACATCGTGGCGGAGCTTCTTTTCGTAATCGGCCGCGGCGTCATAGTCGATGTCTTCGAGGTGCTCACGCATCTCGCTGAGCTGCTCATCCGTGATCGCCAGGCCGAGTTGCTGCTCACTCTCCGCCAAGGCGAGCCAGAGCTTTCGCCAGGTGGTGAACTTGAATCGCGGCGACCAGATGCACTGCATCGCGGGCGAGGCGTTTCGGGTAGCCAGAGGGGAGTGGTAGGTCTGATCGTCAGGCATGCGCGGCGGGCGTTCGACGGGTTATTCAGTGCGGACCGCCATGGTACACTTGGTTGCAGGAGACCGCCGATAGGCAAGTTGAGGCATGGATGCCGACGGGCCCGGGTTTGAACCCCGCGCAGGGCCCGGCCGTAGCGATGGTGATGCGTGGCCATGGAAGGCCGATGAAGGGGTTTGCGTGAGATGAGTCAGCCAAGCGAACCATTGCTGATCGAACAGGTCAGGGACGGGGATCGTGCCGCGCTGGGCCAGCTGCTCGAGATGCACCAGAACCGGCTTTTTTCGATCGCCCTGAGGATGGTGAGCAACCGCGACGACGCCGCCGAAGTGACACAAGACGCAATGCTGAAGATCATCCAGCACATCGACACGTTCCGCTCTGAGGCCCAGATCACGACCTGGATGACCCGGATCGTGATGAACCAGGCGATCACACGCCTCCGGCGACGCAAGCTCCGCGACCACGCCTCCCTCGATTCCACCCGGAGAACCCACTCAGACGGCGACCAGGCCAGTTCGCTACGCAAAGTCTTAGAAGACCACCGGGAACCCGGGCCCGCCGAACGCGTCCAAGATGATGAGATGATCAGCCAACTGCTCAGCGCGATTGACCGGCTGGACACGGACTTCCGTGCCGTGCTGGTGCTCCGCGACCTCGAGGAGATGGACTACCAGCAGATTGCCGACACGCTGGAGATCAAGGTCGGCACGGTGAAAAGCCGGTTGTTCCGGGCCCGGCTTGCACTGAGGCAGGAGATGCAGAAAATCGCACCCGCGGCGGCCAATTAAGAAAGGCCCATGAATGGCCAACAGGACCGCCTAGGATGCAACACCAGAGGAACGACACGGATCCGACCGATACGCTCATAGACGACCATGCTTGACCGATACGACCAAGACCTGCTGCTGGACTACCTCGAGGATGAGCTCGACCCGGACCGCCGTGCGCAACTGGACGCCATTCTCGAGCAGGACCAGCAACTTGCCGCATTGCTTAGCGAGATGGCCAAGGACCGGGCGGCGTTGCGGTCGCTCCCCGAGGCCGAGGCGCCGGGTGACCTGGTCCACGATGTGACGCAGACGCTCGAGCGTCGGATGCTGCTTGATGAGCCCGCCGAAGAGCTTGGCCCGATCCCGATCGCGCGCGGCCGGGGCCTGGCGGGCGAGCCGCCGCGTAGCATCAGCTGGGGCCGAGTCATCGGGCTGACCGGCCTGGCGGCTTCGGTCGCGCTCGCGGCGGGGATCGTCGTCATCACGCTGGACGACCCGCTCGAACGCACCGCGGATAATCTCGCATCGGACCCGCCCGGCGAGGAATCGGCCGAGTCGTTCGCGTCTACAGATAAGAACTCGGCTGTCGCGGAAGCGCTTGAGAGTACCGACTCCTTGGTCGCGCTTGAAGGGATCGCGGCGGATCAAAAAGGCCTTACAAGGGGCATCACGGAAGGCTTTTCCGACGATGCACTCGCACCGCGTAACGACCCGCCCGACCCCATCACAAGCGCGCCGCTTCCCCCGGCAACACGCCCCGAACCAGATCGCTTCGGCGGGGGCACGGCTGAAGACCCGATCGATCGTGTCGCTACCGGTTCTACCGGCGCGATCAGCGCGATCCAGCCCCGGCAGCAACTCGTGCTGCTGACCGAGTCTCCGGAGGTCAGCTTCGAACAGCTCATGGCGTTCTGCGTCGCGAACGGAATCCCGATCGTGCAGCCCGACGACCAGGTCGCTTTCAACCGATCGAATCGGGTTGAGGCGGATCGGCTGCGCGCATTGCGTGGCGACTTCGAAGACGCCGACGCGGTTCTAGAGGGCGAGGATATCGTCGCCGACTACGCCCTGCTGATCAACGAGAGCCAGCTAGAAACACTGGTATTCACACTGAATAAAGACCTCTCGATTGAGCCCGAGCGTGCAGGCAAGGCATCGCTGTTCTCCAACCAGGCTGCCCTACTCGAAGAGCTGCCCGAAAATGCCTACGGATATCAAGCAGCACAACTGCGTGCGGTGACAAACCCGCAAGTGGATGCTCGGCAAGGGCAAGGCCAGCGAGAAGAGCAGGCTGAACTCACTCAGCAGTTGACACAACAGCAGGCCGTGCAACTCAGGCTGCCACCCGACCTTGGCTCGGAGTACGCCAACCGGCGCAACGCCTACAACCTGCTGGTCCAGGAGCGGCAGGCCGGCTACGGACAGCGGGCAACACAGAACGGGAGAGGCGGCCTCGCGGTGGGTCAACCTTCTGAACCCACGCCCGAGTCCGTCGGCTTGGTAGCGCCCGAGCCGGAAGCCGAGTTGGACAGAGCCCGGGCAGCCCGGGCCAAGGAGGCTGAAGAAGGCTTTAAGCAATTTGATGAAGCCGCTAAGGCAGCGGGAGATGAAGCGAAGCCGGCCACTCCCGAGCCCTCAGTTGATGCCGAAGCCGCGCCGAACGAGACGCCCATAGAGCAGTCCCCGGCTCGACCCGGCCCACCGATCGACCCAACGCGTGGCAACTGGCTGAGCGCCCACCTGCCCGCCGCGGATGCGACCCCGCTGCTGCTGCAATGGCGAAACAATGAAGCCGACAGCGCGACCACCCTGGTCCCAGTAACGATCCAGCGTGCCGCACCAGAAAAAGTCAACACCCTGCGCTTACGGCAGCAGACCGAGTTGTCCAAGCGTCAGAGAGGGGTAGAGCACGAAGAAGCGGAGGCCGTTTTGGAGGGCGATAAAGCCGAGACGAAACCAATCCTACCCGCCGAGCCTGTGAAGCCCGCTGAAACCGAGCCGGTTAAACCCGCCGAATGATCCTGCCGACTCAGGGTCCACTCTCGCGATGGGTCGACCATTGCATACCGCCATCCTGCGTGATCAACAACTGGACCATCCCTCGCTCAAACGTCTTGAATCGTTGGATCTTCTTCTGGCTCAGTGAAGCCCCCCAGCGGTCCTCATCAAGCCGGCGTGGGCCCGAGGACTGCAGCACAACGCTGGGCCCGACCGCCTCCAGCCAGCCAGGCGAGGATTCTACAAAGCTGCCGTGATGGGCCAGGTCGGTCACATTGGCTTCCAAGGATAGATCGGAAGCGAGCAACTGCTGGATCGCTTCGTCTTGAATATCGCCGTTAAGGAGCATGCGGCGGCCGGCTGATTCGATCGAGAGAACGAGGGAGTTGTTGTTATTTTTCTCTGATACGTAGCCCGGCGCGGGCCAGAGCAACGCTAATTCGCTGTCGCCCATCGTCATCGACCAGCCCTGCTCGATGGGTCGTGGCTCGTACCCCTCCTCCCGGATGGCGGCAACGAGGTAGCTGGCTGCGCTTCTTGGCCGGTCGCGCGCCTCGCGCAGGACATCAGGCGACACGAGTATCTCCCCGACATCAACCGTCTCCAGCAGGTCGAGTACGCCGACGAAGTGGTCGAGGTCCGCGTGTGAGAGCATGAGCATGTCGATGCGTTTAACCGACAGCGCGTTGAGTGCCGGCACGATGCTGCGTTCGCCGATCTGCCAGTAGCCCTGCGAGCCACAATCGAACATCAGCGTCTCATCGCCGCTTCGGATCAGGTAGCACGACCCATCGCCGACCGCGAACATGTTTAGCACCAGAGCAGGCCGATCTGGTCCCACCATCACGGAGTTCGGCCGCTGTTCAAACCACGCCCAACCGAAGATCAAGAGCACACAACAGGTTAACGCCAGCTTACGCATGAAGAACAGCCCAGCGAATAACGCGATGACCACCGCGACACAACCCAGCGTCCACGCGATCGAAGGCTGGCTACTGAGCGTGATACTCGCACCCGGCCATCGCTGCGCCTGTATCACCAAACCCGACAGCGAATCGCCGGCCCACGCCATCGGTACCGCCAACAGCGAACCCGCCGCCGGTGATACCAGCCCGACCAGGATCTTCAGGTAACCCACTGCCAAGACCGCCGTCAGCACCGGCAAGGCGAGCATGGACAGCAGTACGGCCAGCGGGCTGATCAGCTGGAAGTGGTACATCACGACCGGCATCGCGATCGCAAACGCCACCACACTGACCGCGAAGAAGTCAACCAGCCAACGCATCACCAGGTCCCACGAAGAGGGGTGGATCACCTTGACCTCAGGCTCGGGAAGGAACCACCGTGAGACAGGACGCGTGAACAGCAGGATGCCGCCAACAACACCGAAACTCAGCTGGAACCCCGCGGAGAAGAGGTCCGCAGGCTTCCAGATCAGGACGATCAGCGTGGCTGTCGAGAGCACCTGGACCCCGGTCAGCCGACGCCCGAACCCGTACCCGAAACAAAAAACCGAAGCCATGATCGCGGCGCGCAGGATCGGTGTCCGCCACGGCACGGCCAGCAGGAAGAACACAAGCACAAGCAGTACGAGCACCGTGACCACGCTTGGCCTGCCGATAAACAGCCGCCCCAGTGCCCAGACCAGGCATAGCAGGATGCCGAGGTGCGCGCCGCTGATCGAGAGCACATGGCTGAGACCGACCGCGCGGAACGAATCGCTGAGGCCTGCCATCTCGCCGGTGCGTCGGCCAAGCAACAACGCATCTAGCAGGGCCCGCTGCTCTTCATCATCGGGCATACCCAGCCGAAGTGATGCTGCAGCAGCGTCGCCAAACGTACGCCTGATCCCTGCGGAGGTCCATCGTGGCGGCGGGCCAAGCGGCTGCCAGTTGCCGCGGCTCATCAGCGAGATACGGCCGCTCACGCCCTGCCGCTCCAAATACGCGCGGTAGTCGAATTCGCCGGGGTTCTGTGTCGGCCCGATCGCGCTCATCCAGCCGATCAACTCGATCCGCTGGCCCAGCTTCAGCCGGTGGTCGTGCTGCTTGATTCGGACCAGCACACTGCCGCTGGCGGGCTCAAAGCCGGCCCCTGGATCGACCGCTTCGATACTGAGTTCAAAAAGCGTACCAGGGGCCTGGTAGTTGAACGCACCAAACGTGCCTTGGTCCGGCTTGATCTCGCGCGGCGAACTCGACACCGTGCCACGCAGCGACGCGATGGCGGGTTCGTCATGGATATAGCGCGCGATATGATCACCGGCCACGTAGTCCCGCTGAACAATCAGCCACAGCCCGCCGACCAACGCGAACGCGATCAAGCCCACCATGTATGCCGCGTGGTGGCGGCGGACCAACAAAACAAGCGCAACGAAGATAGCGAGCAATCCCGCGATCCCGAACAACAACCGACTGGGCCACTGGGCCGCCAAAACAATACCAGCGATCCACGCGATAGCGAGGCAGTACAGCCCGGTCCAACCCTTGTGAGCCGTGAGATCCCTCCCCGTCGTATCGGTATGCCCGAACATCCTTAGCAGTGTACCGATCGATGCAGCGCAAACCTGTCACAGACGTATCATGGTGCTATGCGCCACTCCGACCCGATCTCCGGCCTGGATGGGCTCTACTTCGCGGCCAAGCACTTGGTCGACGGGCTTTATACCGGCCGACACGCCTCGCCCCTGCGCGGCAGCGGGATCGAGTTCCACGACTACCGCCCTTACACGCCCGGAGACGACCTGCGTGGGATCGACTGGAAACGCTACGGCCGGACCGACCGGTACTACCTCAAACGCTACCGACGCGAGACCGACCTCAATCTTCACATCATGGTCGATGGCTCGGCCTCGATGGACTTCGCCCAGGTAAGTGCTAAGCCGCAATCAGCAATACCAACGAAATTCGCGCTTGCCCAACAGATCGCCGCCACGCTGACGACGCTGACAATCCGGCAAGGCGACCGCGCAGCGCTCGGCGTCTTCGACAAGAAGCTGCGCTGCCTGCACCAGCCGACCGGCTCACTCAGACAACTGCAGATCATGCTGGCCGACTTGGAGCACGTCGAAACCTCCAGCGGCGAGGCAGACCTGCCCGCCTCGTTGGAACAGCTCGCGCACACGCTTCGTGGGCACAAGGCCGCGATCGCGGTGGTTAGCGACCTGCTGGACGAGACCGAGCCGATGATGGATGTGTTTGATCGGCTGCGTTTCGCGGGGCACGAGGTCTTGGTGTTCCAGGTACTCTCGCCGGACGAGCTGTCGCTGCCCACCGAGACACGCGGCCTGCGTATGATCGACCCGGAGCTCGGCCCGGCTGTGAACACCCGCCCCCAACAGGTCGCGGCGAGCTACCACGAACTCATCGAGGCCCACAACGCCCGCCTGCGACGCTCTCTACAGGCACGCGGCATAGATTACATGCTGGTCAATACAGGCGAGCCGTTGCTCAGGACCCTGCGGCACTACCTGCAGCTGCGTGCGGCCAGGGTGCGCTAATAACGCTGGCTTTTCTGTTGTCTCTCTGCAGCAAGCAGGATATTCAGCATCAAGTCTCTCGCAGATTCAGTGCGGTGCCCAAGGATCTCGTTATTATTGATTCCGATCATACCCAGCGAGATGTCTTCAAAAGAAAGCAGCACCGGATATCGTCCGTTCACTTCCCAGCCGCGAAGCAGCAAAATTCCATCAGGATTGACCTGCTTTACAGCATCACAATAGAGGAGTCGACGGTTACTCTTCGAACCCTCCGGTAAATTGCGACCGGTGATGATGTCGCTCCGACTACTTATTCGATCATCGAAGCCAGGAAACACACCGGTAAATCGATCGCGAATAGCCGTTGCAAATCCGCCTTCACCGCCGAGATTTTCGATTAGTGTCGTGCCGCCCGATGCAACATACACCTCGATCGCTTGCTTCTCCCCTGGCTCAAAGTCGACCGAATCCGACCCCACAAGGTGTAGAAGCGCCGGATCGAAGTCTTGCAGGTCATCGAGCCAGACGTGTTCAACTTGCAGTCGCTTACCTGTTTCTTGATAGAAATACAGGCGCATGTGTTCATAGATTTCAGGACCTACCGCATCTGGCTGCGGATTTTTTAAAACAGGTATCGCGACACGGATAGTTTCCGCGTCGTCTTCCAGAGCTAGCTTAGCAGGCTGCGGCAAAACTATTTTTGGTGAAAATAGGTGCTCCAGCTACACGGTTCCGAGCCATCTTGTAAGGCCTAAACGCTGAATCGATGCATGATTTCAAAATCTCGGCGTGAGGCTTAGAGTTTTGCAGCAGCCTGTTAGACACAATTGCAGGCGGCACAGGGCGCTCTTTCGACGAGCAGCCGATACATAGCACAAGGGATACACCAATGCAGAGCCGGATAAAGACCATAGTGCGAGGCTTACGTGCCAAGAACGAATGGGAGACGAAGTAGGGGTCCCCAGACACAGTCACTCCGCCGCCGACACGCCACCGGCGGTCTTGGTCTGGTAGGCATCAAGGAGGATGTTAACCATGAGGTCGCGGGCGCTGTTGATGCTGTAGCCGTTGATGCCGTACTGCTTGACGCCGAGCATGCCCAGAGAGATATCTTCGAACGACAGGACAACCGGAACACGCTTATCGTTATTGGGGTCGGTCCAGCCGCGGAGCATCAGCCGACCGGTGGGGTTGGCGCGCTCGATGACCAGGCGTCGGTAGACGATCCGGCGGTTGCTCTTAGCGCCGTCGGGCAGGCTCCGCCCGGTGATGATGTTCGCACGCGTGCTGACCTTGTCCTCGGTGCCGGGGAAGAGCGCGCCGAGCTGATCGCGGACGGAGGTGGCGAAATCGCCAGTGCCGCCCAGGTTTTCGATGAGGACCGTGCCACCGCCTCGGACGAACGACTGGATCGCGTCGCGTTCTTCGTTCGTGATTTTGATCGCATTGACCCCCATCATGTGGAGCAACGCGGCGTCAGAGGCTCCAAGTTCGGACAGCGGCAGTGTCTGCACATTGAGACCCAGGCCTGTCTCGTTCTGCATGTAGTTCTTCATCACCTGGTAGACATCGTTCTCGTACAGCTTGCCTGCCTCGTCAGACCACTGCGGGACGAAGACATTAACAGCGCCCTTCGTGGCCCTGCCCTTGTTCGCGACCCACGGGGTCGAGAGCCTCGGGGTCAGCTCGCCGCGGTCGGTCACAACACCGTAGATGTTGACGATGTCACGCCATGCCGAAACCTTGTCGGGGTTAGGCTTGGGGTCTTTCTGGAAGGTCATGCCCCAGTCGTTCTTGGGCATGATCATAAGCACACGGGCGCCGTTGCTAAGCACCTCAAAATCCGACCGCTTTGTTGATCGTGCGCTGCCTTCGAGAAGGTTCGTCATCGGGTGCCCCTCGGGCACGGTCTCGAATTTCAGCTCAGGGTTGATCTTCTCAGCCAGTTCGACGATGCTGGCACGGAAGCTGGAGGAGCGTTCCTCGGGGTTGGCGATAATGGTGCCGCCCAGGTCGATGTACTCTTTGATCTTGGCCACGCGGTCATCGGTCCACTCGATCGCCCCATCGGAGCTGATCCACATGAGCGGGGCGGACATCCATTCCTTGGGATCGGAGTCCACGCCGACGACCTGCCAGTTCACTTCGTGCTCGCGGTATTCGGAGATGAAGCGGTTGAGGAAGTAGACATCGTTGGGCCGGTTGTTCCACTCGGTGCCCGGGATCGCGAGTTTGTTGATCCAGACGGGGACGCGGCCGCGGGCAAGGAACATCAAGTCGAAGGCGGCGGTATGGATCGAGCTGCCGTAGTTGGCTTTGCGGTCGACGATCTTCTTAGCGATCTCTTGGAACCAGTCCTTGCCGCCGAAGTACTTGATGCCCGATGCGAGGCCGACGCGCTCGTAGCCGTACCACATGTAGCTGATGCCCCCGTGCACCCCGTCCTGTTTGCCGAAGTTGGCGTTGAGGAATTTCAGGCCCTCCTCGATCGACTTGGTAATCACCGGGTTTGGCTTGCTCTGGTTACGAAACAGTTCCTGCTGGGCGACGAACATAACGGTCAGCCCGGCAAGGGTCATGGATTCGGTCGTGTTGCGGGCCTGCGAGTAGGCCCACCCGCCATCGGGGCCCTGCAGTTCAAGGAAGTTGTCAACGGCCAGTTCCCAGAAGCGGTCGGGGATATTGGCCCCGCGTTTCGCGGCCTGCCAGAGGGCGAGCACGCCATACTGCGTCGTGGAGTTGTCTACCCGGCCGCCATTATTGGGGCTGCTCGCGCTGCCGCCGTACTGGTCGTTGAAGGACTCGCCATAGGGCGCCACAGGGTAGTTGAATCGGGCCCACCCGTACCAGGAGTTGTACATCGACTCGGCGTCCTTCTCAAGCAGCTTGCCGAAGATGTCCTGGGGCAGGTAGGACCAGACGTGGGTCCGCATGGAGAGCGAGTAGACGCCGGTGATCTCGACCTCGGCCAGTTTCTCAAGTGCTTTTTTGAGCTTGGGGTTCTGGGGCGACTCGCCGGCGACGATCAGAGACAGGGCACCCATGGCGGTCGGGCCCCAGTTGTTTTTCGCCTCGGGCTCTTGTGGGCCGTTGTGGTAGGAGCCGTACCAGCCACCGTCGTCGGCCTGTGCGTTGTAGAGGAACTTCTTGATCGCCTCGATGCTGTCCGTGATTTGCTGATCGGTCAGCTTGTTCGCTTGTGCGTGCGTTGTGGGTGCCACGAGAGTGCAGCCAAATGCCAATAGAACTACCCACAGACCGCTAAAGAGACGTAAATTCTTCATTCTTGAAGTATAACCCTGAAACCCAGCTAACGGCAAGGTCATCGAAACAAGAAAAAGCACGTAATCCCTATGAATCATGGCACTTACTGGACACAGAGCCGGTCCTCCAACCGGCTCTGTGTCGTCATTTCTTGGCCAGTGATTCATCCTCGATTTCGGAAGGATTGGGCTCGGATGCTTGAGCACGTTTGGCTTGGCCTGCGGCGATCTCGACGCGGTCCATCACGGCTTGCATATGGTCCGGTCGGTCCTGCGGGTCCTTGGCCACACACTCGACCACAAGGTTAGACAAAGCGGGCGGACAATCAGGCACGAGTTCGATCGGCGGGGTCAGCGGGCCGCGCTCCGCCTCCTCTGAGCGGAGTTGGATCGTTTCACCGCGGTCCTTGCGGGGCATCATTGTCGGCACGCGCTCGCCGGTCAGCAGCCAATACATCGTCGCGCCGAGGTTGAAAAGGTCGGTCTTCGGGGTGATCGGCCGCCGCTTGACCTGCTCTGGGGCGATGTAGTCCGGCGTGCCCTGGATCCGCTGCTTGACCGTGCCGTTCTTACAACTTTGGCCGAAATCGATCAGCTTTACCTGACCCTCATCGGTCACCATGATGTTGTTCGGCTTGATGTCGGCGTGGACATAGCCGGCATCGTGCATGACCTTAAGACCCTTCGCGGCCGCGTGGAAGACCTTGCAATAACCGACCATGCTCTTGAACTTAAGGGTTTCAAGCGTTCGCCCTTCCACCAATTCCATCAGCACAAGCACCTCGCTCGTCCTCAGCAAGGCTCGCTGGCGGATGAGTTTGTGGCATTTGCGAATCAAGGGCGAATCGAGGTTCTTGCTGACCTCGTACTCGGTAACCGCTTGGTCGATAAAGCGTTGTTCGTTCGATGCGTTCTTGACAACGCGTTTAAGACAAAACTCCTTACCATGCTTGTCTCGGACACGATATAGCTTGCTAGCAGCACCCTCGCCGAGGGTAGCTACTACGTCGAAGCCCGCGATCTGGTGAAACTCAGCCATAGCCGGGCAACGCGATAAGACTTAAGTCCTTTTTCGAGGACAGCTTACATCGCGATGCGATCCCTGGTTGTCTCGGAATAACCGTATAACGTATGTGCATACCATAAGCCCAGACAGGCTCCACGGCAACAGGCCAACTGCCAAATATTGAGACGTGGAAGTCCGCCTATCTATTGCGGATATCGGCTAAGTTCTTGACCAAGATGAGCTTAGGTAAAAAAACAGCCTATAGAACAGGCCACAGGCGGGTTCAAGGCGGTGTTGGGTCGTTCGCGGCTTATTCTCGGATCTGCTTGCGGAACTCACCAGCCGGGAAGAACGGGGCGAGCGAGTCGGCGGACCGGCCGGTGTGCAGGAAGACCTTGCTGCGGGGGATGTCATAGGCCTGCTGCAGCAGGCGGACGAGTTTGATGGTCGCGTCCATCTGACCGTCGCTGAAAGGCTGGCTGTCGGCGTCACCCATGAGGCAGATACCGATCGCGTCGCGGTTCCACTTGTCGGCCTGTTCACCGTTGATGTAGTCGCCGGCCTGCTGGTCTTTCCAGCGACGTGCGATCTCGACTTCGCCGTCGGATCGGCCTGCGAGGTCGTTGATCACGAAGTGGTAGCCCGCGCCCCTGGTGGCAGGTAGGCCTTGCCGCTCGTATTCGAGGTTCCAAGCATCATTAAGCTGCTTCTCGCCGCCAGCGACGCCCCGGGAGTCGTGGATGATGATGTATTGCCAGTCTTTGCCGTTGGGCACGCCAAGGATTTCGTCCCGGGCGTTATCGCTGGACATATCTAAAGCGGAAAGGGACCAGGCGTTCTGCCGATATCCGGGATCGGGCTCGAGTGCGAGCAGGATCGCGCTGACGAGTGTCATCCCGACAACAAGGGAGCCTAAGACTCGGAGTGTACGCTGATCGAGCAACCGCTTCTTCCCGCTGGCAAGTCGATGAAAGGCGACGCCATGTTCCACCCGGCGTCTTGTAACCCTACGTTTCATCGACTTATACCTTTTTTATCTTTGAAACTTCTGCGGGAAAGTGTGATAAATCTCACACGATCAGTACTCGTGGCCCGGTCTTTGCCTGTAGGGCAAGTTGGGCAGGCCGTCCGTGGGGATTGATCAGGGCCGGTCCATCGGCCGGAGTCTTGCACGCAGGGCCGGGCGGGAGTTGCCGAACGAATCAAGCTCTTCCTGGGGCGGTTCACCCCCACGCAGGGCCTGGTATCGGCCGTAAGGCGTGCGGGGCAGGTCACTGCTAAGCGGGTTCGTGCCGCACCCGCCCATCCAGGCCGGCCCGGTTAGAGCCATCACAAGAACCCAACCCGACCTGATCATCGCCTAAATTCCCGAGGTGCTTGACCTGTTTCAAGTCTAGCCCGTCATTAGAGGTGTCACAACCCGAATAAAAGGAAAAACCAGTTTAACCGGTCCGGTACACTCCAGCCCATGCCCGAGCCTGCCGCCAGCGCCCGCCTCGCCGCGGTGCAGATCATCGCCAAGCTTAAAGAGCATGGCCAGACCGCCTATCTCGCGGGCGGCTGCGTGCGGGATGCGCTGATGGGTGCCAGGCCGAAGGATTACGACGTCGCGACAGATGCGACCCCCGACACGGTTCAGGCCCTTTTCCCAGACTCGGCGGCGGTCGGAGCGGCGTTCGGCGTGGTCATCGTTTACTTTCCCGCGACTAAGGGCCGGCCGCGCTGGGTGACCGAGGTCGCTACGTTCCGGGCCGAGGGGGCCTACTCCGATGGGCGTCGCCCGGATGAGGTGCGCTTCACCAACGCCGAGGAGGACGCCGGCCGGCGTGACTTCACGATCAACGGCCTGTTTGCGGAGCCTAATCCAGATCAGCCAGACGACCCCAGCGCCGACACGATCATCGACTTTGTGCAGGGTCGGACCGATCTGGAGAACGGTGTCATCCGCGCGATCGGTGACGCCGGCGAGCGTTTCGGCGAGGACTACCTGAGGATGCTGCGGGCGGTTCGCTTCGCCTCACGGCTTGGATTTTCTATCGAGGCCAAGACCAGCGCTGCGATCCGAGCGCACGCCCGCTACCTTGGCCAGATCAGCAGGGAACGCATCGGCCAGGAAGTGCTCGCCATGCTGCAGGGGCCCAGGCCTGCCCTAGCGGTGGACCTGCTCCAGCAGCACAATCTTGACGCAGCAACGCTCAATGAAGACCTCAACAGACACCGCCTTGAAACCAGCAAGAAGCTGCCGGCCCGGGCACACGTGCCGACCCGCCTCGCCGCCTGGCTGGTGGATCGGCACGGGGAGCAGTCGCAGGGTGCCCGCATCGTGAAGCGTTGGCGCAGCGCACTGGCCCTGAGCAATGACCACCGCGATGAGTTGAACCGGCTGCTGCAGTTGATGCCGACGCTGCACGGATGGGCCAACTTCAGCCTTGCCGCGCGGAAGCGGCTGGCTGCGCACCCCAACTGGGATCAATCGCTGCTGCTGTACGAGGCGATTGGCGGGGATGCGCTGCGAATCCGAAAAGAGGCCGATGCGTTCGCGGGGGATGGGATCGGCCTCCACCCCGAGCCGTTGATCAATGGAGACGACCTGCTCGCCAGGGGGCTGGAGCCTGGGCCCCGGTTTAAGACGCTGCTCAACCAGTCATATGACTTGCAACTGGAAGGGAAGCAGGTCGATCGCGATCAAGCGCTGGCCTGGATTGACTCCCAGATCGGGTAATCCTCGGGGTGCACGCAACACGCCCGCGGCTCACGCGGTACCCTACGCGCGTGATCATCGATTGGCTCAACCAGTACGCGCCCAACGCGCCCTACCTGGTGATCTTCGGCATCCTGCTTGCCACGGGGTTCGGGCTGCCGCTTCCGGAAGACATCCCACTGATCGTGGGCGGCTATTTGTGTGGCCAGGCCGCCGTCTCGGCGGACCATGCGCACCCCGTGCTATGGATCATGCTCCCCGGGGCGATGCTCGCGATCATCGGCAGCGATGTGCTCATCTACTTCGCCGGGCGGAAGTTTGGTCCATCGATCCACCGCCACCCGATCCTCAAGCGCATCGTGGGCAGCCGCAACCTTGCACGCACGCGCGTGGCGTTCGCAAGGCACCGCGCGAAGTTCGTTTTCTTTGCTCGGTTCCTGCCCGGGCTGCGGGCGCCCGCGTTCTTTACCGCGGGTACATTTAAGATGCCGTTCAAGAAGTTCCTGCTCTGGGACGGGCTCGCCGCATGCATCAGCGTGCCTCCCGCGATGATCGTCGGCTTTCTCTTCCACGACAATATCGAGTGGGCCCGAACTAAGCTTAGCCAGGGACAGACCATCGGTTTTGTCATCATCGGCGTCGTGATCATACTCTTTATTGGCTTCCACCTCTTTGTCAGCAAGAAGTTCGCGAAGGTGATCCCAGAGACCGAGGGTAAGCCAAACAAGGACAACACAGATCTGGGCCCGTCGGACTGAAAACGTTCAAGACCCTGTGCGGCCTTGCAACCAGCTGTGAGCCGACTTACTCTTTACGCTATGAGCACGGATCGCTCGTCTATACTCTCGACGCCCATGGACCTCAAGGACGCCTACGATCGGGTTTCCGAACGCATCGCTTCTGCGGCGGCTCGCGGCGGACGGAGAGCCGAAGACGTCGTTCTCGTCGCCGTGACCAAGTACGCCACCGTTGACCAGATCCAGAAGACACTGGAGCTTGGTGTCATGGACTTCGGTGAGAGCCGGGGCCAGAACCTCGCCCAACGTGTTGCGCAGATCGACGAATTCATCCAGCGTCGCTCACAACTCGCTGCAGCGGCGCCGCGGTCCAAGCAACTCGTCCCCGAGCAGGTCCGCTGGCACATGATCGGTCACCTGCAGCGGAACAAGGTCAAGCAGGTCGTCCCGCTCGTCTCGCTAGTGCACAGCGTCGATTCGCTACGCCTTGCGGAAGAGCTGCACAACTACGCGTCCCGCCACGACCTGACCATCGACATCCTTATGCAGGTGAACACCGCGGGCGAAGCGCAGAAGACCGGCGTCGCCGCGCCCGCCGCCATCCACCTCGCCGAGCAGATCGACACGATGATGCACCTCCGCCTCCGCGGGCTTATGTGTATGGCCCCCTACACCGAAGAGCCGGAGACAACACGACCCTTCTTTGCAAGGACACGCGAGATCTTCGAAGACATCCGTACCTCCGGTTATGTCGACGAGTCCTTCAACGTGCTCTCGATGGGCATGTCCGGTGACTTCGAGATCGCCATCGAAGAGGGCGCCAACGTCATCCGCCTCGGCAGCGCGCTCTACGGGCCCAAGCCCGCGGGCACAGGCAATGACTGATTACAAAAGTGAACGGCCGAAGGCGCTGCAGCAGTTCTTTGCCCTTGCCGCCGCACTGTTTTGTGCAATCATTTTTGGGTTGCGGTCTTTGTCTTGATCCCACACCCTAACGGCGTGTTTTATGTTTATGCCAAGGCGGTTCTCTCCGCCCTGGCCAGCGTGCCGGCGAGCTTCCTGATCTACAAGCTACTTGGACCCAGAGCAAAGTAACCACTGATAGTCCCTGACCCTCGTGCGTTGTCCGGCAGCTTTTAGGTATAAAAAACTCGGCGGGCGCCAGCAGTTGCGGCGCGCCACCGAGCTTCCGGGGGTAATGTTATGTAAAGATCATAGACAGCGCATCAACGTTTGTCTAGCTCAAAACGATCTAAGTCCATCACTTTATTCCAGGCCTGCACAAAATCGCTTACGAACTTGTCTTTGGCATCGTCTCCAGCAAACACCTCAGAAATCGCTCGCAGTTGGGCATTAGAGCCAAAGATCAAATCAACAGAGGTGGCAGTCCATTTTGTTTCATTTGTTTCACGGTCAACACCAGTAAACAAGCGGTCATCCGCTTTCTTCCATTCCCACTTCATATCGAGCAGGTTCACGAAAAAGTCGTTGGTCAGCGTACCAGGCGTATCGGTCAAGACCCCGGCATCGCCATCACTCACACCCAGCGCCCGCATACCCGCGACAAGCACGGCCATCTGCGTCGCAGTCAGCGTCAAGAAGCGTGCCTTCTCGATGAGTAGCTCTTCTGCGGGCCGGCTGTGCTTCGCGCTGAGAAAATTGGTAAAGCCATCCGCCGTCGTTTCAAGCACGGCCATCGCGTCTGCATCAGTCATCTCCTGCGTCGCGTCGGTCCGGCCCGGCGTGAACGGCACCGTGATCTCGATGCCCGCTTTTTTCGCGGCCTCTTCCACCGCTGCACACCCGCCAAGCACGACCATGTCGGCGAAGCTGATCTTCTTGCCACCGCTCACCGATGCGTTGAAGTCGTCGGCAACCTTCTCCAAAACGGGGATCGTCTTCTCGAGCAGCGCGGGTTTGTTGCACGCCCAGCTCTTCTGTGGCTCGAGGCGGATGCGTCCACCGTTGGCGCCGCCTCGCAGGTCGGTGCCACGGAACGAGGACGCCGCCGCCCACGCGGTCGCGACCAACTCAGAGATCGACAGGCCGCTGCCGATCAGCGTCTGCTTGAGCGCGGCAACATCGGCGTCGTCGACCAGGTCGTGATCCACCGCAGGGACCGGGTCCTGCCAGATCTGCGCCTCGGGGACGTCCGGGCCGAGCAGCCGGCTGTGCGGGCCCATGTCGCGGTGCAGCAGCTTGTACCACGCGCGGGCGTAGGCGTCGGCGAACGCGTCAGGGTCTGACTGGAACTTCCGACTGACCTTCTCATACGCCGGGTCCATCCGCAGCGACAGGTCGGTCGTGAACATCATCGGCTTGTGCGTGACGCCCTCGACGTGCGCATCGGGCACCATCGTCGCAACGCCACCGTCGTCAACCGGCTCCCACTGCGTCGCGCCGGCCGGGCTCTTGGTCTGCTGCCACTCGTAGTTGAAGAGGTTGTCGAAGTATTCGTTGTCCCACTCGGTGGGCTTGCTGGTCCAAGCGCCCTCGAGGCCGGAGGTCCAGGCATCTTTACCCTTGCCTTCGCCGGAGCTGTTCTCCCAGCCGAAGCCCTGGGCTTCGAGCGGCGCGCCGTCGGGCTCTGGGCCGATGTAGGGCTCCTGCTCGTTCGCGCCGTGGGCCTTGCCGAAGGTGTGCCCGCCCGCGATGAGCGCGACGGTCTCTTCGTCGTTCATCGCCATCCGGCCGAACGTCTCGCGGATATCATGCGCCGCGGCGACCGGGTCGGGGTTGGCATTCGGGCCCTCGGGGTTCACATAGATCAGGCCCATCTGCACCGCGCCAAGGGGGGTCTCAAGCTCACGGTTACCGGTGTACCGTTCGTCGTCCAGCCACTCGGTTTCGGGGCCCCAGTAGACATCTTCTTCAGGCTCGTAAACATCCGGCCGGCCGAACGCGAAGCCGAAGGTCTTAAAGCCCATCTGCTCCATCGCCTGGTTGCCGGCGAAGAGCAGCAGGTCCGCCCACGACAGGCTGTTGCCATACTTCTGCTTGATCGGCCAGAGCAGCCGGCGGGCCTTGTCGAGGCTGACGTTGTCCGGCCAGGAACTCAGCGGGGGGAATCGGTTCTGCCCGTCGGACCCGCCACCGCGCCCGTCGTGGATGCGGTAGGTGCCCGCGGCGTGCCAGGACAGCCGGATCATCAGCGGGCCATAGTTGCCGTAGTCGGCAGGCCACCAGTCCTGCGAGGTGGTCAGCACCTCGTCCATGTCTTGCTTCAGCTGCTCAACGTCGAGCTTCTTGACTTCCTCGGCGTAGTCGAAGTCGGGGCCCATCGGGTCGCTCTTCTCGCTGAACGCGGAGAGGATGCGCAGGTTGAGCTGGTTAGGCCACCAACGCTGGTTATCGGTGACGGCCTTGGCCTGGGGGCCGGCAGTGTGGCCAAACGGGCACTTAGTGGGCGTAAATGCTTTCTGAACTTCGGCTTGTGACATGAAGTGTCCTCTGGGTTTCGGGTTGCGGTCGTGCAAAAACTACTCTGGAATGATTCCAGTATAGGCGGGCTTTGTGGGATTATCCCGCAGTCATTAAATGGTGCAACAAGCCATGGAAAACCCGGTCGGGCGGTCCTGTGGTTTTTGGAGATTCGGTGGCTTGACCACATCCCGCAACACATTAAGATCGGAGCAGCTTCAATTGATTAGTATCAAAGCTGATGAACCTGGAAAATACCCATGCGACTCTCTGTGACACATCCTGATCAGCCCGTCTGCTGACGAGCCCTGACTGAACAACCGTCCAGCGGCCTCGCGGCAGTGATCCGCCGATCCCTCGGTGCGCTATGACGCACCGATCACGAGAGCCAACCCTTGAAACCGAAACGAGACCTGGAAGACCACTGGCGCGGTCTGTGCGCTGGCCTTGGTGAGGACGATGGTGTCCCGCCCGAAGAAGACAAGAGACACAACGCAACGCAACGTGACCATCGTGGCAGCGACCGATCAACCCTCAGGCTCTGCGCGCATGCGATGCGGACCATCCGCCTATCACTGCTTGCGGACTGTCACGACACCGACCTCCAAGCGCTGGATGTCGAGTCGGTACAACCCTACCCCGACGCCAAACGGCTGCTTGTTACACTTGTGACGACACAGGAGTGCGACGACTTCAATCGCGTGCAAAGCAAAGTTCAAGCTGTGGCGCACTTGTTGCGTCATGCCGTGGCGCGATCGATGTCGCGTAAGCGTGCACCGCAGCTGTCATTCATTGTCGTACCCCAGCCCGAGGTGGATGATGAAGCATAAGCAAGAACTCGCCTCGATATGGACCTGCTGCGATGAGCGGTGGGACGACCCTGTCCGCAAGCTGATCGACACAACACGTCGGCTCGATGATGTGAAGCGCGTCGCGGTCATGCCCGATGTGCACCTGGCCCACGGGTTCTGCGTCGGCACGGTGCTCGCCACACGACGGCTGGTTTATCCCTCAGCGGTGGGCAGCGACATCGGTTGTGGGATGCTGGCCTTGCCGTTTCGTGCCAAAGCCAAGCGAATCACGCCCAGAGTTGCCCGACAGCTGCTCGGCCTGCTGCCCAAGCTCGTCCCCGCACGCCATCACCGACAAGCGATGCTCAAGCTGACCCCCCAACGGCTTCGGCTGGGCGACCACTCTCTTCGGCAATCGCTGATGTCAGCCGGGCTTAAGCAACTCGGCACGCTTGGGTCGGGCAACCACTTCCTCGAACTACAACGCGACGAGGGAGACGACAGCCTCTGGCTGACGATACACAGCGGCTCGCGCGGGCTGGGCCAGGCGATCTACGCACATCACATCGGGCAGGCCAGCGGCCGTTCGCTGAGGCAAGCCTATCTCGATACAGCCACCGAGCAGGGTCAGCGTTACCTGCGCGATGTTCGTTGCGCCCGCGCATATGCCCGGCTGAATCGGCTGACGATGGCAAAGGCAACCGCGTTTGCACTTAACGAGTTGGCCGGTGTGGAACCGGAATGGTCACGCGTGATCCACACCGATCACAACCACGTCCGTCGCGAGACCGTTGATGGGCAACCCTGCTGGGTACATCGCAAGGGCGCAGCGCCCGCGTTCGAAAACCAACTCAGCATGATCCCGGGATCGATGGGTACCGCGAGCTACCACGTCATAGGGAGAGGTCACGGCCCATCAATGCGGTCAAGCTCGCACGGCGCGGGGCGGCGGCTGGACCGCGGGACCGCTCGACGTAGTGTGGGGATCAATCAACTCAAACGAATGATGCAAGGTGTCTGGTTCAACGAAACCGCGGCGTCAAGGCTACGTGACGAAGCGCCCTCGGCATACAAGAACATCGACCAAATCGTGGCACAACAACGCGGTCAGATCAAGGTGGTTCGCCGACTGCTGCCGGTGCTGAACTACAAGGTGACGTAACGCCGCTTGTCTTACAACAGCGATACCGGGTCCACATCCACCGCGGTGTGCTGGTCGCTGACGAGCTTGCCGTGATTGCGGAGCTCGGTCATCAGGCGTTGTATCGGCGCGGCGGAGGTAGCGAGCAACTGGACCTCGAAGCGGTGGTGGTCCGCAACGCGCGCGATCGCGCAGGGGAACGGTCCGCGCAGGTGTACACCGAGCTTGAGCGCGGCCCGTGCGTGCTCAAGGTTGTGCGCCAGTTCGGTTGCTCGGGTCATCGCCTTGAGGTGGTCGACGCCGCGCAGCACCACCCGGACCATCCGACCAATCGGCGGCAGTCCCATCTCGATCCGCGTCTGCAGTTCCATCCGTGCAAATGCAGCGTAGTTGTGCTTCGCGGCTAGCGCGACGGATGGGCTCTGCGGAGAAAAAGTCTGCAGCACGACCCGGCCGATCTGTTCGCTGCGGCCGGACCGCCCCGCCACCTGCGAGATGAGTTGAAAGGTGCGCTCGGCGGCACGAAAATCAGGCAGGTTCAGTGCCGTGTCCGCGCTGATCACGCCGACCAGCCGCACGCCGGGGAAGTCCAGACCCTTGGCGATCATCTGTGTGCCGAGCAGCACATCGATCGTGCCGGCTCGGAATTGTTCCAAGACACGGCGGTAGTCTTCGGCACGGCGCATCGTGTCCGAGTCCATTCGAGCGACATGCAGACCGTCGAACTTCGCAGCGAGCTCTTCTTCGACGCGCTGCGTGCCAAGGCCGAACGTGGTGACCTTCTTGCTGCAATCCGGGCAGGTCGCGGGCAGGGCCTGCTCGGCCAGGCAGTGGTGGCACCGCACGACGCCACCAAGCGGCAAGTTCTTGTCCTTGTGGTAGACCATCGTCGCGTCGCAGTGGTTACAGGTCATCATCCACCCGCAGCGGTGGTCGGGGCAGGCGATATAGTTTGCATACCCTCGGCGGTTGAGCAGCAGCATCGCCTGGCTACCGTGATCAACCGTCTGCCGCAGCCGCTGTTCGAGCCGGCGCGACAGCAGGTGCACGCCCCGACGGGACTTCCGCTCCTCGGTGAGGTCCACAATTTCAACCTGCGGCAGCTTCATGCCCGGCACCCGGTCGGGCAGGCTGTGGTAGTGGTATCCGGGCCTGGGCTCGCCTACCGCGTTGTGGTACGACTCGAGCGAAGGCGTTGCGCTGCCAAGCACAACGGGTACCCCCGCCATCTGCGCCCGCTTGATCGCGACATCACGTCCGTGGTAACGCGGCAGCTGGTCCTGCTTGTAGGAGCTGTCGTGTTCTTCGTCGACAATGATCAAGCCAAGACGTTTGACCGGTGCGAAGACCGCCGAGCGCGCACCGACGATGATGGGGGTCTCATCGCGTTCGATACGTCGCCACTGCGCGTGACGCTGTGCGGCGGTCAGGCCAGAATGAAGCACAGCGACAGAGTCGGGCCCGAAACGCGCGAGAAAACGGCCCACGGTCTGCGGCGTTAAGGCGATCTCGGGGACAAGCACGATGGTTGAGGGCGTCTGCCCATCAGCAGGATGACCCAAGACCTGTTCTATCAGCTGGAGGTAGACCTCGGTCTTGCCGCTGCCCGTGACGCCGTGCAGGACGTGGACGCCGAACGATTGGGTGCTGCGACTCAACGCATCGAGCGCGGCCTGCTGGCCCGGGCTGAGCCGATCGGGCTTGGCGTCTTTGAGCTCGGCCTGGGCACGGAGGTCCAGGTCGCTGTGTACAGCGACCCGCGTTTGCGTTTCGAGCAGGCCCTTCCCGATCAGCGTCTTGATCGGGCCGGTTGTCTTGACCTCCGCGAGGTCGGCAAGTTTACGAAGCAGGACCCAGCCGCGTTGCTGCCTGGCGGCATCGACCACACGCGTTTGGAACTTGGTCAGCTTGATGGCATCGGTCGCAGGCTGAACGAGCCGAACCATCTGCTGCTGCCGGGCCCCGGTCCCGCGCGTGACCGCCGCGGGCAGCATCGCACCGAAGACCATCCCCAGCGGGCAGACGTAGTAGTTAGCGATCCAGCGTGCCAGTTCGACAAGGTCATCGGGGAGCGCCACGGCACCAGGCGCACGGTCGAATACCGGTTTGATCTTGCTCGGCTCGAGTTCCGGGGCATCCGCAGGTATCTGGATAACATAGCCCTGGGCCTTTTTCCTCCCGAGCGGAACGATGACGCGCTCGCCGACGCTGAGCCCAGCCAACTTATCCGGGACTCGGTAAGTCAGCCCCGTGGGCGAGAGGTCGATGCCGCGCTCGATCGCGATATTCGCGTAACTCGCCCTGCCAGCCTGGATCAAAGGCTCGGTTTCAAAAAGATCTGCCACGCGTGGATTCTAAATGGCAGAGCAAATCTATGATGTGTCCATTTTTGATACTAATTTTGTCTCAATATCACAAACCACCTCTATCTCTTGTCAAAATTGGGAAACTAGAACTTAAATAAGACGCAAAACTGCCATAAATTGGCGGATTTGGTGATGGATCTTGGTGAGATTGGAGCTACTTTATGATCATATCAAGACGGCAAACGCAGTGACAGCTTCCTTGATTCGCCGTGATTTCACGGCCTTGACATCACTCCTTCAAGTGGCGCCGCGTTCCGCAAGGAGCGTGGCGCCTTTTTTGATGCCTGGACAGCTAGTTCACACCCGACCGAGCCAATAGATCCATGAACTGGTCGGTGAAGACGAAGTTCTCTTCCGGGAATTCGAGGCCCTGCATGTTCTGATCGATGTGGGAGAACATCATCTCGATCGTCGCGAGGAACTTAGGTTCGGCGGATGGATCGGTGGGGTCAATCAGTTCTACAGTGCCTTTTGTTGAGGAGCCACGCTCATCGAGTTGGGTGAGTTCGGCGGTGTGCCGGATCGTCGTGCCGGGCGTCGCGAGCACGCCGCTGAACTGGGCCTTGCCGATTTTGGCGAGGATGACTTTCTCTTTGAAATCGTTGGCGTGGCCCGTAAGGATCCCCGCGGTCTGGGCGTAGCCCTCGATAATCAGGCTGTTGGGCATGACCGGGTAGGCCGGGTGCTGCGTATCAGGCGCACAACCGGTTGGCCCGCCGCTAAAGGTCCCCGCTGCTTTGCTCGCGGCGAAGTGATCGTGCAGGACATCTTCCGCCGCGGTGACGTTGCGTATGGCGACACAGCGCTTCGCCTTGTCCAGTTCCAAGATGCGATCGAGCCAGAGCCAGCGCATAGCCGTCTCCTTAGCCAATCTTCGACTTCACGAACTTGCAGACCATATCGACGGTGAAGACGTCGCCGAGCTTGTCGACCTGCGGATCGGCGGCGAAGGCGTCTAGGTCTGCGTGCGGCATCTTTTCACGCAGCGCGGCGATGCCCGCCTCGGTCACGACGCCGTCCTGGGCGTACTCTTCGTCCGAGAGCACGTTGGGGTCGAACATCTCCGACTCACCGATCTTGATATCGAAGGCCTTCTCCAGGCGGAAGCTGATGTCGAGGTAGTCGATCGACTCGGCTCCGAGGTCTTCGCCGATGGTCGCCTCGGGCGTGACTTCGTCCTCGTCGACGCCGAGCGCCTCTTCCATAACTTCCTGTACCTTTTCAAAGATTTCTTCATCGCTCAGTGACATCGTTGCTTTCCTTGCTTGGTGTCTGTCTAACGTTCGGACCTATCGTTTTTATCGAGGCTAGCCCGCGATGGGCTCCAATGAGAACCGCCCCTGCAAGGCGACCTGTTCTCCAACCCTGCCCACGCCCTGAAAGTCGTAGGCGTGCCCGTCCCGCTTGCGGAGGGTGACGGTCACATCGAGCGTCTCGCCCGGCCGGACCATCCCGGCGTACTTCACATTCCGCACCCCGCTGATGACCAACGGCCTGGTCGGCGGGTCCGGAGCGTTGGCGGCAAAATGCCTCGCCGCCTGCACTAGCGTCTCGAGCATCATCACGCCCGGCAAGATCGGGAAGCCGGGAAAGTGATCGCCGAGGTACTCTTCGGCCGCCGAAACGTTCTTAACCGCAGACAGCGACGTGTCGTCACGCCGGGTCACACGGTCGATCAGGTCAAATTTCATGCAGTTCGCCCTGTCGCTCAGTTACCCACCGAACGCCGGCGGGCAAGCGAAAAGTGTACTGATGCTACATAAAACGGGCAAATGTGGGCATCGGCTTACGACCTGTCCGAATCATATGATGCCTAGATGTCTGCCCCCACCGTCTACCTCGATGGCCAGTACCTTCATCGCAGCCACGCGACGCTCAGCGTGGACGAGCGCGGCGTCCACTTCGCCGACGGCGTCTACGAGGTCGTGCGGTATTTCAACGGCAAGGCGTTCACCATGGCCGAGCACTTGGACCGGCTTAAGCGTTCGCTCGACGGGATCAACCTGCGGTGTGACGCCGAGGCGGTCGCCAAGATCAGCGACGAACTGGTGCAGCGCAACGGCCTGACCGAGGCGCGGGTGTACTGGCAGGTGACGCGCGGCAGCGGGCTGCGGAACCACGTGATCGCCGGCGACCTGACGCCGACGGTCTATCTCAGTGCCGAGCCGGCCCAGCCGCTAGGCGATGAGCCGGAGCTGCCGGTGATCAGCGCGATCACAACGATGGACGACCGCTGGCACAACTGCTGGATCAAGTCGCTGATGCTGCTGCCCAACACGCTCGCGAAGACCAGAGCCGTGAAGGCCAGCGCGGACGAGGCCATCTTTGTCCGCGACGGTCGCGTGACCGAGGGCTCATCGACCAATGTTTTCGCCGTGTTCGATGGCGAGCTCTACACGCACCCCGCCGACCGGTTTATCCTCGAGGGCATCACGCGTAACGTCGTAATCGACTTGGCCAAAGAACTCGAGATCCCGGTGCAGGAGCAGGCGTTCAACTCGGTGGACCTGCCGGGCGCCGACGAGGCGTTCATCACCGGCACAGGCACCCTGCTCGCGGCAGTAACGCAGGCCGACGGCAACGTGATCGGCGACGGTCAGGCGGGAGCTGTCACACAGCAACTGTGGCAGGCTTTCATCAAACGCGTGCAAAACGATTGCAGTACCTCTTAGCGGATGACGCGCAGCGTCCCGTGTAAATCAGGGTTGGATGCAACTTGTTTTTGAACCACGAAGGGGCAAAGGGGGCAGTAAAGGCAACCGCCGCGCGGGGACAGTCACTACTCGCCCGGCAGCACCGGCAACTCTGGGACAGCACCAAGGTCAAGCTTGAACTTCTTAACAACCTCTTCTCTCGTCGCCCACTGGGCCGTCTGTTTGTACCCACCTGCACCTTTAATCCTCAGGCCGATCAGACTACCGTCGGGCAAAAACGACCCGACCATCTGCACCGCATAGCGGTTGTTCTCATCAAATATATCAGTGCCTGGTTTGCCTGAAGCGATTTTCAGGACGTGCGACTCAACCGCCTGGCCAGCGTGCTGAATCTGCTCTTGCCCGACGGCCTCGACCACGGTATCGCCCTTGATCTTGAAACGGCCAGTTACGTTACGCACCCACGGCAGTTCATAACCAAGGTTACTATGCCGGATATGGTACGCCACGACCAGCGGCGCACATTGGATCGGTAGACCCAGCCCGAGTTGCTCGTTGGCTGCGTATTGCTTGACCCGCAACTCCGCACCTGCCCAACCTAGGCCGTCCAAATTATGCGCCGAGTCCCCGCTGCGGTACGCCGTGACCCATAGATCGCCATCGATATAGCCGACCACCGTCTTCTTGTAGGTCGCCGACCACTCGATGTACTGAAACCCGGTGAGCTTGCCTGCCTTGTCGAACGTCAGCCGATCACGCTCGTGTCGATCGCCATGCGAACTGCTCATCGTCTCGATCGTATAGCCGTCCGGCGTCCGTTTAAACGACCAACGCAAGTAGTTTTCAAACTTTTGGTTTTCTCCACCATTATTCTCCGCCATCACCCAAAATTCGGACACGATCGGCGACTCACCCTCCTGGGGCAAGAGATCAACGATCGTACTGGGCGTCTTCGCGTCCTCAATATCATCAGCCTGCTCCTGCTCCACAGTGCCCGCTATCGCAACACCAGAGATGAGCACAAAACCCAATAAGACATACAAACGAATGAGATTATGCATGACAACTCCCAGAAAAATGGCAAGGAATAAGGACCGAATGAATCGTCATCTTAATCACAAAGACGATAATCTCGATACACAGCTTAAATATTATCACGACCCACCCCCGCGTGGCGACGCGGCGGTTGCCTCACTCTTCTATTTGCCTTCCTTGGCGAACTTGGTGCCTTGGCGGTACAAAAACGAACCACTCTCACCCCTGAACCACCGACGCCTCATCCTCGAACTGGATCATCGACTCGCTGCTATGCGATTCCTGCAGGTGCGTCTTGAGCATTGCGATGTAGCTCGAGCGGATCAGCGGCTCCTCGGAAAGCCCCAGCTTCTCGCGCACGGCGATGACGGCGGCCTCGCTATCGCCTTCGATCTCGATGAACCGGCCGATGATGGGTAGCTCGTCAAGCTCGACGTTGCAGCCGTCCAACTCGTAGCGGATGCGCCGCTTCTCGAAGCTCAGCACGTGGTGGTAGCCCAAGGCCCCGAGCAGCAGCGCCGCGTCGCGGGCGTTGTCGACGACGATCTCGCTCTCGACGCGGGACTTCAGCTGCCCCATCGTGCGGGGGCCCTTGTGCGTGATCGTGGTGGTGATCGTCTCGTCAGGCGTGCCGGCGTTTGCGACCTCAACCCGCGTCCGCAGGCCCTGGTCGGTGCACTTGAGCGTGCCTTCAGCGGTATCGAAGTACGAGTTCGTCTCGCTGATCTGGTGCGTCAGGGTCGCGCCCAGTTCGTGCAGGCGGTTGATCACCGCGTCGGGGTGGTGCAGGCGCATCTTCGCTTCGATTTCAACGGCCATGGGAACTCCTGTGACTCAACGCCGGGGCTTATCTGATCGACGGTAGTGTAATCGGCTCAAAGTATTGATGGGCTAATGCAGTTCGTGCCAGCCGCCCTCGAGTGGCTCACCCAACTCGGTTGTATCCAATACACAGATCAGCGCCGGGTATTGCTCGCTCACTGCCGCGATGCGTTGTGAGATGTCCTTGAAACGTGTGTCGGCGTCCAAGCGGCGCGAATAAAGCAGAAGATATGTCGTTCCGATCAACGGGAAGATCGCCGCAATCCACCATAACCACGGCCACAAATCCATCAGAACCCAACAGACCGGCACCAATAACAACGCGATGACATAAAACAAGCAGCAACCCGTGCAGCCACGGTCGCATCGCTTGCCGTAGTAATCCATGTCCTCTTTGCTGACGTGCTCGTCTAGTCGTTCGAGGTACCTGTCTTCATCCAGTTCATACAAGCTCAAAACGTAGCGCCCTGGGGTGACGACGAGTTCGTCCTCGCTAGACGTCATCTGTGGATTGGGGTTGGCAAAGTCCTCAAGCCCGCCTGCAATGAGCCTGCCGGAACGCGACTCGATTAGGTACTCAGGGCTGTACTTCATATAGAGATCAAGGATCTCCGGATCGGGTTGCTCGCCAATATAGAAATCCGTTTGGTAGCCACCATCCGCGCCGGTCACGATGTAGAACAGCCGTCCCGCCTTGGCCTGCTGCTGTATGAAGGCTTGGGCGTCAGCCGGCTTGTCCGGATAGGGCTCGACGGGATCCCAGACGCCGATAGAGGCGATGTCGGTTCCCACTTCGATCCGCCTGGGCATTAACGCATCTTATCGCCTGGCCCTACAGGCTTTCGCAGCAGAAAGCACACAAGCAACAGCGTGTATTGGATAAAATTCTTTATTTCTTGAGAACTTGTATTCTTGGGAAATATTTCCAAATCTCCAACTCAATCGGGCAACAAAATCAGGCCCGAACCCCGATCATTCTTGAGAAGTTGAGAGTATGATGGACCGATTCTTTGTATCGGCCGGAAACGGACTTCCGCGAGACCCCATTAAACGCGCCAAAGAGGCCGGCCCACCCCCCGGAACCGCCCTTGCCCCTGTCCGAGACCAAACAGCTCGAAGCCATCATCCGCGGGTTCGCGAACCACCACCGGATCGCCCTGCTGCTGCTCTTGGCCGAGCAGCCGAACCTGACGCTCGACGGCTGCGCAAAGGGGCTGGACCTGAACGTCAAGACCGCGTCCGGCCACCTGCGCGAGCTGAGCATCAACGGGTTTGTCGACAAGGAGGCAGACGGCAGATCGGTCCACCACACGCTGACCGGGCGCGGCGAAGCGGCGGTCGCTTTTATCTCTGCGGTGCAGAGAAACACGACCTGACCTGATCGGCTAGGTCCTGCAGCACCTGATCCGGGTATAGGGCAAAGCACCAGTCCCGCCGCATGGCGGCCGTGGCGTTGCCGATACCGATGCGGGCCTCTTCGGCCCGCTGCTTTGCTGCATCGTGCATCGCGCTGTGTTGCCGTCGCAGTTCCGCGTTGATGGCGTGGATGCGCTGAAAACCCTTGGCCCGCCGGCGGTGATCCCGGTCGTCATTCATCTGGTCAAGCACACGGCGCTTCTCTTCGATCAGCGCGGCCTCGGCTTCGTTTGATGCCTGGATGTACCGGTCGATGTTGTGCGGCAAGTGGTGCGCATACCACTGGGCATGCTCGTACTCGGCACGCGTCGCGACGGGGACATCCAAGGGCAGGTAAGCATCCGCGGTAACCACAGCCTTGGGCGCGAGGTCTTCGCCGGTCCAGTCCTGCCACCAGCGCTCGGTAACCCGGTCGTAGACGCCCCCGCCGATGCCGTGGATGAAGAGGTCGCAGCGCTCAGACCGCATGATGGCGGAGAGTGTTATGGCGCGCGGGCGGAGGTAGCGGTGTGCTTTGGGTTCCGCCAGATCAAGGTGCTGGTTATGTGCTGTTGTAAAAAGCTGCGGCCGACCGCTATCACCCAGATCGACATAGACCGGCGTGCAGTTGCTCTTGTCCTGTGCCCAAAACGGGATTTCGACAACGTCCCGGCCAATATACAGCACTCGTATCCCCGCTTCGGGATACGCGAGCGTTGCGCGGTTGTAGGACCGCACACAACCGATCGGATCGGCAAGGACACGATCGATAAAGTCCTGAGAAACGAGGTTGCTAGTTGACCATGTTCCCTGATGTTGATTGAGATTCGGTGATTTGAGTCGGCCAAGCACACAAGCCGTCTGCTCCGCTCGATTCGGCTTGCCACCCGTCTTTGCATATGCTTGGACGATACGAGAAAGGCCGTCTTGAACCGGGCGGCCACATTCTGCATACACGGAGTCAATAACGCGTTCCACCTTAGATGCTGGGATAGGTGGTAAACGATTTGGGGGCAATCGATCTGTATCTACGCCGGAATCGAAGACTAGCTGCCGACTCGAAATCGCGTCTCCCGATTGAACCGGGCAATCAACTACATGCGGCCCAATGGGATTGTGATCGACCACCAAGTGGATCGACGAGCAGACGGTCTGCAATGCCAGCGCATCAAGCGCAAGGTCCTTAGCGAGTATGCCAGGGTGCCAGAGTGTAGGCTGGTGCCCTGTCGCGATTACGGGCTTGGTCCGCCCGTTGCGTGGGGTGACCCGCCACTGGTCTGTCGGCGGGTCGGTGTGCAGGCGGGTTGGCGGTGGCTCGGCCATGGTCGACGAGTGTACCGGTAGCCGCCGCGTAATACGCGGGGGTCGAACCGCTGTGTCACTCGACCCCTGCGTGTTGCGCGGCGGCTACGATGCGCTTCCCGCGGCGTCCTGCATCATCCGGGCGATGACGCCCTCGCCGAACTCCGGGTGCTTGGCCAGCTCGTTCTCGAAGACTTCGCGGTAGTGGGCCAGGCGTTCTTCTGCGTTGTCGAGGACACCGCCGAACGTGCGGTTCGGGTCGTTGTAGATCAGCTTGATCGGGACTTCCTTGACGCTCAGGCCGTTGGCGGCGAACTGGACCCACTGCTGTAGCGGGATCGCGTAGCCGTCTTCATCGAGGTCGAGTTTGTCGAGTGCGCTGACGCGGTAGGCGCGGAAGCCGCAGAACGCGTCGGTGATGTGGTAGCCCAGGCCCTGGCGGACCCAGCCGGTAATCGTCTGATTGATCTTCTGACGCTCGGGCGGGGGCAGGCTCTCGCTGAGCTCGGGGCTGAGGTACCGGCTGCCGTTGATGATGTCCGCATCGTCGGCCTTGATCGCGTCGAAAAAGTCGGGCAGCGACTCGGGCTCGTGCTGGTCGTCGCAGTCCATGGTGATGACCCACTCGTAGTGGTACATCTGTGCCCAGCGGAAGGCCATGCGGAGCGCGGTGCCGTAGCCGCGATTCTCTCGATTGCGGATCACATCAACGGGCTGCATCGCGAGCAGCATCGGCGTGTAGTCGGTCGAGCCATCGTCGATAGCGAGGATGCACCTGGCGTGCTCGGCGACACGCTCGATCACCTTCGCGACGTACTTCTGCTCGTTGTAGACGGGGATCGCGACGAGGTTCTTCGTACCACAAGGTGTATTCATAAATCAACTGTACGCACGCCGAACCGCAATTGCAATTAGTAAGCGCCCGCGTTTAGCGTTCGCCCGAAAGGGCGGGGTTAATGCTTCGATATGAAAAAGCCCAGGCCTTTCGGGCGGGCGCTAAGCCTGTTGCGCCAGCACACACAGCTGCTCGACGGTTAACTGCTCCGGCCGCATCGTCGGCTCGACGAACTCGGGCAGCAACGCACCACGCCCAAGGATCGAGCCGAGCTGTTTACGCCTCTTGCTGAACAGCGTGTGCAGCAATGCGCCGAGGGCTCTGGCATCCTCGCAGAGCGGCTCGTTGCGTCGGTGCATCGCGACGACGGCCGAATCGATCGATGGCGGCGGATAAAAGCAACCCGGCCTAAGCACACCGACCCGCTCCACGGCGAACAGGGCCTGGATCAGCACACCCAGCGGCCCGTACGCCTTGGTCCCCGGCCCGGCGAGGAGGCGGTCGGCGACCTCCTTCTGGATCATGACGACCGCCGCGGTCATATTTATGTGATCGATTGCGAGGTTCCCCAAGAGCGGCGAAGCGATGTTGTAAGGCAGGTTGGCGATGAGCTTGAAAGTGGGGCCTGAGGCATGTGTCTTGTGGCTTGAGGATTGGCCCCCTCTCCCCGCGGGAGAGGGCTGGGGTGAGGGGTCGGGCGAAGACCGATCGTTTTGCGTTGATTGATCTGCCGAATCACGCGGCTTCGCCTCGCCCCTCACCCCCTGCCTCTCTCCCATTGGGAGAGGGGTGTTGAGCAATCTGAGGACCTCACGATTAATCGCATGCTTGCCATCAAGGGCATCACCTATGTGCAGCGTGATCTTGTCGCCTAGGCGTGCTTCAAGGATCGGCTGCATATCGCGGTCGATCTCGACGGCGACGACGCTGGCCCCTGCTTCGACGAGCCGCTCGGTCAGCGCCCCGGTGCCGGGCCCGACTTCAAGCACGACATCGCCGGGCCTCAGCTGCGCGGCCTCCATGATCCTGGCCATGTGGTTGCCATCATGCAGGAAGTTCTGGCCGAACTTCTTCTTCGGCCGAAGGCCGTGGTCGGCGAGGAGTTGCTTGATCTCGGAGAGGGTCTGGGCCATGAAGCGTGTAGCGTCTAGCGTTTAGGGCCTAGCGTCAAACCATTCGATTCCGACGCTAGACGCTAGGCCCTACACGCTAGACGCTAGAATCACGTGATGCCGATCAAAACGCTGCCCACGCTTGTCATCAACCAGATCGCCGCGGGCGAGGTGATCGAGCGGCCGGCCAGCGTGGTGAAGGAACTCGTCGAGAACGCCCTAGACGCGGGGGCCACCCACATCAACCTCGCGATCGAGGAGGGCGGGGCCCAACTTATCCGCATCAGCGACGACGGCGTCGGCATCCCGGCCGACGAACTAACGCTGGCGGTGTCGCCGCACGCAACGAGCAAGATCACCGCGGCCGATGAGCTCGAAGCCATCGGTACGCTGGGGTTCCGCGGCGAGGCGCTCGCGTCGATCGCGTCGATTTCGCGGCTGCGTGTCACGTCCCGGCCGACGACCGTAGCCGGTATCGCCGAGGCCGCATCGGTGCTCGAAGTCGAGGGCGATCAGGTCACCGGCCCAACGCCTGCCAGCAGTAAGCCGGGCACGGTGATCGAAGTGCGTGACCTGTTTTTTAATACACCTGCCCGCCGCAAGTTCATGCGCAGCCCCGCCAGCGAGTTCGGGCATATCAACGACACGCTCGCCCGCATCGCGATGGTGAACCCCGACTGCGGGTTCACCCTCACACACAACGGCCGGACGGCCCGCGACCTCCCCCGGAATCAATCGCGCCGGGAGCGGTGCATTGATTTACTCGGGAAGGAACTCGAAGAAGGCTTGCTCGAGTTCGACCATCACGACGACCCGACGCACGGCAGCGCCCACGCCTGGGGGCTGGCGGGCCTGCCTTCGCTATCGCGCGCGACGAGCAAGTTCCAGCACGTCTGCATCAACGGCCGCCCCATCAAAGACCGCAATCTCATGCACGCGGTTAAAGAAGCGTACCGCGGCCTGATCCCGCCGGACAAGTTCCCGATGGTCGTGCTGTTTATCGACCTCGACCCGAGCGCGGTCGATGTGAATGTGCACCCGCAGAAGGCCGAGGTGCGGTTCCGGCACCCGTCGCACGTGCACGGGTTGGTGCTGACCGCCTTGCGGCAAAGACTGCTCGGTGCCGACCTCACCCCCGCCGCAACGTTCCGGCCATCGATCCCTGCGATCGGCTCAGCCGAGCCGGTGGCTACAGCGGCAAAGCCGATCCGATCGACCGACGAGTTCGTCGACTACTTCAAAGCAATGGACCCGAAACAGAAGGGGTTTGTCTATCAGGAAGTCAAGGAGCAGCTCAGGCAGGATCTGGCGGAAGAAGTCGCTGAACAAGAAGACGAGGTGTTTGAGCAGGCATTGCTAAGCCGGCAAGCGGCTGCCGAAGCAGAACACATCGAACATCACACATCCAACATCGCACATATCTTGCAGGTTCACGACAGCTACGTCGTGACGCAAGACGAGCATGGGCTGGTGATCATCGACCAGCACGCGCTGCACGAACGGATCATGTTCGAGGAGTTCCGCAAGCGCATCCTTGAAGAGAAAGCTCCACTTGAAAGCCAGCGCTTGCTGATGCCCGAGGTCGTCTTGGCAGACGACGCCCGGCAGGCCAAGCTGGAGGAGTTGCAGCCGCTGTTGGATCGATTGGGGATCGAAGCCGACCCGATCGGCCCGGGCCAGGTCGCGGTGCATGCGTTCCCATCCTTATTGTTCTCGCGGAACGTGAAAGTCGGGCCGTTCATGGACGAGTTGTTGGACAAGGCAGAAGCGGGCGCATTCGACAAGCTAGACCTCGGCGGCGGCAGCGATCAACAACTCCCTGAAGAAGCAGCGCTGCACGAGGCACTCGACATGATGAGCTGCAAGGCCGCGATCAAGGCCGGCGACAAGATGAGCGAAGAAGAACTCGCCGCACTCTTAGTCAAGCGCGACCAGATTGAACGTTCGAGCAACTGCCCGCACGGGAGGCCGACGACGCTGCGGTTGACGTTAAAGGATTTGGAACGGCAGTTCGGGCGGAGTTGATCTATGGGTCCGTATACGACTGAACTAGTCCATGCCCGCGAGTTTGAAGAAACTGTCGCTCTTTTACTCAAGCGATCAGGCATGTATGTCCAGCATGAAAACTATCACGCTGTGACCGCTTTCATTTTAGGAATGGATCAAGGTGAGTTGATTGGTCTGCATCAATGGCTTGTCGTGAAGCTTGATGGCTTTAACAATATCCGCTGGGATGCCAGCATCCCAGAATTGAGTGTTAAATCAATCTGGCCAATAAACAGCGAAGAAGATCACCAGAAAGCGATCAAACTGCTGGGTGCAACACTCAGCGAATTCTTTGAGTATCGTCGAAAAGTAGGATTGACAAAAATCTTCTACGATTACGCCAACTGGCTGCTCAAACAGGATTGGTACGACGGTCCGCTTCGAGAGCAGCAATAGCACTGCATGTGAATGCGGTGCCCGAATGATCTGGCACACATCACTCGGGCTCCGCATTCACATGCGGAGCTAGAACATTCCGGAGGTTGTCATGCCTGTTTATTTCATTACCGTCCATACCTACCGGTCTTGGCGGGAAGACAACCCGTGGGGCTATATCCAACGCGGCAAGCCGGGTGTCCAACGCCCCAATGCGAGGCTGGCTGAATATCGTCAACAGTCAGCAACTGGCCCGCGTGTAGAACTGACAGAGCCTCAGATCGTATCGGTGCTTAAGTCGCTTCATGAGGTCTGCTTGAATCTTGAAGTCACTCCATATGCTGCCAGTTGTACACCGACACATTGGCACCTGCTCGTTGGTTGGATTGAAACCGACGAGTTGAAGGTAGCTACAGAGGCTGCTGATCAATCCCGGTCCATTGCGACAAGGCTCAAGCGAGTTGTGGGCTCAAAGCTATCAGCTGAAGTTGGCCAGACCGGGCTGAGGTGGTTCTCACATGGATGGCATATCGAGCGGATCGATGAGCAAAAGCATTTTGATCATCTCGCAGAAAACTATTTGCCAAAGCATGCATCGGAAGGCGGGCGATTTGTTGCTTGGTCCTAGGCTTGAGATGGTTTGGGCACCGCATTGGCATGCGGTGCTGTTGCCCAGGCCCAACCCCCTTCACCCAACCCTCACCCTTGACCACGGGGTTCATCCCGCTAACATATGCGATTCTCCCTCGTTTGAGGCCTGCGCGGTATGTGTCGGCCTGCCCACAAAAACGGGCCTGAGAGGGGTAAAAAACGCGATAAACGCTGAGTAGATCGGCCGAGAACCCTCGGCACACCAAGCCCGCCAGACGGTAAATACCACGGGCCGATAGACGGTGCAGACGGACCGCACCGCAATCCAACCACCCCCTAACCAGGCTAAGACGATGTCCACCGCCGCCCCCGCCAAACTGTCCCGACTCGAGAAGACCCGCAACTTCGGCATTTGCGCCCACATCGACGCGGGCAAGACCACCACCACCGAACGCGTGCTGTTCTACACCGGCAAGTCCTACAAGGTCGGCGAGGTCCACGAGGGCACCGCCACCATGGACCACATGCAGGACGAGCAGGAGCGCGGTATCACCATCACCTCCGCCGCCACCACCTGCCCCTGGACCCGCGACGGCGTCGAGTACACCTGTAACCTCATCGATACGCCCGGCCACGTCGACTTCACCATGGAGGTCGAACGCTCCATGCGCGTCCTCGACGGCGCGGTCGTCGTCTTCGACGGCAAGGAAGGCGTCGAGGCCCAGTCCGAAACCGTCTGGCGCCAGGCCCAGCGTTACAAAGTCCCGCGCATCTGCTTCATCAACAAGATGGACAAGATGGGTGCAGACTTCGACTACGCGTTCGGCACGCTCGACGAGCGCCTCGCCGCACCGGCCGTCATGGTCCAGTACCCCATCGGCAAGGCGGATACGTTCGAGGGCGTCATCGATCTGATCGAGATGAAGGCCTACTACTTCTCTAAGGAAGACAAGGGCGTCACCGTCATCGAGAAAGACATCCCCGACGAATACCAGGCCAAGGCCGAAGAATTGCGTGAGGTGATGATCGAGCGCGCCGCAGAGTGCGACGACGACCTGACCGAAAAGTTCCTGGAAGAAGGCACGCTGACCAACGACGAGATCAAGGCCGCGCTGCGTATCGGCACGCTGGCCCGCACGATCCACCCGACCTTCTGCGGATCGGCCCTGCAGAACATCGGCGTACAGAAGCTGCTTGACGGCATCGTTGACTACCTGCCCAACCCGACCGAGGTCCCCGACACCGAAGGCACCGACCCCGACGATGCGGACAAGCGGCTCACGCGGCCTCACGACGAGAACGCCCCGCTGTCGCTGCTGGTCTTCAAGGTCGTCAACGACACGCACGGTGACCTCACCTACGTCCGCATCTACTCGGGCAAGCTCGAGAAGGGCACGCGTGTGCTCAACTCGAACAACGGCAAGCGCGAGATCGTCAGCCGGATCTTCGAGATGCACGCCAACGAGCGGATCGCCCGCGACTACGCGTTGGCCGGTGAGATCGTGACGGTGGTCGGCCTGAAGAACAGCTACACGGGAGAAACCCTGTGCTCGGCCGACGACCCGATCGTGCTGGACCGGATGGACTTCCCCGAGCCGGTGATCTCGATGTCGATCGAGCCCGCTTCGGGCGCGGACAAGGAGAAGCTGGCCAACGCGCTGGGCACCATCCGCCGCGAGGACCCGTCCTTCCAGACGCACTACGACGAGGAGACCGGCGAGACCATCATCGCGGGCATGGGTGAGTTGCACCTCGAGATCATCACGACCAAGCTGACGCGGGACATGAAGATCGGCGTCAACGTCGGCCAACCGCGCGTCGCCTACAAGGAAGCGATCACCGGCACGGCGGTCGCCCAGGGCGTGCACAAGAAGCAGTCCGGCGGCCGCGGCCAGTTCGGCGACTGCACCATCGAGGTCTCTCCGATCACCGAGGAAGAGGCGATCGAACAAGAACTCAAGTACGACGACGGTATCGCGTTCGAGGACGCGATCGTCGGTGGCGCGATCCCACGCGAGTTCATCCCCTCCGTCGGGGCCGGCGCCCGGGCGACCGCGAAGACCGGTGTCCTCGCGGGCTACCCGCTGCTTGGCGCGAAGGTCAAGCTCATCGACGGCAAGTACCACGACGTCGACTCGAGCCAGATCGCCTTCGAGATGGCCGGCTCGATCGCGTTCAAGAACGCGACGCGCCAGGCGGGCCTGTGCCTGCAGGAGCCGATCATGAAGGTCGTTGTGACCACACCCGACGAGTTCTTCGGCAACGTGACCGGCGACCTCAACCGCCGGCGTGCCCTGGTCGTGGGTGACGAGGAGCGTGGCAACACCCGCGTGATTACTGCCGAGGCCCCGCTGTCGGAGATGTTCGGCTACTCGAACAGCCTCCGCGGCATGAGCCAGGGCCGGGCGTCCTACGCGATGGAGCCGCTGGCCTACCGCGAGGTGCCGGGCAACATCGCCAAAGAAATCCTCGCCAAGCAAGGCGGCGAGTAAACGCAACGAAACCGCATCTTTCCAAGGGTGCTTTCAACGATTAGTACAGAAGCCCGCTTGCCAAAGCGGGTTTTTGATTGGGCGCATGTCATTCGCTAGCGTTTGCACGGTCTTGCCCCATACATGCGCCTTGTTTAAGCTTTAAATAATCACAAAATCGACCGGAATAGGCTTATGGGTACGGGCATGAAAATCTGGGCGGGGATTGTCATCGTCTTCTTCGCGGTGCTCTACTTCGGTGGGCTCAAGGAAGACTTCGATCGCTGGCTCAGCAGCACGGTGGGTAGCTGGGCGCCGCCCGTCTTCCTGGTGGTCATCGCGTTGTCGTTCGTGCTGCCGCCGATCGGGCTGGGCGTGATCCAGGGGATGCGCGAGGCGAGCGAGAAGCAGTAGCGCCAGCCTAGCCGCCGCGTGTTACAACATTATGCGCGATTGATAGCTAACCCCTTGCGCTGGACGCAGTTGGCGTCCATCATGGTCTTGCACCCCTTTTTCAAGGAGACCACGGATGGAACGCCAACGGTTTTTACAACTGCGTCGATGGGTCC
>JBCDKD010000015.1:0-75503 GCA_039024275.1 Planctomycetota bacterium | reverse complement strand
TGGTATTCGGCAAACTCTTCCAATGCCAACGTCAAAGCTTTGACTACCTTGTGTCGGTTGGACTCATTTCGCAATTGGCCAGGTAGTCGTTCATACCAACGCTGACTTATATCACGTTCGAATGCACGATCTGTCGTATCTCTGCGTGTACTTGGAACGACCTTCTGTTGGTAATACTCAAGTACTGATACAATTTGAGCAACACTCCCAAAGCGGAATGTAAATCCACAGACACGAACGAAATAGGTGTATACCGGCACAAGCTTTGGGTCTGGGGAAATATCTACCGGCGGCAGACCTAGATAACCATGGAAATCAAAGTGTTCAGACCAATGGCCTTCGCGTTCTTCTTTCCAGATTTGTGCCATTGCCCACTACCCCGTTTCACTCACTCGCTTGCAGCTTCTCCACAATCGACTTGTCTTCCAGCGTCGTCACATCCTGCGTGATCTCGTTGCCGGCGGCGATGTCGCGTAAGAGCCGCCGCATGATCTTGCCGGAGCGGGTCTTCGGCAGCGCATCCGTAAACCGGATCTGGTCGGGCTTGCAGATCGCGCCCATCTCTTTGGCGCAGAAGTCGGTGAGCTGTTTGCGCATCGCCAGGGCTTCGTCGCTGCCGGGCTCGGGGGTGTCGCCCTTGGGGATGCAGAACGCGGCGATGCCGTTGCCCTTCACGTCGTGCGGGTAGCCGACCACCGCGGCCTCGGCGATGCAGCCCTCGGCGACCAGCGTCGACTCGACCTCCATCGTGCCGATGTTGTGGCCGGCGACGACGATGACATCGTCGATCCGGCCCATGATCCAGAAGGTGCCGTTCGCGTCGACGCGGGCGCCGTCGGCGGGGACGTAGTAGCCCTTCTCGATCGGGAACTTGGACCAGTAGGTATCGACGTAGCGGTCGCGGTCGCCGTAGATCCCGCGGAGCATGCCGGGCCAGGGCTTTCGGATGACGAGGATGCCGCCTTCGTTGGTGCCGACTTCTTCGCCATCGCTATTCACGACCGCGGCATCGACGCCGATCATCGGCTTGCAGCACGAGCCGGGCGTTGTCGTCGTCACGCCGGGCAGGGGGGTGAGCATGTGTCCGCCGGTCTCGGTCTGCCACCAGGTATCGACAATGGGGCAGTTACCACTGCCGATCTTCTCGTGGTACCACATCCACGCCTCGGGGTTGATGGGTTCGCCGACGGTGCCGAGGACTTTGAGCGACGATAGGTCGTGCTTCTCGGGGTGCTCATCGCCCCATTTCATGAACGCGCGGATCGCGGTGGGGGCGGTGTAGAACTTCGTGACCTTGTGTCGGGCGACCATGTCCCAGAAGCGGTCGGGCGCCGGGAAGTTGGGGGCGCCCTCGTACATGATGGTGGGGACTCTGTTGGGCAGGATGCCGTAGAGGATGTAGGTGTGCCCGGTGATCCAGCCGATGTCGGCGGTGCACCAGTAGACCTCACTTTCATCATCCGCTTTGAGGTCAAACGTCAGCCGCGCGGTCATGGCGGCCCAGACCATGTACCCGCCGACGGTGTGCATGATGCCCTTGGGCTTGCCGGTCGAGCCGGACGTGTACAGGATGAAGGCGAGGTCTTCGCTGTCCAGCTCTTCGCAGGGGCAGTCATCGGCCGCGCCGCCGACCGCGTCGCGCCACCAGGTGTCGCGCCCCTCGGTCCACGCGATGTCGTTGTTGCACCGCTGGTAGACGATGACCGTCTCGACGAGGTCGGTCTGCTTGCAGGCCTCGTCGACGTTGTCCTTGAGCGGGACGACGCTGCCCCGGCGGTACGAGCCGTCGCAGGTGACGATGATCTTGGATTGGCCGTCTTCGACGCGGTCTTTAATGGCCTGGGAGGAGAACCCACCGAAGATCACCGAGTGCACCGCGCCGATGCGGGCGCAGGCGAGCACCGCGATGGCGAGTTCGGGGACCATGCCCATGTAGATGGTGACGACGTCGCCCTGCTGGACGCCCTTGGCCTTGAGCGCGTTGCCGAACCTGGCGGTCTCGCGCAGGAGGTCGCTGTAGGTGAGCCGGGTGACGACCGGCTCGCCTTGGTCGTCCATGGCCTCGGCTTCCCAGATGATGGCGGTTTCGTCGCCGTGGCCCTCGGAGACCTGGCGGTCGACGCAGTTGTAGCAGAGGTTGGCCTTGCCGCCGACGAACCACTTCGCGTCCGGCGCGTTCCATTGAAGCACCTTGTCCCAGGGCTTGAACCAGTACTGGTTGCTCGCTTCCTCGGCCCAGAACGCATCGGGGTCCTGGATCGAGCGTTGGTGCAGCGCCTCGTACTCGCCGGTGGATCTGAGGTGCGCCTGCGCCGCGAAGTCGGCCGGCGGCGGGAATCGGCGGTCCTCGGACAGGGTCGATTCGATGCTTGACGATTCGGACATGATGCAGGCCTCGATTGTGTTTGTTTTAAGCAGAGCGGGCAGTATACCGATGATCAGTTTTTCAATGCTCTGAAGCCCAACCCGCCGCGGGGTGGGCTTTGCGCGAGGACTTGAAGTAGAATCCGCCGCAACAAGGAGTGCCCATGCCCGATCAGCCCCCGTACTACAAGCGCGTCCTGCTGAAGATCTCCGGCGAGGCGTTCTGCCCGCCCGGCCAGCTGGGCATCGATCCCGACGAACTGACGCTGATCGCCAAGGAGATCCACGCCGCCGCCCAGCAGGGCACGGAGCTCGCCGTCGTCGTCGGCGGGGGCAACATCATCCGCGGCGCCGCGCTCGCCAAGGCCAGCGACTTCAACCAGGCGTCGGCCGACTACATGGGGATGCTGGGCACGGCGATCAACGGGCTTGCGCTTAAAGAAGCGCTCGAGGCGCTGGGCCAGCCCGCCCGCGTGATGAGCGCGCTGGCGATCTCGTCGGTCGCGGAGAACTACATCCGCGGCCGGGCGCTGAGGCACCTGGAAAAAGGCCGTGTCGTCATCTTTGTCGGCGGGACGGGCAACCCGTTCTTCACGACCGACAGCGCCGCGGCCCTCCGCGCCAGCGAGATCGGCGCGGACGCGGTCCTCAAGGCGACGAAGGTCGACGGCGTCTACGACAAGGACCCGAACAAGCACGACGACGCCAAGCGCTTCGACACGATCAGCTTCGCCGCGGCGATCACCAAGCAGCTCAAGGTGATGGACCTGACCGCTTTTGCGATGTGCCAGGAGCGCGGCATCCCGATCATCGTGTTCAACATGAAGACCCCGGGGCACATCGCCGAGGTCGTCGCCGGCAAGCAGCACGGGACGCTGGTGGGGTATCGGAACGGGTAGGCCGGGGTTGTTGAATCTCGCGCGGAGGCGCGGGGTACAAGGCAACAAGGCATTTTGGAACCGCAGATGAACGCGGATGAACGCAGATGGGATGCGGTTTTTGAAGCCGAGGACAGTGTTGTGGTCCGGGGCCGCTACTTCATCATTGTTGGTGATGTGATCGAAGGCCGACTGAATGTTGGCGATCAGATTCTGGCAACAGATCCAGAGACAATTCTGCCTGGACGTATTATTCTTGCTGTCGAAACAGGGTCCAGAGTTAAAGGCGGCAGGTCCGTTGGCCTATGCATTGCAAAGGACACCGATCCAGATATTAATCAGCTCCAATCGATCCAGATAGAAGGGGTCAAGATCATGGTTGCCGATCAAGGTTGAATATCTGCGTCCATCCGCGTTCATCCGCGGTTCCATAATGCCTTTGCTTTGTGCTTTCGTGCCTTAGCGTGAGATTAAACAACCCTCGACTAGCGCAGTATCATGTTGGGCCACTTAAAGAAAGCGAGAGCCGGATGGACCTGAACAGCATTGAAAAAGACGCGAAGGCCGACATGCACAAGGCCGTGGACTACCTCAAGAGCGAGCTCAAGGGCGTCCGCACCGGGCGGGCGACGCCGGCGCTCATCGAGTTCGTCAAGGTCGAGGCGTACGGCACCGAGTCGGAGCTGCGGTCGCTGGGCATGGTCCAGGCGCCCGAGCCGACGCAGCTGCTGGTCAAGCCGTTCGACCCCGGGACGGTGCAGGACATCATCAAGGGCATCGAGAAGGCCGGGCTCGGCCTGAACCCGCAGGCGGACGGCAAGCAGGTCCGCATCTCGATCCCGCCGCTGTCGGGCGACCGCCGCAAGGAGCTGATCGCGTCGTGCAAGCAGATGGGCGAGCAGGCGAAGGTCACGATCCGCAACGCCCGCCGGGACGCGAACAAGCACATCGACCAGCTCAAGAACGACAAGTCGCTCGGCCTGAGCGAGGACGATATCAAGGGCGCGAAGGACGACGTGCAGGGCCTGACGAAGAAGAACGAGGCCGAGGTCGATTCGCTGGTGAACGACAAGGCGAAGCAGATCGAAGAAGTCTAGAAGTGATCGATAAGACGATTTCTTTCTTACCGTGCGCCTGCGCGGCGGGCGGTCAGGGCTTCGCCCCGACACCCCAAAGGCAATGAAGGCAACCAACAAACAACCCGCGTTACTCAACGCGGGTTGTTTTTGAATGGAGGTTTGTTTTGGCTTAGAACGTGTACGAGGAGGACGCTTCACAGCCGGGGGCCTACGGGCCCCGGACGCGGACGCAGTTTGTAGGTCGCGACAACCCGCCTGTTCTCGTGCCCAGCGTCCATAGGCCGCCGGCTATTGACGCCTCCTCGTACACGTTCTTAGAAGTCCCAGGGGACCTCGATGCGGAGTTCGCCGCTTTCTTCCTCGACGAGTTGGCCGTTGACGACCTTGAAATCGGGGAAGTCGGGTCGGCGGTTCTTGTCGCGCTTAGGCGGGTCGTAGGTCTCGCCTGCCGCGAGTTTGTCGGCCCGGCCCTCGGAGATCAGCCCCTCGAGCTTGGTCGTTACCCACTTGTTGCGCTTGACCTCGTTCTCTCTGTCTTCGCTGTACATGAGGGCGAATTCGAGGCGGTTCTGCAGCGGGATCTTGCCTTTGTCCTTGAAGGTCCGCTCACCCTTTTTCATAACGAACTCTTCGGCCAGCTCCTGCAAGCGGATGTCTTCCAGGGCGGTCAGGCGCGCGGGCAGGTTCTCGTAGATATAGATGATCGTGTTGAGTTCGACCTGTTGTTTCGGTACAGCGGGTGGGAACTTGACGCTGGGCCACTTGTCCGGGTTCATCAGCATATCGGTGATGACGATTGAGCCGATGCCGTGCGCCCCGCGGTTGTGCGGCAGGTCTTTCGCGTAGATGTCCAACTCCTCGAGCCGGAACTGCAGGGCCATCTTCCGGGCCTGGGGCTTGCCGTGATAGATCGCGGCCATGTCGGCGAAGTACTCGTGCATGGTCGAGTAGAGGTCGCCGTAGCGGTCGTAGAGCTCGACGTTGTTGCGGGTCGAGATCGTCTCGGTCAGGTAGTTGTGTCCCAGCTCGTGCCAGACGATCACCTCCGCGATATCCCCGAGCGTGTAGCCGTGGATCTCCGCGAGCTTGCCCCCGGCGGCCTCGGTGCTGTCGACCATCAGCGGCTTCCAGGTCACCAGGATGATCAGGTCGACGACTTCGAACTGCCCCGTCTTCTGGTTGAACTCCTCCTGCGGGAAGACCGCCTGCAGCCCAAGCTCTCGCGTGGGGACGTAGTTGGCGAAGAAGTCCCGGCCCCAGATCTCGGCCTTGAAGCTGTTCTTCTCCTGCTTTTTCGTGCCCTTCCACCAGCGGGGGCGGTACTCGGGCGCCTTCTGATACATGTGCCGGATCGCAGACTGCTTATCGCGATCGAGGAAGCGCTGCTTCGAACGCATCTCGCGGTACAGCTCTTGGACCGACTCCATATCGCCGTTGAGATAAGCGGCTTCGTACTTCTCGTAGACCGCGAGTGCTTCTTCACGGTCTTTGGCTTCTTTTGCTTCGCGTTCCTTGCGCCGCTCTTCAGCGATCTGCCGCCGCCGCTCTTCGGGCGTTAGCTCCGCACCATCCTGTGCCGCGATTTGAGCCAAGGGCCGCGCGTCGCTTGGCTCTGCAATTGTTGCGCTCGGTGTTGCAAGCAAGCCGATGGCAAGGAGTTTCAAGCAGGCAGGCAAAGCATAAGACAATAGACAAGATTGGTGTCTCGGTTCGAATGACATGATGTGGTTCCCGGTCCCGAATAGATGTTGGTGAAAGTGTCCTTCTGCAGCTATTAGCATAACGGCTCATGTCCCGATTTCCAAGCCCCGCCTGACATCATCTCGGCGGGGACGGTCCCAACTTTGCGACCTATGATGTAGGTGATGAAAGGCCTTGACGCGAAGCTTGAACAAGACCTCGATATTCCCGGCGTCATCGCCGGCGAACACCGTCTTTCTGTTCAGGACGCAATCCGTTTGTACGACGAGGCGTCGCTGCACGCCCTGGGCCGGTGGTCCAGCGCGACGGCCGACCGGATCCACGGCAAGGCCGAGGACGGCGCGACCCGCACCTACGTCATCGACCGGAACATCAACTACACCAACGTCTGCTCGGCGAGCTGTACCTTCTGCGCGTTTTTCCGCAAGGAGGGCGACGACGACGCCTACGTCCTCTCCAAGAAGCAGCTGCACGACAAAGTCCGCGAGCTGTCTGCTATCAACGGGACGCAGGTGCTGCTCCAGGGCGGGATGCACCCGAGCCTCGGCGTCGATTTCTACATCGACCTGCTCAAGGGGCTCAAGGCCGAGTTCCCGCACATCCATATCCACGGGTTCAGCCCGCCGGAGTTCGTGGAGTTCGTCGCGGTGTACGACCTCGATGGCTTCCCGAGGACCGACCCGAAGAAGTCGCACGAACTCCCGCGTGAGGTCTGGCTGGCCAAGCTCGAGGCGATCATGAAGCTGCTGATGGACGCCGGGCTCGATTCGCTGCCCGGCGGCGGGGGGGAGGTCTTCGCGGAGCACGTCCGCCGACGCATCGGCATCGGCAAGGCGACCGCCGACCAATGGCTCGATGTGATGGCCGCCGCCCACAAGCTCGGCATGAAGACGTCCGGCACGATGATGTTCGGCCACATCGAGGGCGTCGCCGACCGCTTCGACCACATGGCCCGCATCCGCGACCGGCAGGACGACGCAATCCACAACGGTTGGCCGGGCAGGTACATGGCGTTCATCGCCTGGCCGTTCCAGCGCGAGAACACCCCGCTGGGCCACCTGCCTGATTATGAACGCGCCCCTGGAAGCGATGGCAAGGCCGAACCGTTCCCGGGTGATGTGCTTGCCAAGGCCGTGCTTGACGGAAAGGTCGACCCGCTGGACAAGAAGGCGTGTGGCGACGCCGTGCCCCGCGCGGGCAAGGTCGTCCGCCTCGCCGGCGCGACCGAGTACCTGCGGATGCAGGCGATCGCCCGCCTCTTCATGGACAACATCCACTCCATCGGCAGCAGCTGGGTCACGATGGGCCCGCATATCGGCGAGCTCGCGCTCTTCTACGGCGCCAACGACATGGGCTCGGTGATGATGGAAGAGAACGTCGTCTCCGCCGCCGGCACGACCTACTGCCTCAACGAAGCGGTGCTCTGCCGGCTGATCCGTGACGCGGGCTTCACCCCCGCCCAACGCGACAACGGGTACAACCTCGTCAAGACCCACGCCGGCGAGTCTGCCCCCGATTTGGATGTCAAGGACTGGTCCACCCAGCGTGCCAACAAGCTGCACATCGAGGGTGCCGAAGAAGCCGCCAAGCCGATCGAGCTGACGATCAGTAACACTGATTCGGTTTGAAACCACAGATACCACGGATTCACACAGGTGATTCATTAGATTGAATCTGTGTCCATCCGTGTGCATCTGTGGTTTCAAGATGCCTTGAACTCACTTCACCAGCTTCAGCTTCCGCTTCTTGCGCTGCTCGGCCATATCCACCAGGATCCGCTGCGTGATCGTGCAGTGGCGGACCGTGTGGTTCAGCGCCGCGATCAGCTCGAGCGTCTCGTCGCTGGTCAGGATCTTGCCCTTGCTCGCCTCGCGGATCGAGATGAGCGTGTCGGAAGAGGACTTGAGCGCGTTGCAGCTCGCGTCGAGCGCGTCCTCCGCGTCGATCTTGCCGTCCGCGTTGACGTCCAGCTCGAGCTCCATCCGCGTGACGTGCCAGTCGGTCCCGGCCGCGAACGTCAGGATCAGTTCCTTCTGGGCGCGCATATCCGGCAGCAGGCGGACCAGCAGGCGGACCGAGTCGAAGTCCGGCTGGGACTGACCCGCGATCCAGCGGTACACCGTCGACTGGCTCACGCCGGTCAACTCGCTGATCTCCTTGGCGGAGGTGAACTGTTTGTCGATGATTCGTTTGAGTGTCTTGGCCAGCATGGCGGCTCCGGAAGTTGTCGGCGGCACGTAACAGTCGTTCCCGCCTTGTGATACGTGATAAGCCTACCTAGTTTTGTCTCTCATGCGAGAGAAACCCTACCCAACCCGTCCCATTTGTTAGATTTCCGATCTTTTTGACGGCCGGCAGCGTTCAATCCTCAGGCGGCGCTTCCGGGGCCGCCCTGTCGTTTGGAATGGTTTTAGTCTCATCCGATGGCAGGCTGCCGCCCTGGATCAGGCGTTTGCCCCGTCCATCACACCGATCCCGCGGGTGGCGACGACCCTCCGCGATGACCGCGGGGTGGGGTTTTTCGCCGTGTTGGAGCCCTCGCCCCGAGCCGGTGGCGCGTGCGACTGCGTTACACTGGTCCCCCTATGAGTGCATCAAGCAAACCCTGGGAACACGCCAAGGCCTCGGGCAGCGAGGAAGACCCGCTGGCCGCGCGGTTCGTCGCGTCGCTGGACTACGACAAACGGCTATACAAGCACGACATCCGCGGGTCCAAGGCCCACGCCGCGATGCTCAAGAAGGTGGGGTTGATTACCGCGGAAGACCTCGGCGACATCGTCGCCGGGCTGGATGCAATCGAGAAAGAGATCGACGAGCAGGGCGACGCCTGGCCCGGCTGGAAGGTCGAACTCGAAGACGTGCACATGTGCGTCGAGGCGGCCCTGATCGAGAAGGCGGGCGACGCCGGGCGGAAGCTGCACACTGGAAGGTCGCGGAACGACCAGGTGGCATTGGATTTACAGCTTTGGATCAACGAGGCTGAAGGTGAGATACATACTAAGATCGATTCACTTCAATCCGCGTACATAAGTCTTGCAGAAAAGTTTGGTCATATCGTGATGCCAAGCTACACGCACCTTCAGCGTGCTCAGCCGATCGTTGTTGGCGGTGAGATTTTGGCATGGATTCGAGCATTTGCGATTGCCACTGATCGCCTCGGTGTTTTCGATGGTGACCAATGGGTTTGCCATCTTGGTTCTGGTGCGATTGCGGGTTCAGCACTCCCGATTGATCGAGATCAAACCGTTGAAGAGCTCAAGGAGATCGAACACAACTATGGGTTCTGGGGCCCATCGCCAAATAGCATCTACTCAACAGCATCCCGTGATAAAGCCCTCGACTTCGCCTACGCCCTCACCATGACCTCCATGTGGCTCTCCCGCTGGGCCGAGCAGTGGATCATCTACGCCACGACCGAGTTCGGCTTCATCACGCTGGCCGACACCTACACGACCGGCTCATCGATGATGCCCCAGAAGCAGAACCCGGACATGCTCGAATTGATCCGTGGCAAGACGGGCCAGGTCTACGGCTCGCTCATCGCGCTGCTCACCATGTGCAAGGGGATCACCGTCGGCTACAACCGCGATCTACAAGAAGACAAGCGGCACCTCTTCGCCGCCTATGATGCGGTGTGCGACTGCCTGGATATGGCCGCGGGCATCGTGCGGACGACGACGTTCAACGAAGCGCGCATCAAGGCCGGGCTGGACAAGGGCTACCTCGACGCGACGTCGTTGGCCGAGTACCTCGTGACCAAGGGGGTGCCGTTCCGCACCTCGCACCAGATCGTCGGCCGGATGGTCGGCCTGTGCGAAGAGCGCGGGATTGGCATGCTCAAAAAACTTGAGGTCGCCGATTTCAACGCCGTCTGCAAGGAGTACGACGCAGGCGAGCCGGTCAGCGAAGACATCTTCGACTGGCTCGGCCCAGAAAACGTGGTCAAACGCTACCAGTCCGCCGGTAACGCGGGGGTCAGTGGCTTTGAAGCGCAGCTCAAGGCTTGGAAAGAACGGTTGTCAGAATAGATTTAACCGCAAAGGCGCATAGGGCGCAAAGGAAGGCAAGAAGAGATGAAGTTCAATCGCATTTGCCTTCCTTTGCGCCCTCTGCGACTTTGCGGTTCAAAATGCCTTGTTGCCTTGAATCTGTGTCATCTGTGAAATCTGTGGCTAAAACCGAATCGGAGTAATCCCAACTGCTCGTACTCAACGTCATCCAGGGCCCGGACAAAGGCATGCGGATCACGCTGCCGGACGACGAGCCGCAGCTGATCGGGCGGTCGTCCGAGGCGATCGTGCTGTCGGACCAGACGATCTCAAGACGCCACGCCGAGCTGACGCCCGAGGGCGACGGCACGTGGTACATCCGTGACCTCGAGTCCTCCAACGGCACGTTCGTCAACGGCGTCCGCGTCACCGAACGCCGCAAGCTCAAGCTCGGCGACCAGGTCCGCACGGGCAACTCGCTGCTGATCTACGGCGAGAACGCGCCCAACCCGCTCGCCAACCGGCTCAAGCTCGCGCCGTCCAGCGAGATCGACGTCGCGGTCGAGCACACGGTGGATGCGAACGAAGAGTCGATGATCATGTCCTCGCCCGAGCCCTCGCAGGCCGCCGAGTTCCAGCTGCAGATCATCTACCAGCTTGTCGCGCTGATCGGCTCGACGACGGACAAGGAGACGATGCTTGAGAAGATGATGGACGTCGTCTTCGAGTACTTCGCCGCCGACCGCGGCTTTGTCTTGATCGCGGACAGCGTGGTGGACAACCCCGAGCCGGTCGTGATGCGCTTCCGGGAGGAGGACGACAAGCTGCCGGACCCGAAGCGCAAGGCGACGATCAGCCGGACGATCGTGCAGTACGTGCTGGAGCGGGGCGTCGCGGTGCTGTCGAGCAACGCGATGAGCGACACGCGGTTTACCTCCGGCGACTCGATCCAGGCCTACGGCATCCGCTCGGCGATGTGCGTGCCCATCAAGCACAAGGACCACACCTACGGCGTGATCCAGGTCGACTCGCAGATCGCCAACTACACCTTCACCGAGGACCAGCTCTCCCTGCTCGCCGCGATCGGCGTGCAGACGGGCCTGGCAATGGATAACGCCAGGCTGCTTGAGCAGCGGATGCAGGAAGAACGCCTCGCCGCGGTCGGCAGCGCGGTCGCGTCGCTGTCGCACTCGATCAAGAACATCCTGCAGGGTATGCGGGGCGGGTCGGATGTTGTTGAGCTGGGTATGCGCAAGAAGTCCATGGACGTGACGGTCAAGGGGTGGGACATCGTCCGCCGAAACCAGGAGAAGATCTACCAGCTGACGCTGAACATGCTGCAGTTCAGCAAGCAGCGGCAGCCCGAGCTGTCGATGGAGCACCTGCTGCCGATGTTCAAGGACCTTGCCGGGCTGGTGCAGAGCCAGTTCGATGCGAAGGGTGTCGCGCTGATCACGGACGTCGAGCCGGACCTGCCGCCGGTGCCGATCGAGCTGTCGGGCATCCACCAGGCGGTGCTGAACCTGCTGCAGAACGCGCTCGAAGCCTGCGAGCCGGACACGGGGGTGGTGACGCTGGCCTGCCGGTTCGATGAGCTGGAATCGATCGTGCGGATCATCGTGACGGACAACGGCGAGGGGATGAGCCGGGCGACACAGCGCGAGCTGTTCCAGCCCTTCCACTCGACCAAGGGCTACGGCGGCACGGGCCTGGGCCTGGTCGTGACCCGCAAGATCGTCCAGGAGCACGGCGGGGAGATCGCGGTCCAGTCCAAGCTCAAGAAGGGCGCGTCTTTCACCATCACGCTGCCGACGGAATACGACCGCGAGCCCGCGGCGACCCACAGCCCGTTCTAGGCAAGCCGTTTCATCAACATCTTTTCCACACGGCTCGACACCCCGCAAGAGACAACGGGCGTGCCGGGCATTCTGAGTCCTCTCAAAGCCGCTCTACGCGGCTGCGAATGGTCCTTGCTCGGTAGCGCCTAGACCATCACTGCTGAGACAGAGTCTCGTTTTAATCTGTTTAAAACGGTATAAAAAGATAAAAGACTCTTCTATCTTTTTATACTATGATCATCAATAAACCGATTCAGAGGGTGATTGCGACCCTTTTTGTTGCGTTAAGGAGTCAGCCGTATGGAATCTGTTGCGACGGGCCAACCGGCCGCCAGCCAGCCCCAACTCGAGCCGTTCTCGTACGACGACGCGGTGGTGCGCAAGTTCCTCTTCGCCATGATCGGCTGGGCCCTGGTGTCCTTCCTGGTCGGCATCATCCTGGCGATCCAGCTGCCGTTTCCCACGATCCCGTTCACGAAGATCCCGACCAACTTCGGCCTGGAGTGGTTCACGTTCGGCCGGCTCCGCCCGCTGCACACGAACGCAGCAATCTTTGCCTTCGCGGGCAACGCGATTTTTGCCGGCGTGTACTACTCGACCCAGCGCCTGTGCAAGGCGAGGATGTGGTCCGACACGCTTTCCAACCTCAACTTCTGGGGCTGGCAGCTGATCATCCTCTGCGCCGCGATCACGCTGCCGATGGGCGTGACCCAGTCCAAGGAGTACGCCGAACTGGTCTGGCCGATCGACCTGCTGATCGCCGTCGTCTGGCTCGGGTTCTTCGGCGTCAACTTCTTCATGACCCTGGTCAAGCGGCGTGAACGCCACATGTACGTCGCGCTCTGGTTCTACATCGCGACCATCGTCACCGTCACGATCCTGCACGTCTTCAACAACCTCGTGATCCCGACCGGCATCCTGCACAGCTACCCGATCTACGCGGGCGTGCAAGACGCGTTCATGCAGTGGTGGTACGGGCACAACGCGGTCGCGTTCTTCCTGACCACGCCGTTCCTCGGGCTGATGTACTACTTCCTGCCCAAGCAGGCCGGGCGCCCGGTCTTCTCGTACCGCCTGTCGATCGTGCACTTCTGGTCGCTGGTGTTTATCTACATCTGGGCCGGCCCACACCACCTGCAGTACACCGCGCTTCCGGACTGGGCGGCATCCCTCGGCATGGTCTTCTCGCTCATGCTCTGGATGCCGTCCTGGGGCGGGATGATCAATTTCCTGCTCACGCTCCGCGGCGCCTGGCACAAGGTCGCCTCCGACCCGATCCTCAAGTTCTTCATCGTCGCCACCACGTTCTACGGCATGGCGACGTTCGAGGGCCCGATGCTCTCGATCAAGTCCGTCAACGCGCTGTCCCACTACACCGACTGGACCATCGCCCACGTCCACTCCGGCGCGCTGGGCTGGAACGGCTTCCTCGCGTTTGGTATGGCGTACTTCCTCGCCCCAAGGCTCTTCCAGACCAGGCTGCACAGCCTCAAGCTCGCCAACCTGCACTTCTGGCTGGCGACGTTCGGCATCCTGCTCTACATCATCCCGATCTACGTCGCCGGCATCACGCAGGGGCTCATGTGGCGCGGCATGACCGAGACCGGCCAGCTGGCCTACCCCGACTTCGTCGAGACCGTCCGCCAGCTCATCCCGATGTACATCCTGCGGATCTTCGGCGGCCTGGCGTACATGGCCGGCGCCTGCATCGGGGCGTACAACCTGTACAAGACCTGGCAGACCCGGCCCGAGACGTACGACGAGCCGGTCCACCAGGCCCCGGCACTGACCAAGGAATACGACGGCGACCCCAAGCGGCCCGCCCCGTCGATCGCCGGCGTCACCGACTTCGCGCTCCGCCTGAACGTGTGGTCCACCGGCTGGTGGCACCGCAAGTGGGAACGCATGCCGATGAAGTTCACGGTCTACGTTGTGATCGCGGTCGTGGTGGCCTCGCTGTTTGAGATCGTCCCAACGTTTGTGATCCGGTCCAACGTGCCGACCATCGATACGGTCGAGCCGTACACGCCGCTGGAACTGGCCGGCCGTGATATCTACATCGCGGAAGGCTGCTACAACTGCCACAGCCAGATGATCCGCCCGATCCTCGCGGAGGTCGACCGCTACGGCGACTACTCCAAGCCCGGCGAGTCGGTCTACGACCACCCGTTCCAGTGGGGCAGCCGACGTATCGGCCCGGACCTCGCGCGCGAGGGCGGCAAGCAGTCGGACCTCTGGCACTACCTGCACTTCCAGAAGCCCGCGGAGATGGTGCCGGGCTCGATCATGCCGCCTTACGCCTGGCTTGAGAAGAAGGAGCTGGACTTCGAGTCGATCCCCGTCCGTGTGAACGCGATCAAGCTGCTGCACCCCGGCGACCCGAACTGGGAGCGGTTCTCTCACAACGAGAACAAGCCCTACCCGTTTGGTGATGACGCGGTGGTGCACGCCGAGGCACAGGCCCTTGAGGTCGCCGAGCGGATCGAGGAGCAGGGCGGCCCGCCGGCCGAGCAGCTCGCGGACAAGCAGGTGGTCGCGGTGATCGCCTACCTGCAGCGCCTGGGCACGGACCTGACCCGTGCGCCGGATGCCGAGGAGGCCCCGGTTGAAGAGGCTGGCCCAGCCGAGGCCGCCGCACCCGCGGCCCCGCCGACCACGCTCGGCAGCGCGAAGGGAGGCCGTTGATGTTTAAGGATGCCCTGCTTCGGGTGGCCGGGGACGAGCTTGCGAGCCCCCGGAACGAATTACATGTGGCTGTCATGAAGACAGTCTGTTCCGGGGGGTCGCCGAGCCTCCACCCCGGCCACCCAAGGCCTTTTCGACACACTGCGAAGGGGGGCCGTTGATGTTTAAGGATGTCCTGCGGGCGATGGATTTCACCACGCTCTCACAGATCGCCTTGATCCTGTTCTTCGGCGTCTTCGTCGCGGTCGTGATCCGCACGTGGATGAAGCCCAAGAAAGACATGGACAAGCAGAGCCAGATCCCGCTCAGCGATGAGCCGGTCGAACCAAGAGAGAAATGACTCGGTAGGACAGGCATTCCTGCCTGTCTGCAAATCATCGAAAACGCGTGACAGGCAGGAATGCCTGTCCTACCAAAACAATGGAATCAGCCATGAGTGAGCAGCAGCACGACACGCCGCACGGCCAAGCCGACACGTTCGGCGAGCTGACCGGGCACAACTACGACGGGATCCAGGAGTACGACAACCCCACGCCTTCGTGGTGGACCTGGGTCTTTATCGCCTCGGTCTTTTTTGCAGCGTGCTACATGTTCCTGAACATCGTGGCGATGGGCGACCTCTCACCGAACGCGGAATACGAGCGTGCCGCGGTCGCGAACCTGAAGAAGAAGTTCGGCGAGATCGGCGAGCTCCAACCCAACGCCGAGACGATCGTGCGGTATATGAACGAGCCCGAGTGGCTCCAGCTTGGCGAAGGCGTCTACAAGGCCAACTGCGTGACCTGCCACGGCCTGAACGCCGAGGGCAACTCGGGCCCGAACCTGACCGACGAGGCGTTCATCCATATCGGCACGATCGAGGACATCGCGACCGTGATTATCGACGGCGCGAAGGCCGGCGCGATGCCCGCGTGGGGCAACCGCCTGCACCCCAACGAGGTCGTGCTGGTGTCCTCGTACGTCGCGACGCTGCGTGGCACCAACGCGACGGGCGGCAAGGTGGCTGAGGGCGAAACGATTGACCCCTGGCCGACGGCGGAAGCGGTGGGAGCCGAGCCCGGGCCTGAAGCAACGCAGTGAGGCAATAGCCGGCGGCCTACGGACGCCGGACACGAGAACATGCAACTGAACTGAACAACCAACTGCTTCCGCGTCCGGGGCCCGTAGGTCCACGGCTGTAAGGAAACGACTCCGCTGTCTAGGCAACGAATGAAGTGACCGCTGTGATGGCAACCAACGCCGACAACCCGAACCTGCTCCGTCCAGAAGAGCACGTGTTGTCCACGCTCGAGCAAGACGGCTCGCGCCGCTGGCTATACCCCAAGCTGTCCAAAGGGCCTTTCCTCTTCTGGCGGCGGGTCGTCGCCTGGGTCCTGATCGGGATCTTTACCGTGATCCCCTTCATCAAGATCAACGGCCGGCCCGCGATCCTGCTCGACATCCTCCGGCGCGAGTTCCATATCTTCGGTATCACCTTCCTGCCGACGGACACGTTCCTGCTCACGCTGTTGATGCTGTCGGTGTTCCTGAGCGTCTTCTTCGTGACGGCGTTGTTTGGCAGGGTTTTTTGTGGCTGGGCATGCCCGCAGACGGTGTACATGGAGTTCCTGTTCCGCCCGATCGAGCGGCTGTTCGACGGCCGGGCCGGCCTGGGGGGTAAGCCCGCCCGCCCGCCCGCTGCGTGGCGCACCGTCGCGAAGTACATCGTGTTCTATGCCCTGTGTATCCACCTGACCCATGTCTTCCTGTCTTACTTCGTCGGGATCGAGCAGCTGTTCCAGTGGTCCCTGGGCTCGCCCTTCAGCCACCCCGTCGCGTTCACCTTCATCGTGTTCGTCAGCGCCGCGCTGATGTTCCACGCCAGCGTGTTCCGCGAGCAGCTGTGCATCGTCGCCTGCCCGTACGGCAGGATGCAGTCGGTCCTCCTCGACAAGTCGTCGATGATTATCAGCTACGACGAGTCCCGCGGCGAGTCGCGCGGCAAGCTCGGCAAAGCCAAACGCCAGGCATTCGAAGAGAAGAACAAGCCCGAAGAAGAACGCACGGTTGGCCTCGATGTCCTCCAGCTGCACGGCGACTGCATCGACTGCGGCGAGTGCGTCACCACCTGCCCGACCGGCATCGATATCCGCGAGGGGCTGCAGCTCGAGTGCGTCGGCTGTGCCCAGTGCATCGACGCCTGCAACACCATCATGGAGAAAGTCGGCCGGCCCAAGGGCCTGATCCGCTACACCTCGCAGGAGGCGCTGGAGGGCAAGAGCGGCGGACTGATGCGGGCCCGTGTGTTCATCTACGCCGCGCTGCTCGCGGTGGTCTTCGGCTCGTTCCTCTTCGCGTTGACAAACCGCTCGATGGCGGACGTGACGCCGATCCGCGAGAAGGGCCGGCCCTTTGTTGTGCTCGATACCGGTGAGATCCTCAACCAGATGCGGATCAAGATCGTGAACCGCGACCGCGTGACGCACACTTACACCGTCGAGGTCGCCGAGCCCGACGGTGTGACACTCAGCATGCAGGGCGGCCCGCCAACAATCCGGCCCGGCGGGACCCAGACCGTCTCCATCGACCTGGCCGCGCCTTTCGACAGGTTCACGACGGGCCGGCTCGATGTGTACCTGGTCGTCAGGGACGGCGGGCAGGTCGTTGCGGAAGAAGTCTTCCAGATGAAGGGGCCGTTCACACGCCCCAAAACGAATGAGCCCGGCGACACCACCGACACGGAAAGGAATCTGCCATGAGCCAGCCCCACCGACAAGACGTTATCCATTCATTTGAGTTGATCCAGCAGGTGATCAGCGAGGGTGTCGAGGCCGGCAAGAAGACCTGCGGCGGCGACTGCGCGAACTGCCCGTGTTCCGGCGAGGCGCCGAAATCTACTGCGAAAACCCATGATTCAGAGGTGAGCGATGCCTGTGAGAAATGCTAATCCAACCGATCAAACGACCCAGACGCGTGCCCCCGGCAAGCGGCGGTGGTACCTCATGCCGGTCGTGGTGCTCGGCCTGCTGGGTGCGCATATGGCTTTTATCTTCACCGCGATCACGCTCGGGACGGGCGACCCCTCGTTCGCCGTCGTACCGGACTACTACCAGAAGGCGGTGGACTACGACGAGTACAAGGCGCTGCTCGCGGAGAGCGCCGCGCTGGGCTGGTCGGTCCGGCTATCGCCTGCCGAACAAGCGGATGCGATCGGCCAGCGCGATCTGATCGTGCGGCTCCGCGACGGCGCGGGTGAGCCGGTCCAGGGGTTGCGTGTCTTGATCGATGGCTTCCACCAGTCCCGCGCGAGCCAGCCGGTCTCGTTCGAGTGTGTCGAGGTGCTGCCCGGCCAGTACGTCGGCAAAGCGGCGATGGCACGGGAGGGTTTCTGGCAATTCGCTATCGACGCGTCGGGTGGGGATCAGCGGTTTGTGGCGGAGTTGAAGCAGTTTGTCTCGGCGGCGGAGGTGGGAAAATGATCGCCCTGGTCACCGCGGTCTTCCTGGCGAGCGTGCTCGGCTCCCTGCACTGCGCGGGGATGTGCGGCGCGTTTGTCGCGTTCGCCGTCGCCGACAGCGGGGGCAAGCCGGGGCAGCGCGTGGTGCTGACGATGGCCTACCACGGCGGCCGGCTGGCGACGTATGTCGCGCTCGGCGTTGCGGCCGGCTCGGTCGGGGCGCTGCTCGATCTGAGCGGGGCGTTGGTGGGGGTCAGCCGGGTGGCGATGTCGCTCGCCGGTGCGCTGATGGTCGTGTTCGGCCTGTCGGCTGCCATGGCCGCGATGGGCAGGCGCTCGATCCGGGTGCCCGTGCCCAAGCCCATGCAGAAGGCGCTCACGGTCGGCCACCGCGCCGCGATGCAGCTCAGCCCGGTGCGACGCGCCCTCACGATCGGCCTGCTCACGACGCTGCTGCCTTGCGGCTGGTTGTACGCCTTCGCCGCCGTCGCGGGCGGCACCGCGAGCCCGCTGCTCGGGGGCCTGACGATGGCGGTGTTCTGGCTGGGCACGCTGCCGGTGCTGGTGTCGCTGGGGGTCGGCGTGCAGAAGGTCAGCGGTGTCTTGGGCCGTCGTCTGCCGCACGCGACCGCGATCGCGCTGATCTTGGTCGGCCTGTGGACCCTGATCGGCCGGGGCGGGCTCGACGCCGAGTCGCTCGCGGCCCAGCAGCCCGTTGTAAACGACGCCGACGCCGTCGTCGACGCGGTGCAAACGATTGGTGAATCGACCCCCGCCTGCTGCGAGGCCAAGCCTTGACCGCCATGCTCCCCCAGCCCGGGCACGATCTGCCGCGCGCGGTGAAGGGCGCTTCGTGCAGCTGTTCGCACTGCGGGCAGCCTGTGCCGCGCGGGCTGATCGTTGCGGGCCGGGAGCAGCAGTTCTGCTGCCAGGGCTGCGCGTCTGTTTACGAGCTGATCCACGGCTGCGGGCTCGACGCGTACTACCGCCTCCGCGATCAGAGCGAGACCGCCGCACAAGCAGTGCCGGCAGCCGATGGCGACCGCCTGGCGGTGTTCGACACGGACAAGTTCCACGAGCTCTATGCCCGCAGCCGGGAGGACGGCGCGTGCGTTGTCGACCTGATGCTGGAGGGCGTGCACTGCGCCGCGTGTGTCTGGCTGATCGAGAAGCTGCCACGCGTCGTGCCCGGCGTCCTTGAGGCGCGTCTCAGCCTCCGGCAGGCGACCGTCCGCATCACGTGGGACCCCGCGGAGGTCGAGCTCTCCGAGATCGCCAAGGCCCTGAGCACGCTGGGCTACCCGCCGCACCCCGCCCGCGGCAACAGGGACACGGTGCAGTTGGCCGAGCAGCGCACCATGCTGATCCGCATGGGTGTGGCCGGGGCGCTGGCGGGCAACACGATGCTGCTGGCGTTTGCGCTGTACACCGGCCTGTTCAGCGCGATGGAGCAGCAGTTCACCCAGCTGTTCCGCTGGGCCAGCGCGGTATTGGGCGTGATCGCCCTGGCCTGGCCCGGCCGCGTGTTCTTCCAGGGGGCCTGGGCGGCGCTGCGGACGCGCAGCCCGCACCTGGATGTGCCGATCGCCCTGGCGCTCGGCGTCGGCGGCGTGGCCGGGCTCGTGAACGTGATCCTCGCGCGTGGCGAGATCTACTTCGACTCCCTGGCCGTGCTGGTGTTCCTGCTGCTGGTCGGCCGGTTCATCCAGTACCGGCAGCAGCGCCGCGCCGACGAGTCGGTGGGCCTGCTGTTCTCGTTGACGCCGACGCACTGCCGACGGGTTGTTGCTTCAGAGGGTGGATCGATCGAGCAGGTCCCGGTCGAGGCGGTCCAGGTCAGCGACCTGCTGCAGGTGCACACGGGTGAGTTGATCCCGGCCGATGGAACGGTGGAGGAAGGAAACGCTTCTGTGATCGCCTCGCTACTTACCGGCGAGTCCGCGCCCGTGCCGATCCAGCCGGGCGACGGCGTCTCTGCAGGATCACAGCTGGCCGGCTCGACCATCCGCCTGCGTGTCTCGGCGGTGGGCGAGGCGACGCGTGTGGGCAGGCTGATGGAGCTTGTCCAGCGCGGGGTCGCTGACAAGCCACAGATCGTTGCGCTCACCGACCGCATCGCCGGCTGGTTTGTGGTCGCGGTCGGTACGATCGCGCTAGGCGTATTCGCGGCCTGGAGCCTGTTCGACCTCGGTGCCGCGGTGGACCACACCGTCGCGCTGCTGATCATCGCCTGCCCGTGCGCGCTGGGCTTGGCGACGCCGCTGACCCTCGCGGTCATGATCGGCCGCTCCGCACGCAGCGACATCCTGATCAAGAGCGGCGCGGTGCTGGACCGGCTGGCCACGCCGGGCCGCATCCTGATGGATAAGACCGGCACGATGACCCGCGGGGCGATGCGGGTCGAGCAGTGGGTAGGCGACGAATCACTACGCCCGCTGGTGGTCGAGGCCGAGCGGCACGCGACGCACCCGATCGCTCAGGCGGTTGTGCGGCAGTACGAAGCGGATACCACGATGTCGGTGGCCGCCGACGAAGTCGATGCCGTGCAGGTGCTGGCGAACGGGGTCGAGGCCCAGACCACTAGAGGCCTTGTCTGCGTCGGCTCGCGTGCCTGCATGGGTGAGGCGGGCTGCAGCGTGCCGATGGTTTTCCTTGAGCAAGCGGACCGCTGGGCCGAGCAGGCATGCACGACGGTTTATGTCTCGCTGGGCGCGGAGGTCGTCGCGGCGCTTGCGGTCGGCGATGCAATCCGCAGCGATGTCAGGCAGTCGATCGCACAGCTCCGAGGCTGGGGCTGGCAGATCGAGATGCTCACCGGCGATGAGCAGGCCGTCGCCGAGCAGGTCGCGCAGGCGGTCGGGCTCGAGCGGTCCGCGCTGCACGCGGGCGTTTCCCCCGAGCAGAAACTCAACGTGTTGAAACAGCGCAGCGACGGCCTGCCCGTTGCCATGGTCGGCGACGGCGTGAACGATGCGGCGGCGCTCGCGGCGGCGGACGTCGGCATCGCGGTCAGCGGCGGGGCGGAGGCGTCCATGGCCGCGGCCGACGTGTACCTCGCCAAGCCCGGGCTGACCGGTCTTGTTGAGCTGATTGCGCGAGCGCGCAGCTGCAGAGCCGTCGTCAAGCAGAACCTCGCGCTGTCCCTGACCTACAACGCGGTCGCGATCTCGTTGGCCGCGGCGGGCCTGGTCACGCCCCTGGTCGCGGCGGTGCTAATGCCCCTGAGCAGCGCGGCCGTCCTCGCCCTGGCCATGAAGGGGCGGCGGCTACCAGCTTTCCAGCAACCCGATCGAGAGGGGCCGCAACGATGAGCATCCTCTTTATCGTTTTACCACTCGCGTTTGTGCTCGCCGGCATCGGCGTGTGGGCCTTTATGTGGGCGGTCAAGAGCGGCCAGTACGACGACATGGACACCCCGCCATACCGCGCGATGTTTGATGATGACTAATCGCCACGGGGCCACGGCTTTTTACGGAACCTCACGAAGAGGGCGGCAGCATGGATCAACAAAGACAAGAGGTGGGGCCACGCCCAGGCGCGGGACGCCTCGACTCAGTTCTGTTCTCTGCGACCTGCGCCTATGCCTTGCGGGCGATGTCCCGGCTGTCCGCGATGCGCGAGCAAGGCTACGCCAGCATCGCCGAGATCTGTGAAGGCACGGACCTTCCTTCCCACTTTATCGCCAAGATCTTCCAGGACCTTACCCGCGCCGGTCTGTTGGCGAGTGCCAAGGGCCGGGGGGGCGGCTTCGCGCTAAAGCGCAACGCCGGTGAGATTGCGCTGTACGACATCGTCGAGGTCGTGGACGGGGTCAAGCAGTACACCAACTGTGTCGTTGGCCTGTCGAAGTGCGATGATATGCAGCCCTGCGCCCAGCACGAATGCGTGAAGCCGATCCGTCGACAGATCCTTTCTTACCTGAAAAATACCACGCTCGATGTCATGCGCGATGCGGTGATCGAGAAGCACCGCCTCACCAGCCAGCCATGATCCGCCGCCTCAGGCATTGTCTATCGCAGGTATAACTGTCGGCTGTGATCACCGAGCACACCGGCCAACCAGACGAGCGCATCGATCCCAAGCAGAGTGGTTCATCACCCCCGGCAACAGGCTGCCGATTTTGCGGTGCGCCGCTAAGGCATACCTTTATCGACCTGGGTCACACGCCGTTGTGCCAGAGTGTTTTGACGGAGGCGCAGCTCGATCAACCCGAGCAGACCTACCCGCTGCACGCCTACGTCTGCGACCAGTGCTGGCTTGTCCAGCTCAAGGCGTATGTCAGCGGCGAGTCGATTTTCGGTGGGGAGTACGCCTACTTCTCCTCCTACTCGGATTCCTGGCTCGCCCACTGCGAGCGATACGTTGAGGCCATGATCGGCCGCCTCGGCCTGGACGGGCAGAGCAAGGTGATGGAGCTGGCATCGAACGACGGCTACCTGCTGCAGTACTTCATAAAACGGAACATCCCGGCCCTGGGGATCGAGCCGGCGAGCAACTGCGCCGCTGCCGCGGAGGAGAAGGGGGTCCCCACGCGCGTCGCGTTTTTTGGCCGTGAGCTCGCAACCCAGCTCGCAAGCGAGGGTGAGAAGCCCGACCTGCTGGTCGCGAACAACGTGCTCGCCCATGTGCCGGACCTCAACGACTTCGTCGGCGGGATGAAGGCCGTCCTCGCCGAGGACGGCGTGATCACCGTGGAGTTCCCGCACCTGCTCCGGCTGATCGACGGGGCCCAGTTCGACACGATCTACCACGAGCACTTCTGCTACTACTCGTTCACAACCGTGACCCGCATCTTCGCGGCGCACGGCCTAGCCGTTTTCGATGTGCAAGAAATCCCAACCCACGGCGGATCGCTGCGGGTCTTTGCAAGCCACGACGGAGGCCCGAACGCCGCACCATTGCCCGCGGTTGAAAGCATGCTCGAGCACGAGCAGGCCTACGGCATCACCGACCTGGCGACCTACGCCGGCTTCACCGGCCGGGTCAACAAAGTCAAGCACGACCTGCTCGCCTTCTTGCTCCAGGCCAAGCGCGAAGGCAAGACGGTGGTGGGCTACGGCGCCCCCGGCAAAGCCAGCACGCTCATGAACTGCTGCGGCATCCGGCCGGACCTGCTCCCCTACACGGTCGACCGCAACACCTACAAGCAGGGCCGGTACACGCCAGGCGGCCACATCCCGATCTTCAAGCCCGACAAGATCCGCGAGACCAAGCCAGACTACGTCTTGATCCTGCCTTGGAACCTTCGTGACGAGATCACCCAGCAGCTGGCCTACATCCGCGCGTGGGGCGGGCGCTGCGTGGTGCCGATCCCTGAACTTGAGATAGTAAGGCCGTCTTCGGGTTGAACCCCGGCAGCCCGCTGTTGTGCGATCAGGCCCACGCTCAGAAATCTATATTTTCGACCAGCACTCGGATCTGGTCCATCCCGGTCAGCCGCATCTTGACTTTCAACGTCTTGAGGTCTTCACTGAACTGGATGACGTCGTAGTTGGGGTGTCCGGGTGGGTCCGAAGCGCCGCGCAGGCTGCCGTCGGTGGGGTACCGCATCGAAGCGAGCCCAACCAGCCCATCGCTTTTCGATTGGAGCTCGAAGCTCTGCACAACCCCGATGATTCGGCCGCTGAACTCGATCTCGAACTCGCGTTCAACGACGCCTTGATTCCCGCCGGGCGGGATTTCGAAGTGGACCAGGAATGAGTTGATTTTCGTTCCTTCGGCGATCACGTAATCCGCGCTGGGGCCCACTTCAAGGCCCAGCCGTTCGATAACGGTACGATTCGCCTTGTTCGAATTCAGGTGAAGGGCTTGCTCCAGCACAACCGCCCGGCGTTCTGGAACCAGCAGCGGGTCCGCACTGATCATGTCTCCGACCGCCAGAGAGGTGGGGGGTTCGGGCATGTAGCGGATCGAACCACTTAACCGTGGTCGGTAGATCACGTCGTCCCAGCTGCGTGTGTACCGTTCAGCCCGACGCCGACCGATCGGCTCAACCGATTGTGGCAGCGCCTCGTCCGGGGCTAGCATGCCGCCCACGCCTTCGTGGATCATGATGCTCTTTGCGTCGGCTTGCCCCCGATCGCTTCGGGGAGCGGCTTGTTTTGCCTCGATCAACCCGCCGAGTACGGCGACCTCGCCACGCCCGACCTCGTCCAGAGTAACGACAAACTCGGTGCCGTGGTCGATAAAGTCTGTCTGCCCGGTTGATACCGTAAAGCCCTTACCCTCGGGCGGGACGGAGGCGTAGATCTGCCCGTGTTGCATCCCGACCCGCTCCGGGCTGAGCAGTTCGTACACGCCCGGCCCCTCAAGGATCACGCTCACCCCGGTCGCGTATTCCAGCTGCATCGCGGCGCCCTTGCGCAGGTCAATCCGATAGCCCTGCGGCAACTCGGCCCCTGCCAGAATCGCTTGCTGCGAAGCGTCGGCTGTCGCCCCCAACCGGTGGCGGACGACAGCGACAGGGATCCGTTCGACCGGCGCCGGCGGGGTATCGGCTTGACCGGGGACAACGCCCTGTTGTCCGGTGATTGCCGGGCCGGGTTGTTGCGGTGGGCCGCCGCTAAACCAGGCCGCATAGATGAGCGCGGCGATGCAGACGATTGCCGCTGCGGCGACACCCCAGGTGGCCCTTTGACGCAAGAGCGATTTGAGAAAAAACTGCCCCGCCGAACGGATGTCCTGCCAGGTAACCGGCTCGCTCTCACCGATCGGATCAGTTACGCCCGGGTAGGGCTGCAACTCGGTGTCGGCATTCGATTCCATCTCGATAAACGCATCAAGCGTCTCTGAGAAGGCGAGCTGGGTCGCGTACTGCTGCCCGGCGATCCAGCCCGGCAGGTCGGCCAGGTAGCCTTCGAGCATGACCAGGTGCCAGTAGTGTTCTCTCGCCTCTGGCGATTGGCGCAGGACATCATTTAGCCGGTCCAGCTCTGCCTCTGACAGCTGGTCGTCAAACAGCCTTCCGACCAGGCTTTCGTAGTCGTGCGGTTGGATCGGCACTTAGTGTGCCTCCCCGAGCCGGAGCCGCTTGCTGACACATTGCTTCAAGAGGGCGCGCGCCTTGGACAGGCTGACATAGACGGTGCCGGGCGACAGGCCTAAGTCCTCCGCGATCCGGCTTGGCTTCTGCCCTTCGTTGTAGCGCAGCTTGATCACGCGCTTCGCCGCCGGGGCGAGCGCATCCACGCAATGGTGCAGCGCCTTGATGTAGTCATCGCCGTAGCCCTGGTCGGGTGCGGTCTCCGCGAGGAGCTCGATCACATCCTGGCCCAGCGGGACGACCCGGCGGTTCGAGCGCCGCTTGACCTGGTCCATGATTGTGAAGCGCGAGATCGTAAACACCCACGACAGGAACCGTGTGCCCAGTTCGAAATCGTCCGACTTGTCCATGACCACGAGGTAGACCTCGTGCAGGATGTCATCTGTGTCGTCCCGGTTGGGCAGCAGCGACAGGATGAACCCGCGGATCGCGGAGACATTCGCCACAAACAGCTTCTGGACCTCGCGTTGCTGGGGTGTCATAAGTTGGGAAAGCTACGGTGATGTTCGGCGCTGGAGAGAAGCGAATCGCGGGCTGAGGCCTGAGTCCCTGGTCCTCTTCCCGCTTACCTATAGACGCTTCCAGGCTTTTCTTAGCGGTTTTTTCCCGAATAATCCCAGGCGAGACAACTTTTTTTAGATCCCCGCCTAAGATTCAGTTACTCCCATCTATAGGTTACAGGCAGGCAGCCTCACCGCTATTGTTTTACAAGTCTCGTAAGGACTCATTTTCTTCTCGGTTTAGATATTTTTAGGAGGTTTCGACATGTTGACTCTGTCACGACTTAACGCAGCCGGTCTGTGTGTGATCGGTGCCATGGGGCTCGGCTCTGGTATTCAGGCGGGTGCCGCGACGATGCAGACTGGGTACACGCTGGGTGCCAACAGCCAGTTGCTCACCGCCAACGGTGGTGCCGGCGATACGCTTTTCCACGATGTCGCCGCGCTCGGTGGTAATTTGGACCCAAGCAACGGGGGCAACGCAGACTTCAATGCCGTGCTGCTGGACGGTGCTGGCTTGTGGGAGGTCGGCGAAACGGTTTCCATCACCGGTGTCGCTGTCGTCTTCAAGGGCGGGCAGATGAACGACGGCAACTTCACCTTCACGATCCGCGAGGGTGTGGGCGGCACCGGCCCCTCCGGTGCCGGCGGCTTCCTTCCGGTGCTTGGAAGTGCCACCGCGTCGTACACCGGTGTGAACACCACGGAAACCCTGTTTGTCAACTTCGACGCGCCGATCACATTCGTTGCAACCGCGAACTCGGCAACAATTGGTATTCAGTTTGGCTTTGACAACGGCAACGTCTTCTATAAAGCCGAGAATAATTCAACACAGGGCCTGGTCCGTTACAACGTTAATAACGGCAACATTGTTGGAGGATCAAACCCCCAATACCAGCGCTGGTCAGTTGCAGGATCGGTCGTCCCCGAGCCCTCATCACTCGCACTGCTCGGCCTCGGTGCCGTGGCCATGATCCGTCGGCGACGGGTTTAAAACCAGCCCGACGCGAACGCGCCGGATCAAACCGCTTGAAGTTTGCAGCGGGGCTGTGAAAGCCGCCCCGCTGTTTTGAGAAAGCACCCGTGGGCTTGGACCGATCGGCCCAAGCCTCTTTCCCGTTTCTTGCGATCAAGCCAGGCTTTCTGCATGTCTCACCGCAGGTGTGTTGGTATGAAGCGACCCGTGATGTTTGTCTCCGCTGTGATATGCAGCCTGGCCGCGCTCACACCGACTGCCCAGGCGCAGGGCCGGCCTCATGTGCTCGTCATCATCTCCGACGATGCGGGCTACGCCGACTTCGGCTTCCAGGGCAGCAAGAAGATCCCCACGCCCAACTTCGACAGACTCGCCGCGCGCGGTGTCGTGTTCTCCAACGCCTACGCCGGCTCGGTCTGCAGCCCCTCCCGCGCGATGCTCGCCACCGGCATGTACACCGCCCGCATCGGCTACTCCAACAACATCTCCAGCACCGGCTTTGTCACCAAGCCGATCACCGACACGCCCACGCCTCAGGGCCTGCCTAATCACGCCGTCACCATCTGGGAGCGCATGCAGTCCGCCGGCTACCGCACCGCGTGTATCGGCAAGTGGCACCTCGGCGCCCACCCCGACGGTATCCGCAACGGCAAGCCCGTGCCCGGCAACCTCCCGCAGAACCAGGGCGTCGAGCACTTCCACGGCATCATCGCGGGCTCGCGATCCTTCTGGGTCGGCGAGGCCCGCGGCAGCCAGGCGCTGCGCCTGATCAACTCCAACGGCAAGGGCGGGGTCGATCAAGACAAGGTCGTCGAAGCCGATTTCGCGGGCCAATACATCACCGACACCTTCGGCGATATGACGGTCGACTACATCCGCAAGCACGCGGGTGCAGACAAGCCGTTCTTCCTCTACAGCTCGTTCACCGCGCCACACAACCCGATGCACGCGACCAAGGAAGACATCGCGGCGATCGCGAAGCTCGGGCACGGCTTCAAAAAGAACCGCGAGATCCAGGCGGCGATGCAGCTCGCGCTGGACCGCAACATCGGCAAGATCCTCGACGCGCTGGACGACCCGGACAACGACGGCGACAACGCCGACTCGATCCGGGACAGCACGCTGGTCGTCTTCGTGAATGACAACGGCGGGGACAGCCACGACGCGAACCCCAACTACTCGAGCAACTTCCCCCTGCGTCACGGCAAGGGCTCGCAGTGGGAGGGCGGCATCCGCGTGCCGATGATCCTCGCCGGCGCGGGGCTCGATGAGGCCTATGAGGATGATGATGTTGATGTCTTCGACCACCCCGTCCATGTCATCGATATCCTCCCCACGGCGTTTAAGGCCGGTGGCGGGGCGTTCACGAAAGACGATGTGATTGATGGCGTAGACCTCCTGCCGTTCCTGAACGACTCCGAGAAGGGCCCGCCGCACGAGACGCTGTTCCTCCGCCGATACTCGGGCGGCCAGCACGCGGTCCGCCAGGGCGACTACAAGCTGATCTATCGGCCCACAGACGGCTACCTGCTCTTCGATGTCGTCAACGACCCGGGCGAGAAGACCGACCTCGCGAGGCAGAAGCCCGGTTTGGTCGAGCAGATGAAGCGCGTCATGACCGACTACGACGTGCTGATGGACAAGCCCCGCTACGACAACATGGCGTTGAAGGCCAACCGGTTCTACGACTTCCGCTTCCGCGAGGGCGTGGATAAGTCGGCCCGCTGGTCGGAGGAGGGCATCTGGATCGATTCGGACAAGCCCGTGCAGGGCACGCTGACACCGTACGACTCCAGCCCGAACACGGTGCTCGTTTTCCGCAACCGTGACAACGGCGACTACGAATCGATCAATGACCTGCGCCGGGTGGGCGGCCAGCCGTTCATCGCGAACCGGATCGCCTTGATCGCCCGTGAGACGGAGTTGAAGGGCAGGGGGGCCGGCACGATCGCGGGCCAGCCCGTGCTGCTGTGCAAAGACCTCAAGGGCCGGGCCCCCAAGCTCGCGCTGCACTGCACCAAGCCCGACGCGGAGAAGTACACCTTCGATATCCGCCTCGACCTGCACCTCTACGACAACCTCCAGGTCATTGGCAACGGCAACCAGAACTTTGTTATCAGTGGCGATCTCATCGAGGCCCGCGAGGGCTTGTCCCTGACCAAGACCGGCACCAGCACGCTGACGGTCAAGGGGGGAAACGGCCTGACCGGCGCGTTGAACATCAAAGAAGGCAGGGTGATTGCGGGCAACGGCGAGTCGCTCGGCAAGGCCGAGATCAACCTCGGCCCGCGTGGCACGCTGCACGCACATGGCCCGGTCGAGCTCGATGAGGACAGCCAGCTATCGATCAAGCTCAGCCCGGCGCGACGGGGTGAGCCGTATGTCGTGGTGGAGGGGGGCGCGACGCTTGCCGGCACACTGCACATCGATACGACCGAGATCAACCCGGAAGTAGGTCAGCGTTTCGTGCTGATCCAGGCCGGTCATATCAGACAGAACTTCAACGCGATCTCCGGTATCCGGATCGATGAAAGCTACGAATTCACCGTGATGCGCACCGGCACCCATCTCACACTGATCGTCGGGCTCGCCCCGGATCACGAGCTCCCCATCAAACCTGTTGCAAGCCGCTAGGCCTTGTCTCGCTTTTCACAAGGAACCCCGTTATGAAACGTCTACAAGCCTTCACGCTCATCGAACTGCTCGTTGTCATCTCGATCATCGCGCTGCTGATCGCGATCCTGCTGCCCGCATTGAGTAGCGCGCGTGAGAGCGCACGTGCGTTGCAGTCTAATACGCAGATCCGCGGGATCCAACAGGCTATGTTTATCTACGCCCAATCGAACAAGACCTGGTACCCCGGCATGGACAGGTTTGATGACAACGCGGCTGAGTCGCTAACCGACGCCAGCCGGATCACGGGCTACAACGCCAACGATACGACGGCTGGGAATCAGGCCGGCGGAGATGTGGCCGCCCGCTACGTGATTTGTGTCCGCGACGACCTCTTCACGCCGGATTATCTGATCAGCCCGCTCGAAGTCAACACCAACATCGAGCCATGGGAAGACGGCGTGACCTACAACACGGTCTCGTTTATTAGCTCCTACGCGCTGCCGCGCATACGCACCAATACCATCATGGCTGTCGGCCGGGCCAAGGAGTGGTCTGACAACGCAAACGCGTCTGCGATTGTTGTGAGTGATCGCCTGTTCCGAAATACCGGTGCCACGGTTGCAACTTCATCCCCAGACGCCACGACGCACTACAGCCTGCAGTCCACCAAGAGTCCGGGGCGATGGACCGGCGGCCTCTCGTTTAACGACAACCACGTCGAGACGGTGCAAGGCTCCGCGCTGGATAAAAACCTGGACTATGCGGGTTACAAGACCAACACCGCCGACAACATTTTCAACGCTGCAAAACCCTCGGGGCAGACGCTCCCGGGTTCTGTCCGGCCCAACGAGTTCAACGCGCAGCAGGTCATTCGTAAGCATGACACAGCGTTGCTGGCAAACGAATAATCATGGACCGCCCTGTCGGTGGTCAACCAGCAGCCGGTGGATCGCCTCCATCACGTCCTCGGCCGGTTCGAGCCGCGAGGCATACATCCGCTCCCCCAAACGGCGGGCCATCTCCGTCATCTCGGTGTAGGGCTGGTCGGTGATATCGATCAGGCCGATCTGGTAGTTCTCGTTGGGCCGGCCGACCGTGGAATGGTCGGAGTACGCGAACCAGTGCGCGCCGACGATGTTGGGGTGGAGGAGCCCGGCCATGATGTAGGCCCCGAAGCTGCGGGCGCGCTGCGTCTGATCGTGGACCGGGGATAGCGACATGCCGACGACGCCCCGGTCCAGCGTGCCGAAGTGGTACTCGGTGATCATGACGGGCAGGTCGGCGTCTTTGGGCAGCTGTGCCGTGCCCGCGAGCGGCGCATAGTGGTTGATACTGAACACATCGACGTGCTTGGCGATCTGCTCCGCGACGACCGGTGGGCAGGTGTGCACGCGCGAGCCGAGGTAGAGGTGGTTGGGCAGGTGCTTGTCGACCGCGGCCTTGCAGATGCCGTAGTAGCGGCCTGCGACCAGGGCGAAGAGCTCGGTCCGATCGCGCTTCCACGCCTCGCCCGTGCCCGGCTTGAGCGTCTTCCAGCCCGTGGCCTCGGTGCCCCACGCCTCGTTGAGCGTCCGGATCGACCGGTACTTCGCGCGGAGGTGGTCCACAAACGCTTGATACGCGGGCTGCATCGGGCCGCGGTCCAGCACACGCTCGGGGTAGTTGTTGTGCCAGACGATCTCGTTGTCGATGAACACGCCGATCATCCACGGGTCTTTCTTTCGCGTCTTGGCGAGCTTTGCGGCGGCGTCGTGGACGCGCTGCTCAAAGCCCGCTTCGAACGGGTCGGCCGTGTTGTCTAGCGCCGTCTGCCCGGGCCAGATGTGCAGGATCTCGGTGAAGGGCGTGAGCCGGTCGTCCATCAACGCCGTATCCGACCACGCGCCGAGCGTGTTGAAGCCCCAGGCGCGGAGGCGGAGGTGCGTGACGTCGTCGGCCTGCTTCTGCCAGTCTTCGCCGTACTTCCGCATCGTATTGAGCCGGAGGAAGTCCACGGCCCGGCCCCACTCGCCGTAAGGCTTGTACGCAACGACCGCGGCCTTGTGCTCCTGAGACCCCGGCTCCGGCAGGTAGGCAAACAGCTTGCGACGCTTCGGCGAGAGCGGGGCGATCGTGCGGTTGCCGACCGTGCACACGCCTTGCGACCAGAAGAGGCTGCCCGATGGGTCAACCAGCCACCATCGGCCGTCGACCTTCTGCGTGCGGAAGAAACCGGTTGCTTCAAGCTCTGGCCCGTCGGCGTAGCCGCCGAACGCGTTGAACGCCTCCGGTCCTTGCTGCTCTGACAGGGCTTGCGCCTCGTCTAAACGGTGCTGCCGCAGGTCGTCGATCGAATCGACTTTCTCGGGCCAGGTGAACGGGATCGCCTGCCCGAACCGGTCGATGTGCGGCAGGGCGAGCAGCGGCTCATTGGCCTCTTTGCCATAGGGCCAGGCGAGCTGCGCGGCGATCGACTTGAGCCGGACCCTCGTCTCGCTGGAACGGATGGTCAGCCGGCAACTCCGCACGTCCGCGGGGTTGAACGGCTTCCAGTGCGAACGCCAGCCGTTGCCCTTGGCGGAGGCGGGCTCGAAGGCATCGGGGCTGTCGTCCTGCTCCCAACGCCGGGGGAAAGCGATCGTAAGCGTCCCTGTTTCGCCTGGCTTGAGGTAGACGTGGCTGCGAGCGCTGTTGGCCCAGTCAACGGCCCCGGGGTTATTGAGCCGGCCATCCACGCGGACGGTGCCCGGCCCGGCGTTGCGCAGGCGTAACTGGAACAGGCTGTGCGTGGACAGGTCCCATCGCCCGCCCGCCGGCTGCAGCATGACCGTGGCCGCCTCGCTGACCCGGCCGCTTATCGACCAGCCCTTCCCAGCCGGCTGAGCAATTTTTAGGCCCTCCGGTGCCTGCTTGATTTGAACCGGCAGCCCTCTGCTTGGCGTGAAAAGGTCCTGCCGTGTGAACGAGGTGGTATCAGCGGTCTCAGGCTGTTGCGCCGCGGACTGGCTGGCAAACAAACACAACAGCAGCGTCGTGGCGACCGATCGGCAAAAATAAGCAAGTAAGCTCGGATCGGGCATCGCAGACCTCCTTCTGAAAGCAGTCTATACATCGATCTATTGCGTCGACACGATTAATGTACTCAGAGTCGTTGGGTACCGCGAAGTCGCTCGATCTATTTTCTTGATTTATCCCATGATTGTCAGACAGGGGCGTGGGTTTCACGTTCTAAGAGGCTAAACTGCCTCGATTCTATTTTTACGATTCCCGGAACGATCCATGCGTAGTACCCCATTATTCGTAGCGTCGATTCTTGTCTTCTTTTTATGCGGCGCTTCTGTGCTGGCTCAGACCGACTCGGCCGACAAACACCCACTCGCGGGCAAGGCGATCGCCTTACCAGACCCCCCGGCCCAGGGCGTGGTCGATCTGCCGCGGTTCCCCTCGATCAGCCCCGATGGCAAGACGGTCTGTTTCAGCTGGCGGGGCGATCTCTGGCGGGTCCCGGCAGCCGGCGGGCAGGCCGTACGGCTCACCGCGCACCCGATGAACGACAGCAACAGCGCGTGGAGCCCGGATGGCCGACAGATCGCGTTCAACTCCGATCGCTCGGGCTACATCAACGCCTATACGATGACCGCGGACGGCCGGTCGGTCACGCCCGCAACACGCGAAGACCGGTCCCACCGTCTGACGGGTTGGGCCGATGAGCAAACACTCACGCTCAGCGCCTACCGCGAGGCGGACGTGCACCGAAACCCCCGGCCGTACCGGGTTGCGGCGGCCGGCGGGCCGATCACAAGGTTGCATGACGCCTTTGGCACTTCGCCGGCCGTCAGCCCCGACGGGCGTTATGTCGCCTTTGTCCGTGGCAGCGCGCGGTGGACCAAGCCGTTCATGACCAACAGCGACAACCGCGACCTCTGGCTCTACGACCGCGGGGACAGCACGTTCCGTAGGCTCACTCAGAACCCCGGCAACGACGGCATGCCGCGGTGGATCGACAACACGACGCTCGCCTACCTCTCGGCCCGCCCGCCCGAGCGCGTCAACCTTTACCGGATGGATATCAACGAGGGCGAGTCGAAAGCAACCGCCATGACCGCCTTTGCCGAAGATGATGTCCAGCATGTTGATGTGGCCCGGGGTGGCCGATCGGCCGTGCTGCATGTCTGGGACGCGCTCTACACACTCGACCTCTCGAACGAACAAGCGGAGCCTGTCAAGCTCGCGATCACCGCGCCGACCGGCAGCCAGGGCCCGACGCTCGTGATGCCGTTGAGCAACAGGACCAATACGGCCGCGCTATCCCCGGACGGCAAGGTCATGGCGATGAGCATCCAGGGGGAGCTCTTTGTCCGCAGCATCGGCTCCAAGAACCCGGCCCAACGGGTCACGCGCCACACCGCGCTCGACACAGACCCCGCCTGGTCCGCGGACGGCCAGACGCTCTACTTCACCTCCGACCGCGACGGCACGCTGTCGATCTACCGGGCCACGGTGACGCTGACACGCGGCGAGATCGAGTCCGCAGTCGGCGCCCCCCCGTCTGAACAGGGCGATGATGAGGCGGGTCAAGCCGAAACAGAGGAGCCTCAGGCGGACCTGGAAGCAGACGATGCGTCTGAAGATTTGGGAGATGAAGAGCAGCCGGAGGAAGACCAGGACACCGAGAAAGAGGACACCCCCGACCCCGCCGCACGCTGGCACGATGCGATCCGTTTTGAAGTTGCGCCCGTCGTCCAGACGGCAAGCCATGACAGCGACCCGTCCGCCTCGCCGGATGGCAAGACGCTTGCGTTCCGTCGAGACAACGGCGGGCTCATGCTCCTCGATCTGGCAACGGGTGACACCCGGCAGCACCTCGATCAGTGGGACAGCGGCATGCACTGGGCGTGGAGCAGCGACAGCCAGTACCTCGCGGTCTGCTACCAGGACCAGGACCACAACGCAGACATCTGGGTCGGCCCGGCCGACGGCGGCACCCCGCCGGTCAACATCACAAAGCACCCGGCGATTGATCGGAGCCCGAGTTTCTCGATGGACAACAAGGTGCTGACTTTTGTGTCCTCGCGTAACGACGGGCAGTACGACGTCTACGCCGTCTACCTCGACGAGGCATTGGAGTCCTACACCCCGCAGCAGCTTGAGGCCTACTACGAGCAGTCGGCGAAGAAGGCCAAGAAGCTCAAACCGCTTCGGGTATCAGAAGGGCAGAATGTCGATACCGATGAAGAGGCCGCAAGCGTGGAGGAGAAGCAGGCGATCGAACCGGGCGGGATCGACGCACCTTCCCTCGATCTTGAGGATGCGTACCTCCGCCTGCGTCGGCTGACGAACACCCCCGAGAGCGAGTCCGGCGCGGTGGTCCACCCCGGAGGCGGCCGCGTGGTTTATTCGCGCGACGGTGACGTCTACGCGATCGGTTGGGACGGCAAGGGAGAGAAAAAGATCGCCGACGACTTTGACCTGGAGCACCTGTCTTTGGATGGGTCGCATGTTGTTGGCTTGAGGAATCGGACGGCGGCAACTGCCCCGGTCGGCGGCGGGGGGGGCGAGACCGTGACGGTCTCGGGCAGCGTCCGGGTCGACCGCCGAGCGATGCAGAGGCAGCGGTTCACCGAGGCCTCGCGGGCGCTGACGATGAGGTTCTACGACGGCTCGTTCAAGGGGATTGATTGGCCGGCAGCGACGGAGAAGTATGCCCAGCTGGCCGCGCGCGCCTGGACGCCGGATGAGTTCGACGACGTCGCCAACCGGTATCTCGGCCTGCTCAACGCGTCGCACATGGGGATCCGCTCGCCACGGCTTGAAGCCGAGAACAGCCAGCCCAACGGCCGGCTGGGCGCGACGTACAAGCGTGTTGAAGCCGGCTACGAGGTGGTCGCGATCGAGCCGAACACGCCCGCCGCGCTGGGCCCGATGCGCTTGCAGGTTGGCGACGTGATCACTGCGATCGACTCGGCACCGATCGCGGTAGCCGATACCGTTGAAGCGAGGCTCGTGGGCCGTGTGGGCCGTGAGACGCTGGTTACGGTGCTACGCCAAGCCGAGGGCGGAGATGGGCCCGAAGCGCTCCAGCTGTTACTAACGCCGATCAGCTACCGCGCCTACGACGCGCTGCGCTACGAGAACTGGCGCCTTGCAAAAGCCGCGCGTGTGGATGAGCTCTCCGAGGGCAGGCTCGGGTACATCCACATCGAGTCGATGAACGCATCATCCCTTGCCGAGTACGAGCGCGACCTCTACGCGGCCTGCGAAGGCAAGGCGGGCCTGGTCATCGACGTGCGCGACAACGGCGGGGGCTGGACGACCGACCGCCTGCTCGCGTCGATCATGACCGAGCGTCACGCCTACACCGTCCCGCGCGGGTCCGACCCGCAGCGCACCAACAGCTACCCGATCACCCGCCTGTTCATCCCGCGCTACAACCTGCCGATGAACGCGCTGTGCAACGAGAACAGCTTCTCCAACGCCGAGATCTTCAGCCACGCCTTCAAAACACTCGAGCGCGGGACGCTGGTCGGGAACACCACGGCGGGCGGTGTGATCAGCACCGGCGGGGCAAGGCTGCTCGACGGGACGACGGTCCGCCTGCCGTTCCGCGGCTGGTTCCTGCCGGATGGGACGGACATGGAGAACAACGGTGCCGAGCCGGACCTGGTCGTTGCCCAGACTCCTGAAGACGAGTCGGCAGGTCGGGACCGCCAACTCGAGGCGGCGGTGAAAGACCTGCTTGATCGGCTCTAGAGGGGTTTCACTCTGCGTCTATCGTAGGCCGGGCTTTAGCCCGGCAGAACGTCTTGGCGTCCCGGTGCCGGGCTCAAGCCCGGCCTACAGGATGACCGCTGCCGGAAAGTGAAACCGCTATAGCGATCGTTGCCGGGCAGCACGGCGGTGCGGTGATTTCAGCCCGCCTCCGAGGTCGTGGCTTTTGCGGTCGTGGGCCACTGCACCAAAGCAACCGATACCACGATGCCAAGCAGGGCCAACAACTGCCATGTTGTGACGATCTCGTCTTCGATCAACCAGCCCAACAGCACCGCGATGCCGGGCACCACGTAGGTGACCATCCCGGCGAACAACGGGCCCCGCAGCTGGATCAGTTTGTAGAACATCCAGATCGCCAGGCCGCTCCCCACGATGCCGAGGACGGCAACCGACGCGACCGCCTTGACGACCGGGGCGTCGCTTGTTGCGTCGTTCACGCGCGCAACGGGCAGCATGAAGAGCAGCCCGGCCCCCATGACCACCGCGGAAAGCAGCATGGAATCGGCGTCATGGAAACGCAGCTTGACCCACGTGTTGCTTACCGCGTAGCAGAGCGGCACCGAGACCGCGAGCGCCATCGCCCACGCGGGCACGCCATGCGCACTCACCGCGTCGGCAAAAAGCATCACGATCATCCCCAAGCCAAGCAGCACGCCCAGGCACTGCCGCAGGCTCGGCCGTACGCCAAGCATCGGTAACGAGACGACCACCGTCAGCACCGGCACCAGCGAGACCATCATCCCGAACAGCCCGCTTTGTTGAAACCGCCCGATGAGGTAGGGCTGCATGGTCCAGGGCACCGCGAAACCCACCACCACCAGCAAGCCCAGCGCGGGGATGTCTTTCCGCGCGAGCGACCACGGCCGGCTGGAACTTGCAAACCGCCGCACGAGGAGCCAGAAGACGGACAACGCCAGCATGCCCCCGAGCATCCGCCCCGCGCTGATGGCCGGGGCATTGAACACCGCAGACGCCCACCGCATCAGCAGAAAGCTCGTCCCCCAGATCAAACACACGAAGACAAACAGGATGTAAGGCATGGTTGGGTTCTTGTATCGGGCCCGGATTTTACGCGCTGTCGAGGCGCGTATGTCCGGTGCGCCCGGCGTCAGTCGTGATGGCCTGGCAGGCGACGCGACAGGGCATCGGCGTCTTCGAGCCGTGGGCGGGGTTTGGGGGGGAAGGGCGGCGCTCCGCCAAGTACCTGGGCGCACCAGTAGGCGGTCCGTAGCTTGAAATCCTTGAGCCACCCCGTGGTATCAGCGCCGCCGTCGTTCAGGCGGTGGTACGCGGTGATGGCCGCCCCGATCTGGGCCGCCCAGGGGTGGCCTTCGGGCCCGAAGTAGCCCGCCTCCCCGGTCCGCATCACGCCCTTCTCCAGGAGCCGCTCCGCCTGAGCGATCCACTGGGCGCCTTTGTTTGCATCCGCTTGATGGCCGGCCGCGAGCGCCACGCCGTGTATCAGCCGCGCCGCCGACTCGGTGAACCAGATGTCGCCGAAGTTCACCGCCCAGCCCCACCCGTCTTTTTTAGCAGCGGCGAGGCGCAGGGTCTCGGCGGCGGCCGCCCACTCGCCCCGCATCATCTGCTCCAGGCCATCGATCCACATGAACCGGGCCGCTTCAAGCAGGCGCTTGTGATAGCAGCCCGCAAGGTTCTGCTCCGCGATCCACCGGACCTCGGGGTCACTGAACGTGAGCGCGTAGCCGAGGTAGAGCTCGCATTCGAAGAGCGTGTTCTCGAGGAGCTTGTGCACGTTCATGTGGTAGCCGCCGAGCTGGGCCCACCACTTCCCGTTGTCGAGCCTTGGATGCCGCTCTAGCAATCCCCTGAGCCCGCGCAGCCCGGCGATCATCTGGTCGCACGTTTCGCGATTCGTGAGCTTGTCACGCTCCCACTTCGTCCACGCCTTGTCGAGGTTGCGGAGGATACCCTGTGCCTCAGCACGGGCCCGCTGCTGCTTTCTCATAAAAGCATTGGCATCGAACCCATCCGGTGCCTCGTTGCCCTCTACAGTCAGCCGGATCTCCAACCGAACGATACCTACGTCGGCTTGGTCCCACCGGGCCGTGCTCACCGCGACAAACTCAACCGGGTACGACGCGCCGCGATGCGGGTCGAAGCGTACTTCGCCGACAAGCGACCCGTCGTCACGGAAGCGTAGGCCCGGCGGCAGCCGGACGAGCGTAGGGCACTGCATGAAGCCTTCGCCCGGTAAACCCTCGATGGCGGGCTGGTTGATCGGGTCTCCGACACGGGCCGTGCCAAGATCGACCTTGTGCTGTGTGACTTTGACCCCGTTCCGCTCGGCGCACCGGTAGTGTTCGCTATACAGCTCGACGGCCGACCAACTCCTGGGGCAGCGGTTGCAGCAGTGGCATGCCCCGCTTCGGTAGTCGGGGTCGCCGGGCTTTGATGTGCCGTCGACGCACCCGGGCGGTTCGGTGACCCGTTGTGTATCAACCGGATCGGTCTGTGTCTCCGTCTCGTCTCGTCCCTCACGGGGCATGGCGAGGGCATCGGCGCGGCGGGCGATCCGCAGGTCTTCCGGCGAAGCCTTGCGGCAGTACCGGCCGTCATCTTCTGGGACATAGATGAGCGTGTGGTCCGTTTCTAGCGCCACTTGATAAGGAGCGAGCGTGCCGGCTGGCCAGTGGTCTTCCCGGTAATTGAGCGCGATGATCCGTCCGGGCTGCCAGCCGCTTGGCCCAAGGTTACACATGATGTGATCGCCGATCTTAAAGCGAAATTCCGACATCGTGACCACTCCAGCGGCCGGCGCGTTGATGGCTGGGCTTGCCCAACTCTGACCTTTAACAGGCTATCTCAGTAGTGCTGCTTCGATTGCCAAGCCGGGACCAAAGCCCAGCACAACCCAGGGCGGAGGGGTCTTGTTCCGCCTCAGCGCGTCGAGGATATACAGCACCGTCGGCGAAGACATATTCCCGTACTCCGCGAGCACAAGACGCGAAAACCGGGTCGCGTCATCAGGCAGCCCCAGCGCGTTCTGCACGGCGTCAATGATCTTCGGCCCGCCCGCGTGGATCGCCCAGGCGGCGATCCCGTCTACTGTGAGCCCATGCTTTGCGAGCCAGGCCGTGATGGATGCTTTAAGCCGTGATTCAATGATCTGCGGAACGCCGGGGTCTAACCGCATCTGGAAGCCGTGATCCGCGATGCGCCACGACATCATGTCGCGGGTCCCCGGCAGGTTCTCCGCGTGGAACGCGTGTGTGTATGGCAGCGATCCGCTTGAACCATGGCTGGTCCCGACGAGCGCGGCCGCCCCATCCGCGAAGAGCGCGTTTGCGACCGCGTCCTGTGGGTCGCTGCCGTACTGGAAGTGCAGCGTGCAGAGCTCGGTGCAGCACAACAGCACGGACTGTTCGGGGTCGGCACGGACGAACGCGTCCGCCACACGCAGGGCATTCAGCGCCGCGTGGCACCCCATAAAACCGATGTGCGTTCGGCCAACCGTCGCGCTGAGGCCTAACGACCTGATCAGGCTCGCGTCCAGGCCGGGCGCAATAAAACCCGTGCAAGACACGGTGATGAGCTGTGTGATTGATTCCGGATCGATCCCGCAGCTGCTCAGCGCGGCACCGCACGCCTCTCTCGATAGTTCGGCCGCGTGTGCTTCATAGACACGCATGCGCTCTTCTGTTCCGGGCCCCTCCGGGTGGTCGTGTTGGTAGAAGCTGAGCACACGATGGAGTGCTTCGGCACCGTCTTGCGCGGCCACGCCCAGCACGCTGTGGCGTTGACCGACCTTTGAGCGGTGGTAGACCCGCTCAAGCCGGCGTCGCTCCGCCTGGTTTGTTGCGTTGTGGCGCAGGGCCAGCTCGAGCAGGCCGGCTTGCGGGATCGGTGGTCCGGGGGTTGCGAGCCCGATGCGCTGGATCTGCATCATGTCGTAGCGAGCTCCCTTGCAAGGGGCGGGCGCTCGGCAGCAAACATCGGGGGAAGGATCGTTCTTGCAGCCGCCTGCTTGGCCGGTTGAGGCAGCAGGCCCCCGAGTCGGATGAAGGAGTTGGCCAGCCGCGGCCGTCGTAGCGCGTGGGACAAGAGCCTGCACCGCCACTGACAACGCCGGACGGCAAACCGGTAGGTACGCTGCCAATCACGGCCGAGCTGATCATCCCAGCCTGCAACGGCCCGCATCACGATGGGTTGGAGTGTCTGGGCCGAGCGCATCGCCCAGGCCATGCCTTCTCCTGTGAAGGGCTCGACGTATCCCGCGCTGTCGCCAAGAAAAAAGATACGGGGCATCCAGAGCGTTCTGCGCTTTCCGGTCAGCGGGGCGGTCGCTTTCCACGCCAAGCGATTGAGCGCGGGCAGCACCGACCTCGACTGATTGAGGATCTCGCTTACAGCGTTTGCCGGCCCACGGCAAGACTTGACCCAGCCCGGCTTCATCGCGGCGGCGATATCCAGCGACCCGTCCTCAAGCACGACCGTCCCTACGTACCCGCCGCCCCCACAGTGCATCAGCACTTCACCGGCCGGGAGGTCGTGCCGCCCCGCGGCGAGGTGCGCGCCGTAGCCCCGCAGCGAGTCCGGCTTGACCTCGCGTGCCACGTGTCTTGCATCAGCCATCGATGAGCCCGCCAGCCCGTCTGCGACAAGCACGATCTTTGCTTGAACGGTCTGTTGATGCCCGCCAGCGCTTGAGCAATCGACCCGCACTGGTTTGGCGCTGCCGTTTGTTGCAGGCCTTACTCTTGCATTGGTCTGGTCTTGAACAACGCAGCCGGCCTCTTGGGCTGCTCGATGCAGCACCGCATCGAGGGCATAGCGCGAGACCGCGATCCCGCCACGACTTTCTACTGCGATTGAATGGGGGCCGCTGTGTATCGCAACCTGTTCAATCGGCTGCGCACCGGTCTGCCCGAGCGGCCCGCCGAGCCCCAACCCGTCAAGGATGCTCACGGCATCACGGTTCAGACAACAGCCGCAGACCTTGTGCCGCGGGAGCCTGGCCCGGTCGACCAGCACGACATCCAGGCCTTCACGAGCCAGGCCGATCGCCGCGGTCGAACCGGCCACACCCGCTCCAACCACTAGGGCATCCACCTCGGTCATGCGGGCCTGCTCCAGACCAGGAGTTGGCGTAGCGGCCAGGACGGCTTGACCAAGGCGTTCTCCATCCCGGCTTCTAACGCCAGGCGATTGAGTTCTGCCCGTGTCAGCGCTGCGCGCACCGAGAGGGGCCCGTCGATGTGGACCACTTTGCTGCGCGAGAGCAGTTGTACGCCGACACGGGTCGCCGTGTAGGCGAGCCTGCTCCGCACCAGGTCGCTGATCACGACGTGCCGGGCGTGCTTGAGTTGGCTCAGCAGCTCTAGGATCTGGCTATTCTCCAGGTGGTGCAGGAACAACGAATTGACCACGGCATCATAGCCCTGGGTTTGGAGGTCGCTGAGGGCATCCGCGGTAAAGAAACCCGCGTCGATACCACGGCGCCCCGCGGAGTCGCGCGCGAAACCGATCGATTGCTCGCTGATATCGCATCCTGAGAACCGCCATGGCAGGCCATGACCCTTCGCAAGCCGAGCAAGCCGGAGCGTGTTGTCTCCGTCACCGCAGGCGAGGTCGAGGATATGTCTGGGTTGTTTCGATTGTCTACCGATGCGTTGGCACAGGTGTTTGAAGAGCGTTTGTGGCGTTCTGGAAAGCGCGTTGATCCGCCGCAGGCCCTTCAGGGCGAGGAGGTGATCTGACTCCGGCAGTGCCGGGTCGTCCATGAGCTCGCCGACGAGTTCGCGTTCTGCGAGGCTGGGCCTGGTGTTCGTTTTGGGGCTTGGATGACTCAGCGCATCACCGCCTGACGGTCTTATTTCGTGGATCCCGCGGTTTGTGTCGAGACCTCGACGACGGTGCCTGGCCCGACGGCGAAGACGCGGTCCGATGGGCCGGGCCGGATGACCTTCATGCCGGTGAACGCGCCGAAGGCGGGCAGGACGGCGGTCGCCCCCATGACATGGAAGCAGGCGGTACGCAGCCGGCTCTTCGCGGGCCCTTGCAGACGCACCGCGGGGTGGAGGTGCCCGCACAGCGTGACGGCGTTGGGTACCGATTCTGGCTCGTGAGCGAAGGCGACGGATGGATCAGGCGTGTCTTGGTAGGGCCCGGCAAAGCACCGGATCTCGAGGTCCGCGGGCGGATCGCCGGCCTGCCGATCGTGGTTGCCACGCAGGTTGATGACCTCAAGATCGGGCCAACGGTCGCGCCAGCCACGTAGCTGCTCCAGCAGACCCGGTGTCACGCCGCGATGCGAATGGAAAAAGTCGCCGAGGACGACAAGCCTTGTGGCGTGTGTCGCATCGAGCGCAAGGCTGAGCCTGTCAAGGTTGCTCTGTGTGGTTCCCGCGGGCACCGGGATCCCGGCGCCCCGGAAGAACTGGGCCTTGCCGAAGTGCGGGTCGGCCAGGATCAGCGTCCGCGTGCGTTGCCAATAAACCGTCCGGTCCGGGCGGAGCTGCCAGGCGTGTCCACCCCAATCCAACTCGACGACAGGATCACTCACCGCTTTGTTTGAACCTCTCGGGTTGTTGCTGCAGCGTCTTCCAGACGCAGCGCCATCTTACTCACCCGCTCGTGCCAGGACTGGCTTGTCAGGTGCTGCTCCCGCAGCCGCTCGGCCCACAGCGGGAACGCGAGCGGCGAGAACTGCCTGGTCCGCTTGAGCTGCAGCTGGACATCGGCGAGTGATTCCAGGGCGTCGCGCAGCCGGGTCAGTTCGAGCTGGTTTTCCAGTACCTCGCGCTTTGCCTGGTCGAGCAGCCGGTTGCCGGGGTCGTACTCGGTGAAGACATCGAAGAAGAGTTCGGAGGAGGCCTGCAGGTGCCGGTTGGGGACCGAATCGCCCGGGAAGCCGGTCGAGATGAGCCCCGCCACGCGGGCGATGTCGCGGAAGGCCCGGCGGGCGAGTTGTGAGGCGTTGAGCGCCGCCAAGAGGTCATCCAATAAGTGGTCCGTGCGGAACAGCCGACGCCAGTCTTCTTCTTGAAGCGCTGGGTCCTCGGGGCAGAGCAGCTCGATCCCGTAGTCGTTGACCGTGACGGTTACGGCTCGTGGCGACTCCGTGGTCAGGCGGTGGGCCAGCAGGGTGCCCAGGCCCTCGTGGACGAGCCGGCCTTGCAGCGGGAAGAGGAAGGTGTGGTGCCCGTCACGCGAGGCCGAGGTTTCGATCAGCAATTCGCCCTTGCCCGGGATGAGCGACCAGCGGGCCTGCAGTTCAAGCAGCGGGGCGAGCGCCTGGAGCTCACGCGGGCTCTCTTTGGGGTCGATCCCGTCGTGCTTGACGTTGTGCAGTCGGTCCCGGACGGCGCGGGCGAGCTGCGTCGACAGCGGGGTCTTGCCGCCCTGCCAGCGCGGGACCTGTGCTTTGGTCCCCTTGGCTTTCTTGACGGTCGCCACCATCTGCCTGACGCGGACAAGCTGGAGCAGGTGGCCGGCGAAGACGAACTTATCACCGGGCTTGAGGAAGCCGACGAAGCTCTCCTCGACCGTGCCGAGCTTCCTGCCGTTGGCGAACTTGACCGCGATGGCGGCGTCCGAGGTGATCGTGCCGATGCCCATCCGGTGGTGCCGGGCGATCTTATTGGAGGCGACGACCACTCGGCCTTGGTCTTCAACGACCCTCGCGTACTGCGGGTAGGCCTTGAGTGTCTCGCCCCCACGCCGGACGAAGTCGAGCGACCACGACCATTCCTGATCGGAGAGGTCGCGGTAGGCGTGCGCGGTCCGGACCTCGGCCAGCATCGCCTCGGGCTGGAACCCGCCCCCCATCGCGCAGGTGACCAGGTGCTGGACCAGCACATCGAGCGGGCGATTCACCGGCCGCCGCGACTCGATCGCCCGCGCGTCGGCCGCGTCCCGCGCCGCAACGAAATCCAGGATCTCCAGCGCGTTGGTCGGGACGCCGATGACCCGGCTGACCCGCCCGGGGCTGTGCCCGCTTCGGCCGGCCCGCTGCAGCAGGCGCGCGACGCCCTTCGGCGAGGCGACCTGGATCACCTGCTCGACCGGCGAGAAATCAACACCCAGGTCCAGGCTCGAGGTGCAGACGCAGCAGCGCAGCCGACCGTGACGGAGCATCTCTTCCACCGCGTCGCGCGACTTCCTGTCGATCGAACCGTGGTGCAGCGCGACCTCGCCGATCCAATCGTGTCGCGCGGCGTTGATCGCGTTGAACCAGAGCTCGGCCTGCGAGCGTGTGTTGGTAAACAAGAGCGTGCTGTTGGCCTGCTCGAGCACCTCCAGGACCTTGGGCAGCAGGGTCAGCCCGAGGTGCCCGGACCAGGGGAACCGCTGCGCGTCATCGGGCAGCAGCGTGGTGATCTCGATGTCCTTGTGGTCGGGGCCGTGGATGACCGTCGCGTCGTTGGGCCGCCCGTCTGGCTTCATGCCCATGAGGGCCTGGGACGCCTCGTCCATGTTGCCGAGTGTCGCGGACAAGCCCCAGACGGCGAGGTCGCGCTGGTCTTCTTTAGCCCACCGCCGGAGCCGGGCCAGGCCGAGCTCGGTCTGCGTGCCGCGCTTGGTCGACATGAGCTCGTGCCACTCGTCGACGATGACGGTTTGCAGGCCGCGGAACTTCTCGCGTGCGTCGGCGTAGGACAGGAGCAGCGACAGGCTCTCGGGCGTGGTCACGAGCGCGGAGGGCAGGCGTTTCCGCTGCCGGGCTTTGACGGACGATGAGACGTCGCCTGTTCGGCGTTCGACGGTCCAGGGCAGGCCGAGCGCTCCGATGGGTTTCGCCAGGCTCTGCTGGGTGTCGGCCGCCAGCGCCCGCAGCGGGGTGATCCACAGCACCCGGATCGGCTCGGTTTTCTGTGCCGACCATGCGTCAGGGTCGGGGTGCCGGCCGCACCAGCCCATGAGCGCGGGCAGCCAGGCCGCGTAGGTCTTGCCCATGCCGGTCGGCGCGTGCAGCAGGCCGGACCGGCCCGACCGCTGCGCCGACCAGACGTCGCGCTGGAACGCGAACGGCTCGCCGACTTGTTCCGCAAACCATGCCTCGACCGGGTTCATGCGCATCGCCAATAGATTGCCTCAAGACGGTGACAGGCGTGTCGCGGCGTGCCAGCGCGATTCCGCATCCGAGAGTGATCGAGACGGGTCAACGATGGGGCGGACGTTCCCGTCGCGGTCGCTCAGCCAGAGCTCGGCGTACCTGCCGTCGGGGTCGTAACGCCGGGCTTGTGAAACCACATCGAACCCTCGGAAACCGCGTGGGTCCGCGCCGACGCCTGCGGCGTACGCCCAGTTGCCCCAGTTTGCGGCCGGGCAGTAGTCGACCAGGCAGGACTCGAACCAGCGTGCGCCCCACCGCCAGTCGATCCCGAGGTTCTTGGTCAGGAAGCTCGCGGCGTTCTGCCTGCCGCGGTTGCTCATGAAGCCGGTGAGGGCGAGCTCGCGCATGTTCGCATCGATGAAATCGATACCGGTACGGCCCACACGCCAGGCTGTAAAACGCTCCGTGTCCCGCGACCACTGCAGCGGGATGTCCTGCGGGCCCGCCGCCTGGAAGAGCGACCTGCCGTGCTTGAGCAGGTAGAAGCGGAAGTACTCCCGCCACATCAGCTCGAAGCGGAGCCAGTAGGTCGAGTCGTTGCTGACGCGCTGCCCCTCGTAGGCGAGCGTCTGTTCGGCGACCCGGCGTGGCGAGAGGCAGCCCAGCGCGAGCCAGGGGGAGAACTTAGAGGAATAGGACGCGCCGATCAGCCCGTTGCGTGTCTCCTTGTACCGCCGGAGGTGGTCGCCCTCGAAGACCCAGGACTGGATTCGTGCCCGGCCGGCCTGCTCGCCACCGCTAAAAGGCAGCACGGCACGGGGGTCCGCGGCGGGTGGCGTGCGATCAAGGTCTTTCAGCGAAGGGATGTCGCCGGGTTCGATGCTTGTATCAAGCGGTTCAATCACGCTGGGCTGAGGGACGGGCTGTACCCAATCGAGCTTCTTCTCGCACCGCCGACGCCACCTGCTGAACACCTCGGGCAGTTCGCCCGCGTGGCCAAGCGGGTCCTGGAGATCAAACAGGGTCTCAGGCGGCAGTGCTTCTGTCTTGCAAGTGTTTTGCTCGCGCGCCATCGCGGCGAGCAGCTGTTTCTCGACGCCGCGCTCTTCGGTGCCGGGCTCTCGCACGAAGCGCAGGTCGGATGCCCCTGCCTCACAGGCGAGCTGCGGGATGACCGCCTCCGGCTCACCCACCCGCACCAGCAGGTCGGTCCCGAGCTCCCGCATCGAGCGTCGGAGGCCCGCAACCGACTCCAGGATGAACTGGAGCCGGCGGTCGCCGCACCGCGGGAAGCCAAGCGGGTCGTCTGACAGGAGCTCCCGCGGGTCGAGCACCCAGACGCCGACCGCCTGGCCGGCGAGGCCTTCGAACAGCGGCTGGTCGTCGATGCGTAGGTTGCGACGGAACCACAGCAGCGTCCGGGTTGGGTGCTCTGCCGTCATGGGGCTAGTCGGTGGGCAGCCAGACCCACAGCGCGGGCCGGCCGACGTTGCAGTGGACCGATCGGGTCAGCAGGCTCATCGAGCTGAGCCCGAGGTAGACCGACGTGCGGGCGATGTCCCAGTACCCACCCGTTGCTGCGGGTTCGGCAATGCGATTCGACGCGCTCGGGATCGGGTGGAAGACCCGTTCGACCCATCGGCCGCGTACCGGTTCGCCGTCTTGGAGCTGGTCGAGCGCGTGGGTGAGCGCTTCGAATCGTTCGGGGGGGACGCCCTGTTGCTTGAGCTTCTCGTCGGTTGTGTAGATCGCTGCTCTCGAAAGCGAAGGCAGAAAGAGCAGGCCTACGAAGGACCACAGCGTGAACCAGAGGCTTGTTTCAACAACCCCAACACCGGTGCCGGCAGAATTCGGTCCCGCGAGAAGCAACGCGGTGAGCAGGCCCGCCGCGGTGAAGCCGATCGCGCCAAGCCGGCCCCGCAGCCAGAGGCCGTCGCGCATGACCGTTTGCCGCCTGGCGAGCACGAGTTCGAACTGGTCATCACTCAGGTTGTCCCTCCACGCCGAAGGCATGATGCTGGTCTTCGGAGCGAACAGCCCGGTGATGCCGCCGGTGAACCCCTCGTCGCTGCTTGTCTTGAGCCTGGTATCCGTTTCGATCTCTTGATCATTCTGGCTCACGAGCCCGGCCACGGCACCCGCGATGGTTCCGCGCAACGCCGCTAGGCAGAGCATCCAGGCCAGGCCGGCGGCAAACGCGCCGGGCAGCCCGCCGAGGGACCCGCCTGCGTACAGGGCCGCCGCGCTTAGAAACAGGGCCGTGGTGTGCGCCGCGATGCCCCGTGCCAGCGTGGCGGCGTAACGCGCGAGTGGTGGGGTGCGCCTCGCGAATCGTTTGGGCATGGCGTAACCCCCGAGCCAGTCGAGCGGGAGCTGGATCAAGACGTAGGTGGCCAGCAGCAGGGCGACAAGCAGCCCGTCGCCCGCCAGGCCGGCGGGTAGCTGATCCGCGACGGTGTCGGCCGCTCCGGTTACGAGCAGTACGGCGCTGGCGGCCACCCAGAGCCCGACGCCGGTGATACCCAGCCGCAGCCGCGCTCGGCCGTAGCCGCTGTCCCGTGGCTGGGCCGCTGGTGCCGCGGTCTGTGCTGCGTTTGCGTAGGGAGGCGCGGTGTTCAACGGGGTGATGCTCCTGCGAGAGCCGGTATTCGTTCGAACCAATTGGCGGTGAGCGCTTCTGCCGCCGCCAGCCCGCTCAGCCATGCCGTCTCGACCCGCCCGCCGGCGAGCCAGTCTCCCGCCACCGCCAGGCCGTTGTCGGCGTTGAGCATGCAGTCTCGCGCGGCGTCGGGTACTGCCAGCGCGTACCGCCAGCGGTGCGCATCGGCGTGTACGGGGCGTGTGAACGCCACCTTACATATGGCACAGACCCGCGCGAAATCATCGAGCAGTTTGTCCAAGGCTTGCCGCGTTGAGAATTCAATATGTCCGCGCGACCACGCGTGGTCCGCTTGAACCACCCAGCAGTCCATGCCGCCGTGCCGTCGGCCGGGCTTGCTGCTGTTCCGCGCGAGCCAACTGATCGGCCCTTGGCCGGCGATCTTGGCGGCGTCGAAGGGCAGATCGATCGGCTTGTCAAAAGCGAGCATCAGCGACCAGCAGGGCAGCATCGTGGCGTGATGCGCTGCATCGCTCGCCTCCGGGAAGTGATCGCCAAGGAGCGGGCCGGCCTGCGGGGCGGGGACGGTGACGAGCAGCTGGTCATAGCGGCCGTAGCCCTGTCCTTGGTGATCGCGCAATGACCAGCCCTGCTCGTCATGGTCGATGGATGTGATGAGCGAGCCGAAGCGCGCATTCAAAGGCTCGAGCATCGCACGCCCGATCGCGTTCATGCCCGGCGTGCCGACCCACATCTTCTTCTGCCTCGTCGGCTCGTAGCCCGCGGGCGTTAGTTCACCCATGCGGGGTCGCCAGCGCGCGACCGTGCCCTCGGTTGCCCAGGCGGCGACCTGCCGCCGAAAACGCGGGTCACGGGCCGTAAAATACTGCGCCCCGTGGTCGAAGCTGTATGACGCGTGCCGTCGTGTCGCGCAGCGGCCCCCGGGACCACGCCCCTTATCAAACACCGTGACCGATGCGCCTTGCCGCGACAGCTGCTGCCCGGCGGAAGCACCGGCGATACCCCCCCCGATGATCGCGACTGTCCAATCGGCCTTGCTCGTCATGCCTAACTGTATGCAGGGCAGAGCACCCTTGATCCGATATCAGCCAGATCTCTTGATCTGAGTCATGCCTTATCGGGTAGGTGGCTTTGCGTCTAGGCTGTGTCGGGAAACGATGAGGGGGACAGGCATTGCTGCCTGTCGGCAGGCCGAAGGCCTGATCCGATTCGTGATTCGGCTTCGCCGAACTGACAGGCAGGAATGCCTGTCCTCCTGATACGGTGTTTTCCGACAGAGCCTAGGCCGACGGATCGCCAAGGTCGTTTAGCAGCGCCTCTGCGGCTCGTCGGCCCGAGACCATCGCCCCGTTGATCGAGGCGTTGTCCCGGTGGTCGCCGCAGACGTAGACGCCGTCCTTGAGGCGGACCGGGCGCTCGGGTTCTGCCAGTGCCGGGGGCGCCTGCCGCGGCAGGGCGTGCGGGATCCGGTAGGTGCGCAGGTGCCGCCAGGCTCCGACCTCGGGGCCGTACCAGCCTGTGAGTTGTTCGCGCACGTCCGATTCGAGGGCGGCGTTGTCTGCCCCCGGGATACCCAGCACGGTTGCCGAAACGAGGTGTCGGCCATCCGGAGCGCACGGCACGAGCAGGCTGGGTACGCAGAGGTTGTTCACGGGGCCGGCCCCCTCGCCGTTGAGCACCAGGATCGGCTCATCGATCGGCGGACGGTCCGCGGCAAAGTACAGGCACGTGACGCCTTGCGAGCCCGGCGAGACCGGCTCCCCCAACAACTCGTCGGCAACCGGTGACGCTGTCGCGACCACGACCGCTTGGGCCCGAATCGATTCACCCGATTCAAGGCGGACGGACCCGCTTTGCAAACCGGCCACGCGCGCGTTGAAGCGCACGCTGCCGCTCGGCAGGCCCGAGGCGATTTGTTGTGGGATGGCTTGCATGCCTTTTGCCGGCAGGGTCGCGTCGCCCGACGAGAACATACGGAACACAAAGTTGAGCATCCGGCTGGAGGCCTGCAACTCAGGGTCGAGAAAGATCCCGCCCAGGAACGGCCGGAAGAACCGTTCGGTCATCGAGTCCGTAAAGCCGTCCTGCCGCAACGCCTCGATCGTTGTCGTTTCCGGGGCCCTGAACTGGTCCTCCACGCTGCCCCGCAGGACGCGCGAGCGCAGCCGAGCGACGCGCAGCTTGTCCGCGAGGGTACCCACAGGCGAAAAGACCGAGCGGACCCCGCGCAGTGGCCTGCGCCAGGGGTCGGTGAGCCGGTGGAAGGCCCCCGCGTATCGGACCAGCGCGCCGGGCTCGAAGCTGCGCAGGTCCAGCGACTCGTAATCAAGGATCTTCTGTGCTTCCGGGTACGCGGTCGAGAACACCTGGAAGCCCCGGTCCAGCCGGAAGCCATCGACATCGTCCGTTCGGATCCGGCCGCCCACCGCGTCCGCGGCGTCGATGACGAGGAAGCGCCTGCCCGATTCGCTGAGACGGCGGGCGCAGCACAGCCCTGCCAGCCCGGCACCGACTATCACTGCGTCGTATTCCAATGGGCCGCTCCTGATACCCGCAGCATCAACCATCACAACCTAATCGGTCAATCGGCTGATTGTGTGTCTGAGCCCTCGACAATCCTCTTGGTCGTCTCGTGGCGGTACGCAAACATCTTCTCGAGCTGGCGCAGGATGAACCAACCCGCTAAGACACGGCCGACAACCCCGAGCGGTGGCAGGAAATCGACCTCATCCCGCAGAACGGTCCGGCCCTGGCCATCGTCGATCATGTGGTGGCGGTGGTACCAGTAGCTGAACGGGCTGGATTCAGCCTTATCTGCAAACAGGTGCGGCGGGTCGTACTCCGTGTGCACCGCGACCCATTTCATCGGGAGGATGCCCTTCCTGCCCTTGACCACAACCCTGCTGCCCGGCTTCAGGGACCCCGCCGATTCAACCACCTCCATGTTCTCCCACGGCGGGATCAGCTGTGTCAACGCGTCGGGGCTTTCGTGGAAGTCAAACACAGCACGCGGCGTTGCCGCGATCGTGCTCTCTTTAACATAGCGCATCGCAGACGGGGGCGCTTGCCCGTGTACGGGTGGTGGGTTGGTCTCTGTGTCTTGCATCAGGTGTGCTTGATCGATTCACCCGGGTTTTTAGGTGCTTCTAATTAGGTGTTTCGTCTTGATCGTTGTTGGGGGCGTCTCTGCATGGGCTTACGCCGGCTCCCGTGCTTTTGGTAGACGCGCTGTGCCAGCTGCCGCGTCTCTGCCCTGCCTTTTACACGGTACACCTTCTCCCTGGCTTCTTGGTACGCGGTCTTGTGATCCACGATCGGTTCGGGGTAGTCTACGCCGATCACGCAGCCGCACATCTGCTGGGTCATCGCGGGCATGGCCTCCGGCTGCGCGATGTGCTCGCTAGGCACGTCGGTGAGTTCCGGCACCCATTGGCGGATGAAGATCCCCCCGGCGTCCTGGTCCTTTGCCTGTTTGATCGGCGAATAGATCCGCACGGTGTTGATGCCCGTCACGCCGGCCTGCATCTGGCACTGCGGGTAGTGGATCCCGGGCTCGAAGTCGAGGAACTGCCTCGCGAGGTGCTGCGCGACCGGCTTCCAGTGCAGCCACAGCTGGTAGCAGGCAAAACTCACCAGCATCGCACGCATGCGGAAGTTGATCCAGCCGGTCGTGTGCAGGCAGCGCATGCAGGCGTCTACCAGCGGGTACCCGGTCCGGCCGGCCGCCCAGGCATCGAACCGCTCCGACTCGCTCGGGCCCCATCTGCTCCGGTCCTGCTCGCGCATGCCGTCGTACGCAGAGCAGAGGTTTTGCGACTCCAGGGCCGGCTCGTCTTCGAGCTTCTGGATGAAGTGGCAGTGCCAACGCAGGCGCTTCTGGAAGCTCGCGAGCGAGCCGCGCCAGGGTGTCCGCCCCTTCGGCAGCGCGTCTTGTCTGCGGCAGGTTGTCTGGTAGGCTTCCCGCATCGAGATCGACCCGTACGCGAGGTACGGGCTGATCCTGCTGCAGGCGTCCCACCCTTGGACCGGGCTAGACATCGCTTGTTGATAGTGCTCGCCCCGTTCCGTGAGGAACGTATCGAGTGTCTTGCGAGCCGCGATTGAGCCACCCGCCTGGGCATGGGTCTTGGTCGAGACGCCGATACGGAGCTCTCCGGGTGACAGCAGACCGCCAACGGTTTCTGGGTCAAGCGACAGCCCCTGGATAATGGTCGGCGTGTCGATGGTTGGCTGGTTCATGTGTCGCCGCCAGCGGCTGGCCCAGCCATCCCTGCTCTGCGTCGGCCGGTTGACGCCGTGCTGCTGGAACTCTCGCCACGCGATACCCGCAGACCGGCACCACGCTAAGACTTTTTTGTCACGCTCAAAGGTCGCGCCGAGCCCGGTCTCTTCGTGGCTGTACAGCCGTACGAATCCCAGCGACCTCCGCAGCCTCGCGAGGACCTCCACGGCGTCGCCGTATGCGAGGATCAACTCGCTGCCCCGCGTTCTCAGTTCGTGACGCAGCTCTTCCAGGCACTGGTTGACAAAGATCAAATGGCTCGGGTCGTGCTCGGCAGCGCGGTGAACCGTTGGCTCGTAGATGTAGAGCCCGACAGCCGGGCCGTGCTGCGCCGCCTCGTGCAAGGGCAAATGATCCGAAACGCGCAGATCACGCTTAAACCAAACGAGCGATAGCCGGTCATGATTCTCGTCTGAAGGCATCAAGCAACGATAGGCTCCGCGATTCGCAGGTTGTCTGAATTCATCGCAACATTCTGTTGGTGCGAGACGGTCCAGAATGGTACGTGTAAGTAAATAATTGGTTTTGTATTGACTTGCGTATCTGCCGCGCTATTGTCTTCTGCTCGAGGGGACTCGGGCGACCGTAAAGCCTGCGGCCCCGAATTTTTAGAGCACACGAGTTTGAGATGATTACCAAGGCCAATCTACCAGCCGCTTCTATCAATGCGTCCATAGCGAGCCTCGCCGAGGCCTGCCCCTCAGAAACCGATCAAGTCGACCTGGCGATCCACGGGTTGTCTGGCTCGCACGGCCTGCTCGACTTTATTAGCCAGATCACCGCAAGCCCCGTTTTCAACGACAAGCTCGGGCAGGTGTTCGAGGAGCGGGACGGCTTAGCCGGCCTCAGTTCATACCGGCAGCTGCGAGCCGCCCTCGGCATGAAGATGGGTGTGTTCCTCCAGCACGCAACAAATGTCGTGGCGTCTACCGACAAAGAAGCTGGTGAGACATGGCAGGCGTTTACGAATCAGGTGCTGGGGTCTGAGTACACCAAGCAGATGCTTTCTGATGTTCTGACCCGAGGCCCGCTTGGCGACGCTTACAAAGCCTTGCTGCTCACGCTCGAGCAGACGCAGCCGCACGCCGTCTACCCCACATCGCCGTTCCGCGAGAGCGGCGGGCATGTTGTCGCCGCCCCGGACTTCACCGAGGTCGAGGCGACCATGACGAGCAAGACCTTCACGAGCATCAAGGTGGTCGAGGGCTCGCTCAATACAGATAACCCGACACTCCGCGATGTCTACAAGCCCCACGGCCGGTGTGTTTGCCTTGTCGATACCAACGTCGAAGCGCACTTCGGCGAGCAGATCAACCAATACTTCGAGCACCACGGCATCGAGCTGGAGAAGCTGGTTTACCGCGCGATGGAAGTGGACAAGGGCATCCAGACCGTCGAGCGGATGCTGGGGGATTTCAAGCGTCTTGGCGTCAGCCGGGACCAGCCCTTGCTCATCGTGGGCGGCGGCGTGCTCACGGATACCGGCGGCCTCGCATGCGCTCTCTACCACCGCGGGACCCCCTATGTCATGCTCTCGACGTCCATTGTTGCGGGGATCGATGCGGGCCCGTCGCCGCGTACCTGCTGCGATGGGTTCGGCTACAAGAACCTGTTCGGCGCGTACCACACGCCGATCCTTTCGATCACCGACCGCCAGTTCTTCAGCACGCTCAAGGAAGGCTGGCTGCGTCACGGCATCTCCGAGATGATCAAGATGGCGGTCGTGAAGGACGCGCAGCTCTTCGACGCCCTCGAGGAAGCCGGCCCGCGTCTGATCGATACGCGGTTCGGCTCGGTTGGAGCGAGGGCCAGCGACCCGATCCATGAGCAGGCGAACCACATCCTCGGCCGATCGATCAAGAGCTACGTCGAGGCGGAGTACGGCAACCTGTACGAGACCCACCAGTGCAGGCCGCACGCGTACGGCCACACCTGGTCGCCGGGCTTCGAGATCCCCGCGGGCCTGCTTCATGGCCACGCGGTATCGATCGGCATGGGCTACGGCGCGTACCTCGCGATGCGGTACAACTGGATCTCAGAGCCCGACTGCCAGCGGATCCTGCAGTTGATCGCGTCGTTCGACCTTAGCCTGTGGCACGATGTGCTCGGAGATACCGACACGATCTGGGCCGCCCAGGTCAAGATGATCGAGAAGCGGGGCGGGCACCTGGCCGCGCCGCTGCCCTCCGGCGCGATCGGTTCGTGCGGCTACCTCAACACGATGAGCAAGGACGAGCTGCAGCAGTCGATCACCGACTACCGGTCGCTCTGCCTCGGCTTCCCGCGTGATGGGTACGGGGTCGAGGCCCACTGCGCCGATGTCGGTCTCGAAGACCCGTCGACTGTCGGCCATTCGTTGGTCGCGGGGCAGGCTTGACGCCCCTTGAAAGAGCACATCGTCATCCCGCTGCTCAGGCCGACCTGGTGTACCCGCGCGGTCATCGAGGGGCTCTTTGCCCACTACCAGCCGAGCAAGCTCCATGTCATTGCGCCTGCCGACGGGTGCGAAGCCTTAAACAGCGTGATCTTATCTGCGGGTTGGCAGGTCGGCGAGACACAGACGCATGCCGAAGAAGCCTTCTTTACCGCAGCGGGTACAAGCAAGGCCGAGCTGAGCAAGACGGTTGATCTGCAGCACTCGCTGTACTCGCCGGGCTGGTTCTACCAGCAACTCCTTAAGCTCGGTGCGTGGGAAGGCATCGACGGTCTGACCGAGGATTACCTGGTATGGGACGCCGACCTCCTGCCGGTCAACACCTGGCCGGTGATCGATCGTGTTGGTAACCACACCTACGCGATGCTGCAGCACAACAGCAAGGGCAACCCTGAGATTGTTGGCCGGTGGGAGCGCTGGATCCGCGAGGTGCTTGGTGTTGAGCCCTTGACGGACCACGAAGCGACCTTCGTACCGCACCACATGTGGTTCAACCAGCCCGCCCTGCACGCCCTCATGGCCAGGGTCGCCGAGTATTACAACAGCCATGAGCCGTGGCCCGTGCTCATGATGCGGTCCGCCAACGATTTTGGAACCTTCAGCGAGTACTGGCTGTACGCGTCGTGGTCGGCTTCCCGCGAGGGCGTCGCGCCTGCCTACTATCCGTACCCGCAGTACGGCGGCACGACCGAACGGTTCTTCGACGACGGGACCGGGCCGTTTAGCTCGGCGATGCGGGAAAGCCTCTGTGACCAGGCGATCACCTCTCCGAGCTATCAGCAGGTCATGGCCTTTATCGAGTCGGCCTACGCAAGCGAACCCCTACCCTCCTCCATCGCATTTGAGCAAAGCGCCAGGCACATCAAAAAGAACAAAGCCAATATGCATCTTGAAGAAGTCCGGTCCAGGTGGCATGCCGCGACGCTTCAGTAGGTCTTGCTGTTTTCGTATGTGCTATCCAGGCAATATGACGCCTGACGCAATGGCTTGGGCCCCCTTCTCGCCGCCAGGGAGAAGGCGGGGGGTGAGGGCGGGGCGTTAGGGCATCTTTCATTTGATCGTGGCGGATCAATAGCCGGCGGCCTACGGACGCGAGAACAGGCGGGTTGTCGCGACCAACAAACCGCTTCCGCGTCCGGGGCCCGTAGGTCCCCGGCTGCAAAGCGTCCTTCTCGTACACCTTCTAACACAACGCGCACATCGCGCCCTTCGGGACGCTTTTTCACAAGCACGCTCGTGGCGCTGGCTTGTCGTCAAGCACGCATCATGTTGCAGGCGTGCGGGCTGCGGCTGCCCTTGACCGACGCCTGGTCCAAGCACGGTCAGCCCCGCGTATTTTCTCTGCCTGTGGTGTTGACCTATATTCAATATTAATTGAACCGTTGACGGTGTCTTTCTGATTTGCTAGTTTCTTAAAGTCAGCGGCAGCGCGTACTAACTCGTGTGCTGTTGACGCAGCTCATGTGTGCTTCCGTGGGCTTGTACAACTCTTTGATGGTTGCCGATGGGGGTGACTCGTCAAGGCCGCTCGTCTCTTTTGTAGGTCGGGCACGTTTGGAGGGCTGCTTGTTCAGCCCGGGCTTTCTTGCGCCTATTTCTATGAATGACTGGGGATTTGTATGGCACGTTGGGTGAAGCGTCTGAACCACTTGGCTTGGCTGGTGGTTGTTAAGACTCGTCGGTTGAATCAGCTTGTCGAGATCGCGTGCCTGCATCCATTGATGCGCAAGACACGGTTGTGCATGACGAAGCTGCTGAAGCAGAAGCGATCGCCGCTGCACCGCTTGTCGGACAAGCCCAACCGGGCGCCTGTGGAGCGGCTTGAGCCGCGGCTGTTGTTTACCGGCTCGATCGAGGGCCAGCTCTTCGCCGACCCGGACCGCGACGGCGTGCTGGATACCGGGGAGCTGGGTATCGAGGGTTGGGCGGTCTACATCGACGCCAACCACAACCAGGCGCGGGACGCGGGCGAGGTCTCGGATGTGACCGATAGCACGGGTGCGTACGCGTTGACGGGTGTTGCCGACGGGACGCACACGGTGATCGTGGATGCGCCGACGGGCTGGGGCGCGGTATCTCCGACCGGCTTGGTTCAGAGCGTGGCGGTGGCGGGCGCGGGTGTGACCGGGGTGGACTTCGGCGTCCTGCCGCGGGTGACCGCGGCGGTGGACCCCTCCCTGCGGGCGCATTGGCTCTTTGAGAAGGGCAGTGGTGATACCGCGATCGATACATCCGGCCGACAGAACCACGCCGATCTGAATCACACCGCCTGGCTGAGCGATACCGAGCGTGGCAGTGTGCTCGCATTCGATGGCACGTCGAGTTACGCCGTGTCGGACACGCTGGTGCTTGATCCAACCGTGACGGCGACTACGGGCAGCGCGTGGATCAAGCTGGACCAGCTCCCGACCACTGACTCGGCGATCATTCTGACTCAGCAGGACGGTGGCAGCGGCGGTGCGGGCCGGGTCTGGCTGGAGGTTGACCAGGACGGCAGCCTGCGCAGCTACCTCGGCGCCACGTATACCAGCAGCGGCGCGATCCTTTCGACGGGGGTTTGGCACCACGTCGCGGTGACCCAGGACAGCGGGATGGTCCGGGTCTACTTCGATGGCCAAGAAGTCGCGAGCGAGCAGCAGAACGTCGAACTGACCAGCGGCGGGTTTGTCATCGGCTCGCACAAGGACACGACAAGCCACTACCTGGATGGTGTGGTCGACGATGTCCGGGTGTACGACCGGGCGTTGTCCGCGTCCGAGATCGAGGCGTTTGTGCCTCCCGACGTGCGGGACACGACGGTCCGGGGGCACTGGCTGTTTGAAGAAGGTGCTGGTGCGGTTGCGAATGACGCCTCGGGCAATCAGAACCACGCCGACCTGACCAACACGGCTTGGCTGGACGATGCCGTCCGCGGCAGCGTGCTGGGTTTCGACGGCTCGACAAGCTACGCCAAGTCCGATGTCGTGGTGTTCGACCCGAGCATCTCGGCGCTCACCGCGGCCGCCTGGGTCAGGCTTGATCAGCTCCCGACCTCCGCTGCCGCCATCATCCTTTCCCAGGACGACGGCTCCGCCACGGGGCGGACCTGGCTTGAAGTGGGCGCTGTGGATGACAAGCTGCGGAGCAACCTGGGGGGTGTGCAGACCGGCGGCGGCCCGGCGCTGCAGGCGGGGGCCTGGTACCACGTCGCGGTGACGCATGACGCCGGCACCGTGCGGGTCTATTTAGACGGCGAAGAAATCGCCAGCGGGCAGCGTACGGTCGAATCGGCGGACGGGGCCCTGGTCTTCGGCTCGCACAAGAGCACCACGAGCAACTACCTGGACGGCGTGATCGACGACATCCGGGTCTACAACCGGGCCATGTCTGACTTAGAGATCGAGGCGCTGGCGGGCGAGACCGCGGTGGACAGCACGCTCAAGGCCCGCTGGCAGTTCGAGGAGGGCGTTGGGCTTGTCGCCAGCGATGGCTCGGGGAGCCAGAACCACCTCGACCTGATCAATGCGGCTTGGGTTGAGGACGCCGATCACGGCAGCGCTATCGCGTTCAACGGCGCGGGTTACGCGAAGTCGGACACGCCCGCCTTTGATCCGAGCACGACAGACCTCTCCGCGGGTCTTTGGGTCAGGCTCGATCAACTGCCGGCCAGCGGCAACAACGCCGCGCTGCTCGCCCAGGAAGACGGCAGCGGCACGGGGAGGTCGTGGCTCTATGTGGACTCGGCGGGGAACCTAAACACCTACCTCGGTGGTACGGCAACCGTGGCCGGGACCCATCTTAAAGCCAACCGCTGGTACCACCTGGCGGTGACCGTTGAGTCGGGCACCGTGCGGCTCTATCTCGACGGCTCCGAGGTTGCCAGCGCGTCGCGGACGATCGAGTCGTCCGACGGCAAGATGGTGCTTGGCGCGCACAAAGACCAGGCTCAGTCGTTCCTGGATGGCTTGATCGATGATGCACAGATCTACAACCGCGCCTTGTCTGCGTCGGAGGTCCGCACGATCGCACGCCCCAGCGCGGTAGACCCGTCGCTGATCAGCCACTGGCTCTTTGAAGACGGCAGCGGCATCGAGGCGACCGACAGCTCGGGCCGGCAGAACCACGCGGGCCTGACGAACACGGCGTGGGAGGACGACGCGCTGCGCGGCAGCGTGCTGGGTTTCAATGGCACCTCGAGCTACGCCGAGTCCGGCACGCTGCTGTTCGACCCGAGCACAACGGACTTTACCGGCTCGGCGTGGGTCAAGCTGGACCAGCTCCCGGCCAGCGATGGGGCTGTCATCTTCACGCAGCAGGATGACGGCAGCGGTGGCGTCGGGCGTATCTGGCTGCAAATCACCACCGACGGGAAGCTCTACTCTTACCTGGGCGGGACCAGCACCTACAGCGGTAAAACCCTCCAGGCGGACCACTGGTACCACGTCGCGGTGACACAGGAAAGCGGTATGGTCCGGTTCTATCTTGATGGTCAGGAAGTCGCGCGTGCGCAGCAGAACATCGAGGTGACCAACGGCGGCTTTGTCATCGGCGCGAATAAGACTAAAACCAGCCACTTCCTGGATGGTTTGATCGACGATGCGCGGGTCTACGACCGGGCGTTGTCCGCGTCCGAGATCGAGGCGCTTGTCAACCCCGCGGCCCTGGACCCGACCCTGGTCGGGTATTGGCGTTTCGAAGAAGGGTTCGGCAGCCAGGTAACCGACAGCTCAGGGAACCAGAACCACGTCGAGCTGACCTCCACGGCCTGGGTCGAAGATCCCGACCTGGGCAGCGTGGTCTACTTCGATGGTGCCGCGAGCACCGCGGAGAGCCAGACCTCCGCGCTCGATCCCAACCGGACCAGCCTCTCCGCCGCGGCCTGGGTCAGGCTGTATGACATGCCCTCGGCCGAGACGTTTGTGCTCCTCTCGCAGAAGGATGGCAGCGGGCTGGGGCGGACCTGGCTCAACGTCAACACCGATGGCAACCTCCGTACCAATTTGGGCGGGAGCGATCTCAGCGGCAGCACACCCCTCCGGGCGGGTGTCTGGCACCACGTCGCGGTGACGGCCGAGGGCGGGACGGTCCGGCTGTTCCTGGATGGGGAGGAGCTCGCCAGCGGTCAGTTCAGTGTTGAACTGGCCGACGGGGCGATGGTGTTCGGCACGCACAAGGATCAGCTGGTCTCCCATCACCACGGCCTGATCGAAGAGGTGCGGGTTTATAGCCGGGCGCTCACGGCATTGGAGATCAGGTCGATCGCGGTGCCGGTCGTCGCGATCGCGGGGCCGGGGTACAGCGACGAGGACGCGCCGCTGACGCTGACCTCAACGATCCGCAACGCTTCGCCGGGCGAGCAGTACCTCTACGACTGGTCGGCAAGGAAGGACGGAGGTGTTTTTGATCTGACAGGGACCGCGGCCGATGGGAGCGTGCTGTCGCTGACGCCGGCGGACCCCGGCGTGTACACATTCACGCTGTCGGTGACCAACCCCCTGGGCGGGGTGGGCGTGGCGGAGTACGAGGTGGTGGTCGAGGAGCAATCGGGCACGCCGACGCTAACGCTCGGTGCCGGCCCCGCGGTTGCGGGCACGCCTTATACGGTCGCGCTGGGCCGGGGCACGGTCGATGAGACGATTACCGAGTGGACGATCGACTGGGGCGATGGCACGGTGGTCGCGGTGAGCGCGCCCGGCAGCGGGGATGACTGGGGCCAGGGCGTGGTGTGGGACCCGGTGGCCGGCGTCTGGGAAGCGACGCACACCTATGCCGATGGGCCGGTGACGGCGTTGGTCTCGGCGATCGCGAGTGACGGCGTCCGTGCGTTCTCCGCCGCCCCTCAGCCGCTGCAAGTCGGCGACCCGGGACGGGTGATCACGATCGGCGCGGCGGGCCCGGTCTTGGCGGACGAGCTGTTCGCGCCGGCGCTGACGATCGATGCGGATGCGCATGATGCGGTGCGCGACTGGTGGATCGACTGGGGCGACGGCACGGTCCAGACGATGGGCTTCGACGCGGCGGGCAACCCGGCGGTGCCCGTGCACGCTTATGACGACGCCGGGGACTACACGATCACGGCGTACGCGGTCGATGACGACGGCCAGTACCAGGCAAGCACGACGGTGACCGTGGCCGATGCGCCGGTCGATCTGATCAGCGATGACGCCTACACCGTTGCTTACGAGACACCGCTCTACGCCCTTGGCTCGGGTCTCGGCCTGCTGGGTAATGATGCGGCGGACCCGGTGCTGGATTGGACCATCACGCTCATCCACCCCACCGATCCGTCCCAGAACCGCACGATGCTGCAGACCACCGGCACGGTCAGTTTCAGCACCGAGCATGGCGTACTCAACATCAGCGCCGATGGCGCGTTTGATTACACCCCGGACACGGGCTTCTCGGGCGTTGACTCCTTCTACTACAAGATGCAAGACAACGCGACAGGCGACATCGACTATGCGCGCGTGCGCATCGTGGTGCGTGCTGACAACGACAACAGCGTGCCAGCCGGCGTCGACGAGACCCGGTACGTCGGTGTCGGGCAGGCGGTTGCCGTCACCGAGCGGAGCCAGGGCCTGCTCGGCCGGGTGACGGACCCGGACGGCGATGTGCTCGCGTTCGATACCACGCCGGGCTCGAACAATTTCGCGAGCCTGCCGGGGCTGTCGGTTGACCTGCTCGACGGCACGTTTGCTTACAACCCGGCGGACCCAACGTTTACCGGCGACATCGTGATCGAGTACGCCGTCACAGACGGCGACCTGACCTCGTCCTCTCAGAGGCTGACGCTGCGGTACGTCAACAGCGCGCCGGTGGTGCTGCCCAGCACGTTCACCGCGGTCGCCGATGAGCCGGTGGCCATCGCCGCGGGGGCGGGCTTATTGGCCCAGGCCAGCGATGAGGACGGCGACACCCTGGCGATCACGGAGGTCGCGGGCCAAACCGCCGATTTCACCGGCGGGCAGCCGGACACGTTCGCGCTGGCTAACGGCACGCTCGAGGTGTTTGAGGACGGGGCCTACACCTTCACGCCGGCGGCGGGCTTCGTGGGCCAGCAGTCGTTTACCTTTACGGTCAGCGACGGCAACGACAGCAACCACGAGGCGGCCTCTACCGTCACCATCGAACTGGTCACGGGCCTCGTCGTCGTCGCGGACGACAGCTACACCGGGCGGACGAATGTGGTGATCCCGGTCTCCGCGGAGACCGGCGTCCTGGCCAACGATGCGAACCTGCTGGACCTGCCGCTGACGATCGAGACGCCCTCGATCGTGACCGATCAAGGGGTGTCGGTCACGCTCGCCGCGGATGGATCGTTTAGCTACACGCCGCTGCCGGGCTTCGAAGGGGAGGACGGGTTCCGCTACACCGTGTCGGACGTGAGCGGCAACACCTACACCGCCGAGGTCGTGATCTACGTCGAGAGCGAGCCGCCGGCCGGCATCGACGACCTGTACATCGTCGGGCTCGGCCAGTCGATCGACCTGGACCTGCTCGCGAACGACCTCGCGTTCGCGGACGGCCAGGCCCTCTCGGTGACCCCGGCGGGCCTGAGCGCACCGGAGGTTGGTTCGCTGAGCGAGTTGAACCCCGGCACGCAAGACGGCCTGTACCGCTACCAGGCCCCGACGGACTGGGCCGGGCAGTTCACGCTGGCCTACGCGGTGACGGACGGCATCGAGGCCAGCGAACCGGTCGAGGTCGAGATCGTGATCGTTGCCGATGGCTTGGCGGCGATCCCCGATGACTACGAGGTCTCGCACGGTCAAACGCTGACCATCGATGCGGCATCGGGTCTGTTAGCGAACGACCTTGGCCCGGCCGGTCTGCTCACGGTACAGGACCCCGTGAATATTGCCGCCGAGTTTGGCAGTGTCACGGTTAGCGCGGATGGGTCGCTGGTCTACACGCCCGCCACGGGCTTTGTCGGCGAAGACAGCTTTGAGTACTACCTGACCGATGGTACGGGCGACTGGGTCCAAGCAACGGCCACGGTCTATGTCACCAACGACACGCCGACCGCGCCAACCCTCCAAGCCACCGTAGTCGAGGATGGCTCGGTGGCACTGGCCCTCCCGGGTGCAGATACCGACCCAACGGACGCACCCGCGCTGACGTACGAGGTCCTCGCCGAGCCGGCCTACGGCACGGTCGATACCACGGCGTGGACCTACACGCCCGAGGCGGATTATGTCGGCCCGGACAGCTTCGCCTACCTCGTCACCGATACGCTCGGCGAGAGCGCGCTGGGCATCGTCGAGATCGAGGTGACCGCGGTCAACGACCTGCCGGCGGTTGACCCGGTCTCGGTCACGGTGAACCCCGACGGTGTGCTGAGTTTGAACCTGGCGCCTTATGTCACCGATGCCGAAGACGACGCGCTGGCCTTTACGGTCGTGTCCGGTACCGCGGCGGTGACGGCGGACGGCCTGTTGACCTTCGACCCGGCCGGGGTGGCCGGCCAGACCGTGCTTGGGCTGCAGGTCAGCGACGGCACGACGCCGGTCGCGTTTGATGTAACGGTCGACGCGGTCAACACGGCGCCGGCGGGCGTCGCGGACAGCTTCGGGGTGTTCCAGGACACGACGCTGACGATCGACGCGGGCTCGGGCGTGCTGTCCAACGACCGGGACGACTTCGTCGACTCGGTGACCGCGGTCGGCAGCACGACGACGATCGCCACGGCGAACGGCAGCGTCACGCTCAACCCGGACGGCTCGTTCAGCTACACGCCGAACACCGGCTATACCGGCACCGACAGCTTTACGTACACGCCGGATGACGGCCACGCCACGGGCTCGGCCACCACGGTGACCTTCAACGTGTCGAACAGCGAGGTGGTCGCGTCCGCTGACCGCTACGTTGCCCACGCCGGCTCCACCCTCGTGATCGGCCGGGCCGACCAGGGCGTGCTGCGCAACGACCAGGCCTCGGCCGGCACGCTGACGGTCACCAGTTCCGACACGACGACCGCACAAGGCGGCAGCGTGACCGTGAACAGCGACGGCACGTTTACCTACACCGCGCCGGACACGCTTGTCGAAGACAGCTTCACCTACACCGCCGGCAACGGCACCGATACCGACACGGTGACGGTCGCCATCGCGTTGAACAACGTGGCGCCCGGGGCGGCCTCTGACCGGTACGAGGTCAACGCCCACGCCGACGCGCAGAACCCGACCGTGCTGGGCCGGGACGGCGCCGGCCAGGGCCTGCTGCTCAACGACTACGACGCGGACGGCGACACCCTGACCGTGACCCAGTTCAACGGCCAGGCGGTCCCGACCGGCAGCGCGCTCTCGCTCCAGGTGTCGGACCCCGGCGGCACGGTGCAGGGCACGTTCGAAGTGTACCGTGACGGCCGGTTCACCTTCACCCCGGCCGAGGGCTACACCGGGCTGGTCGAGGCGAGCTACACGATCTCCGACGGTATCGAGACGGGCTCCGCGGCGATCGAGATCCGGGTCGTGAACAGCCTGCCGACCGCCGGCGACGACGGCTTCCGCTTCCACCACTCCGAGGTGCAGCGCGGCGAGGACGCCGACGGCGACGTGCTGGCGAACGACTACGACTACGACGGCCACGCGCTGGTCGCGGTCGCGGAAGCGGCGCAGGGTCAGGCGGTCGACCTTGCCGGCGGCGGCACGATCACGACGTCCAACGGCGGCACGGTCGACCTCAACGCCGACGGCACGTTCACCTACACGGCGTCCGACGGCTTCGTCGGCAGGGATACGTTCACGTATGCCGCCTACGACGGTATCCAGGACGAGGCCTCGCTCGACTGGGTCACCGTGCGGATCGATGTCTGGAACCGCTTGTCGCTCCCGGCCGGCGACACGTTCTACTTCACCCACCGGTACGCCCCGGCCGGCGCCGCGCTGACGGGTGATGTGCTTGCCAACGACGTCGAAGCGCTCGATTCGACGGTTGGCTCGGGCTACAACAAGGCGGGGCTGATCGACCCCGCGACCGGAGAGGCTGTCGCGGCCGGCACCGCGGTTGCGACCAGCAAGGGCGGGCAGGTCACGCTGCAGGAGGACGGCTCGTTCAGCTACACGCCCAAGGCGGACTGGAGCACCGGCGACGCCACGCGCACGCCCGGCGGTTTCACGGGCACCGACTCGTTCACCTACGTGATCCAGGACGAGGTCGAGCAGACCGCGCCGGTCACCGTGCAGCTGGTGGTCAGCAACCAGGCGCCGCAGGCGGTGGACGACGTCTTCATGATCAGGCAGTCGCTCGACGCGGCCGGCGACGTGATGGTGGCCAACGGGCAGGTGCTCTCGAACGACTGGGACGCCGAGGGCGACGGCCTGACCCTCGACCTGAGCCACTACAACGTGACGGTTGAAACCGAGGACACCCTCGACCCGCAGACGGGCCAGCCGACCGGCGGCACGACCGAGTTTGTCGTGGTCCCCACGGTCAAGGGCGGCCAGGCCAAGCTCAGGGCGGATGGCAGCTTCGTGTACACCGGGCCGGACAACGCCAAGGGCTTCGACGGGGTGGACAGCTTCGACTACCGCCTGCTCGACGGCGCATCGCACAGCCTGCGGTCGGACCTGGGCTCCATCACGGGAACGGTGCGCATCTACGCGGTCAACAACATCATCCAGGCGACGGACGACTTCCACATCGTCCAGATGGGGGATTTCGCGGGGATGGACGGCCTTGCGCTGATCACCAACGACTACCTCGGCGGTGCCAACGCGTCGGACTTCGAGATCGAGGTGATCGCCGGGTCGCTCAGCGTCGAGAACGGGCACGGCGAGGTCGCGATCGACGGCCACACGTTCAAGTACACGCCCAAGAAGACGGCCGATCCGGGCGGCCCGGCCGACCCGTTCCAGCACGGCGAGGTCTCGTTCCGCTACCGGCTGACACAGAAGGTCGTCCTGCCCAACCCGAGCGACCCGCTGCAGTCGGTCGAGCGGGTTGTCGCGCGGTCCGAGGCGGCGGTGACGCTGGTCATCCAGCCGCCGCTGTACCGCGCGGCCGACGACTACATGCCGGTGGGCAAGAACGGGGTCGGCGGCAACCTGCTGGAGAACGACTACCAGGACACACCCGCCAACAGCGCGATCGAGCCGACGATCAAGACCGGCACGTTCGAGACGCAGCAGGGCGGCTCGGTCACGATCTTCAGCAACGGCGCGTTCACCTACATCCCGCCCTCGACGGACTACGGCATCTTCAACGGCATGGACTCGTTCGAGTACACCGCCGGCTGGGGCGACCCCACCGATCCATCGGTCGGGCTGGTCGGCGAGAGCACCGCCGAGGTCGTGATCGCGTACCAGGGCGCCTCCGTCACCGGCACGCTGGACAGCGACACGGTCAAGAGCACCGGGCAGACCTTCGCGGCGGGCGGCTCGAACCAGGCCTTCCACATCAACAACGACCTGCTCAGGCTCTTCTACAGCCAGGACACGATCGATAACGAATTGAACACCGACTCGTTCGCGGTGAAGCACGACCCCTGGCTGGCCCACGCCGACGAGTCCGGGCAGGAGGTGCGCATCCAGGAGATCGGCCGCAGCCTGCCGCTGACGGATTCGGTGACCGACGCGTTGACCTTTACCGTCGCGAACAACGACGGGGTCTTCTCCGACTTCACGGTGACGTGGCAGGTCTCCCCGCCTGCACCGGACGTGACCAACGATGTCGCGTACACCCAGCCCGGGACCAAGGTCGTCATCGATGTATTGGCCAACGACGGCATCAAGACGCAGTACGGCGGCTTCGACACCGGGCTCGCGGCCGACCTGGTGACCCTCTTGCAGGTGACGAACCAGGGCGGCCTCAACGGCACCGCGGCCTTCGTGAACAACAAGCTCGAGTACACGCCGAACGCGGGCATGACCGGCCCGGAGACGATCGACTACGCGGTCACGGTCGGCGCGACCACCTACGCGGGTAAGGCCACCGTCCACGTCGCGCCGCAAGCGCCCCCTGCGCTCCAGGCGGCAGACGACACGCTGCCAACCGTCGCGCTGGGCACCAATACGACGGGCGGCACCTCGGGCCTTTTCAACCTCCTGGCCAACGACACCGACGGTGCCGGCGGCGCGGCCTCACCCGCGCGGGTGTACATCGTTGAGCAGGGCCAGTACGGCTACGCATCGTCGACCGACGGCCTGTACAACAACGCATACAACGTGTCGTACGAGGTGCACCAGCGGCCGGACACCAACGACGTGACCGACACGATCACCTACGCGATCGAGGACAAGTGGGGCAACGTATCGACCGCGAGCGTCACAGTGCAGGTCACGACCGACCCGATCGAGCCGGCGACGACAGGCCCGCAGACCTACAGCTACACGCCAAGCAGCACCCACTCTGTCACATTGACCTCGGGCCAGGCCTGGACGTGGCGTTCGGGTGACCATCAGATCTACGTCGATGCGTCTTCCGGCGGCGCGACTATTTCCTTTGCGAACAACGCCGCGGTGGTGACCAGCGCGGACGCGGGCACACGCCTGAAGGTGACTCGGTCGGGCGACCCGGCGGGCACGCTGTCGGTGGGTTGGGCCGGTGCCGGGGCTGGCAACACCCTCGAGGTCACCAACAGCGGCCAGGTCGCGGGCATGACGTTTGCGGGCGGCCTCAAGGTCACCGCCGGCGTGGACATCGACCAGAACTACACCGCTAAAAGCCTCGAGATCACCGCAACCGGCGGGGCAAGCGTCGCGGGGACGCACCGCGCCACGGGTACCACGGCCGATGACGACCTCACCATCACCCGGGCGCACCACGTCGGCGGCTCGCTGACCGCGGAGAACGGGTCGGTCGTGGTCCGTCAGGGGACCGGCGCGCAGGTGACAGGCGATGTGCACGCGGCGGTCACGGCGGGCAAAGATATCCAGATCGCTGTTTCGGGCGGGGTCCACCAGAGCGTCAAGGGCGCCCTGTCTGCGGGGGGAGCGGTCGAAATCCGCGGGGACGTGCTCGTTGATACGACGGTCACCTACGGCACAAGCCTGGACCTACGGGCCGACCACGGCGACATCCGCGGCACGTACACGAACACGGACCAGGCCAACGGTGGTTTTGCCACGGTGACCGCGGTCAACATCGATGCGACGTTCAACAACGCCTCGCAGGACAGCACGTTCAGAGCGGATCACGACCTCGCCGGCACGATCCGCGGGGGTCAGGTCAACGATGTCATCGCCGAGCACGGGACGGTCAGCGCGACGCTGGAGATTGAGAACCTAAGCGACCTGCGTGCCGGGCTGGACTTCACCGGCAAGGCGACCGGCGGGGGCCTGCTGGAATCGCTGCTTGTCGGCCGGGACCTGAGCGGCTCGATCGACTACCACACGATCGATCCAGGCCCGTCTGACTGGTTTAATGTCGGCAGGGACTTTACATCCACCGCCTCGATCAAAGCGGGGGCGGGTGGTATCGCGGTCGGTACGTTCGATGTAGGGCGGACATTCGCCGGCACGCTGGTCAGCGAGGGCGTGATGAACACGGACCTCAAGGCCGGGCTCGACCTCAACGGCACCGTGACCGCGCTGAACGCGACGGACGCGATCAACATCGAAGCGCGGCGGTCGATCGGCATCACCCTCAATACGCCCAAGGCGTACCTCTCGAACGTGACGGCCGGCGACTACGACCACGACAGCGACCTCGAAGCACGCGGCTCGATCAAGGGCGCCAAGATCACCGCGAGCGGCATCGGCGATATCGCGGTCTACGGCGGGTGGGGCATCACCGAGGACGATGCGGGCAGGATCATCGACACGGCGATCACGCTGCACGCCGATCAGCCCGACACCGGTTTCGCATATCAGGTCGGGGTGAATGACTGGGCATTAAAAAACGTGATGGCGACCGGGGCGGTGCAAGGCCTGTCGATCAACATCCATCGCCAGTCGGCCGCCGACAAAGCCATCGAGCTCATCGAGACCGGCTCGCGGAGCGATGCGGCCTCCAGTTTGAGCGTGGTCACGCAAGGGGCCGTCGGCACGATCCACGCCAAGCGGGGCGACCTCACCCTGGCCAAGCTCCACGCGGGCGGCGTCACCAAGATCCACACCGATCGGGGCGGCCTCGCGATCACCGATGGCAACCTCAAGCAGGGCATCGACGAGCTGATGGTCTACGGCGACCTGACCGGCGCGCTCAAGGCCGAGCAGGGCGACCTCGGCGCTTACAACTCGAATTACCTGGACAACCCAAGCATCGCCATCGGCGGCGGGGTCGACGCCGTACTCTCCGCGGTGGCGGGCGATGTCGGATGGATGGTCACCGGCCTGGTCTCGGCCGGCTCGGTAGCCGGCTCGATCAAGGCCGAGCAGGGCCTGGTGCGGGGCGTCGAAAACCGCGGCGGCAGCGGCTCGCCCTTCGTCACCCGCAGCAATCACAACCCGCTCACCGCCGCCCACGAGGTGACCCGGGGCAAGGAATTGGACCTGCCGGATTGGTACATCAGCACCTATGTGGGCAACCCCATCGCGTCTTTGTTCTTCAAGGAACCCGAGCTGCTTTACAAGCCAGGCTACGCCGCCGCAGGCCATATCAGCGCGGACATCAGCGCCCGGGCCATCGGCTCGGTCCACGCGACGGGCGACCTGTCCGGCAAGATCAACGCGGACCATAGCATCGACGACCTCTGGGTCTTCGGCGACGTGACCGGTCAATCAACGATCGCCTCAGGCGCCGGCTCCATCACCGCGTCCGTCTGGGGCGACGCCAAGGCCGGCACGATCACCGCCAAGCACAACGCCGTGCTCAACGTCCACGGCGACCTCGAGTCGGTCGTGACCGCAGAACTCGGCGGCATCAACGCGAACGTCTGGGGCGAGATCGGCGGCGGGGCCCAGCTCCGCGCCAAGGGCAACATCAGCACCTGGTCGCGCGGGGTCACGATCGCGGGCACGATCGAATCGAAAGAAGGCGACCTCTACATCGATTCCTGGAGCGATATCCAGGTCGATAGCCTGGACGGCAAGGAAGGCCGGTTGCGGGCGTACGGGGACATTGACGGCAAGACAAAAGCAGGCTCGAAGATCAACATCACCTCGTCCTCGCTCGGCAACCAGTCGTGGGATTACAACGGCGCGATGCAAGACCAGGTCCTTGTCTCCCGCGGCAACACAACCATCAGCGGCGCCACGTACAGCTTCGAAAAACTCTTCTACGCGGTCGTCGGCGGCAACCTGACCATCAACAACGAACTGACCCTGACCAAAGAGACCGCCTCCGCGACCCTGCTCGTCAAGGGCGAGTTCAAGGGCGACGTCAGTATCCGCCAAAGCGGCGGCGACAAGACGAACCCGGAACACCTGCGCGGCTACCTCAAGGCCGACGTCGGCTCGATCGCCGCGGGCTCCGAACTCGCCGCGAAAACCATGGTCCTCGCGGTCAACGGCGACGTGAACGCCAACACCGACGCCAATACCAAGTTCTACGCCGCCGACTACCTCGGCCTCGACGCCCAGGGCATGGTCAAAGGCAAATACACCGCCGGCCAGGGCCAGGCCCAGATCCTCGCTGGGCAGGACTTCGACGCGACGGTAAAAGCCCAGCTCGGGGCCGTGGTCAACGCCCGCGGCAGCGTGACAGGCGAGATCATCTCCGACGGCGGGGCCGTGTTCGTCGCGTCCTTCAACAGCGCCGACGGCAACGACGCGGGCGTCGACGCCACCCTCTTCGCCCACAGCCAGGCCAGCGTCCAGAGCTTCGGCACGACCAAGATCAACGAGGCCGCCGGCAAGGGCCGCATCACCAACGGCGGGCTCGAGGTCTTCAGCGTCGGCGACATCCTCAACGGCACCCGGCTCACCGCGGGCGGGGACGTCGGCGTCGAGTCGTGGGGCTCGATCAACGCCATCATCGACGCCGGCCTCGACGCCACCGAAACCGAAGGCCAGTACGCCGCCTCCGTCACCGCGCACGGCGACCTCGCCGGCACCATCGTCGCCGCCGGCGATATCCAGGCCGTCGCACTCAACGACTCGAACGCGCTGATGGAGTCGCTCTACGGCTCCGTCTCGGCGCAGGCCGGCGGCACGCTGCAGAACGCCTTTGTCGCAGAAACCAACATCGACCTGATCGCCAACACGATCAACAACGCCTTCATCGATTCCGAAAGCGGACAGGCCAGCGCGATCGCCCTAAGCAACGCCACCTTCGAAGGCGTCCGCGCCAAGGGCGATATCCAGCTCATCGCGGGGCAGGATCTCACCGTCCAAAACGGCAGCAACGGCACGATCAAGGCCACCGGCCAGACCGACGCGCAGGGCGAGCCCACCCTCACCCCCGACGTCACCCTCATCGCCGACCAGGGCGCGCTCGCCGCCACCGTCGCCGCCGGCCACGGCAACGTCTCCGCCTACGCCGGCCAGGCCGCCGACCTCACCACCCAAACCGACGGCACCATCGCCGCCCCCCTCACCGTCAGCGTCATCGCCCAGGGCGATATCACCGGCTCGCTCACCGCGCAAGACGCCATCACCGCCATGGCGCTCGACGCCGTCGACCCGACCGCGTCGCCGGCCGAAACCCACAGCCCCGCGAGCATCAACCTGACCGGCGTCACCGCCTCCGCCGACGGCAGCTCGGTCTACCTCTTCGCCGACGGCGCGATCGGCGGCGCGTCCTTCGCCGCCACCGCCAAGAAGACCCTCATCGCCTCCGCCAACGGCGCGGTCCAGGGCGACTTCACCGCCGGCTCCGGCGGCGTCTCCATCTCCTCACTCACCCGCATCAACGCCGACGCCACCACCAACCCCGCCACCGGCGGCAGTATCTCGCTCTTCACCGGCGGGGTCGCGCACGGCCAAGACGCCGACCTCTCCACCTACACCATCGCAGGCTCCGTCTCCGCCGACGGCGACGCCGAGCTCTTCGCCGCCGGCAAGATCACCGCCCCCGTCACCGCCGGCGGGTCCGCCTCCGTCTCCGCGCTCGGCGGCGACATCACCGGCAGCATCACCGCCAACGGCGCGGACGGCACGCTCTCCGTCTTCTCCGGCGTCGCCGAGGTCCCCGAGCAAGACGTCGACGGCACGATCGTCCCCGCCCACGACGAGGGCGGCAGCGTCACCGGCACGATCACCGCCGCAGGCGGGCTCTCCCTCCTCGCCGCCGCCGACCTCTCCGGCAACGCCACCGCCACCGGCGACGCAGAGCTCCTCGTCCTCGGCGACCAGGCCGGCACCGTCACCACCGCAACAGGCGACCTCTCGCTCTACGCCGGCGACATCTCCGCCGCACTGACCGCCGCCGCCGGCAGCGCGACCGTCACCTCCGGCTCCGACATCTCCGCCAACATCACCGCCGCGACAGGCCTCACCGCCCTCGCCGCCAACGGCATCACCGCCGACCTCGCCGTCACCGGCACGGGCGACCTCGAGGCCATCGCGCTCGGCAGCCTCACCGGCTCGGTCACCGCCGACGCGGGCGACATCTCCGCCGTGGTCGGGGGGCAGTTCACCGCTGCGCTCGACGCCGACAGTACCACCACCGGCCCCATCAAGGGCGGCGGGATCGACGCGCTGGCCATGGCCTCCTTCGCGGGCAGCATCGACGCCGAGGCCGACGCCAGCGTCACCGTCCTGGGCAACTCGGCCGGCACCCTCCACGCCAACCAGAACGCCAGCGCCTCCGGCCCCGGCGCAGCCTCCACCCTCACCGTCATCGGCGACGGTGCTTCTGCGGGCGACATCACCGGGTCGGTCACCTCCGCCTTCGGCTCGCTCACCGTCACCGCGTCGGGCGACCTCGCCGCCGCCGTCGCCGCAGGGGCGGACTACTTGGCCACCGAAGGCTCGGCCGACGTCACCGTCTCAGGCAGCGTCACGCCCGCCGGCGACATCACCGCCCACACCGACGCGACCCTGCTCGCCTTCGGGTCGATCGCCGGCGACGTCACCGCAACCAACGGCCGGGCCTCCGTCACCACCGGCGACGCCCTCAACAACGCCACCATCACCGCCGGCACCGACGCGAGTGTCTCGGCGCTGAAGGAGTCGGACGTCACCATCACGTCCGGCACCACTGGAGCAGGCGACCTAAACCTGTCCCTCTCCGGCTCGGCGGGTGACGAGCACACGGTCGACCTCACCGCCGCGGGCAGCATCCGGGCCAACCTCATCGCGGATGTGACCGGGCCGATTACGACAACCAACGGCGGGGACGCGGACCTGTTCGTCCTCGGCGCGATCACCGGCAACCCGGCCTACACGGTCGCGGGCAAACTCGAGGTGCTTGCGTCTGCGGGGATGGCGCTGGGTGACGTGAGCGGGACGCAGGGCGTGGACCTGTCGACGCCCGCGGCGCTGCAGGCGACATCGGTCGGCTCGTCCGCCGGGTCGGCCGAGGTGTTCGCGGGCGCATCGGTGTCGGTCGGGCTGGGCTCGGGCAGCCTCTCGGCGTACGGTGACCTCTCGGTGTCGAGCAAAGGCGCCATCTCCGCCAGCCAGCTGACCACGACCACGGGCAACATCACCGTGGCGACGCAGTCCGGCTACGCGGTCGCGGCGGACGCGGGGGGCGACCTCTCGATTGTGGCGCTGGGCAGCATCAACGAGGCGGCGTACAGCGCGGGCCGGGACGCGACGCTGATCAGCCTGGGTGATATCCATACGAACACCGCGCAAGTCGACGCGGGCCGGTCGCTGCGCTTGCTGGCGAAGGGCAACATCGACGCGGACAACGTCACGGCGGACACGATCGCGCTGCTGCACGCCGAGGGCGGCCTGTCCGGCGACTTCACCGCCACCACCGAGATCGACCGCGTCATCGTGCACGGCGACATGACCGCGACCCTGACGGAGAACGGCTCGACGTACGTGTATGACGAGCCAACCCAGCCCGGGGTGGAGCCGTTCACGTGGTCGGCCAAGGGCGAGGCGTACTCGCTGGACCACGTGCGTGCGGACCTGATGGCGCTGGACGAGAGCCTGCTGAGCCTGGCCGAGCAGATTAGCAAGACATTAGTAGGTACCACAAAGCAGCAGGAAGCGACCACTACCGAACAAATTAAGACGCAGGCGGACTTGGCTACTAAGCTCAGTGAGGTGGTGTTGTCTGCTACAGACTTATTTACTTTAATCAGCAAAGGTGTTAATGACGCGTCAGCGAATACTAACGTGACGTTTACTCATGTGTCATATGACACAGCAATTAGTCTTAGTCGGAAAACGACTGATTCATACGCTTCGCTAGCAGATCTCACAATGCAGGTGTCTGATAAAGCAGCCCGTTCTGCCGAGATAGTATCCAATGTGACAGACAGCCTAATTAGCCGAATTACTCAATTGGGTGATGCACGTGCCGAAAACGAACGCCTATTCACGCTGAACAACACGGGCGTGTCGAACTCGCTCGACGAGGGCAAAGCGTTCCGAGATGATAATTTTAACCACGCGGCATTAGCTGCGATCGAGTCGATCGAGGAGGTCGCGCGTCAGGAACTGCTCAACAAGATCCAGTTCGCCCTAGTGATACTCGGCGCGATCCCCGGGCCGATCGGGATCGGGTTCAACCTTTTGAACGCAGAAATCAGCAAGGCGCGTGGCAATGCCGAAGCGGCTCGAGACTTTACGATCTACGCGATCCCGTATGTGGGCACGGTCTACGGGCTCGGTCAGTTGGGTGTCATGCTGGGGCAGTACACGGCGTCGAAAATAAGCCAGGCCATCAGCGCCCAACCAGACGAACAGACACCGACGCAAATGCCAGTCGTGCATCGCGTAAATTGGGTCAGCGGCCCTGGTGGTGGCAACAGCTTTGTTGCGGGCACGGGCGTGGTGACGGGTGTCGATGAGGATGGCGAGCTGATCACCACGAACATTGAAGACCTCGAGGTGGGCGACGTGGTCTTGGCTGGCAACGAGTTGGACCCAACGGACCCGACGAGCTACGAGCTGGTCACCGCCACGAGCCACAGAACGGTTTACGAGCTGACCGAGGTCACCTACGTCGACGACCAAGGCAACGTGGAAGTGATCAAAGCAACCGACAACCACGAGTTCTACGTCGAGGGTGCGGGCTGGGTGAAGGTTGAATCGCTGCAGCAGGGCAACCTACTCAGGCTCGCCGACAGCCGAATCGCAACAGTGACCAGTACCATGACGCTAGACGTCCTTGAAGGCATTGAAGTTTATAATCTCACGGTCACGGATGGTAAGACCTACTTCGTTGACGACGGACAGGGAGAAGTCGCCGCGGCGTGGGTGCATAATGCGGGTGGCAGAGCATCGCTTTTTATTCGCCTATTAATGAAATCGCAGAAAAAAGCGGTGCAAAGTGACATATTGCAAAAAGGCATACACTTTAGTGTTTTGAAAGGTGCATTTGAATTTAGCATACGGCCAAATCACTTAAATCAGTTAATACTCAAGCCTGTTTTTAAAAGTAAGGCGAAAGATCCTAAAATTTTAAAGGCAGCTACTAAAGAAGCTCAAAAGGCAATGAAAAGCCCGCACTTCAAGGAATGGCTACATAAATTTGCTTATACACAATTTCTTGCTGCTCGTCAGAATAAACTACCTCAAGCCCTCGAGTTTAAGAAAGTATATAAATTTTTAGAAGACTTAATGTGAGTAAAAGATATGAAAGATAATGAGATAGATTTGCTTCATATAATGAAATATGGTTTTAGTTCTCTGTCTTTCTTGGACTCGATTCCTAAGGTTGAGAAGTATTGTGGTTTACCTGATGATTCGATTGACCCGATAAAAAAACGTAATGGCATTTACGCGTACTTTTTAGAAGAAAAATACTGTAATTATGGCATAGAAAAAACTGAATTCTTCTATACACGAGAAAAAATAGTTACTAATGTAACAATTGGTATTAGTACCAAGGGTTATTTTGCGGGTGGTAATTTTATGCCTATCTACTGTAAATCGATTATAGATTATAGCAATACCAATGATTTCCAGAAATTTTTGTCACAAAATAAGATCGATTATGAAATAGACAACATACAGTCTGATGAAGACTATTTATATTATTTACTTGCCAACAAAGTGGATGTGATATTTTCTAAATTATCTAAATCTATAGTTAAAGTTTCTGCACATTAATAATCTAGGACCCAAGAAATCAATCAGCATCGTATGATATTGATTTTACATCGTTCTCACTAAGCCGGGGCGTGACGGACAGCCAGGCATCGCTCGCGGTCTGACGATGCAGGTCTCCGACCAGGCGGTGCGCTCGGGCGAGACGCTGATCCAGGCAACCAACGGCCTGACCGCGGCGGTCACGCAGTTGGGCAACGCAAGGCAGGAGAACGAGCGCCTGTTCGGCATCTCCAACACCGCCGTCTCCAACTCCTTGGAC
>JBCDKD010000014.1:0-77384 GCA_039024275.1 Planctomycetota bacterium | reverse complement strand
TCAAGGGGCTGCGTGAGCGTTACGAGCAGCACCACCGTGTGAAAATCACCGACGAGGCGCTCGCCGCCGCGGTCGAGATGTCCGAGCGCTATATCACGTCCCGTGTCCAGCCAGACAAGTCGATCGATGTTATTGATGAGGCAGGTGCTCGCATCCGGCTCAAGTCGATGAGCAAGCCCCCAGACCTCGCAGACATCGAAGAGCAGATCGAGCGTTTGAGTATCGAGAAAGACGAGGCCGTCAAGGCAGCGGACTACGAGAAAGCCGCCGAGCTGCGCGATGAGGCCGAGGCGCTGCGCCGCAACAAGGAGCAGATCCAGCGTGACTGGCGTGCCAAGAGCCGTGAAATCGATGGTGTGGTCGACGAAGAAGTCGTCGCGGAAGTCGTCAGCAAGATGACCGGTGTGCCGCTGACCCGTCTGGAAAAAGAAGAGTCTGAAAGGCTGCTGCAGCTGGAAGATCAGCTGCACAAGACGGTCGCCTCCCAGGACGACGCGGTCGTCGCCGTGTCTCGTGCGATCCGTAAATCCCGTGCCGGGCTTCGTGACCCGCGGCTTCCCGTCGGCTCGTTCATGTTCATCGGGCCGTCCGGTGTCGGTAAGACGCTGCTCGCCAAAGCGCTCGCCGAGTTTATGTTCGGCGACCAGGACGCGCTCATCCGCATCGATATGTCCGAGTACATGGAGAAGCACAACGTGTCGCGCCTCATCGGCGCACCGCCTGGTTATGTCGGTTACGAAGAGGGCGGTCAGCTGACCGAGCAGATCCGACGCCGTCCCTACTCCGTTGTGCTGCTCGACGAGATCGAGAAGGCTCACCCCGATGTCTTCAATATGCTCCTGCAGGTCATGGAAGAAGGCCAGCTGACCGACTCGTTCGGCCGTCATGTCGACTTCCGTAACGTGATCCTGATCCTGACCAGCAACGTTGGCGCGGACCTGATCAAGAACAAGGGGGGGTTCGGCTTCTCCAAGCACGACCCTGAGGCCGACTACGGCAAGATCAAAAAGACGCTTGAGACCGAGGTCGAGCGGTACTTCCGACCCGAGTTCATCAACCGGCTTGACGAGATGATTGTGTTCCGCCCGCTGACGAAGGAAGACCTCTACACGGTTGTCGACTTCGAGTTGGCCAAGGTGTTCAAGCGCCTCGAAGAGCGGCAGATGCAACTCGAATTGGATCAAGACGCTAAGGAGTTCCTCATCGACAAGGGCTACAACCCGGACTTCGGTGCCAGGCCGCTGCGTCGCGCAATCGGTCAGTACGTCGAGGACCCTCTGTCCGAACAGATTCTTCGTGGCGACGTCCGCGATGGGCAGATCATCAAGGTGACACATCCCCAGGACAAAGAGCACCTCGTCTTCGAGACGCAAGACGCACCGTCCAAGCCCAAACCCGATTCCGATCCAGACGACACCGACCCCGATAACGAGACTGATCAAGAGCCGGTTTCACCTGCGGAGTCCAACGGCTAGGCCTCAAAACCGGCATAACCCGTACGACTTGAGCGCCCTGCCATGCAGGGCTTTCTTTTGGTATGAAACAAGCGTTTCATGCCTTTAGGCCGTGTTTATGGACTGACGATAATGATTGGGGCGTATGTTTTGCTGGGTGAGGTTTGCTTCATAAAAGCACCTCCGTAGGGTCAATCGATGTCAATCGACTCACACTTGATGGACCGTTTGTTCGGCTCGCCGCAGTTGCCAAGCATGCCGGCGGTCGCGATGCAGATCATCGACCTGGTCCAGCAGGACGAGGTGAACGTCGATAAGATCGCCGATGCGGTCAGCCTGGACCCGGCGTTGTCGACGAAGATGCTCAAGACCGTCAACTCAAGCTTCTACGGCCTGCCGAAGACCATCGGCTCGGTCCACCAGGCGGTCGTGGTGCTGGGGCTCAACAGCGTGAAGACACTGGCGCTTGGCTTTTCACTCGTCGGCAAGTTGACCGAGTCCGCTGCCGAGGGTTTTGACCAGATGGCGTACTGGCGTCGCAGCCTGTACTGCGCGACGGCTGCGAAGCAGCTCTGTGAAAGGCTCAATATCGTTCAGGCGGAAGAAGTCTTCATGGCCTCCCTGCTCCAGGACGTTGGCCAACTCGCTTTGACTCAGGTCCTTAGCGAGGAGTACACCGAAATCCTGAATGTAGCGCGGGGCGACCACCGCGCGCTCAGCGCGATCGAAACCGAGCGGTTGGGCGGCGATCACGCCGCGGTGGGTGGTGTGCTCACGGAGTCTTGGGGCCTGCCGCCGCTGCTGGTCGAGTCGATCAGGCTCCATGAGCGCCCGGAGGAAGCAGAGGAGGGCATGCTCGAGTTGATTCGAGTGATCCATGCGGGGGCGCATGCCGCCGAAGTGATCGAATACCCGGAAGACAAGCAGCGTGTCGAGCAATACCACGACTTGTATTCGGGCTGGTTTGGAATCGAATCCGCTGATGCGGACAAGCTGCTGGAGTCCATCTGTCGCAAAGCCAAGGAAACCCAGCGGCTTTTTGAACTGCCGACGGGCGAGTTGATCAATCCCGATGAGATCATGGCGCGTGCTCAGCAGGCGCTGGAACAGATCGGCCTGGCCGACGTCCGCGAGGCCGGTGAGCCGCAGCTGGACAACCAGGTGCCGGAACATAAGGCCACGCGGGACGTCGTAACGGGGCTCTTTAACCGCCGGTACTTCGATGAAAAACTCGATGAGACTTTCCTGACAGCCGGGCCAGACCTGCCGCTGAGCCTGGTGTTTATTGATCTGGATCACTTCAAGTCTATTAACGATAAGTACGGCCAGGATGCGGGCAACGCGGTGTTGATCGCGATCGCTGAGACGCTTGCCAAGACCGCCGAGGGCAGGGCTGAGGCGTTCCGCTACGGTGGCGACGAGTTCTTGCTGCTCTGCGCCGGGATGACCCGAAACGACACCGCGGTGTTTGCCGAGCAGCTGCGGGTCAACATCATCCAGGCGATGTCGCAGGTGAATATCGGCGACGCGGGCGTCCACCCCGGCATTACCGGCTCGATCGGCGTAGCGACGTATGATGGTTCGCTCTTCAAACGCCCGGAGCAGTTGGTCAGAGCCGCAGATAAAGGCGCGTATGCCGCTAAGACCAGTGGCCGAAATACCGTACGCGTCTTCGTGCCCAAAGCCGCTTAAACGACACTGTTCTAACCCAGCAACAGTTCTGCGATCTGAACCGCATTGAGCGCAGCGCCTTTACGGATCTGGTCGCCGCAGACGAACAGGTCTAGTCCCTGCCCCCCCGGTTGGCTGAGGTCGTGGCGGATACGCCCGACGAAGACATCGTCAAGATACGACGCGTCGAGCGGTGTAGGGAAGCGATTGTTTTCACGGTCATCGATGAGCGATACGCCAAGCGCCTCGGACATCAGTACGCGCGCCTCGTCCTCGCTCAGCGGCTTCTCCAAGGCCAGGTTGATCGACTCGGCATGGGCCCGCATGACCGGTACGCGAATACATGTCGCGGTGATTGCGGTCTTCTCTGGTCCGGTCTGGCCCCAGATCTTGTGCGTCTCGTGGACCATCTTCAACTCTTCCTCGTTGTAGCCGTTCTCCTTGAGCGGGGAGTTGTGGCTAAAAAGGTTGAACGCGTATTGCTGTGGGAAGATCTCGCAGGTCGGCTTCTCGCCGGCAAGTACCTCACGGGTCTGCTGCTCAAGCTCCGCCATCGCTGCGGCGCCGGCGCCGGAGGCGGCCTGGTAGGTGCTGACCACGAGGCGCTTCACGCCGACCGCCCGATGGATCGGCGTCACCGCGAGCAACATAATGATCGTTGAGCAGTTTGGGTTCGCAATGATCCCGGCCTGCTGATGCTCGCCTAGGCCTATGTTCGCCTCTTTGATCGCCTCTGGGTTGACCTCGGGCACCACCAGCGGCACGCCATCGGTCATGCGGAACGCCGATGAGTTGTCCACGACAACAGCCCCGGCGTCCACCGCGGCTTGTGCATACCTCTTGCTGATCGATCCACCGGCGGAAAAGAGCGCGATATCGACGCCCTCAAAACTCCGTTCGTTCAGCTCGCCGACGACGACCGGCTCGCCCTTAAATTCGACTGATTTGCCCGCAGAGCGGGCCGAGGCGAGCAGCTTGAGCCCGCCTAGCGGGAAACGGCGCTGGTCCAAGACATGGAGCGACTCTTGTCCCACGGCCCCGGTCGCGCCCACGATCGCGACGGTAGGGTGGGTCGTTCGGCTTTGCGAGGCGGGTTGCGTCCGTGTGGACGTCATAGTCGGTCTCCAGCAGGCGGGTTCATTACGTCAAGTGGAACATTATAGATGGATTGGCGTCTTAAGCATGCGACGAAATCTGCCAGAATGCTGAGCCGAAGGAGCCTCTCGGCCGTAGAGTAGTAATAACGTATGATGTGACGCCGGCTTGGCTTGCGTCGATGCAAAAGGAATTGCGCCCCATGCCCTCAATGACACGCTGGCGACTCCCTCTACTCGTCGTACTTGCTGCCTTCTGTTCTGCTCCAGCCTGGGCCCAGAACCCGAATGTGACAGTCGATGACCAGCCGACCGCCGAGCAGAAGCTCGAGCAGGTACTTGAGTTGCGTCGCGCGAAACGCTACGCCGAGGCCGCTGAGTTGGTACAGGAGCTGATCGAGTCGTCGCGGTTCAAGCTGGTCGCGCTGGGTGAGGGCAGGTATGCCGACGCGGGCCGGTGGGCTGGCGATGTTCTGCTGCGTGACGGCGAGCTTCGGCAGGCCTATACCGAACGTTACAACGCTGCGGCGGACCGGGCCTACGAACAGGCGAGTGGCTCCGGCGAGCGTTTGCAGGCGTGGCTTCAAGTGTACCGCCTCTATCGAGCGACCCCCGCCGGGCTAGAGGCGGGCCTTGGCGCTGCGGGGTTGCTGCTAGAGTCCGGCCACGCACAGTCTGCCGCGACACTCATTGCCGAGTTGGTCCGGCACCCTGATCGGCAGGCGTTCCGTCTTAACCTCGCCATGCTTCGTGGGTCTGCGGCCGCGTATCTGCAAGACACCGAGCTGCTCGCAGAAGCCGTTGAAGACCTCGGTGAGATCGATGAGGGGTTGGCAGCGCGGCTCGCTGCCCTGGCCGAATCGATCCGGCCGATCGGGATGCAAGCGGGCGAAGCGCGGGCGGACGCCGGGTCCAAGCCGATCTCGATCCGTGCGCCGCTTTGGGATCAGGCCCTTGCAACGGCCGACAATGCGCAGCGATGGCGGCTCGACGATCGGTCGGTGACGCCGGTCATCACGCCATCCACCGTGCTGGTCAACAACGGCCGGCAGGTGGTTGCGATTGATCGTGCCTCGGGCCAGCGGGCCTGGGCCTACCCATCGGATGACGATAGCGCGGTACAGCGGATCATCACGGCACAGCGTTGGCTTGATGACCGAGCCGTCGGGCGTGGGCGGGGTAAGGTTGCAGCGGTGCTCGGCGAGCTGCACGGCATCACCGAACGACGCAATCCGTATGTCCCGCCGAACCAGCTCGCCTGTGTCGATGAACAAACCGGTAAGCTGCTCTGGCAGCGCAACGCGGCGTCCTTCCGCGATGATGAACCGAGGCATGCGTCCGAGCGCCGCGTGGGCCGGATCAACCTGCAACACACGCATTTTGTGGGCACCCCCCTGATCAGCGAGGGCATGGTTTTTGTCTTGATGCGCCGTGCCAACAGCGAGGCCGATACGCAGTCCAGCTGGCTCATGGCATACGACCTGGAAGACGGGGGGTTGATCTGGTACCGCCACCTCGCGCTCGTCTCGCTCAGCGACACCAACGCAGACTCGATGCGTGTCGGTCCGCGCCTGACCCAGCACGGCGACGCGCTGTACATCAGCGACGGGCTCGGCACAGTCGGCGCGGTCGATATGAACACCGGCGGTTACCGCTGGCTGCGTGTCCTGCCCATCGGCTCGGAGAATACCCGGAGCATCGTCGCGAGCACACGCGGCCCAATCAGCGCACCGGTCATGACGCCCGCGGGGCTGCTCGTGCCGCTCTCGCTGAACAACAACCGGCTCATGCTGGTCGATCCGGAAGACGGCTCGGTGCTGCGGTCGTTCAAAGAAGACCCTGTCTTAAACAAAACACAGTACATCCTCGGAGTAAATGGCGGGGCAATCGCCGTCTCGCAGACCGCCGTATCGTTCTGGGATGCCGACAAGGCCACGGTCGCGTGGACGTTTACCTTCGCAGCCGGCGAGGTGATGCGTGGGATGGGAGATGTCTCGCTGCGGTACGCCGTCCTGCCAACCAGCCAACGCCTCTTGGTGCTCGACCTCGCGACCGGCGATCTCCTTGACGATACCCCGACCGTCAAAGGCAGCGTCGCTGTCCACGAAGGCGAGATGCTTGGGATCAGCGAAGGCAGGCTGCATGCGTACACCAGCTGGGAACGCGTCTACGACCGCCTGGTCGAGCAGGTCGAGACCCGGCCGGACGACCCATCGGCGGGCCTGTCCCTCGCATCCATCGCGATGCGGCAGGACGGCCAGCAGCAGTCGGTCCTGCAGGGCATCGGCCACGCACTCGAAGCGGTCTCCCGGCAACAGCCTCGGCGCAAGGCCGCGGTCGCTTCACACGTCTTCGATCAACTGCGCCTGCTCATCCCGCAAACGGACGACCCCGAGCTCCGGCGGCAGCTCTATCACCGCCTCGCCCTCGTTACGCAGACGGCCACCCAGGAAGCGGCATACCACCTCGACGCCGGCCTGTTCTTTGCGGGTACGGGCGAGACGCAGCGGGCCGTCGACCACCTGCACGCCGTGATCGCCGAGCCGGTCTTCGCTGCTGCGTCATACGAACTCGACGGGTTATCCCGCCCCGCGGGCTCGGTTGCTCAGGACCGCATCAAGCAACTCATCCAGCGATACGGCCGTGAGATCTACGCCCGTCAGGACGCCATGGCCCAGGCGATGATCAACGAGCTCAAGGCGACCGACGAGCTCAACGCCGTCACCCTGACCGCGGTCGCCCGGCGGTACCCGTTGTCTCCGATTGCCGGCCAACTGCTGCTGGAAGCTGCCGAAGTCCGGGCCAGCGAAGGCCAAATCATCGCAGCCGCCAGCTTGTATAAGCAGGCGGTCCAGCGGTCGGTCGATCATGCCCAGCGTCAGCACGCCGCGGGACGGTTGATGCTCTTCTATCTCGAGACCGGCCGGCCGGCCTTTGCGGGCGACCTCCTCGATCGGTTAGCCACCCGCTACCCCGGCCTGCTGCCTACGCTCGAGGGCCAGGCGCTAACGTTCGAGCAGTGGGGCGAGCGCATCGCCGCTGCCAACACCGCACCCGCCGGACTCGGCCCGCTGGCCCCCTCGCTGGGTACACCGATCCTGATCAACGGCCGGCTCATCAGCGAAGCGCCGGGCCTCGATGCGGGGCTTGACACAAGCCGGGTCTATTTGCATCAGGCGGACGACACGATTACCAGCCGTGGTCACGATGAGCCTGGCCGGGCGCAGTGGTCCGCTAAAGCCCCCGCCAATAGCGGCCGCCTGCTGCTGCTCGCAGACGAGAGCGGGCAGGCCCTCTTCTGGGCGGTTGGTGCCTCAAGCGTCCTGGCGTTTGATTCCGTTACCGGCGAGGCGATCTGGCAGGCACCGCTGAGCTTCGACACGACAGCTGACAAAGCCGGTCAGATCGCAAAACCCAGCGAGCGGTCCATCCTGATCGCCGTATCCGAGACCGTCGTTTGCTTCGCTCACCGCGACAGCGCCCAGGTTATCGCGATCGACCGTGCCTCGGGCGACCTGCTCTGGCGGACCCGCCTGGAGATGACCGCGCTGACCGCGATGGACGCGGACAACTGGTCGCTCGCCGTTGTCGGCAGGGCGGGGCACGCCCAGCAGCTGCGTAGCGGCAAGCTCGCCGTCCTCAGCCTCTCCGACGCCCAGCCCATGCTCGACGAGGGCCAGGCCCGCATCGCGCTGACACCCTTCGGCGTCGACCTCCAGCGGCAGGGCGTCATCGTGCTCGGCGCCTCCGGTGTCCTGTCCGTAGAGGCGCCCACGGGCAAGGTGCAATGGTCGCAGCGCTTCGCCGAGAAAATGCTCACGGGCGCCTACGCCGTCGCCGGCCCGCGCATCGCGGTCGAAACCAACGACGGCGAGGTCCAGATGCTCGACGCCTCCAACCGGGGCAAGCCCATGGGCGCGGTCACCGTCCGGGGCGGCGGCAACATCCAGCCAACCCAGCTGATGATCGCCGACGACACCGTCTGGTGCCTGAGCCAGCGGGGCGTCTTCCGCTTCGGGCAGTGGTCCGAACTGGCCTGGTCCGACGCGATCCAGTCGCCCAACACCACGGCCAGCAGCCTGATCATCGGGCAGGGCCATACCGCCCTCATCGCTCAGCCCGGCGTGGTGCCCTTCAACAAGGGGCCGAGTGTGTACATTTTCGAGAGTGCCGGCGGCCGGCTCATCGAGCAGTACGACATCGGCCCGCTCGGTGAACTGCCCAAGCCCCAGGACACGATGCGGCTGGGCAGCGGACTGGCGATGCCGGTGGGCAGCCAGACGCTGGTGATCCCGCCGGCGGAGTGAGGCACCTATGTATCTTCTAAGATCAATGCCCGATCACCGGCGTCCGTAGTCCGCATGCGATTGCCAAAGGCACGGCTGTTGTTTCGTAGCAAGATGAAAAAACACCCGCCTCAAGAGAGGCGGGCGTTTGTAGGAGAAACTGTTCGCGTACGTATGGCGTCTTGTCTTAGCCACGCCGACGGCGGGAAGCGATCAGCAGACCTCCGAGGCCAAGCAGGGCGAGCGAGCCGGGCTCGGGGACACCGGTAATACTAATGTTATCGTACGTGTTTGAAGTGGGGTTGGAACCGCCATTCGTACCGCCGGGGCTAGGTCGCAGTTTACGGAGTCTGAAGTAAGCATCGTCAGTGAAAGTTACGCCACCTACGCCATCTACTAGAGTGTAGGATTGCTCTGTCCAAACACCAACGTTGGACAACCCATCGAAGGTGTCTAGCAAGACAGGAGCGGTAAACTCCTGGTCGCTGGAGTATTCGACAACCTGCACATAGTTTGAAGTGTTCTGCTTCAGGTCAAAAGAGAACGTAACTTCTGTGAACGGTGTCAGGTCAAGGGCGTCACGATTCAACCACGCGCCGTTGGAAGAGCGGACACGGATAGCGCTGCCAGCATTGTCGCCGATGCCATAGGTGCCACCGAAGCCACCTTGGTCTAGAAGAACATTGCCGCCGGTGCCTACACCACTGTTTAGCGTGGTGTTTGGATTGTTGGTGTTCAAGCCATAGCCAATCGAACTGTGCAGGCTAGAGTCAGTGTTGATGTCGGTGCTGGTCTTGGTGTATTCCCAGTCCTCAAATAAAAGGACAGTACTGGCGTTTACACCACAAGCGATCACAGAAGTTGCTGCAAGGACAGCCAAAAGAGTACGTGTTTTCATCTTCAATATCTCCTTATAGGGTTAATGAACAGTCCAGATGAAATGAGAATGTTCAAGGATCGGGGTCTCTCTTCAAGTACTCGCCACAGAAACGAGTCTCCAACAAGTCATGCGTTTGCTATTGTTCCTTCAAGAATGCACCTTTTGAATGATGCCTCCAACAAGCTATTTAACAACTTCAAACTAATATATACAAGGGGCAAGATGCGGTACAAGAGTACGACTTGTCGTTTTGATCAAAATACCCCAAGGGTGTATCACCCAATCTGGTTAGCCGAAGCTTCTGCTTGATTTCATCGAAGCTTGCAGCAGCCTTCCATCTAGTGAGTAGATCGTGGTAAACCAGCTCATAATGCCTATAGATTTGAAGTGATACGAATGATACGCGGCACCACGGCTAGATGGCCTCACAGCAATTGAATCGCTGGACGTACGGCATATTCTTGAAGAAAATCAGGTCTATCACGCCGCGAGGTCTTGCGGGCTCTCTTCCGACGCGCCCTGGTGGCGGGCGACCATGGCGTCGTACTCGCTGAAGTCCAGCGCGATGAACGGGTCGGTCAAGGAAGGGTCGAACTGGGTACCCGAGCAGTTGGTGATCTCCTCGAGCACCTTCTCACGCGGCATCGCCTGGCGGTAGGAGCGGGTCGAACTCATCGCGTCGAACGTGTCCGCGACGGCGAGGATCCGGCCATACAGCGGGATCGCTTCGCCCGCTAAGCGGGTGGGGTAGCCCCGGCCGTCCCAGCGTTCGTGGTGGTAGAGCACGCCGTCGAGCACGTCATCGATCTTCGGGATGCCTTTGAGGATGTTATAGCCGATACGTGGGTGCTTCTTGATCTGGTCGAACTCGTCGTTGGTCAGCTTCCCCGCTTTGCAGAGCACGGCCTCGGGCACGCCGATCTTGCCGACGTCGTGGACCAGGCCGCTGATCCGGATGCGCTCGACCTCGTCGGCATCCAGCCCGATGGCTTCGGCGAGCCGCGTGCCCAGCCAGGCGACACGCTCAGAGTGACCGTAGGTGTACCGGTCTTTGGCATCCAGTGCCGTGGAGACCGCCTCAAGGGATCCAATAAACATGTTCTTCTGCTCGATAAATCGTGCGGCGTTCTCGTGTAGTGCGCCAAGGAAGCCCGCGATAGCGTCAAGTAGCTGTGTGTCCCCGCTCGTCGCTTCGCTGTCCGGGCCGGTCTTACCACCCGCCAAGACGACCCCGATGACGCGCTCGTCGTGCTTGATGGGCTCGAGGATGACTTCCGAATCGACGAGGTCTGCGAGGTCGTGCTGGCCGACCTGAAGGAGCTTCTGCCAGTTCTGGTTGTGCTGCTCCGCGATGAGTCGGGTGGTCACTTTGCGGAACTCGATCTCGCTGCAGGGCATATCGCCCGAGATCAGGCAGGCGTCGCTTAGCCCGGAGACATCCTCATCGTCGAGGATGAATCGGACTGACGCCCAGCCCAAGCCTTGGGTCATGCGGATCTGCTCGCAGATACCTTGCGCGAGCTTGGCCGGCGCAGCGATGGAGCGCATGGACCGCCCGATGCCGTAGAGCAGCGTGATGTTTTCGTACGACTGTCCCAGTTGTTCCGCGAGGTCTTCGACGGCAAAGACCTGCTGATCAGAGCTGCGCAGGTCCGACAGGTTCCACGCGAGGGCCTGGATCGTCGGGGTGAATTGCTCGGCAGTAGGTGGCGTGCACGTGTCTGAACCCGGTATGGGTAGCAACGCAAAGCCAAGGTTTGGCCCGTCCTGATCCGCAACCCATGCGGCCAACTGGCCCCCGCCAAGGTCCTGCGGTCGCTCGGCTTGAATAAGCGGTTCAATCACTTCCGCTAACAACGGGCCCAGCCGATCGTTGTGCTCTGCAAAATCCCGCGCGAGCCCCATATCATCAGGCGGCAAGTGCTGGGGTGTTCGACCATCGTAGCTGTAGACCGCGAGCCGCAGTTCCGCGCAGCGGTTGACGAACGTGCTGGTCGCCTGGTCGATGATCGATTTATGGAGGCTGCCTTGCATGCGAATCCCATGCACGTTGATGCATCATGCGGCCTGGCCGAGCATACCCTTGACGCGGGTGATCAGGTCCGTCGGCCCGAACGGCTTATCGACGATCATTTGGATCGAGGTGGTCGCGAGGTCGTCTTCAGAGAGCTTGTGGCCGCGAGCCGTTAGCAGGATGACCGGTATCGAGGCGGTGTTATTATCTGCCGCGAGGGCTTGGCTCATTTCGAAACCCGATAAGACCGGCATCTGATAGTCCGTGACGATCAACTCGGGACGGTGCTCTCGCGCCAGATCGAGGCAGTCCTGGCCATTGGTCGCAACGAGTACTTCGAACCCAGCCATCTTGAGCTTGGTGCCGACCAAGTGCCGGATGTGCGGTTCGTCGTCCGCGATCAGCACGGTCGGTGACGGGTTGGTCTGTTCTGATCTGTCCATCTCTAACGGTATCGGTCAGGTTGCGATGCCGATTTAGCCGGTCGCAGTGCCTTCAGCGGTGAGTTTGCCTAGTCGATACAAGCTGAGCAGTGCTGAAGTACCCGGAGGCTGATAGGCGAGAACAGCGTGAAATCCAGGATCACCACAAGGCGGTTAGGCTCAAGAGGCCGGGCGTTGACATGGCCGTACATCACGGCGGTCGTGACGGTCTGTCTGACGACGTACGCGGCGGGCTTGTGGTGGGTGACCCAGTCCACGATCAAGCAGCAGCGGGATCAGGCTGTCGGCCGGCTGGAACTGCTGTCGGATAACCTCTCGTCGAGTATCGAGCCGCTGCTTGCGAATGGGGAGTTGTCTGCTGTTCGAAGGCTGATCGCCGAGACGGGGTATCAGCAGCAGCTTGATTCATGCAAAGTACTGATCGGCGATGGGCAGACGCTGGTGGATGCAAACCTTGAAAAGCCTCAGCTCACGGTGATGCCAGCAAGTTGGCCAGCAGAACAGCCTGCGAGTTCGGGAACACGTGTCATGGGTGACGTTGTGCAGGTGGATCGTGTCGTGCCCATCGCGGGCAGGGGCGAGACGCTGCTCGCACTGACGAGCACGTTGCAGGCGCCTACGGTGATGATCCGTCCTGCGTTGCCCGGTGCGGCGTTGATCGGCTTCCTGGGCCTTGCCCTCGCCGCCTTGGTGCTGCGGAAGATGCAGGGCCGACTCGCGGTCCTCACCCTGATCCGGGGCGCACTAAGAGACGCGGGAGAAGGGATGCCCGATCTCTCCGCGCTGACCATCAACCCCGCGTGGGGCACAGAGGCCGCGGGATGGAACCGCCTCGTGACCGCGACGCAGGCGCGGCAGCGGGCCGAGACCGAGAAGACACTGAACACACTGAATACACAGCGCGGCAGCGGTGGTCTCGAAGAGGTTTGCGAGGGTATGGGCTTCGGTATCGTGCTGGCGGATACGCGTGGCAAGGTGCTCTATCACAACGGTTCTGCCGTTGTTTGTGGGCTGCTGAACGAAACGCTGCAGGTCGGTGCCGAGTTTGGGCCGGCAGTCACCGAGCCTGCGCTAGCCGAGCAGGTTGAGGAGATGATCGCCGGTTCGGGCCCCGGCCGTATCGCGCAGGACATCGCCTTGGGCCAAGACAGCGACGCAAGTACCTTCCGCGTCATCCTCAGGCGTCTCCACGGTAGCGGCTCGATCGTCCTCACCATCGAAGACGTTACGCAGCAGCGGACCGCCGAAGCTTCACGGCACGATTTTGTTAGCCAGGCCACGCACGAGCTTCGTACGCCACTGACTAACATCCGTTTGTATGTCGAGACCGCACAGACCGATGGCGAGGACGATAAAGAGCTGCGTGGCGAGTGCCTCAATGTCATAAACCGTGAATCGCAGCGCCTCGAAAGGCTCGTCAGCGAGATGCTCTCGGTCTCCGAGATCGAAGCCGGGTCGATGACGATCCGCAAGGACGATGTCCGGCTGGATCAACTGTTCAAATCGCTTGAGCAGGACTACAAGCAGAACGCGGCGAAGAAGAGCATCGACCTTCATTTTGACCTGCCACCAAAGCTGCCCGCCATCCAGGGCGATCGAGACAAACTCGCGATCGTGGTCCAGAATCTGCTTGGCAATGCGATCAAGTACACCCCCGAGAACGGCAGCGTCAACGTGGGCGTCGATCTATCCGCTACTGAACTCAACATCGAACTGCGTGACTCGGGTATTGGTATCAGCGAAGAAGACCAGCAGCGTGTCTTTGAGAAGTTCTATCGGGCGAACGATCCGCGGCTCGGCGATATCACGGGGTCGGGGCTCGGGCTCGCGCTGGCCTACGAGATCATCCGCCTGCATGGCGGTGACATAACGGTTGAGTCCGTGCTGAACGAGGGCAGCACCTTCCGTGTGACGCTCCCAATCGATGCGGAGGGTGTGTGACATGGCCGGCCTCACCGAACAACGGCATGGCGCGGTCGCGGTCCTGAAGCCGGACGGCCCGTGTATACAAGAACAAGCCGAGTCGCTCAGCAAGGCGGCAATCGCCCAGGTCCGCTCATTGATGGGCAGGCTTGTGATCGATCTGTCTGCTTCTCCGTACATCGATTCCTTGGGTTTGGAATCGTTGGTGGACCTGGCCGACGAGATCGACCACTACGGGCAGACGCTGCGCCTCGCCGGTGCTTCTGCGACCGTACGTGAAGTACTCGACCTCACCGGGCTGATGAACCGCTTTGAGTTTCACGACGACACGAACCTTGCTGTGAGGAGCTTTCTGTGAAGCTGCGTGCCCCGCAGAAAAAGCTGGGTGAACTGCTGATCGAGGCGGGCCTGCTCTCCGAAGAGCAACTCGGCCAAGCGCTGTCGTTTCAGAAACGCTCCGGCAAGATGCTGGGTTCGGTCCTCATCAGCGAGGGGATGGTCAGCGGGTCAACACTCGTCGGCGTGCTCGCCAGTCAGCTTGGCCTGCGTGGGGTTGTGCTGCGACACGGCCTGATCGATACCACGCTGCTCCAGGAGATCGGGCAGGAAGAGGCGACAAGGCTCCAAGCTGTGCCCATGTTCCGCGTGCGCGACACGATGACCGTTGCGATGGCCGAGCCGCAGTCGCTTCCTGCGATCGATAGGCTGCGTCAACTCACCGGGTGCAAGATCAAGCCTGTCCTGGCGCTGCCGCAAAACATCGAGCAGTTCATCGACCAGAACGCCGGGCAAGACCTCGATGTTGACGACTTCCTCGCGTCGCTGCACCAGTCGGAGGATGTCGAAGTCATCGCCAGTGAGGAGGATGAAGACGAACCCACCGCGAACCTTGACCGCCTGGTTGAGGGCAGCCCGATTGTCAACCTCGTCAACGTCGCACTGCTGCAGGCGGTCAAGGACGGGGCTTCTGACATCCACATCGAGCCCGACCGCAAGGGCACCCGTATCCGCTACCGGATCGATGGTGTCATGCGCGAGTTGATGAAGCCGCCCGCCGGGATGCACTCCGCCATCGTGTCGCGTGTTAAGGTCGTTGGGAAGATGGATATCGCTGAGCGTCGGCTGCCTCAGGAAGGCCGTGTCCGCATTGTTGCTGAGGGGCGTGATGTCGACCTGCGTGTGTCGTCGATTCCAACACTGCTTGGCGAGAAACTCGTGATCCGACTGCTGGACAAGTCCAACCTGAACGTCCGCATGGAGCAGCTTGGCTTCCGCGAAGACCCGCTAACGACGTTTAAGCGCATGCTGCGCCAGCCCTACGGCCTGGTGCTCGTGACCGGCCCAACCGGCTCGGGCAAGACCACGACGCTGTACTCAGCCCTCGATCTCTTACGCAGCCCGGAGACAAACCTGGTCACCGTCGAGGACCCGGTCGAGTACCAGATGGATCTGATCAATCAGATCCATGTGAATGATGCCGTAGGCCTTACCTTTGCGCGGGCGCTCCGGAGCATCCTGCGTCAGGACCCGGACATCATCATGGTCGGTGAGATCCGAGATGAAGAGACCGCTCGAGTCGCCGTACAAGCGGCGCTCACCGGCCACCTTGTGCTGGCGACGCTTCACACCAACGACGCGCCCGGCGCGGTATCGCGTTTGCTGGACATGAATATCGAGCCTTACCTGCTGTCGGGCGCGTTAGTCGGCGTGGTCGCCCAGCGCTTGGCGAGGAAAGTCTGCCCGGCATGCGCGGCGAAGTACCACCCCGAGCCCGCGCTGCTCGAAGAAGCGGGGCTGATCGAGAAGGTCGGCAGGGCGTTCCGCCACGGGTCCGGCTGCCGTGAGTGCCACGATACCGGCTTCAAAGGCCGGCTCGGTATCTACGAAGTCATGGAGGTCACGCCTGGCCTGCGACGGTTGATCCACCGTGGCGCGGCTTCTCACCAACTGCGTGAGATGGCCCGCAACGAGGGCGTGCATACGCTGAGTGAGGAGGGGGCCGAACTCGCCTTGTCGGGTGCGACCTCGCTGGAAGAAATCCTCCGCGTCACACGCAATGAGGGCGACGTCGTCGACGAGCCGAACGACAGCGGCCCCGCGCCTGACGCGGCGAGCGGTCAGGAGGCGGCATGAAGCTGGCCTACAACGCAGTGAGCGCGACGGGCACGCCGGTCAGCGACATCATCGATGCCGCGAGCATGGATGAGGCGATGGATATGCTGCGTGGCAAGGGGTTGTTTGTCACACAGATCGAGCCGGAGTCCGATGCGAGGGCGCGTAAGAAAGCCAAGGCCGAGGGCGGCGGTATCACGTTCAAGAGCAAGACCAAGCGGCTCAAAGATGTCGCGATGTTCTCACGCCAGCTCAACGTACTGGTCGCGACGGGCACCCCGCTGGCCGACGGCCTTGGTGCGTTGGAGAGGCAGGTTAAGGACGCCGACTTCAAGTCCCACCTGGCGATCATCCGCGAGCAGGTAGAGCACGGCCTGACGCTCTATGAAGCGCTAGGCAAGGCACCGCGATATTTTGACGAGGTCTACCGCAACATCATCAAAGCCGGCGAAGAGTCCGGCTCCCTACCGACGATGCTCGATCGCCTCGCGGTATTAACTCGCAAGCAGGTCCAGATCCGTCAGCAGATCAGCGGTGCGCTCGTTTATCCCTGTCTTCTGATCTTTATCAGTTTCACGGTTCTCGCGATCATGCTGACCGTCGTCATGCCGAGGTTCACCGGCATGTTCGAGTCGCTGGATGTCCCGCTGCCCGCTTCGACGATGGCGCTGATGGCCGCGTCCGATGCGTTGATCACCTACTGGTGGGCGGTTCTACTGGGTCTGATTGCCGGGATTGCTGGACTGCGTTACGTGCTAGCCAGCCCGGCCGGGAAGCATGCTGTCGATGGGCTGATGCTGTCACTCCCGGTGCTGTCAGATGTCACACGCGCCTATGCCACCGCACGGATTGCCCGCCTGATGGGTGTGCTGATCGAATGTAATGTCCCGCTGCTGGATACGATCCAGCTTGTCCGTCACGCAACCGGCAACTCGCGTTATGAAAAAATGATGCGAGAGGCGGAGGAGATCGTGATCACGGGCGAGTCGGTCAGTGGCGCGTTCGCCGATGAGAGAATGATCGAACCGGCTTTCTACGAGGCGGTCCGCAACGGCGAGCAGTCCGGCCGGTTGAGCATGCTGATGATCACCGTGGCAGACTTTATGGACGAGGAAAACGACACGCGGCTACGCGCATTGACCAGCCTGTTTGAGCCCTTGATCCTTGTATTCCTGGGCTTGATGGTTGGCGGGATCGCGATCAGCATGTTTATGCCGATGTTCGACCTGACCGCAACGGCGGGGGGTGGCTGATGGGTAGGCTCAAACCCCCGAGGAGCGTGATCGGTTTGGATATCGGCAGGGCAACCGTCAAGGCGGCCCAAGTCACCCACCACGACAAAGGCGCAAGGCTCGATGGCTGTGTCGCACTCAAGCGCACGGCAGCTGCTCACTCTCTTGAGCCTGCCGAAGCAGAGCGGCTGCTGCGCGCGATGGAGCGGCGTGGTTTGACTGCGACCAGCCTCGTGTTGACTGCGCCAACCGATGCGTTGGTCGGTGGCAGCCTGAACGTCCCCCCTGCGGACTCAAGCGCGTCACGCGACAAAATCATTTCGATGGAACTGAGCCGGGCGCATAAGCTGCCCTCCAGCAGTTTTGAGATGGTCTGGTGGGAGTTGCCTGCCCCGTCAAGCGGTGCGCGGATCGGACAGGTGCACGCGCTCGGCCTGCCGCATGCCGCGGTTGAAGACTCCTTGCAGGTACTCTCAGAACTCGGGCTCGGGATTGTTCGGACCGTCCCAAGCTCGCTGGCCCTGCTCGCAGCCGCCCAGCGTCACCCGGTTGACCCACGCTCTATCTCTGCGGTGATTGATCTTGCCTCGAACAGTGGCCACTTGTCATTGATCTATGCAGGCAGGGTTGTACATGAGCGAGCGCTACCAGACTTCAACCTGCACAAGCTCACCCAGGAAGCCAGCGAGCTCATCGGTGTCGATCGGGCGGTTGCGACACATGCTCTGGGGCTGTACGGGGTGAGCGAGACGCCTGAGGGGATGGTCGCTTGTGAGACGAACGCGCTACTGGGTGATGTGATCGATTCGTTGGCCGAGGAGATCGGCATGTCGTTCGCGTACGTCAGCCACCTGTATCCGGAAGCGGAACTGGGGCAGCTCCTACTCAGCGGAGGCGGTGCCAACATGCCGGGCTTATCCGAATCGTTGTCAACAATCCTTGAACTCGAAACGGCATTGATCACGCCCAACAGGCTTCTGCAGGGTGGTGAGTTTGGATCAGAATGCAACGATCCTGCGCTGACCCAAGCTGTAGGAGCGGCCGTATATGGGGAGCCCGCCTGATGACAGAACCCGACCTGACACCCGCACGGTTTATTGAACGCGTCAAGACGCAGGCCGCAGCCCGGCTTTGGACACTGGGCTTATTGACCTGTGTGCTGATCGCTTTGGTGCCGATCGCTTTTGAGAGTACCCGGCCTGTTGATATGCATGGTCAACTTACAGAAGAGCGAATCTTCCAAGCCCAGTCACGCATTGAATCAGGCATGGCTCAGATCGAGATCAAGGCCGGGATACTCAAGCAGCGCAAACGCGAACTGCAGGCAGAACAGCACCTGACCAAACGCCCGGACTGGCGCGTCGTGCTGGCTCTTGTGGCCGGGCAGTTCAACGAGCAGCTGATGATGACGGGCTGCCAGCTCGGCGAAGCCAAGGACACCCGTGTTCGAAGCAGTCTGGGCCCAATCCGCGACGACGTAGCGAACAACTCGGTCTGGATGATCCTGACGGGGGTCGCCGAGGCGAACAGCAACGTGCCCGGACTGATCATGCGGCTTGAGTCGCTGGGTTTATTTGAACGTGTTGTCATGACGGGCTCGCAGCGGGAGTCCTTTGCTGGCGGCTCGCGCACGACCTTTACGCTGGCCTGCAAGATCAGCAGGGAGGGGTCCGAGTAATGAAACTGAATCAGTTCTATGACAAGGGCGTCATGCCGATCCATATCGGCGGCTCGATTCTGTGCGCAGCGATCCTGCTGGCGAGTTGGTTCCTTGGGCTTGAGCCCATGATGACCGGCACGCAGCAAACGAGCTCCGTGACGGACCAGGCCGAGCAGGCCGAGGTGGAAGCGAAGCGCGTCAAGGGCAAGCTGGATCGAGTTGTGCAGCAGCTCGATGAAGTACAGGGCCAACTCGACCAGCGGCCGCTGACGCTGCAGCCTGCATCGCAGATCAACCCGCTTCTCGCCGACCTCGCCGGGTGGTCTGAGTTGGATCATCTATCGGTTACGCGGACCAGCGCTGGCAGACCCGAGGCCTTGGCGTACTACGACTACGTACCGATCGAGCTCGCGGGTGAGGGGGGTTACACCGATCTGCTGTCGTTCTTCAACCGGCTGTATGGTGAGCGCGGCGACCTCGGTGTGATCAGCTTTGATATCAAACGCAAGGCATCCGGCACGGGTTTGACCTTCGAGATCCAACTCGCCTGGTACGTCTTAAGTGACGATATGGAAGAAGGCGAAGCGGCCGACCCACGGCCAACCGCCTCGGTACCGACGCGGTAGCTCAGGAAGACCGACCATGGAGATGACCAAACAACGCAAGGTGCTGCTCGGGATCATTGCCGCGGGCCTTGTTGCGCTCCTGGTTGATCGTTTTGTAATCGGCCTGCCTGATAGCGCTGAGGCAGCGATGCAAGACATTTCGTTTGAAACCCAGGAACTCGAGCCGACGGCAGAAGATGAGCCAGTCGCTGAAATACCCGCGTTAGATGCGGAGGTCCTGCCGTCGTACGCGGGGTTGACCGAGCGATTGATCGAAGCGCAGTCTACGATGGAGCAAGACGCTGCAGGTCGCGAGGACCCCTTCGCCTTGCCCGAGCAGTGGCGGACCGACAAAACAAAGCCTCTGATCGATCAGGAGACACCCATCGACACGTCCGACCAGGAGATTACGAGGATTTTCAAGCTGGATGGTACCGTTCGGTCGCTGATCGATGAGAAAGAAGAGATGCTGGCCGTCATCAGCGGCGGCGGGTTGGACGGCAGGGCGATCCGGATCGGGCAGAAGATCCGGGTGCCTACGGATAACGGTCCACCCGTCGAATTCAAACTGGTCGAGGTTGGCTCACGCTATGTGATCTGGAAGTCGGAGCGGACGGGCAATCGGATCGTGATGCAGGTCGAACAGGTCTTATAGGACGGCTCTGCGTTCTGTATGGCCTATTCTCATTTTTTCTGCCGCTAATAAAGTGGACTACGTACTACGCCGAAATTACTTACAGACCCATGCGGAAGGATGATGGGTTTCCTGGTACGAATCTAATTCGGAGGTTGGTATGAATACGGGCATCATGAATAAGAAGCGGTGTGGCTTCAGCTTGATCGAGCTGGTCATCGTCGTCGTTATCATCGGCATCATCGGCGCGATCGCTATTCCGCGGCTGAGCCGTGGTGCAGAAGGTGCGAGCGATTCGGCACTGGCGGGCGACCTCGCCGTTCTCCGCAATGCGATAGACCTATACGCCACCGAGCACGGCGGCACGTACCCGACCGTCGCCGATTTTGTGGCCCAGCTGACCACGTACACCGATGCAAACGGCAATCCCAACGCCACAAAGACCGGAGATTTCATTTACGGCCCCTATATCCGTAAGATCCCCGCCTTGAAGGTTGGTACCGAGAAGGGCAACACCGATGTGGCTGCCGCCGCAGCGTCAACGGTAGGCTGGGTCTACGACGCAACCGCAGGCACGATCGTTCCTAACACGGATACGCTCAAGGACGCCAGTGGCAAGCTGTACACCGATTATTGATTTAACAGGTTGTACGGCATCCGCCGAGACCGGTTGAAGGACTTCAACGCCGCCCAACAGTCCGGCCAGGATTGCGGGCGGCGTTTTCTCTTGGGAGAACCTGGATTTGCTCCGGAGTACGAGATCGCCATTACGATCCTGTAGCAGCGGCTTTACGCTGATCGAACTGGTGCTGGTCATGATCATTGTGGCTGTCATTGCTTCCATCGCGGCGCCTCGATTCGCCCAGGCCAACGCGCGACAGCAACTTGACGCGGCTGCGCGGCGGATCGTAGGCGACCTGGAAAAGGCCCAGATTCAGGCAAGGGCGTCAAGCAACACCGTCTCGATGAAGTTCACCGAGAACCAGGACAGCTACACCTTTACCCCCGCGGTCGGGCCAAGTTTGATCGTTGAACTTGACGAGCGTCCGTACCAGGTTGAGATCATCAAGGTCTCCCTGGGTGGTACCGATACCGTGAACTTTAATGGGTTCGGCGTACCTGACACCAGCGGGGTGCTCACGCTTGGTTCTTCCGTAGGCCAATCAACTGTCACTCTCGACGCGACGGGGTCGGTTTCAAGATGATGCAGCCGGTTTCATCATATTGTGCGAGGTCTGCTGGGCACACCTTGCTTGAGATGATGCTCAGCCTTGTCCTGCTGAGTGTCGTGATGGCCTCGGTCAGTTCGGCAGTCATATTCGCGTCGAAGGCCGTTCCCGAGGAAGCGTCCGCCGAGAGCTCTTTACTCGCGGATAGCGATGTGATCTCACGCATCGCGGAGGATCTAACGACGTCGCTGTACATCATCGAACGGACTAGCACCGCGGTAACCGTTGTTGTCCCTGATCGTACCGGCGATAGCATCCCCGATCGCGTCCGCTACGCCTGGTCCGGGATGCAGGGCGAGCCGCTGTTCTTTCAGATTAATGATGGCAGCCCGGTTCAAATCATCGATGCGGTCGCGTTGTTTGACCTGTCATACACGGTCGAATCCGCAACGCAGGCTCTGCCATCGGTGTTGGACCTGGGAGCAGAGAAAGTAATCGATGCCTTTGACAGCGAGACCTCCGGGACCGACATCGTGGTGACTACAGCGGTATCACTCGGCCAGGTCGTGAAGCCTGCGCTATCAGACAGATCAGTAGGGTTCATCCCGACACGCCTTGATCTCTTGCCGACACAGGTTTCGACCAAGGACGGTGAGACGGCCATTGCGATTAAAGGCTGGGATGGCACAACCCCTGGCGTGTCGGACTACGCGAATGCCACGCTCTTCGAATCAATACTGTTAGACGCGACACCAGATTGGCATACCCTGACACTGTCTGAGGCCAGCATGGTCCCTGCTAATCAAGACCTCGCGATCACCGCGGTTTACAAGGCAGGGAGCGATGACCCGGTTGGCCTCCGGAGTGTCTATGTCAGCGCTGGCTTGCTCGGGCTCGGCGGGGGGAGTGGGGGCCTGCTCTCCACGAGCGGCGGCTTCACTTGGAGCATCGACAGCGATGCCACGCTGGCCTACCGGCTCTATGGCCAAGAGATAAGGGCCGACGACGACATATACGTCGCCACACGCGAGCATCTCACCTCGATCGATATCACGGTTCAGCGTATTGCAGACAAGCGGTCACCTTTGAAACGCAGGGCGGTCCTATTTGCCGCACCGTCTATCCTGGACGGCTTCGCCACGGCAGGCTTCGGCGCGAGCCCCATTGGCATGGACTTGGACGCGGATACGAATCAGGACTGGTCCCACAGCAGCGGCACATTTTCAAACGACTCATTAAACAATGGTGTCTGGACCAGCGATGGCGAGTTGATCTACACGCTCAAGGACCCAGCCGAAGAGGATGTGCTGCGTATTGAGGCCCGCATGCGATCCAACGACACGCTCGGTCCGACGATCCAGATCCCGTACCCCATCAGGGGCGGCAAGGACCTGCTGCCACTCATCGTGCAGTTGCGTGATAACGAGCGCGGCGGGCAGGAACTGGTTGTTTATAACGACAGCAGGATGGAGGCCGAAGCACTCAGGCTTTCAGACCTGCCCAGTGGGCTGGTAGATATCGCATTGACATTAGTCCCGAGCGAAGAGCTCTTATCAATCGCGGTCAACCACCGGCCGATCGCTACAGTAGAACTCAAAGATCTCGACAACCCGGATACCCTCGAGCCATCGGTCCGCTTTGGATCGAGTGGCGGTATCGCCGAGTTTGGTTCGGTTGAGGTCACGATCGGCGGGACGGTGTCCAAGAGCAGTCACACTGGCGGTGTCATCGAACTAAACGTGGATGGTATTGGGATCGAACTGCCCACCGCGGAGTAGAGCGTTGTTGATCATACGGGACAATATGCTCAGGCCCAATATCGTTGGCATTACGCTGGTCGAGACCGTCTTGTCGCTTGTGATCCTTGGCGGGGCGTTTGTTGCGGCGTTGAACACCATCGCCTCTGCGAGAGGGGCCCAAGCCCTAATGACTCAGCGGCAACTCGGATTGCTCTTGGCGGAGGACCTGATGGCGGAAGTGCTGTCGCATGATGTGTACCAGGAGGGCTTGCGGTTCGGGCCGGAGGTCAGCGAAGCCACGGGGAGCCGTTCTGGCTTCGATGCGGTGGATGACTTTGACGGCTGGGACGCGTCGCCGCCGGTCGATGCAGACGGTACCGCGATCGCCGGGGCGGAGGGTTACAGCCGCACGATCGAGATCAGCTACGTCCAACTCAATAACACCAGTGTCGCCGCTCTGGCCGATCAAGGCATCCTGAAGATCACCGTGACGGTTCAGTTCGGCCAGAAGACGGTTGCCAGCCTCACGGCCTTCCGCACTGATGCGTGGCAGGCCCCACAGGAGGTGAACTGAGTATGGCGGCCCCACCAATACTCATCTCCAAAACAATGCGGCGTCAGCGCGGCACAGCCTATATGCTGGTTCTCGCGATCACAACGCTGCTGATCACCCTCGGTCTCACTGCGACGCAACTCGCCCAAGATCAGATCGAGCGGGGCGATATCCAGTCGGATCAAGCCAAGGCAAGGCTCGCGGCCTTGTACATGCAGGATGTGATCCACAAGCGTAACACCGGCGATCTAGCTTGGCGTGACGGGCTCGAGACAGAAACCTGGTATCTCCAAGGCGCACAAGACGGCGTCTTACTGTTCTACGCCTTCGTCGATGAGATCGATGGTGATCTAGATGACGACTACACCGAACCGTTCTTGCTCTACACCATGGGGTACGCAGGGGCAACCTTCCGGATCTACAGCGTCGAGTACGTATCGGATAGCAGCGGCAATCTCACACGCAACGCTTCGACGTTTCAGCAGCAGGTCTTCGCAAAATAGAAAAAGGGATCAGCTAAGCGATTCAAAACGCTCGCGCGCCTCGGCGTACGGGTTGTTCCTGGCCGGTTCGTACCGCGTTGGCTGGGATGAGGCCGCGATGACAGCCCGCGCGTCTGAAAGACCCGTGAGATCACCGCACGCGATCGCCTGGACCGCCGCGTTGCCAAGTGCGGTCGCCTCACCCGGACCCGCGATGACTTCGAGCCCCGTAGCGTCCGCAGTGATCTGGTTGAGTACGGCGTTGGCCGTGCCGCCGCCAACGATATACAAAGTCTTGATGGTCCGTCCGGTGAGGCCCGCGGCAGTCCGGATCAACTGGTCGTAACGCATCGCCAGCGAGTCGAGGATCGCGCGGATTAACGCGCCTTCGTCTCTAGGCTCGGGCTCGCCTTGCTCTGTACATGCCTGCCGGATCCGCGAGGGCATATCGCCCGGTGTCGCAAAGCGCGGGTCGTCCGGGTCGAACAGGCTGACCAGCGCGGGGGATCCACCCGCCTCCGCCGCCAGCTCCGCAAAACTGAATGGCTTGCCTTGCTCGGCCCAGACACGTCGGCACTCCTGGATCAGCCACAGCCCGGCGCAGTTCTTCAGAAAACGCGTCGTGCCCCCGATCCCGGCTTCGTTGGTGAAGTTCGCCGCGAGTGCTTCGGGCGTCCGTACCGGCGCGTCGAGTTCAAGCCCGACGAGCGACCACGTCCCGCTGCTGATGTAGGCGCTCGTGGTGGGGTCGGACATCGGCACCGCGACCACGGCAGAGGCGGTGTCGTGTGAGGCCACCGCGCTAAGGCGCGTGCCCGTCGGGAGCCCGGTCGCCTCAGCCACGATCTTATTAACCATGCCTAAGGGCTCGCGGTCCCCGGGCTGAACGATCGGCTCAAAGATCGATGTCGGCACACCGATCTGCCCTAGGAGGTCCTCGGCCCACCTGCACGTCGATGCGTCGTAGCACTGGCTCGTCGACGCAAACGTGTGCTCGTTCGCCTTGGCGCCCGTCAGCCAGTACGCCAGCAGGTCCGGGACCATCAACAATGACTCCGCCCGCTGCAGCGGCTCGTCCGGGTCCAAGGCATCCACCGCCAGTTGGTACAACGTATTGATCGGCATGAACTGGATACCGGTGCGCTGATAGATCCTCTCGTCCGTCAGCTTCTGACGCACATCCATATAGAGGTCATTCTTCCGGGGGTCACGGTAGGCGGTGGGCTGGTGGATCAGACGGCCGGACTTGCCGATCAGGCCATAGTCCACGCCCCAGGTGTCGAAGCCGATCGACGCGATGTCGCTACCGATCTGTGCCCCACCGCGGAGCCCGCCGAGGATACCGCCCCAGAGGTGTAGAAAGTCCCAGTGGTACCGCCCGGCGTCGCTGCCATCATGGACGTGGACAACCTGGTTCGTGAAGCGGTTGATCTCGTTGAGCTCGATCGTGTTCCCATCGAACGCCGCATCCATCACGCGTCCCGAAGAGGCCCCCAGGTCAATGGCCAGATAGTGCTTGCTGCTTGGCATGTTGCCTCCCATTCTCAGTGGGGCAGACGTTCTGGTCTGCCATCTGGCGAAGCCAGAAACAATGCAACTCAAACCGGCCTTCGGCCGAAGGCAGACAGGGATGCCCGCCCCATTTTTCCAGACAGGATATAAAGTTGTAGCGTCTACCAGGAGCCTGCCGTGCCCGAAAAAGAATACATCCTCGCGCTCGATCAGGGGACGACCAGCTCCCGGGCGATTCTTTTCGATGCATTTGCCCAGCCGATCGCTACCGCGCAGCAGCCCTTCGAGCAGTTCTACCCCCAGCCCGGCTGGGTCGAGCACGACCCGCAGACGCTCTGGCAGACCCAGCGCGACACCGCCGCCCGGGCGATGACGCAAGCGGGGATCGCCGCCGACCAGGTCGCAGCCGTCTGCCTGACCAACCAGCGTGAGACCGCCATCGCCTGGGACCGCACCACTGGAGAGCCGCTCTGCAATGCGATCGTCTGGCAGGACCGCCGAACCGCCGAGCATATCGACGACCTTAGGTCCGAGGGATACGACGAATTGATCCGCAAGAAGACCGGGCTGGTCCCCGACGCGTACTTCAGCGCGACCAAGTTCGCCTGGATCATGCGGCACATCGATGAAGCGCCGCGGCTTGCCGCGTCAGGCAAGCTCTGCCTCGGCACCGTCGACACTTGGCTCGCCTACAACCTCACCGGCGGTCCTTCCGGTGGCGTGTGCATCACCGACGCCACCAACGCCTCGCGCACCATGCTCTTTGATATTGAGCGCGGCGCGTGGGACGACGAACTGCTCGACCTCTTCGGCATCCCCCGCCGCGCACTGCCCGAGGTCGTCGATAGCTTCGGCCCGTTCGCAGACATCACGGGTATCGGTGAACTCAAAGGTATCCCCATCGCAGGCATCGTCGGCGACCAGCAGGCCGCGCTCTTCGGCCAGATGTGTACCCAGGGAGGCATGGTCAAGAACACCTACGGCACCGGCTGTTTCATGCTCATGAACACCGGCGAGGAAATCATCACCACCAACAACAACCTGTTAAGCACCGTCGCCCTGCAACGCGGCGGGAACCGGCTCTACGCACAGGAAGGCGGTGTCTTCATTGGCGGGGCGGTCGTGCAGTGGCTCCGCGACGGCTTAGGATTCATCGAAACCAGCAGCGAGGTCGAGGCTTTAGCCGCGTCGGTACCCGACGCCGGTGACGTCCACCTCGTGCCCGCCTTCGCCGGCCTGGGCGCGCCCCACTGGGACCAGGACGCCCGCGGCCTGATCAGCGGCCTGACCCGCGGCACGACCCAGGGGCACCTCGCCCGCGCCGCGCTCGAGTCTATTGCGTTTCAGGTCGCCGACCTCTTGCACGCGATGCAGGCCGACCTGCCAGACACCGTCTTCATCAACGAACTCCGCGTCGACGGCGGGGCGTCGAGCAACAACCTGCTCATGCAGATGCAGGCCGACGTCTTGCAACTCCCCGTCGTCCGCCCGACCGTCACCGAAACCACCGCGCTGGGCGCGGCCTACCTCGCGGGCCTATCCGTCGGCCTCTGGCGCGACACCGACTCGCTCGAAGCCAACTGGATGATCGACCGTACCTTCGAGCCGGGTATCCCCGCCCATGCCGCGTCGGACGCCCTCGCCGGTTGGCACAAGGCGATTGAGCGGGCACGGCTGTGACGGCTCGGGCTCACTCTCTCCGAGGGAGAGGGCAGGGGGTGAGGGTGAGGTGTTAAGCCGACCAGTGCGTTTAATTTGTGACCGCTTGTGCTCTACACCACGACATTAATGAATCTGATCACAGATTTTTTTCATAATGATTTCATATCCGTCGCTACTAACCTCAACATCTAAATCATCTGCTAAGCATTCAAATGTAGAGTCATGAAAGGTAAATAGATAGTGTTTTGCTACACAGTCATCAGGCGTACTGGGAAAACGATGCCGGTTTTGAGTGACAATGTCTTTGATCCAGGATGAGTTGCGAATCTCATATATGTCATGCTCTAGATTGGTAAATCGGGGTATTCCCCACCTTGCTTCATCATTTGGATATCCGAAGCGTGTTAGTAGACATCGTTTGAACGTACAGATCGCTGTGCCAGCTTCCTGCTTGTAGAACCCTCCGTAAGGAGAAGGGCGGTCTGTGGGGCGCATGGCATTAAAAGTGAGAATGACGTCGCACTCTGTCTGGTAGCAGCATGCCCCGGAAACTGCGGCTTCGGGACTGACACCAAGTTCTAACGGTACAAGTAAATCTGTATCCATACTTGCGAGTTTAGCTGCAGCCTTCGATATAAATGGTTCCTGTGCTCAGTTTTGACGATTCCCCCGGTGGAAACTACCCTGTCCGGCTCGAAACACCGAACCAAACCCAAGAAATCCCTGCAAGGAACCCCCTAAATGGCCATCGACACCCTCTACGAAAAAGACGGCAGCCTCCAGCCCCTCGCCGGCAAGACCGTCGCCGTCATCGGCTACGGCAGCCAGGGCCACGCCCATGCCCAGAACCTCCGCGACTCGGGTGTCAATGTCATCGTCGCCAACCGCAAGGAATCTAAGAACGGCAAGCTCGCCATCGAGCACGGCTTCGACCCGATGCCCGTCGCGGACGCCGTTGCCGCGGCAGACGTCATCGTTATCGCGCTGCCTGATGAGGTCCAGCCTACCGTCTATGCCGAGTCGATCGAGGGCAACCTCGCCGACGGCAAGACGCTGATGTTCACCCACGGCTTCAACATCCACTTCAGCACCATCACGCCCCCGGCCGGCGTCAATGTCGCGATGGTTGCGCCGAAGGGTCCCGGCCACACCGTCCGCTCCGAGTTCGAGCGCGGCGGCGGCGTGCCCTGCCTCATGGCCATCCACCAGGACGCGACCGGCGATGCGAAAGATATCGCGCTGGCTTATGCCATCGGTGTCGGCGGCGGCAAGGGCGGCATCCTCGTCACCAACTTCAAGGACGAGTGCGAGACCGACCTCTTCGGCGAGCAGGTCGTCCTCTGCGGCGGCCTCAGCGAACTCATCAAGCATGGCTTTGACACGCTCGTTGAGGCGGGCTACCCCGCCGAACTCGCGTACTTCGAGACCTGCCACGAGGTGAAGCTGATCGTCGACCTGATCGTGCAGGGCGGCCTGGATTACATGCGGTACTCGATCTCCAACACCGCGGAGTTCGGCGACTACTACACCGGCCCGAAGATCGTCGACAGCGAAACCAAGTCACGCATGGAAGCCGCGCTCAAGCACATCCAGGACGGCGGCTTCGCCAAGGCCTTCCGCGACGACTACGCAGACGACTTCAAGTGGTTCAAAGCCAAGCGGGCCGAGAACACTTCCCACGGCGTCGAGAAGGTCGGCAAAGAGCTGCGCGCGATGATGCCTTGGCTGAATCCGGTAGAAATGTAAGTCACACTCCAGAGGGTAATGCTGCCAGGCAGTACGGAAGTAGTTTTTTGTAAGTCTTATGAGTCTGCTTAGGCGACCGTCTTCGCTCAAGTATGCGATAGCTTTGCCATATACATGACACATGCGCCTTATATGATTGGAATGTGAGGTTCATAGGTTCTAACCAGCCTACTTTATAAGCCAGGCAAATAAAGTGCCAAGACCACCACGGGAGGTAAAACTAGAAAGTATGTTGGATCGTGTTAATGGTTAGACGCTAAATCTGCCTTCAAACCAATGGATAGATCGACGGACCTGCCTATTCACCAATTCAACTCGACCTCCGGACGAAACGAACAAACAAAAGGGTCTTATCCAATCATGAGTACCGATCAAACGAACCCCAAGCAGGCAGTGATCGACATTCTTTTGCGCGTAAACGACGATGCAAGCGTCGATGAACTGCGAGATTGCTTAGCGCCAGCGCTGAATCTCAAAGGCGTTAAACTGTATGAGGGCGTTAAGCACATCAGTATTTTTATGCTGAGTGTTGTCGCCATTCTTCTGGCCACCGGTAGTTTCTACTTCGTGACCATTAATCAATCAATAGCGATCATCACCTATGGCTTTTGGGCGATCGCACCATCGGCTTGGTTTTTCTTAGAGCGGGCGTACCTGTTCGATACCGAGGGTGATCAGGAACGAATCGCGTTATTCAAATACTCACAGGAATTGGCTCAAAAATTCTGGGCGGGGCTTTTGGTCGGTCTTGGTATCACAATCCTGACCGTCCATGGAATAAGTGTCTGACGCCGGGTGGCTATGAACGAACGCAGCGCCCTCCGGAACGAATCGCTTCAATCAGTTTTAGGCGGTTTGTCTCGGTAGGTCGCTGACGCTCCACGCCGGATATCCTGGGATATACGGAGTGCTTTGTTAGTCTTGTAAGCTATGGTGTCATAACACGTTCAATCTGAGATACCCAAGGAGACAACCCGATGAGTTTCAATCTGCTGCCCCACGTAATATGCCTACTGCTTTTGAGTACTGTCACGCTCTTTGCCGCCGATGACGGCAAGATCCCCGACAACACCCTCACTGAAGCCGAGAAGAAGGACGGCTGGGTCCTCCTCTTCAACGGCGAGGACCTGGCCGGCTGGAAGTGCAGCCCGGACAACCCCGACTCCGTCCGTGTCGAAGACGGCAGCATCGTCACAAACGGCAAGCGGGCCCACCTGTACTACGGCAAGGAAGGCGACGCGGTCTTTACCGACTTCGAACTCAAGACCGACGTCAAGTGCGTCGGCAAGAGCAATTCCGGCATCTTCTTCCATACTAGGTTTCAAAAGGCCGGCTGGCCGGCCCATGGCTACGAGGCCCAGGTCTGCAACGGCTTCAAGGACCCACGTAAGACTGGATCGATCTACTCCTTCGCCGACATCATGAACGACTCGCCGGCCAAGGACGACGTCTGGTTCCACTACCGGCTCAGGGTCCAAGGCAAGAACATCAAGATCTGGATCGATGGCAAACTTGTGCAGGACTGGACCGAGCCGGATGACTGGGATCAGAAGACCAAGAAGCTCGGCAGTGGCACGATCGCTTTGCAAGCCCATGATCCAGGCAGCAAGGTGCTGTTCAGGAACATGAAGCTGCGTGAGATCGAGTGAAGCAATTCGGACCGCGTACGATTGCTTGGTGCGGCTTATGAAAACGAGGAGCAAGTGCGATTCGTCAGGGCCTGTCTGCTGGAGTGCCTGTCTACTGGGCGGCCAGCGCTCCTGTCTCGATCGCGACTGGATGTCACCGAAGATCGAAGCGAGTCATGCACTCAATACCCCGACGACTTTATAGACGTGATTGATTTAATGTCGCTCCTTGAATCATCACTGATTTGATTTACCGATACGAGGTTAATGGGGCACACCAAGGTGTTAACTTAAGAGATTAGATTCTCAGTCTTGCACTACACAGTAGTTGCTATTTGTTCTCAAAAGCATAAAAAAACGCCCTGTAGTTGTTGCAAAGCCTGTATAGTCGCGTCAGCCATACGGGGAGCAACTCCCCACCAGGCTGCTTTACGATTTCAAAACGGGAACGAGACTAGAGAACAAAATTAATTCCGGACTGAAGGAGCCATCCTTGGATAGGGCTCCCTGTTTGATTTCGATAAAACGCAAGCACGCGCGTTGCGTCTTGTAAGGTATCGCATTGTCCTTTTGCTATAGGAAAACTGTTATGAAGATTGCAGCACTTAGTATTGTCTCGGCCATCGGCACGCTCGCTTTTGTAGGTGATGCATCCGCCGTCATCGAGTTTGACCAAAATGTGACGCCTGACGCTATTTTTGGTACTGGGAACGCAAACGGTGGGTTCACAACTGATACGGTCGGCTCCGTAGAACTGGGCCTGCGTGCGAAAGTTCGTTTCGATGAGAACAATCTGCCTCAGGATGTCTTCAACAGCAATGGAGCTGGTACCTATACCTTCCAAGACGGTCTGCCCCCGACGGGGTTCGGTTTCGCTGCTGGATCGTCTTCGACCGCCACATGGAACTTCGAGTGGTCCATCAACTCTAATGTCGATGGGTCCGGCGCCCCACTCGATCAACTGACCTACCAGCTTTCGATTGACTTTGATCCCGGAGCGGGCACCAATTTCCTTTCCTTCGATCCGATCAATGACATTAATGGTGCAACCGGCACTGTTCAGTGGGACCACGCCATTGGTACCAATGCAACTGGAAACAGCGGTGGTGCCTCCATCCCCAATAATACGAGTAACGCCGCCGGCTACGCCGCCGCGATCGCGACTAACAACGTCGCGCAGAACTCTTGGAATATGGAGTTTTTTGATAGCGCGACCTTCCCCTTCGATGGGGCTGCAGTCGGCATCTATACCTTCACCCTCTCTGCGTCGGACAACAGCGGGGTGGTTGCCAGTACATCGATCGATGTGGAAGTCGTCCCAGAGCCCACGAGTCTCGCACTCCTCGGCATAGGCGGCATTGTAATGCTACGCCGACGGCGTTAACTATTTGTATTCACGAGCAAACCGGCAACAACCGTTTATCAGAAAGAAGTTAGAAATGAAAACGCAATTCACAGCCCTACTCCTGATGGTCACCGCTTTTGGCTCGGCTACGGCTACACCCATCTTCGATGCATTCGAGCCCTTGCCTCAAGCCACTTTTGGCGGGCAGGGCATCCCTAACGACGAAGTGGCGGTCTCGCGAGCGATCGTTGACGGCGACGTCACGATCACGGTGGCCATGAGCGCGACGCAGCGCTTCTCGAATCCTCCGCTGACCAACGACGGTGCCGGCACCTACTTTGCCACACCCGGTACGAACTTTGGTGCAAACAATGAGAGTAGCACCGAGGGTTCCCTATGGAATTTTAATTACTACATGACGGTCGAGGGTGCCAACGGTGCGACACCGATCTTGGCGGATTACCAGTTCGACCTGTTCTATGACTTTGACCCGGGTGCTGATAACACGCTTGGCTCGCTCGGCTCGATCAACCTGACCAATAGTATTCTTGCCTCGCCCGAACCGGCGGCTACGCTGCTGGAGGGTTCGCAGAACCTGCTATTCGGTTTCCTCGGCTCGACGCTTCCTGGTTTCATTACCGCGCCATCGGGCTCTTTCGACCCCAACGCGCTTGGTGAATATACGTTCGCGATCCAGGTCAGCCGGGCTGGCTTCGGTGTTGAAACCGTTGCGATGGACGTGCAGGTCATTCCCGAACCAACGAGCCTTGCCCTGTTAGGGCTCGGCGGACTGATCGTTATTCGTCAGCGGCGTCGTAGGTGCTGACACTTCTAATCCTTACACCCCGAAAAACTGCCCGTCCACGTTGTCGGACGATACCAATTCTTTTTGTACTTGATCAAAAAGACGGTGCCCCGAAGCCTACAGGAGATCGAATATGAACCCCAAAGCACTTACAACTCTTGCTGCATTAACCGCAGCCGCTTGCTTAAGCACGGCGACCTACGCAGCGATTAATTTTGAAGGTCAGTTCACCGGTTTCAGCACCGGCACCACTGGTCTGACGGAAACAGATTTTGCTGGCACCGTTATTTACGGCAACGGACCCGGTGCGCAAGGTTTGCAACTCGACGGTAATACACAGGCCGATAGCGCGAACACCCGTGTCGACGCCTCAACACCCTTTACCTTCTCGATCGACCCAGCCAGTGGGTCAGCCAGTATGAGCTATGGCGGCAACGTCTTGAACAATCCAGACTTCCTTGACGTTGGGCAGTTTCCCGGTGTCGTCCGTCTCGTTCTTAAGGCTCGTAATGACACCGGCGTTGATATTGACAACCTCATGATTAACGGTGTCGCTTTCTCTGACACAGGATTAGAGGATTACAGCGATTTTGATACTTTGAACAGCTATATCTTCACCACCGACGCAGATGACTTTGCCGGTGGATTGACCATCACTGGCGACCTGATTCACACACAGAATGGCAGCACGACAAGTCAGAACCCCGCGCTCCAGATCGATGTGAACTCAATCCCGGAGCCCTCTAGCCTCGCGCTCGTAACTGCTGTCGGGCTTGCCGCGCTGCGTCGTCGACGCTGATGCAACAGAGTGGCGTCAATGTGACGTCGATCCAAATCATCCTGCAGACAACCACTAAAGGAAGTAAAGATGAAACAGACTTTATTACCCACAACCCTGATCGCCCTTGCCACCTTCACGGTTCCTTCGTTTGCCGCGTCATTCACAGATACGTTTGATGCGATAGACCCGGCATGGACGACGGATCGATACGAACCCGCTGGTTTTAGCAGCGTTTTCTTCGATGGCGACAACCGGCTTGAGATCGCAATCGACGACGCCGACTCGGCCACCAATCGACCAGCAAGCTTTAGCAGCGGTTTTTATGATACTCAGGGCCGCAAGCGTGTATCTGGTCTTGAAGAGATATGGACCGTCTCAGGTGAGCTATACGTTTCAAGCGATATGGTTTCGGGAAACAACTTGCGCCGCACAGACCTGTGGGCACGAGATGGGGACGGCAGTGAACCGAACGCCGAGTACCCAATCTTTGGGATGCGGCGATTTGATCCAAGCGATCCATTTAACGCAAGCGCATCAAACATCTCTTCTGTCTGGCGGGTATGGGACCCCGATACGGGTGGCTGGGTGGAACTCATCGACCCGGTTACAGAAGGCTGGCACACTTTATCAATAACGGGTACGGGTTCTAGCTTCGTCTATGAACTCAATGGTACTACGGTGTACACGGACAACACCGTTGTTCCAGAAGCAGACCTTACCGAGGTCTTTGTTCAGGCATTCAATTTTGGTGGCGGCGATTATTCGGTTTACTGGGACAACATCTCCGTCGTGCCCGAACCCGCCTCGCTGACACTGCTCGGTGTCGCAGGTCTCGGGCTGATGGCGCGTCGGCGTCGACAGGCTTGAACCAGAAAACGATCAGGACCTATAGCAAGCCGCGGCGTGGAAGCGATTTCCGCCGCGGTTTTTTGCCGTACACATTACATGTCAGCATTCAACCCGCCGCGGCGTGGATCATCTCCGGAACCGCCGAACGCACTGCGGTGATGATCGCGTCGGCTGATGTATCGCGCCAGTTGCGGTCGGGATCATCGGTCTTGTTGCGCAGGCGGTCGAAGGTTTCGATGATCGATTGCATCTGCGCTTGGCTGGGGGGCCGGGTTTTCCAGACGCGGATCGAGCCGTGGGGGGTCGGCAGCAGGTCCTCGCCGTGGTAGGCGAGTTCTTCAAAGAGCTTCTCGCCGGGGCGGGTGCCGGTGATCTTGATCTCGACATCGGTGCCGGGTTCAAAGCCTTGCAGACGGACGAACCTCCTCGCGAGGTCGAGGATACGGATCGGCTCGCCCATGTCCAGGAGGAAGACCTCCCCGCCCCCGGAGGTTGTTGTGCCGTTTGATGCGTCGTTGAGTTGGAGCGTCCCGCTGAACATACCGGCCTGAAGCACGAGGCCAGCGGCTTCGGGGATGGTCATGAAGTAGCGGGTCATGTCTTGGTGCGTGACGGTGATCGGCCCGCCGTAGGTGAGCTGCTTGGTCCAGATGGGCACGACACTGCAGGCGCTGCCGAGCACATTGCCGAAGCGGACCATGCAGCACGCGGTATCGCTTGTGGTGTTGAGGTGCTGGACGTAGAGTTCGGCCAGGCGTTTGCTCGCGCCCATGATAGACGAGGGGTTGACGGCCTTGTCTGTGGAGATCATCACGAAGCGCTCGGCCCCGACCGCCGCGGTGGCGTCGGCAACCGCGCAGGTGCCATAGAAGTTGTTCTCGATTGCGGCGGCGGGGTGGTCTTCCATCATTGGCACGTGCTTGTGCGCGGCGGCATGAAGAACGACATCAGGCTGCTCTTGCTCGAGCACGTCGAACGTCCGCTCCCGTTGCGTGACATCGTGGAGCACGGCACTTCGCTCAAGGGCCGGATGCGTCCGTGCCAACTCACGATCGATCTCGAACAGCGCATTCTCAGATCGCTCGATGAGCGTCAGCCGGCCAGGCCCAAACCGCGCGACCACTCGTGCAAGTTCTGAGCCAATCGAACCGCCTGCTCCTGTGATCAGCACGCGTCGGCCGCCGATCCAGGCGGCCAATGCCTGCTCATCCAGCGGCCGAGGGGCCCGATCGATTAGCCGGGTCGGGTCGATGGGCCCGGTGACAAATGAGGCGGTCGATTGCGGCTGCGTGGTCGTGGTCGGCAGCCCACCGGTGCTCTTGCTGGTGGTCCGGCCGGCGAGTTGGTCGTCGAGGGTCGGCATAAAACGCCAGGCCACACCCAGTCGGCCGAGTGTTGCGGCGGCCTGCCCAATCGCGTCGCGCATGGCTAGAGGCAGCGAGACCAGGACAAGTTGTGGGGCATGCTCTGTAAGGATCGTTTCGAGTTGGTCAATCGGGCCAAGCGTCCGGCAGGGCAGCTTCGGGGTCCTCTCACTTTCGAAAGCGACCCGGGGCAGCACGCAGCCTATGACGGCGGGCTCGGGCTGGGCCATCGTCAATGTGTGAGTCAGTTGTTTAACGCTGAGCGCGGTTCCAACCAGCGCTGTTTTAGGCCGCTTGTAAGGGGTGTCGGCGTGTGATCCAGGTCGAAAGTCCATTGCCCGTGATATCGGCATCGCTGGGTTATCGGCTACAAACGTTGGGTTTCCGGTCCTAGCGTGCCTAGCGATTAAGCGGTTTTACGCCTGTGCCGATGTTGATTGGCCGGGTTTATTTCGGCCCAGCCAGAGCATCTCAAGGGAGTTCCACCGTGACCGACATCAGCAACACCGGCCGTGACCAGCGACAGCACCCCCGCATCAAGGTCCCGGCGATGTACACGCTGATCCGAGCACGTGTCACCGGCTCTAACCGATACAACTGGACAGGGCATATCTACGACGTCTCCCTCGGCGGCGTCCGATTCGAACTCGACATGCCCATCGAGGTCGGCACCCAACTTGAACTCCGCGGCATGCTACCCGGCAGCGGGCACACCACCTTCCGCGCTGTCGGCCGGGTCGTCCGTATCCACAACGACGAACACGACCAGGGCCCATCGATCATGGGCCTGAGGTTCGAGGCCTTCCAATCCCCGATGGACCGCCACCGCCTGGCCCAGTACATCGACGCAAGGTCCAAGGCTCAGCAGGCCTCGCTCCGCCGCGCCGCCTGAGCATTGGGCGGGCCACCCGATCCGCGTCCAGGCCCCTGGCTCGTCTGCCAAGGTTGCCAAGTTGTTTTTGGCAGTGTTGAATCCGTGCGCGCAAAGGGCGTTGACGCGCCCATAGACAGCCTTATCAGCCGCCTCGGCTCAACCCCGCGTCGTACCTCGCCCCCGCGTTCTACTCATTTTGTGCTGTGAATTTGACAAATTACTGTCAATACTAAATTTACAAATTGATTGTATTGATCAAGTTCGATCCTCTCCGTCATTACATCGCATCCTCCGCGTTGACTATTCAGCCAGCGACACGCCTGAGCAGATTTTTTAAAAAATCCCATCTCAAAGGGGAATGCCGCCGCTCCACCGGGCAATAACTTGTAGCTACCCCTTATCGCTTGGCTACCTCGCCAGCTTCTCAGGCGAGACCTACAGGACAACCCGCTTGCCCAACAACATCGAGACAACCCAGCAGTTCACCCTTTTGTGGATCAAGGCCCAGCCCAAAGCCCTGGCGTTTATCTCGTCCCTCGTCCGCGACCGCCACCACGCCGAGGACCTGCTCCAGGAGGTCGCCATCACCGCCGTCGCCAAGTTCGACACCTACGATCGCGACCGCAGCTTCGACGCCTGGGTGCTCGGCATCGCCCGGCTCAAGATCATGCGCTACTTCCGCACCGCCGGCCGGGACCGCCTCACCCTCAGCGAAGCAACCGTTACCCACCTCCAGTCCGAATACGAACAGCTCGCCACCACCCGCGAGGCCCGCGCCGACGCCCTCAACAACTGCATTGAGAAGCTGCCGGAGCAGGCCCGCTCGCTGCTCAAGCGCCGCTACTTCCGTGACATGGCCGTCAAAGACATCGCCGCCGACGATGGTCGAAAGCCCACCGCCATCGGCAAGCAGCTCTTTGTGATCCGCCGCAAGCTTGAGGACTGCATCAACCGCCGCTTGAAACAAACGGGGGGTGAGTAACGATGCCTAACCAGCCCATGGACAACGTCGACCCTGCAGAAGCCTTGATCGATGGCTACCTCGACGACACGCTGACCGGGGCGGAGCACGACGAGCTGTTTACACGTCTCGGAACCGACCCCGCTCTGCTCAAACGTTTCGCCGAGCTCACAGAGTTGGATGCGATCTGCCGTGAGCACGCCGGCAATCAGATCGAGACCGAGCAGGTCCGCAGCCAAATGCTCCCGCTTGCCGAGGACCCGTTCGGCCCGGCCGCCGCCGCGAACTTGTTGAACGAACTCGCAATGTTCGAAGAGAGCCTGGAAGACGAGTTGCCGCTGGTTGACATCACCGATCAGGTCAAGCCTCACCGCGTCGATCAACCGCGTATCCACTTTGATCGTCGGCGGGATGAGCCCCGGATGACCAGAACGATCCAGCTGGTCATCCCCACGTGGGCTGTTTACGCCGGGCTGGCCGCTGCCTGTGTAATCGCCGCGCTGCTGCTCTGGCCTCATACGCCCGAGTCTGAAGTGCCGCGGGTTGCCGATACGCCGGTACCGGCGAGCCCATCAACAATACCTGAGCCTGAGCCCGTACCGCCGCCGTTTGCTGTTAACGAAATCGTCGCTACGCTGACCGCGGTGCACGACGCCAAGTGGGCAGAGGGCGCTTACGTGCCGGGGGCCCGGCTTAGAGCCGGCGACCGCCTGAGTCTCACCGCCGGGTTCGCCGAGATCACCACCGCGCGCGGAGCGGTCTCGGTCCTCGAAGCGCCCGCTGTCGTCGAATTGATGGGCGACGATAACGGGCTGCGGCTCCACGCGGGCAAGCTGGTTGGCAAGGTCCATGCGTCGCGTGCCAAAGGCTTCACCGTCTACACGCCGGGCATGCGCGTCGTCGACCTCGGCACCGAGTTCGGGGTCAGCGCAGACCACCGAACCGGGACACAGGTCCATGTGTTCGAGGGCGAGGTCCTCGCCGCACCGACCGATGCGGCCGGGCACACCGCTCAAAGCGTCATCGTCCGCGCGACGCAGGCGGCGCGGCTGGACAGCCGGTCGGGCGGAGTCGTAGCGGTCAACTTCGACCCGGCGCTTTTCCAACGCCGCATCGTCAAGCGGCTCAACCTCGTGGATCTGATCGCGGGCGGCGATGGCAGCGGCGATCGTCGTGGTATCGGGCTGCACCCGATGACCGGAGCATACGTGTCTAATCCATCGGATCAATCGGTCAAGATGAGTTTTACAAGTGATGGCCGGTCACACCCTGTTCCGGGGTCTTCGCTTGTGGCACGCACATTCGTCCCCTCTAAAAATCAAGGGGTACTCGGCCTGCCAGACGGCCTGAACCTGGGTGGTGCTGCTCCGTCCAGTGGTGTGGGGTACGGTTTAATCTGGTGTGGCGGGCCGATCCCCAACACCAACCCATCGTGGGTCGCTGATATCCCACTCACCCTCAGCGGACGCCCTTTGTCTGAGGCGGGTGATACGGTCATCATGCACGCCAACACCGGCCTGGTCCTCGACCTGGACGCGATCGGCAAGCGTTACCCCGGGTTCCGTGTGAGCGGCCTTGAGGCGCGTATCGCCAATACCGCCGGGCGTGTCGAGGCCGGTGACGAGAAGGACTACCAGGCCGTCTTCCAGGTCTTTGACGACAGCCAGCTCGCCTTCCAGGCCGACTTTAAACGGTCGCTGCCGATCGATCAGCACATACAAGACATCGGCTTGCCGCTGAAAGCGGGCGGGCGGTACCTGACGCTGATCAGCACCGATGGCGGCGATGGAACGATCTTCCGGGACTGGCTGGTGCTTACGGACCCTGTACTCGAACTAACCACGGACTGACCTGTTTGTTTGTCTGACTTTTTCACTTTTCCTAACGGAGGTTACGATGCTTAAGACTCAACTCACACTTTCTGTTTCCCTGGCAGCCGCTCTAAGCACCGCGTCATTCGCGGCGCCGGTGACCCTGACCGCGGGTGATATCAACGGCGAAGACACGACTACCGCGTCGTTCTCCAACGGGGATGTCACCATCACACCGTTCATCGGCAACACGCAGGACACGTTCAACGCCAACGCGACATTCCTAGGTATCGATGGCCCCGGTGCGATGAGTCAGCAGAATACATTCAACGACTTGGATACCGACCCCAATAATGGCAACGAACAGAAGCTGGAGCTGGCCTTCTCTGCGACCTCGGGCCTGTCTCAGCTTAGTTGGGCGTTTTCGCGGGCCGACGGACCCGGCCCGGACGACGGGGTGTTTATCTCTGGGTTCCTGTCCGACCCGACCGCGGCCTTGGCTGGTGCTGGATCCGGCGTGAATTCGGTCAGCTACGACGTCGGCTCGGGCACGCTGCAAGTCGATATCGTTAGTTTCGGTAGTGCAGACAGCTTCCTCAACCTCGATCCCCTTGCTAGTGCGGGGCAAACGTTGTTGATCACCACGACAGATACGACCCAAGCCGGTGCCCAGCTAGGCTTGAAGACGGTCACTTACGACGACGCTGTGCCTGAGCCCGGCTCGCTCGCGCTGCTGGGGCTTGGTGGCCTGCTGATCGCGCGGCGCCGGCGTTAATCAATGCCTTCTCCTTCAAGCGGCGCCGTGTTTCGAGAGAGACGCGGCGCCTTTCTGACCCGTTTCTGCTACGGCAAACCGCTATTTGGAGAGCCCCTATGCGTCGCGCCTTTACGCTTATCGAACTACTCGTCGTGATCTCGATTATCGCGCTGCTGATCGCGTTGCTGCTGCCCGCGCTGGGTGCGGCCCGCTTGCAGGCGCGCATCATGCAGAACGCGACCCAGCAGCGCGGCATCATGCAGAGCTTCGCGCTGTTTGCAGAAACCAATGACGGCTGGTTCCCCGGCCTAAGAAACGCCAGTACCGGGGTTGATGTCATCCCCGCCACGATCAACGGCCGACAGACCTCCGCCTCAAACGATCACGGCGGCCTGCCGGGTACCCGCTTCGCGCTGGTTCTCGAAGGCGACTACATCACACCCGAGTACCTGCTCAACCCCGCCGAGCCTCTGACCCGCGAGGCCTGGACGTTCGGCAAGACGGGGCTGGATTCGAACAACTCTCACATGGATTGGCGGAACTTCTCCTACGCCGTCGAGGAGTGGGGTGGCCTCGGCGATACGAACTTCACGATCAAGCGGAGCATGTCGACGACCGACAAGCTGGATTCCCAGACGCCTGTCGTCGCCGACCGCGTCCTCACCGTGCTCGGCAACGCGTGGTCGGACCCGAACGCCTACATCGGCGTGTTTTCAAGCGACCCTGGCAAGTTCAACATGGGCCTGGCCTGGGCCGACGGGCACACGTCCTTTGAGAACACGGCGGTGGTCGATACACGGTTCGGCGAGTACCGCAATTCAGGCGACAACATCTACCAGCGTGCAGGGCAAGACGTGTTAGTCGTCTCAACACCCGCCAACCCGTCCAACCTCCAGATCAACTCGAAGTTCGCATACAGCACGACTTGGAGCCACACCAGCCCCGACTACCAGCAGTGATCCACCCGATCGTGGCAAAACCTTAGTGAGTAATAAAGAAATGAATCATCACAGCGTACCTCCTCGTGTTAGCAGGGCATTCACGCTCATCGAGCTGCTGGTCGTGATTTCCATCATCGCGCTGCTGATCGCGATCCTCCTTCCGGCGCTGGGCGCCGCACGCCGCAGCGCGCAGGCCCTGCAATCCAACACACAGATCCGGGGGATCCAGCAGGGGATGTTTATCTATTCCGGGAGCAACAAAGACCTCTTCCCGGGGCTGGACAAGTTGAGCGCCCAGTCCGATGAGGCGTGTACGGACGCAGACCGTATCCAGAGCTACAGCTCGGGCGGCACCCACGCGGGCGGGCACGTCGCCGCCCGGTACGCGATCGGCCTGGAAGACGACCTCTTCACGCCGGACTACCTGATCAGCCCGCTTGAGATCAACGCGGAGATCCGGGCCTGGGAGCAAGGCACGGTCTACACCGAGACGACCGGCACCTTCTTCTCGTACGCCCTGCCCAGGATTCAGCGCAACCCGGGTGCCAACCAGATGTCGCCAGGCCGGGCGTTTGAGTGGCGTGCCGAAGCGAATTCCGCGGCGGTCGCGGTTTCAGACCGTCTGCTGGGCGATGGCCCGGGTGGAGTCGCGGTCAATCGGGGCAATGCCGATACGCACATCAGCCTGCAAGCCGCCGATCAGCCCGGGCAGTGGACCGGGGGTGTTACGTTTAACGACAACCACGTCGAGACGCTGAAAAGCTCCGCTGTCGAAGGCCCCCTTTCGTACGCGGGCAATAAAATCCCCGATACCGACAATCTGTTCAGCCCAACGAAACCGGCAAGCCAGGGGACGGTTCCCAACGAGGCTCAAGACGGTGAGCAATACAACGCGCAGCAGATCATCGGCCCGGACTACGACGGCGTCTTCCTGCCCAACGAGGTAAACGGCGGCCCACAGAGCACCAATGGATGATCGGGACGATCGGGCGGCGGATATAAAATAGGAGTCTATTATGAATAAGCGGTTGAATCCGTGCCTTGTCCTGGTGTTGGCGGCCGGATTGACCGGGTTGATAATCGATCATGCCGGCGGGTCAGATCATCCGGATCCGTTTGGAGCAGAGCCCCCGGTTCGGGGCGGTCGCACGCCGCTTCCAGAGGGTTCGGTGCCTCGGCCGTGGGCCGAGATCACGGCGGATGCTGCCGCGTTAAGAGCCAACCGCAAGGCCGGTGCGGTCGCTGATCCAAAGACGTATCTCGCCGGCTTCGCACAAGAAGCGAAAAAGACCTGGCCCAACAACCGCAGGCTCAACATCGTGTTCCACGGCCACAGCGTGCCTGCTGGCTACTTCAAGACGCCGCGCGTCGACACGTTTAATGCTTATCCGCACCTGATACATTTGGGCCTAAATAAGAAGTACCCCAACGCGCATATCAACGTGATTGTGACCGCGATCGGGGGCGAGGCATCACCTGCCGGCGCGCGTCGGTTTGCGCAAGACGTGTTGCCGCACAAGCCGGACCTGTTGCTGATCGACTACGCGCTGAACGACAGGGGCGTCGGCCTGGAACGAGCCGAGGCGGCTTGGCGGTCGATGATCGAGTCGGCGTTGGAGCAGAAAATTGATGTGATCCTGTTGACACCAACCGCGGCGTTGCGTGCGGACCTAGACAACCCGCGCGATGCGCTGAACCAGCACGCGGAACAGATCCGGCAGCTCGCAGCGGAGTATAGCGTTGGGCTGGTTGATAGCCTTGACGCCTTCAAGAAGAGGGTTGCCGAAGGAGCAGCGCTGAAAGAACTCATGAGCCAGGGCGCGCACCCGAACCGGAAGGGCCACGATCTGGTAGCGGATCAGCTGCTCTTGTGGTTCCCCTGACAAGGGTCGGATTCGAGGGAAGAAAGGGGTCGGGAGTCGAATTCAGTCGAGGATGAAAAACTGCTTTGAATTCCCATCCACCGCATCAATAAACGTATCGAGCGACATCCCACGACGCTCTGCGAGAAACCTTGCCACATCCGCGACATAGCGCGGCTCGTTCGGGCGTACTTTGCGGTAGGGGGCGGGTGTGAGGTAGGGCGAGTCTGTCTCGATCATCAGCCGGTCCAGCGGGATACGGTCTGTCGCCTGGGCAAGGTCTTTCGCGCTGCCGAAGGTTACGATACCTGTGAGGCTGACCATCGCTCCGAAGGCGAGGATCTTGTCAAGTTCGTGCGGGCTGCCGGTGAAGCAGTGGAAGACGAATCGGGACGGTTCGATGCCGCTGGCACGCAGCATCGCGAGCGTGTCGCCCGTCGCCTCGCGGTTGTGGATGACGATCGGTTTCGGGTGGCCGGGGTGGAGGCTCGGCGACCCCTCGGAATGTGCTCTGCTTGACGCGTCTTCTCCAGTTTGTTCCGGGGGGTCGCTGCGCTCATCCCCGGCCACCCCCGGTTCGCTAGCTAACTCGAGCTGCCACTCAAAGACGCGCTGCTGCAGATCAAACGGCGGGTCGGGGTAGTGCCGGTCCAGGCCCATCTCGCCGATGGCTACACACTTGGGGTCGCTCAGTTTTTCGCGCAGGGCGTCAAGCAGTGCGGCCTTGTCCGTGTAGCCCTCGGCGTAGTGCGGGTGCAAGCCGGCGGTGAAGTAGACGTTGTCGAAGCGCTCGGACAGCGCGCGGGCCTTCTCCGCGTCGGCGGGCGTGGTGCCGACGCTGATCATGCGGTCGACGCCTGCTTCGGCCGCGTTGGCGAGGACCTCATCGATGCGCTCGTGCAGGCCGTCGTAGGTCAGGTGGCAGTGGGTGTCGATCATGGTCTGTTCTGAAAGCTCCGAGCGGAAGCCAGGAGCAACAACTTTAGCGTCTGCCATTACGCAAGACGTTGATGCATCGCTGCTCCTGGCTTCCGCCCGGAGCTTTACCGTAGACCTTGGCCGCCGCCTCGGTGACGTATCTCTCGTAGTCCTCGGCGAAGCGCCAGATAATCTCGCCATCGCTCCGCATCAGGCCGCGCTGTTCGGGTGGCAGGTCCGACCGCAGGGACAGCAGGATATCGGAGAGGGCGGCAGCGGAGAATCGGTGGTGCGAGTGGCCGATGGGGTCGCCGTTGGGCTGGCCGTCGATGTTGACCAGCGTGATGCTGCCGGCTTGGTCGAGCCAGTAGCGGTCCGCCTCGTTGAGGTCTGATTCACGGATCGAGCCGATGCGTGTGGCCCGGTACAGGATGCGCGACGCCCAGCGGAGCGCGGTGTCCCGCCGGGAGGCGTAGACAACGATTTCGTCATACATGCCGCGGAGGTCCTCTTTGAGGATGCGCTCGCGGGCGACGCCGGTGCTGATATCGGGGGCGATGAGGATGACGTCGCCGATCTTCCACCGGTCTTCACGCTGGGCGGGGGTCAGGGCGTGGGACATCAGGCCGAGCTCGCGGAGGATGGAGCCGGCGACCTCGGCGCCGCTGCTGTGGGCGACGAGGTTGATGCGGTCGGCGTTGAGCCTGCCCGCGGCGATCTCGTTGGCGAGCATCTCGACGAACCGCCTGGCGTGCGCGGTGGTGTAGCGGACGGAGTCGCGGTCGTGGCTGTACTCGAACAGGCTGTCGTAGCTCGGCCAGCTGTAGAGGACGAACGGCCCGAGCCCACCGCCGTACAGGCTCAGCTCGGCCGCGGTCAGCGCGGCCTCTTCGAAGCTGGTGTTGAAGCCGTGGATGTAGAGCGTGATCGCCTTGCCGCTGGACCGCTTCAGGGCAGCCTCGAGCGGTTCGATGAACGGACGCTCGCTGTTGGTGTCGTCGCCCTGGTCGTCTTTGCCGGCGGGGCCCCACCGCATCGTTCCAAGTCGTTTGATCCCGGCGAGTTCGGGGCGTGGCTTTGCCCCCCCGGGCTTGGCTTGGATCGCATCGTTGAAGAGTAGCCAGGCATTGTCTTCGCCCAGATCGATCGTAAGTTGGCCGAGCGAGAGCTCATCGTTGCGCAGGTGGTTGTACACCCCGTCGTCGCCTTCGTTGGGATCGAACCGGCGGTCGGTCGCGTAGAACAGCGTGTGCTCGTGGGTCCGCCACGCGTCGGGCGTGTCTCCGAGCCCGGCGACTTGCCCCGACTCAAACATCAACGGCATCACCATCGGCGGCCGCTGGCACGCGGGCAACACGAATAGCAGCATCAATAAGTACACGGGCAGACGCATCGACGAAGTATACCCGTGTGCATGATCGCAACGCCTCGCTAAACTCTGGCCATGATCAAGCGTACCAAGAACCAGCTCAGGCCGACCACGATCGAGCCGTTCCCCTCGGCGGCGGCGGGCAGCGTGCAGATCGTGATGGGCGGCACGCGCGTCCTGTGCACCGCGAGCATCGCCGCCGAGACCCCGCGATGGATCAAGCGCGACGAGAACGGCGACCCGGTGCACGGCTGGGTCACCGCCGAGTACGCGATGCTGCCCGGGTCGACGCCCGACCGTAAACGCCGCGGGACCGACGGCCGGTCCACCGAGATCCAGCGGCTGATCGGCCGGGTGCTGCGTGCCGCGGTCGACCTCGACAAGATGCCTGGTATCGCGATCACCTGCGACTGCGACGTGTTGCAGGCCGACGGCGGGACGCGCACCGCGGCGATCACCGGCGCCTATGTCGCGCTGGCCCAGGCGATCTCGGCCGCACGCAGTGACGGCCGACTCTCCAGCAACCCGATCATCGGGCCCGTCGCCGCGGTCAGCGTCGGCATCATCGACGGCAAGGCCTACTTGGACCTCGACTACCCGCTCGATGTCCGGGCCGAGGTCGACATGAACGTCGCGATGAACCACAGGGGCAGCTTCATCGAGGTGCAGGGCACCGGTGAGAAGGGCGTCTTCAGCCGGGAGGAATTGGATACGCTGCTGGACCTGGCCGGCAAAGGCATCCGCAGGCTGATGAAGATTCAGAAAGAAGTGTTGGCCAGCTGACCCGCGCGGCACGCCGCTTCGCGACAAGCCGCGGGCTTGAAACTAACCTTAAACTACTTGCTTGTCGCTACTAGCCCCTAGCTTCTACACATGCCCTGGACGCTGTACCGCTACATCCTGCGTGAACTGCTGAAGGTGCTGGTGCTGACGACCTCGGTAATGGTGGTCGTCCTGAGCTTTGGCGCGGCGATCGGGCCGATGGCCGACGGCCTGCTCGGGCCGGTGACGCTGGTGAAGTTCGTGCTGTATACGATGCCGACGGTGCTCGGTTTTGCCCTGCCGTTCGCGGGGGCGTTCTCGGCGACGGTGGTCTTCCATGCGATGAGCAAGGACAACGAGGTCCTCGCCTGCCGGGCGGGCGGCATGAGCTACAGCCGGATCTTCGCGCCGGTCGCGGCGCTGGGGTTCGTGCTGATGTTGGTGCTGCTCCTCTTAAGCAATACGATCGTGCCGGGCTTCTGGAAGTTGGCAAAGAAGACCGTTGAGGGCGATGTGCTCGGCGTCCTCGTCAGCCAGCTGAACCAGAACCGACCGTACATGCTGGCCAACGGCAGCCTCGTTTTAACCGCGGACTACTCCGAAGTCCGCGAGCCACCACCCAACAGCAGCGTCGGCAACCTCAGCGCCGAGCAGTTCATCGTTATGACCCGCGTCGCGGTCGCCCAGTTCGACAAGGCCACCAACAAGGTCGCGTCCGACACCACCGCGAGCACTGCCAGCGCGTTGCTGGTCCGGGACGAGAACGGCAAGGCCTACATCACCCTCCGCCTGGAAGACCCCGTCCACTACAACGCCGCCAGCAACCAGTTTGAAACCGTCGGCCAGTCTGGCACGCTCGAGACCGACCAGCCGATCCTGCTGCCGGACCCGATCTCCGACGAGGCGGTCTTTTTCACCTTCCAGGACCTGATGCGGCTCAAGAACAACCCGCAGGCGTTCGACCGGGTCCGCGAGGCGCAGGCCGACCTCACCGCCGCCGTCTCGCGTCAACAACTCACCAACCTGATCGTCGAGGCGTTGGCCCCTGAGACCGGCCGGGGCTTCATCACGCTCAAGGGCGGCCTGCCCAACACCTACTTCCGCCTCAGCGCCCCGGTGACCAAGAGCAACGACGCCGGCCTCGTGTTTATGAGCAGCGGACCGACCCGGGTGACCATTGACCGCTACGACAACGCGCAGTTGCTCGGCGACCCGATCCGCCGCTTCGAAGCCGACATCGCCGAGCTCACCGTGCGGACCGACCGCTTCGACCGTGAGCCCGAAGCGCGGATCCTGATGCGCAATGTCAGTGTGCTCGGGCTTAACGACAGCGGGGCGGTCAACAACAAGGAGGAGTACGCCTTCCCGTCCATGCGATACCCCGAGCAGGTGCTCGGCCGTGACCCCTCGACGATGTCGCCGGAGGAAGTCGGCGAGTGGACCCTCCGCGAATCGATGCGCGATGCCGCCGGCGTCCAGCAGGCCAAGGTCAACCTCCGCTTCCGCATCATCCAGCTCAAGTACATGATCGACGCGGAGCTCTACACGCGGATCGCGACAGCCCTCGCTACGCCGCTGCTCCTGCTCCTCGGCACGCTCCTCGCTGTCCGCATGCACGACCGCCTACCGCTCGTTGTTTTCTTCTGGGCCTTCATCCTCGCCATCGTGACGCTGGTCATGATCCATACCGGCTCGAGCATGGCCGAGCGCATCTCCATCCCCGACATCATCAGCAGCACGGGCGGCGATCGGCTTATCGGCGTCGGCGTCCTCTGGGGCGGCAACCTGCTCCTGCTCCTGGTCATCGCAAGGCTGTACCTCCGCGTCGCAAGGAACTGACCCCATCCATGAAGACACTGGACCGGTACATCATCAAGCTCTTTGTGCAGAACTACATCATCCTGTGCGTGGTGCTGAGCGGGCTGTACGTGCTGGTCGACCTGATCGTGGACCTCGATGAATTCCTCAAGGCCGGCCGGGAGCACGCGGACCGGATGGGCGGCGTCTTTCTCGGCACCGCTTGGGTCATGGCCGACTACTACGGCCCGGTGCTGCTCCTCATTTTCTCCGCGATGTCGGGCCTGCTTGTCGTCGCTGCGATGGGCTTTACGATCTCACAGCTCCAGCGCTCGCGCGAGGTCACCGCGATCCTCGCCAGCGGGATCAGCCTGTACCGCATGGCCGTGCCCGTGCTGATCGTCGGCTTCGCGATCAACCTGCTGGTCTTGCCGGTGCAGGAGTTGGCGATCCCGCCCCTGGCCGAGAAGCTGGTGCGGTCCAAGTCGCAGGTCGGCCAGCCGACGATGACGGACAAGCCCGTGAACTACGCGCGGGACCAGTCGGGCGCCCTGATCAGCGCGGCGAGCTTCAGCGCCGAGACCAACGGCATGACCGATGTCCGCATCATCGAGCGCGACGAGACCGGCCGGCAGACCCGCCTCATCCGCGCCGACCTTGCGGTCTGGTCGGACAGCGAGGGGGCCTGGCTCCTCGAATCAGGCCAGGCCTTCGCGACCGCGACGAGCGACACGCTGCCGACGCAGCTGGGCGGCGAGGCGGTCGCCATGTACCAAACCGAGCTCTCTCCCGAGGTGATCATCGCCCGCCAAGAGGCGCTCTTCATCCGGCTGCAAGCGATGACCGACCTGCAGCAGATGCGGACCAATACCTCGCTGACCCCCAAGCAGCGCGGCCGGATCACCCAGGTCATGTGGGGCCGGTTCACGACGCTGGTCATGGGCGTGCTGATCCTGCTGATGGGGCTGCCCTTCTTCCTGACCCGCGTGCCCGGCAACATGCTGGCCAACTCCGCCAAGGCCGCGGGCATCGCCATCGGCGCCTGGTCCGCGGGCCTGGTCCTCATGCAGGTCGGCGGCATCAACCCCGTCACCGCGGCGCTGCTGCCGGTCGTTCTGTTTGTGCCGATCTCGTTCTACATGGTCTCGACGATCAAGACCTGAGGAGGCCGGGCAATGCTAAGGTTCGAAGACAAGAAGCTTGACGATGCCTCGGCCTTTGTGATATCGCAAAGATCGGTAACGCTTAATCAGTCATCTTGCTGCAAGTATTTACAGCATCTGCTTTGACTATCATTTCATCCATGCCTCCTCCAGAAGATAATACGCCGATACCAAAAGGTTCTTCAGATGATGGCCAACGCTTAACCCGCGTGCAGAAGGGAGCAATCTTATTTGCTTTCTCAAATACACGGTATTACTCGGATTTTGACAATAGCTGGGTTGATTTAACCTACTGGCATGAACGTGATGATGGCTGGGAGTTATTGGATGATGATTTGCCCGAGTTCTTTAACACGGTTGGTTATCCGGTCTTCCCTGATGCGGTTCGAATCCATCTAGCAGGCAACCATAGGGTTGGAAAGAAAACTCTTAAAGCGCTATCAGAATATCCCTGCGCGTTAGAAGGGCTTTTGATGGATGGTACAGCCCTACAGTCTCTCGAAGGAATTGAAGGAGCAGATTTATCGAGATTGAAAGATATTTGGGTTTCTGGCTGTAAGCATTTGAGATCATTTTCAGGACTGAATGAAGCAAATCTAATTCAACTAGAACGACTCTATGCTGGCTTTTGTAATAGCCTGACTTCGCTTGAAGGCTTGCGCGGTGCCGATCTACCAAAACTAGAAAAGATAACCTTGGATGGATGTAAGAATCTGAGTTCAATCGATGAGCTAGATGATCTGTATCTTCCTAGTTTGAAACAGCTTTCGCTGCCGTCGTGTAAAAGTCTCATGACAATTCCAAGATTGAAGAAAAAAAATCTACCCAGCTTGGAATTTATGAACATTATTAATACCGGTGCGGTGGAAGGTTTACCAATTGAAGAAGTCAACTGGATGGATCCATGGGGGTTGCTTCTAGAAGTACATGATTTTCAAGCACGTCAGCAAGCGAAGAGAGGCCAACGTATTGACGCCTGCCGGGTCTTTCTACTCGGTGAGCCGGAGGTCGGGAAGACCTCGCTGTCCTTGGCGATGCGCGGGATCGAGATCCCCGGCGGGCTCCGTAGGACGATCGGGATCGAGCAGTCGGCCCTGCACGAGCATCCGGGTGGCGACACGGGCCACCGCCTCGTCCCGACGCCGCTTGGGTCGGATGACGAGCCTTTCCTAATCGACGACCGGCCACACAACATCGACCTGTGGGACTTCGGCGGGCAGCACTACATGCACGCGACGCACCGCTGCTATTTCTCCGAGCAGTGCCTGTACGTGCTCGTCCTTGACGCGACGCGAGCCGTCGAAGGTCATTCGCTGCCGCCGGGCGTATCACAGGACGACCCCGAGCACCGCGATACCGTTGGCAACCGGCTGACCTACTGGCTCAAGACGATCGCCCACTTCGGCCGGTCGCGTGAAGGCGGCGAACCACCAGCCGTCCTCATCGTCCGCAATGCGAAGCAGCATGTCGACGGCCGTGTCGATCGCCTGGGTACGCGGGACTATGCCGAGCTCTGCGAGTCGCACGGCCTGCACCTGCTGGGCGGCGAAGTGATCGACGTCGACGTCCCGCCCGGATCGGTCGGCGAGCCACTTGGCGCCGACGCGGTACGGCAAGCCATCCGCCACCACCTCAGCGACGAAGAAGAGAGCCCGGCGACCCAAGCATTGCGGAAGATGATCCACCGCTACGTCCACCCGGCGTTCGCCGAGATCCGCGACCAACTCAAGACAGAACTGGCCGCATCAACCGGCCGATCGATGCAGGCCGATGACTATCCTGCCAGGAGCGAGGCCTGGATCACCGCGCTGCGCGAACGGGACCCCGACACCGAGCCCGTCAAGCCAGGCGACCCGGAGCAATGGCTCGAACTCTTGCACCGGCTCGGCGACGTCCTGTACTACGGCCACAGCGATATCGACGCCCTGCAGGACCACATCTTTGATGTGAACTGGGCGAACACGGGCGTCTACCGCGTCATCCAACAGTTGGCGATGAGCCAGCGGCACCAGTTCACGCGCGGTGATCTGCGGGGCTGGCTCGCCGACCTAGGGCACAAGGCCGAGCGCTTCATCCTCGGGCTGCTTCGTGAGTACGAGCTGTGCTACCCAATCGATGCGGCTGGGGATGCCTACCTGATGCCCTCACTCCTGCCACGCGGGGAGGGGGTGCAGGTAGATCTGCTCCCGCCGAAACCCAGCACTCGGCCTGAGGACGCTTCGCCTTGGCAGCGTTTATACATGCAAGCTCCGCCGATCGACTGCGGCTTCGAACCCGAGCGTGTGCTGCACCGCCTGATGGTGCGTCGCCACAAGTGGCTGCGGCAGGGTCGGTACTGGCGGCTCGGTGCTGTGCTCAATCACGAAGCGGCGGGCTGTGAGGCCGCGCTCTGGGCCGACCCCGACACTGGTACGCTGCGTATCGGATTGAGTGGCAAAGACAAGCAGGCGTGTGACGTCATGCGTGTCCTACTCAGCGATGATCTCAACGCGATGCTGACGCCTCCAGGCGTTATGCCCAACCAATCCAGGCCGATGGCCGAGGAAGCCGATCTAAATGACTTAGATAGTACGGCCCATCCTTCCGAGTCGACATCCGATCGGGCCTGCTCCCTACCCGATGCCGTGCTGATCGCCAAAGGTATGGGATGGTCTAGCGCGAACGCGGGCACGGTCTCGGGGTGGTGTGGGGACAGGCTGCCTAAGTATCTCCGGAAGCAGTTCGGGATCCAGCAGATCAAGCACTCCAAAGAGGGAAGCGATCTACAGATCGATGTTTCCCAATTCAGAGAGGTCGTTTTGCTAAAGCTGGAGCGGGATCGTGAAAAGGAACAGAAGCAACAGCCTAATAAAAACCCGTATGGCTGGTATTGCGAGGCCGAAGGCTGCGATTGGTTCGATGATGACATGGAGCCGAGGCCCGAACGATGCCCCAAGTGTCGTTTTAGTGAGTATCTAAGGGCGCAACCACCTGACCAGTAGCGTTCTCTTCATTGCGCGATGGATGCGCAACCCATTTTCTTTCGATCGTTTCGGGGCAGGCCTGCTCTCAGAGCCAGTTTACGCCAATCGTTATGCGCAACGCCGCGTTGCGCGGCGTATCGGTGTGGTTTAACAGGTGCTTGTTGGTCACATCGTGTGGCTGGCATCTAGCACCTCAATGGGAGACCGCCGATGACGACTACGAATCAAATTGTTACTTCCCGTTCGTTAATCAACTCGCTGACTGCGCCGCCACAGCACGGCCATGCCTTGTCCCAGGTGATCGCCCAGGCCTTGCCGGACGCGGATAAGAATGTGCGCATCATCGTTGGCGGGGCGGACAAGCTCGACACGCCGGAGCACAACGATTTGATCCGGGCGGGTGAAGGGCTTGTGCGGCGGGTGCTCGTCGATACGGCGCGTTCGTTTGAGGTCCGCTTTGAGCGGGACGGTCGGGCGGATGTGATCGACCCGCGGACGGGCATGCCGATTGGTTATGAGCAGATGAAGCGGACGGTGGTGCTGGACCGGCGGGGCGCGGAAGGTAGCTGTGCTTTCAGCGACCTGTTGCTTGGGGTCATGCGCGAGCAGGGGGCTCGGGTGTTGAATACGCCTGAGGCCTCGGCCTTGGCGGCGGACAAGGCGCAGACGATGCGGGTGCTGTGCGCGGAGAAGCTGCCGGTGCCGCCGACGGTGGTGTTCGTGCCGGGGCAGATGGGTTTTGATGCGCTGCAGCGGGCGTTGGGCGTGCCGCAGGTGTTGATCAAGCCGGCGCAGGCGACCGAGGCCGAGGGCGTCGCGTTGGTCGGGTCGGCGAAGGTGTTTGAATCGCACCTCGTCGGCCGGGCGGGTGAGGTGTGGCTGGCCCAGCAGCCTGTTGGTGAGCTGGGGACGTCGTACCGCGCGGTCGTGGCGGGTAAGGAGGTGATTGCTTGCGTCAAGATGGCCAACCCCGGGCGGGTCTGTTCGAACGCGGCGCAGGGCGGTGAGGTGACGTCGTTGGCGTCCGTGCCGGCGTCGATGCAGAGCCTGGCCGGGCGGGCGATGTCGGCGCTGGGGCTGACGGTCGGCGCGGTTGACTTCGTCCTGGATAAGGGCGAGGACGGGCTTGGCCTGTCGATCCTGGAGGTGAACTCGGCGATGGACTGGGCGATGACCGCGCGGGCATGCCCGGGCGTGAGGATCGGCGAGCGGGTGCTGGCGGCACTGCTCGATGGGCCGCGTGGGGCGTTTCGGTTGGCGGCGTGAGGGCTTGTCGCTGGTCTAGGCTGCGGTGCCCGCCCCTTTGCTTAGTGGCTGGGGCGGGTGCCACGGCTGGGTCGGTTGGGCGTGTTGTTGGTTGCGATTAGGGTTATCCTTTCCATTATGAATCGTATCGATCGTATTTTTAAATCGCTCTCCAAACAGGGCGGCAAGGCCCTGATGCCGTTCATCACCGCGGGCGATGGCGGGGTCGAACGATTCGGGCAGGTCATCCCCGCGCTCGAGCGTGGCGGGGCATCGATCTGCGAGGTCGGGATCCCGTTTTCCGACCCCATCGCCGACGGCCCGGTGATCCAGGCCTCGATGACCCGGGCGCTCGACCTGGGAACGACCGTCGAACAGGTCTTCGAGCAGGTCGCCGCCATCCGTGATCAGACCGGGCTCGGCCTGGTCGCCATGGTGAGCTATTCGATCGTCTACCGCATCGGATTGGATGCGTTCGTCAAGCAGTCTGCTCAGGCGGGTTTCGATGGCTTTATCTTCCCTGACTTGCCGCTGGAAGAATCGCAAGCGGCACGCGACGCGGCGGCAAACGCGGGGCTGATCCTCAGCATGCTGATCGCCCCGACGACACCGATCGACCGGGCCCAGGCGATCGCCGCAGCGAGCACCGGCTTCGCCTACGTCGTGTCGCGCCGCGGCATCACCGGCGAGAGCAGCACGCTTCCCCCCGAGTTGCCCGACCGACTGGCGAAGCTGCGCGAGGTAACGGATGCGCCGATGGCCGTGGGCTTCGGTATCTCGAGCGCGGACCAGGTCCGCGATGTTGTTGCTGTGGCCGACGCCGCGATCGTTGGCTCCGCCATGGTGCGCCGAATCCACGAGCACCCCGGCAGCGCGGTCGAGCAGGCCGAAGCCATGACCCGCGAACTGGCGGCGGGTCTGCCCAACGCGACCGGCGTCGCCTAAGCGAGGGCACCCCTATGAGCCACGCATCCCGGGTTGTGACAGGCTTGCTCGGGTACTGCTGGGCGCAGTGCGTCATCGTCATCGGCCTCGCGCTGCTGCTCGCGGAGATCACGGCCAGCCCGGAAACCGAAGCCGGGCTGACCATGCTCGCAGGCGGGGCCGTGCTGGCGATGGGTCTGGTCGTTGACAAACTTGTGCCTGAGGCGGGCCGTACGTTTGTATGGACGCTGAAGGGGGCGGCGGTTGTGATGTTCATCGCCTGCGGGGCGTGGACCCTCCAAGGCATTATTACCGGCCGGGTCGACCTGCTTTACCGGCCTTGAGTCCCTCTGTGGACGACCCGATTGCATGGATACGCGGCATTCAAACGATAAGAAGCATCATGATGAAGCGACTGTTTTTATCGGCACTCTGTCTCCTGACCCTCTCGGCCAGCGCCGACGCGGTGAACACCAATGCGGACGAGCAGGTCTCGGACGCGCTGATCCGATCCGCGATCGGGACCCTGGCGTTCACGCAGTCGCTCGAATCAGACGAGCCGGCCATCATCTCTGCGGCGCTGCTGGATGCCGCGCTCGAGCTGAACCCAAAGAACGCGCAGGCCTGGGCCATGCGTGCCGAGCTGGCCGAATCCGCCGGCGAACAAGAGGCCTACGAACGCGCGCTCGTGGGCTACCTGGACACCGGGGTCGATGACGACTTGGCGCGGTTCAACCTGATCCGCTACCGTCTGCTAAGCCAGAACAACACCCTCGACGATCAGCTCCGTGATTTGGAGAAGCTGCTCAACAGCGATGCGGGGCGCGGGATGTCCGGCCCGCTGCGATCGCGGCTAGCCAGCCTCGCTTCCTCGACCGCCAACGAGTTGCTCGACGAGGGGGCACGGCGTAAGTGGGCGGTACAAGCGGCGCGGGCCGACCCCGCCAATCTCGAAGGCGCACAGACGATGCTGGACCTCGTCATCGAGCTCGGCGGCGATGACGTCCGGCAAGGTACCGCGACCGTCAACGTGATCCGCGCCGACCCGCTCGCGCCCGGGCCCAGGCTCGACCTGGCTGCACGGCTCGCCGAGCACGCCGCTTTCGACAGGGCAGCCCAGCAGTACCAGGTCGTCTCGACACGCCTGAGCCCCGAGCCGCTGCTGCTGAGCGACTACGCGAGCTGGGCGCACTGCCTGGCCATGACCGGGCAGGACGAACTGCTGCTCCAACTGCTCGATGAGTTCGAGGCAGCGCTGAACCAGGCCCCGCCCCCTGCAGGCGATGCCGAGCCGGACCCGGAGGCCGAGCCCGCCCAGGAAGCCGCACAACCGGTTGAGCTGCCCTTTAGCCTGGCGCTAATCCGACTCGCTGTATTACGCGACTCAGACGACCCGGACCGGGCTCAGCTGCAGTTCGATCAGATTGCCCGGCAGCTCCAAGCTAAACCCGAAGCCGACGAGGAAAGACTTGCAACCGACTTGGCAAAGCAGAGCTTGGCGCGGATCGCCGCTGTGTTCGCCCCTGACCTTGGTCAGGCCGAGCAGATCGCCCGTGACAACGGGGGCGACCCCGTCGCGCAAGGCTGGATCGCGCTCCGCCGAGGCGATGCCGCGCAAGCGCTCGAGCTGCTGCGCCCGCATACCGGGGGCAACCCGCTGGCTGCCTGCGGTTTCGCGCTCGCATCCGGCCAGGACGACGCGGGCCGGGCACGCCTGCTGCAGGGCTACATCGAGTCCGAGTCGAGTACCTCGCTCGCCGCGCTGGCCGCCGGCCGTGCGTTAATCAACCTGCAGAAGCCGGCGCAGCCCAACACGACAGGGCAGGCGCTGCTCGCGTTGATGGCCAAGTACCCCGAGTCGTTCTGGCTGGTCGACGTCGAACGCACGCCATGGATCGACGTGCGGATGCGCATCAAGCCCCAGCGGATCAAGCCGCTCCAGCCGATCAAGGCCGAGATCACGGTCTGGAACACGTCGCGTTTCCCGCTTGCGATCACGGAGAACGGGCCGATCAACCCGAGCATGGTCGTCACCCTCAACGCGTCCAGCGCGGGCAGGCAACTCCCCCCGTACCCGCCGGTCGTGGTCGACCTGTCGGGTCCGATGACGATCGAGGCCGGCGAGCGGATCATCCTCGACACCCGCCTGGACTACCACCAGTTCGGCCTGCTGCGTGCCAACAACCCCGGTGCACCGATGTCCTTCGACGCCCGACTGATCGTCAACCCGATCCTAACGCCCACGGGGCTCTGGCGGCCCAACGGGATCGGTGGGCTCTCCGACGTGCGTGACAGCCTCGTCGAAGCCAGGCCAGCAACCGAAGCCGCGATCCAGGGCTGGCTTGCGGACATCGACAGCCGGCAGGCCTCGACCAAGCTCAACGCGATCCGCAACCTGGCCTACCTCGATCGCGACAGCCAGCCGGACCTGCTCGGTGCCGCGGTCCTGCAGGAGGCCACCCAGAAGATGCTCGCGGCCTGGGACAGCGGCAGCGACAGCGAACGCGCGTGGATGCTCCTCAACTGCGTCGAGTTGGAGAAGGCATCCACGACCTATACCGATCTACTGGAGCGGGCAACGAACAGCAACGCCAAGATCGTCTGGTACGCGCTGCTCACCACCCACGCCAAAGAAGCGGGGTCCGAACTGTTTCTGAAAGCGATCGGCCGGCAGGACCTGCCCGAGGTCTCGCGTTTCGCCGAGCGGATGAAGCGGCTGCTGCGGGATGTGGAGGCCTTTGTTGCGGAGCAGGAAGCCAGGCAAGCCGAGCAGGAAGCGGCCGAAGGACAGTGAATCAAGTGAATCAGGCGTCCTCTGCTCCGGTTGGCTCGGAAGCAGATCCGGGTTCGTCCGCGGTTTGTTCGGGGACACGGTTGGGCTCGGCGGCGTTCTTCGCCTGAGCAGCCAGGAACCCGGCGCTCGGGTAGCCGCCCAGCGCGATCGACGCCAACGCCGCGATCACGCCGCCCGCACGACGCAGCGGCGGGGCGGTCTCGACCGTCTGCCCCCGGTCCTCGCCGAAGAACGCGACGCCGACGATCCGCAGGTAGTAGCCCGCGCTCATGGCTGAGTTGATGATGATCAACACGACCAGGCCTTGGAACAGCCCGGAGTAGCCCGACTCGACCGCCCCCGCCGAGTACGCCGAGCCGATCAGGTACAGCTTGCCGAGGAAGCCGACCAGCGGCGGCAGGCCGACCAGCGAAACCACGCTGACCAGCAGCACGCCCGCCTGGAACGGGTGCCGCGTCCGCAGGCCCGCAAGGTCGTCGTACGTTTCGACCTCGTCGCCGTCCTGACGGGTCAGGCAGCCGAGCACCGCGAAGGCCGCGATCGTGCTCAAGCCATACGCGATCAGGTAGAACAGCACCGCGGCGGTACCATTGCTCAGTGATGTGTCCGCCTCGGGGTTGTCCTGCATCAGCGAGATCGCGAGCATCGGCCCGACCAGGACGCCGACGAGCATGTAGCCCGAGTGCGCGATCGAGGAGTACGCCAACACCCGCTTGAGGTTCTTCTGCACGAGCCCCAGCGCGTTACCAACGGTCATCGTTAGCGCCGCCATGATTGCAACGAGATACACGAGCGCATCCGGCAGGCTCGGCAGGTCGGTCGCCTCGTTATGGCCGGACGACAGCGGCAGGCCAAGCAGCGCGATGAGCGCGATCATGCCTGTCGCCTTGGGCACGAACGCGAGGAAGGCCGTCACCGGCGTCGCCGCGCCCTGGTACACGTCTGCTGTGTAGAAGTGCATCGGCACCGCGGCGATCTTGAAGCTCACGCCCACCACCGCCAACGCGACCCCCAGCACCATCATCGGCGACGCGCCGTTCTCAGACACGTACGCGTGGATCAATCGGAACTCGGTCTCACCCGTCGCCCCATAAATCAACGCGAACCCGTACAGGAACACCGCGACCGACAGCGCGCCGAGGAAGAAGTACTTGATCGCCGACTCCTGCGCGAGCCCGCCATCCCGATCCCGCGACGTCGCGATCATTACGTACGTCGGCAGCGACGACAGCTCCAGCGCAAGGAACAGCCAGACCAACTCGCCCGCCCCGGCGGTCATCATCACGCCCGTCAGCGAGAACAGCATGAACGCGAAGAACTCGGCCTTGTAGTTGTCGCCCGCGTCGAACGCCTGGCCGTCGCGCCCCTCCGCGTCGCGGATCTGCTTGATGTGATCGACCGTGCCCGTCGCGACGAAGACCAGCAGCACGCCCATCGCGCAGATGGCCAGCTTCAGGTACGACGAGAAAAGCCCGAGCCCAAGGAAGTGCGTCTTGTCCACCGTTCCCATTGTCAGCGACATCACGCCGGCCAGCACCAGCGTGCCCACCGCGACCATCGGCGTCGCTTTGCGTACCGCCGCCTTGGACGACAGCCCCGCGACCAGGCACAGGCACGCGCCGATCAGCATCGTGATCTCGGGCCAGAGGTGCTGCAGCTTCTCGAGGGTGGCTTCCATTAGTCGTTGGCCCTCCCAAACCGGAAGCAGGACAGGCATTCCTGCCTGTCAGCAGGCCGAAGGCCTGATTCGAATCGGGTGTAAGGGATGTAACGCCAAGGCATAGGAGGCAAGGCATAACGCCAAGACGCCAAGGCGCCAAGATGCCAAGATAGGCAGCTAGGTTTATCTTTTGCCCTTAAAAGCAGGGGTTTCATTCTGATTCCTCCTGCAGATTTAGTGCTCTGAAAGATCCGATTGTTTGTAAATCCTTCCAAACAATCTCATGCTCTGGATTGGTGGGTGCAAGCCAGGAAAGATCATCGAGTTCTTCCTTGGCGTCTTGGCGACTTGGCGTCTTGCCGTGCAGATCCGAATCATCCAAGGCTACCGTGGGCTCATCCGCCTGAGTTTCCGCCTCCATCCGATCGATCTCATCATGCACATACTGCGTGTGCTCTTGGATAGCTGGCTCTAGCGAACGGAGGATCGGGTAGGGGAACAGGCCGATGACGACGCAGACCACGGCGATCGGGGTCAGCGTCATCGCTTCACGATACGACAGGTCCTTGCCGCCGGCGATGCCTTTCTCGCCGGTGTCTTCCCAGTGCGGCAGGTTCAGCGGGCCGAACACGATCTTGCCGACGAGGAAGAGCAGGTAGATCGCGGCGAGGATGACGCCGGTCGCGGCGAGGATGGCGTACCAGGGCCCGAGGATCGGGCTGCCGTTGACCTCGCGCGAGTTGAACGTGCCGAGCATGGTCAGGAACTCGCCGATGAACCCGTTGAGCCCCGGCAGGCCGACGCTTGCGAAGGCGAACAGGCAGAAGAAGAACGCCCAGGCGGGCATGATCTTCGCGAGCCCGGACATCCGGCTGATCTCGCGGGTGTGGAAGCGGTCGTAGAGCATGCCGATACAGAGGAACATCCCGCCGGTCGCCAGGCCGTGGGAGAGCATGTAGATGAACGCGCCGGTCGCGCCGATCGAGCCTTCGGTCGCCGTGCCATCAAACGCGAACAGCCCGAGGATGCAGAAGCCCATGTGCGAGACGGAGGAGTAGGCGATGAGCTTCTTCGCGTCCGTCTGGACCCAGCACACCAGCGCCGCGTAGACCACGCCGATCACCGCCAGCGCGCCAAGCCAGGGCGCAAGGGTCAGCGCCGCCATCGGCAGCATCGGGATCGCGAGCCGAAGCAGGCCGTACGGCCCGAGCTTGAGCACCAGCCCCGCGAGGTCCACCGACCCCGCCGTCGGCGCCTCGGTGTGCGCAAGCGGCAGCCAGGTGTGGAACGGGAACAGCGGCGTCTTCACGCCAAAGCCCGCCAGGAAAGCCAGCATCACCAGCAGCTGCGCCTCCAAAGGCATCATGCGGCCGGCGGCCCAGAGCGCCTTGATGTTAAAAGTCCACTGCCCCGCGTACTTCTGCTGGGCATATTCCGTCGAGGCGGTCTCCGGCGACGTCGCCTCGAAATCCGGGTCCGTGATCTCAAACGTGATCGAGCCATATACTTCGGTCAGCCCCGGTGTATCCACAGTCAGCGTCGTGTTGAACCAGGCAACATAAAGGATGCCCGCCATAGTCAACAGCGAAGCGGTGAAGGTGTAGAAGAAGAACACCCGCGCGGCCTTGAGCTTCTCGCCGTGGCCGAAGATCCCGATGAGGAAGAACAGTGGGATGAGCGTGAACTCGAAGCAGACATAGAAGAAGACCATGTCCCTTGCGATGAAGGTGCCGATCAGCGCCGCCTCGAGGATATGCAACCAGAAGTGGAAGGTGCGCATATCGCCCTTGACCTCGACAAGTGAGCCGAGGACGACGATGGGCATCAGGAAGGTGGTGAGCATGACCAGCCAGATGGACATGCCGTCCAGGCCGTAGTTGAACCCGAGGTCCCAGCCGGGGACCCAGGGGATCTCGCCGACGAACTGCAGCGACTCGGGCCGGGACCAGTCGAAGGCGAACGCGACGTAGAGCATGAAGCAGAACGAGAGGGTCGATGTCGTCGCGGAGTAGACCCATGCGCCCTTGCGTGTGCCGAGGATCGGGATCGGCAGCAGCAGCCCGAGCGCGAAGAACGCGGGCATGATCAGCAGGAACGGGATGGTATAGGCGTCGGGGAGCAAGTTTTTGGGGTTCGGGTTCCGGGGTTTGGGTAGGCCGGGCTTCGGCCCGGTGGGTAAGCATCTCTTTCATCGATGCCGGGCTCAAGCCCGGCCTACGTCATAACAGGAACAACAGCAGCAGCGCAACCGCGGTCACCCCCGCGATCATGCCCAGGCCGTAGCCGTGCAGTTTGCCGGCCTGGGTCGGCTGGACGGTTTTTCCAAGAAGCCGCGGGGCCCAGCCAAAGCTCATGATGGTCGCGTGGATCACGAGCTGATCGATCAGATAGGCCACCTGCCCGGCAATGAACAGCGGTTTGACGATCACGCGGTCGTAAAACTCATCGATGAAGTACTTGCCCCGCAGGATGCCGACGGGCCCCTTCAACAGTTCGGCGGCCTTCTCGGCCCGGTCCGACGTCTTGTAGTAGAACCAGCCCGCAAGCGTGATCCCCGCGACCGCGAGGCCTCCGCTGACGAACTTCATGATGGTGCCGATGGTCTCGTCGTACTTGACGCCGGTGTAAGCGCTCGAGGCTTTGATCAGATGACCGATCACGTGGTACTCGTACAGCAGCACCCCGGCAACGATCGACCCGATCGCTAGCGGGACCAGCGGCAGGTTCATCGGCCACCACGGCATCTCGTGCGGCTCGTGCGCGTGGTGGTCGTCATGGCCGTGGTCGTCTTCGCTGTGGTGCTCATCGCCTATCTCGTACTTCGTCTCGCCGGTGAAGACGATAAACCAGAGCCTGAAGGTGTAGAACGCGGTGAGCAGCGCGGTGATGAGCGCCATCACGCCGAGCGTGATGTACAACGCGCCGCCGTCGCGGTAAACGCCTTGCGTCCACGCCTCCGCGATGATCACGTCCTTGGAATAGAAGCCCGCGGTGAACGGCACGCCGGCGAGCGCGAGGCAGCCAGCGAACATCAGCCACTTGGTGACCGGCATCTTCTTGCCGAGCCCGCCCATGGTGCGGATGTCGAGCGTGCCGGCTAACGCGTGCATGACGCTGCCCGCTGTGAGGAATAAGAGCGCCTTGAAAAACGCGTGGGTCACGAGGTGGAAGACCGCGCCGGTTGTTGAAAGCGCACCGAGCCCGAGGAACATGTACCCCAGCTGCGATACCGTGGAATACGCAAACACCCCCTTGAGGTCGTTGCTGCACAAGGCGATCGTCCCGGCAAACAACGCGGTGACACCACCCACGACAGCGACAACGGCCAACGCTGAAGGCACCAGCTCAAAGACCGGCATCATGCGGGCGATCAGGTAGACCCCGGCGGTCACCATCGTGGCAGCGTGGACCAGCGCGGACACCGGCGTCGGGCCGGCCATCGCGTCGGGCAGCCAGACGAACAGCGGGATCTGGGCCGACTTGCCGAACGCGCCAACCATCAGGCAGAACGGGATCGCCAGCACGCCGAGCGGCAGTTCACCGCCCCGGCTCAACAACTCGTGATTAAAAATCACGCTGAAGTCGGTCGAGCCGAAGTGCTGGTAGCAGAGGAAGATGCCGATGAGGAAGCCGAAGTCGCCGATGCGGTTGACGATGAAGGCCTTCTTCGCCGCGGCGACCGCCGAGTCCTTGCCGTAGTAGTACCCGATCAGCAGGTACGAGCAGAGGCCCACGCCCTCCCAGCCGAGGAAGAGCAGCACGAGGTTGTCCGCCATGACCAGCGTGGTCATCGCGAAGATAAACAGCGCCATCGCCGCAAAGAACCGCGCGACGCCGGGGTCGCCCTTCATGTAGCCCACGGCGTAGATGGCGATGAGCGAGCCGATGCCGGTGATCACCAGGAGCATGACCATCGTCAGGCCGTCGAAGTAGTAGCCGTAGTTGATCTGTAGGCCGCCCTCGTAGCCGACGATCTGCTCCAGCGGCTGGCCGTCTTTGCCGAGGACGGGGTTGCCCGATTTTTTGTCGATCACCTCTTCATAGACAGCGGTGCCTCCGACGTGCATCCAGGGCTGGGGCTGGATGACAACGGCCGGGTGCTTGTACTCGTCGGCATGGATGGGTTTGCCACTGTGTGGGTCAATCGCCACATCATCCAGTGCGTAAGTGCCGTGCGTTTTCCAAGGCGCTTGGACCTGCTGCTGTTGATCATTTTCGAATGTTGGATTTAAAAATCCTACAACCGTCAAACCAAACCCCGCGAGGATCGACAGCACGCAGATCGGCCCGGCGAGCTTCTTCATGCTCGGCGTCAGGCACAGCGCCCCGCACAGCACAGCGCCGAGGGCGGCGATCCACGGGATGTACACGGCGTTCTCAAGCATCCATCAAACCAAAACCAAAAACCGATGAAGCGCCGCGGCCTGCCGCAGCCGCGCTAGCAAGCCTATCCTCGCATCGCGGCCCACGCGCCCGCGTCCAGCGTCCTCCGCCGACGAAACATCAACACGACCAAGCCCAGCGCCAGCGCCGCTTCCGCGGCCGCGACGGTCAGCACAAAGATCACAAAGGTCTGCCCGGTCACGTTGTTGTGGAACATCGCGAACGCGACGAGCGTGATCACCACGCCCTGGAACATCATCTCCGTGCAAAGGAACATGACGATCAGGTTTTTGCGGGTCACGAACCCGACGAGCCCGAGCGTGAACAGGATCGCCCCGGTCATCAGGAAGTGCGACAGCGCGAGTTGGCTCAACGCGGCCAGCTGCAGGCCGGCGGGTTGGAGGGCGGTCAGCATCACAAGGCCCCCCCGGGTAGCTCGTCCGGCGTGCCCGTCCCGCGCGCGATCGCATCCTCGTTGGGCACGTGCATCTTGGCGATGACGACCGCGCCGATGAGCGACACGAACAGGATGATCCCGGCCAGCTCGATCGCCAGCGGGTGCTCTTCGAAAAGATCGACCCCGACACGCTCGGCATTACTCAGCCGGGTCGGCGAGGACGACGGCGACGACGCCAGCTCCGCGGTCTCTTCGGACAGCGCCCGGTCGGCCAGGTGCGAGGCGATCAGGTCTGCGTCCGCCGGCATCGCGGCGTCGGGGTTGGCCTGCACGCTGTTGGGCGCGTAATACACCGAGAGCAGGACCGCCAGCAGCAGGAAGCCCGCCGCGCTCGCCCACAGCGGCTCGCGTGCGACGCGGTCATAGTCCGGGATATCGTCTTCGTGCTGCGGCTCGTTCTGGCTGGCGAGCATGATCACGAACATGTAGGTGACCAGGATCGCCCCGCCATAGATCATGACCATGGCGAAGGCCATGAACTCCGCGGACAGCACCAGCAGCAGCCCCGCGCTGGACAGCACGACCATGATGAACCACAGCGCGGAGTAGACGGGCCGCCTGTGCGTGATGACGCGGACGGCGGCGGTGATCGCGATGAAGCTGAAGACGTAGTAGTAGATGAACGCGACGGATGGCAGCCCGAGCGCACCCTCGGCGAGCTGCCGGACCAGGTCCGTCCCCAGCGCGACGCCGAGCCAGGCCCCGCCGAGCGCCGTCACGCCGATGAGCGCCCCGAGCGGGCGGAGGTTCCGACCCGGCCTCGGCATCAAGAGCACAAGCGCAAGGGCGCCGAGCACGGAGGCGGCAAAGAGGAAGATCGCGGTGAGCATCACGCGGTAGAGTCGGTTCCTGAACGGCTGATCGCCGGGGCGATCCGAGACTGCACAGGCACCACAAAACCGGTCCCTGAACGCAGTTGAAAGGATACGGGCGGGGGGTCTGGCCAGCAAGCCGAGTGGCGGTTGTTAACAGCTACGCGATCGTGTTGAGAATGGCTGTCAGTTAGCTTTAAATGATTCAGCTTGACCCATCTTGACCAGTTGCGTCTTGCTTTGTTCAGCATTCTCAGCCCTGCTCAACAAAGTCGTCACCACGGCGCCGCAGATCAGGATTGCAGTCAGGCTGGCAACAACGATAAAAACGCGAATGGATCGGTAGCTACCAACCGCGGCGGCTACCGCGAGCAGAGCAATGCCAGGCAGCAAAGGGATGCTGCCGAAGATGGTTTGAGCTCCAGGCTCACCCCCTTCATGATCAAAAAAATAGATCCAAATACCTAGGCTCGAAACAAATGAAACAGCAACGCAAACGAAGGCAAGCGCCGCCAAGATTCCTTTAATGCTCGGGTGCCGCATCTCGAGATTATTAGAAGGTTCTGCGTACTACCCCAACTCCGGCACCGCGTCCAAAATAGCGTGCCGGCTCTGGCCCTCGCGCATCGTCGCGGCCTCGGGCATGATCGCACCCAAGGCGTGGCCCGTGCGGTCAGCCTCCTTGATCGCGCTCATCTTATTGAGGTACGCCACCAGCGTCGCCACCACCGTCGCGTGGCTCCACGTCAGCGGGCTGACCGAAAGCGGGGCGTTTGTCTCCGGGTGCACCTGCTCGGCCAGGCAACCCGACGGCAGCGCGCGGTCCGCGACCCACTCGAGGTAGCTCGCCGCCTGCTTGACCTCTTCCACCGACTGGGCCTTGGCGATCTTGTAGTCCGCCATCCACAAGGTGCAGATGAACCACGGGTTGCCGGGGATGTTGCCGGTGTCCTGGCTGACCTGGTGGTAGTAGTCGTCCTCGTAGCGGGCGACCCCGCCGACCGGCGTCTTGATGGTCAGACGTTCTTCAACGGCCTGCATCGTGGCGACGACGCGCTCGTCGTTGGCGGGCAGCAGCCCCATCGCGAAGATGGCGAACATCGACGCATCAAGGATCTCGTCCGGCCTGTGCTCGATCGACGAGGGCACCGCCCAGCCGTTGGCCGACTCGCACACGCCCGGCAGGCGGTTGATCGCCTCGGGCAGGGTCTGCCGAGGCTCGCGGTCATCAAAAATATCGGCCATGAACTCCGCGATGCGGTCGGTATCGACGGGCTCGATCCGGCGGAGGAACCGGCCGTGCTTCTCCGACCACATGTGCTTGCAGAAGGCCTCGCGCACCTCGCTGGCGGCCTTGGCGTACCGGCGGGCACGCTTCTGGTCGCCGAAGCACACCGCGAACTGCCACGCGCTCTTCAGCCCCGCGTAGACCGTCGCCACCGTGAACGCGTGCACGCCCCAGCGCTCCTCCCACAGGTCGTAGCTGGGCAGCGGCAGCTTCGTGTCCGGGTCGCGGTAGCGGACGAGGAACTCCGCCGCGGGCTGGACGATCTTGAACCACATCGGGCGGACAAACTCGATATCCCGGTACCGCACGTAGTGCCGCCAGAGCGACCAGATCACCAGCGCGGTCTCGTCCTCCTGGATCGGCATCTGCGGCCGGCCTTTTTGATCGACCCACGGGTGCCAACTCGACGCGGGCGAGCCGCAGGGCGTGTACTTGTGCAGGAACATGCCCCGGCGGGTGATCACCTCGGAACAGAACTTGTAGAAGCTCCTTGACACATCGGGGAACCCACCCGCCGCGAGCGCATCGGCCACGAACGCGCCGTCGCGCGGCCAGAGGTACGAGTACGTGTCACGGCTGAACTGCAGGTAGTCGCTGTCGTTCGCCGCGATAATCGCGCCGCCGTTGTCGATCTGCGTCCGCACGGTCAGGAGCGAGCGTTTGTAGAGGTCGTAGACCTTGTCGGACAGCCCGGTCTCGTCGCCGTCGCCGAACTCGGTGCGCGTCGCGGCGAGCCAGAGCTTCCAGTAGGCCATCGTCCGGTCGATGACGTTCTGCGGCCCTTCGCGGTGGATAAAGCGGTGGATCTCTTCGCAGTCCTCGTACTCTTTCCCGCAGCCGATGACCAGGTACGCCACGCGCGTGTCGTTCGCCGGCAACTGCACCGAGCAGAGGATCGTCGAGTCGACCGCGCCCTGCGCGATCGGGTTCATGCCGAGCACGCCGTCTTCCGCGTCCCGCCAGGTCCCCTCCGCGCCGCCGAAGCCCGCGTTGCCCGTCGCGTACTGGTCGGTCTGCTGCTCGCCGTCGAGGTAGAAGCTCGTGGTGAGGTAGCGTTCCTTGCGGTAGTGGATCACGCTGCGCAGCTGCGGGTCGTAGTACGCGGTGTCGCCGACCTTGAACCCGTACATCTGGAAGTCGTGGTGGTGCAGCAGCCGGACCTCGCGGTCCTCGTCGGCGAGGTTCACGACCTCGATCCGCCGGACCAGGATCGGCCGGTGGTAGTCGACCACGTCCGTACAGATGAGCTTGACCATCAGCTGGTCGTTGGTCATCTCGACGCGCGTGGCCAGCGTGTCGTCCTGGTACTTGCGTGAGAGGTGCCAGTCCTTGTCGGACCAGTACATCCGCTTGCGTCGTTTTTCTTTGGGGTCCGCGGCGATCCGCTGCTTGGGGATTGTCCCCCACACGCCGAAGCGGCAGGGCTGCCCGCCCGCGTGGTTCTCCTGGCCCACGTGCGGGTAGTACAAGTCGCGGATCTGGTAGTGCTGGTCGAAGGCCACGAGCATCTGCCCGTTGCCGACCGGGATATCGCGAGGCATCCTTGCTCCCGTGATCGGGTCAAAAAAGCGGGGCCGCAACAAGCGACCCCTGGATCAGGATTGTAGGGGTTTATCGACGATCTGTGCCGAACCACTCCAGGGCCCGATGCACCGCATCCTATCCCACAACCCGCCGGACCCCCGCCACACCAAGAGCGCCAATCAAACCGTGGCACACTTGAACTTGTGCGCACCAAACCCGTATTCGGCCCGCTATGGGAGGCCCGTTTTTCCGTGCCGGGCCCAGCCCCAAAGACACCAATCGCAGACCCCAGGAAGCAACATATGCAACCACAGATGAACCAGAATCAGACGCCCAAAGCCGCGCCGGTGCTCCCCTACGGCCCACAACTGATCCGGATGGATACCGTCGCCTCAGACCATGTTAAGTGGCTGTGGCATCAGCGTTTAGCGCTCGGAAAGCTCAACCTCATCGCCGGCGATCCGGGCATGGGCAAATCCTTCCTCACCCTCGACCTCGCCGCCCGCGTGACGACCGGCGCCCCGATGCCGGGCGAGGCCGACGCCCCCGATCGGCCCACCGACCGACCGCCCGGGGCTGTCGTCCTCCTCTCCGCCGAAGACGACCCGGCCGATACCATCTGCCCAAGGCTTGAAGCCGCCGGCGCGGACCTCAAACGCGTCTTCGCCTTCACCTGTGTGCGCACAAGAAGCGGCACCAAAAACCTCTCGCTGCGAGAAAACCTCAGGCACATCCGTATTGTCTGCGAGCAGCGGACCGATACCAGGCTCGTCATCATCGACCCCATCAGCGCCTACCTCGGCGACGAATCGGGCCACTCCAACACCAAGGTCCGAAACCTGCTCACGCCTGTCGCCAGGATGGCCCAAGGCCTCAACGTCGCCGTCCTCGCCGTGACCCACCTGAACAAGGCCGGGCCACGCAACGCCCAGTCCGCGATCTACCGGGCGATGGGCTCGCTCGCGTTCACCGCCGCCGCCAGAACCGTCCACCTCGTCACCCGCGACCCGGATCACCCCGAACGCCGGCTCATGGTCCCGATCAAGAACAACCTCTGCCACGACCGCACCGGCTACGGCTTCCAACTCGGCCCCAACGCCGACGGCCAAACCAAAGTCCTCTGGCAACCCCGGCCGACCCGCGAACCCGCCGACGTCCTGCTCGACCGGCTCTGCCGAACAAGGCCCAGCGACCCAGACACGCCTACAAAACTGGACCAGGCCGTCGACTGGCTGCGCAACGAACTAAGCCGGGGCCCGGTTACAAGCGCCGCACTGATACAAGCCGCGCGCGCCCGGGGCTACAGCAAACGGACCCTGACAAGGGCAAGGGCCGCGCTGGACGTGCTGGTCAAAAAAGCCGGCGATACCTGGCAGTGCGAGTTGCCAGATGACGCACCGTCGGCCGGAAACAGCTTGGCCTTGCATGAGCCAAGCCAAGACCCGAAACGGCGATCAGCGGAACCATGAAGGGCAGAGACTTTCGATAAACCCCACTTAAGCCCGCAGCTTGCCCAAGAAGGGCACGCTGCGCGGATCGATCCGCAGTTAATCAAAAGTCGCATTTGCGATTCCCAACATTGAAAACCAGGCGGTATCTATCAATGTTTAGCAGTTAAATCGTTGACAGCACATGGTGATCCAGTCATATTGCTAGCTGGTTTGTCTTCGTAGAACAACTGTTAGGCGGCATACCGTGGCTCGCTGGTGGACCGAACAATACGACGCTACAAAGCACCATAATGCGATGAAGGGCGTTCTCGACGGTCAATACAGCTACAACTTCGATGAGACACCCAAAGACAACCTCATCGAAAAGTCAATATATTTCGTGGCTGTATGCCAATTCACTTTTCACTTTCTTTCTCTACGCCAGATCGAAATAGCACTCGAATACTTTGAGAAAGAACATCGGGGAAGTACACGAGTAGAAGGCGGCATCGGGGCCGCAGATCACTGGGAGGTTCAACGATGGTTTGAACGCCTCCCGAAGGGAATGGAGCGCAAAGACCGCCGTAATGAGGTGGTCAATACTTTGAGGGAAGCTTTAGCGTCGTTCCGTGCCGCCTAACCAACGGCTGCAGTTGACCGGCTGCACCCGCGATTGATAATGTTGTTGTTGGTTTAGAGCTTGCATTCCGCGGGCGGCTGGCAACTGAGCTTTTTTACGTTAGCGAGCAAATGCTTCAAGCGCTTAATGTCCCGTGGCTTTGGCTACCTACCGCTCTTCTCGCGGCCATGGTTCCAGCTATCTGTGGACTCTACGCCTATCGCTTATACAAAGCGCTTTTGCTACCCGTTGAAGAACGCGAAGAGGATCGCGTGTCATTCGTCAGTGGCTGGAGTGGCGGCGCTTTCATTGCCGGGGCGGTCGCCATGATGTCACTGCCCTTGAGTTGGGTTTGGCTGTGTATCCCGATTGCAATTGCGTGTTACTGCTTTACTGGCCGATCGCTTCGCTGATCGAAAGCCGAGCGACGAGTGTTGCTCGCTAACCAACTGCTGTAGTTGACCGGATGCGCTCGCGATTGATAATGTTGTTGCTGGTTTGTAGCCCGCTCTCCGTGGGTGGCCGGCAACTGAGCCTTTTACGTTAGGTGCAGGACGTGGGCCGAGATGCACAAGTTTGGCGATGTCCTTTCGAGGATATACCTGAAGATGCGGATCTTGATGACTATGAGTTAGCACATACTCGAATTGGTAATCTTGCGTTAGTGGTTCACCTCCGTGAATTGATCCGATCGCTGCCAAATGGTGAAACACGATTCCCTATATTGCTTCAACAGGTGCTTCACCATGGGACGCTCACCGGAGATCACATCGCAGCATCAGAAGTCCACCAATTAATTCGCGAGATCGACGAATTGCCCACTACGATGGATATACAACTAGATCAATTTAAGAGCGAGTTTGGAAGTTTATGTCAGCTAGCAGTAGAGAAAGGGTTACGGGTAGATTTTTGAGAAAACCCCTAACAAACCGCTGCAGTTGACCGGCTGCGCCCGCGATCGATAATGTTGTTGTCGGTTTGGAGCCCGCCCCCGCGGGCGGCCGGCAACTGAGCCTTTTACGTTATGCCACTTAACGCCACCAGCCCTGAATCTTCACAAAGCATGAGATGAGTCAGCCGCGATACCAAGTCTTCGTTAGTTCAACGTTTCGTGATCTACGTGAAGAGCGCCAAGCTGTTCTCGATGCGATCCTTGAGTTGGCCCATTTCCCCGCAGGGATGGAGATGTTCCCAGCTTCCGACTCGACAGCGTGGGCTATCATCGAACGCGTCATCCGCGAGTCTGACTTTTACCTTCTTATTGTTGGCGGGAAGTACGGTTCGACGGACGTCGAAGGGATCAGCTACACGGAACGCGAGTACGACTACGCAGTACAAAAAGGCAAACCCGTACTTGCATTTATCCACGCGGATCCAGATGAAATACCTTCAGGTAAGTCTGAGATGACCGCAAAAGCTCGGACCAAACTTGCCAAATTCAGAAAGAAGGTAGAGGAACGTCACTGCAAATACTGGAAAACGTGCGACGAACTCAAATACCAAGCCGTTGTCAGCCTTACGTTCGCCGTATCGACTACACCTGCGGTGGGTTGGGTCCGTGCAGACGGAGTCGACAATCCAGAGCTTCTAAAACGCCTTGCCGCTTTGCAAGAACGGCATGATCAACTGATTCAAGAGAACGTCAAACTCACACAACATGTCGATGATCTTGAACTGTCCTCGGTAGATGGTCTATCTGCTGGCGATGACGAGGTAAGAATTGAATTCAAGTATCCATACGAAAGCTCAGACAAAACGGATTCTGTCTTGCTAACGTGGAATCAAATGTTCTTTGGGCTCGCAACGGAATTAACCGTGCCGTGCCGTGAAACTACAGTGCGTCAGGAGCTTGCTCATCTGATTTACGGCTGCCCCACTTTCAACACACCGGGCATCAAGACCGATTACCCACATCAGGATATCCACGTAACCGATGACACCTTCGTTAAAATCAAAATCCAGTTCTTGGCCCTCGCGCTTATCGAATCGACAACTATCGCGGGCACCAGTGGCGATCGCATGAAAACTTGGTCGTATCAAGAACCAGCTTGGAAACTTACGCCGAAAGGGATAAAGCACTTAGTCGCCAAAAAAGCAATCCGCAATTGAAATTATGTGGCATAACAAATCGGTGAACTAGAGCTGGCTCGCCTCTCGGCGGGTGGCAGGGGCAGGCGGCTTGGGGATGCCCCGGAACGGGCTGTGTGGGATGGATCAGCCTCGGTCCGTCCCGGGTCTCGGTACGCTCAGGCCCGGCTACCCAACCGAGTCAACTTCTTTGTTCGCACCACCCCCATTATCACTTCTTATGTGATGGACGAACGCGATCACAGGCTGTTGGAAGCTTAGCACCGTGTCTTTGAGGCCGGGTGCCACACCGCGTACCGTAGGCCTCTGTGTACAAATTACGGCTCTGCTAGATTACCCGCGATCCATCAATCATGACCAGTGAGCCCCATGAGCAGTATCTTACAAAACAGCCCCGCGGCAAAAGTCCTCGACGCCCTCTACGAAGACGCCGAACAGAGGCGGGCCCGGGTCGCTCATCAGCCGGACGCGTTCAACCCCACCGGCACGGCCTTGGAACGCTTTACCGCGCTCAAAGACCAGTACATGCCCATCGATCGGCCGTTCGGCAACCTGCTGTATGCGCTCATCCGGTCGGCCAGGCCCGCCACGGTTGTTGAGTTCGGCATGTCGTTCGGGATCTCCACGATCTACCTCGCCGCCGCGCTCAAGGACAACGGCAAAGGCAGGGTCGTCACCACCGAGTTCATCGCCGAGAAAGCCGACACCGCTCGGCAGAACTTCGACAAAGCCGGTCTGGCCGACTGGATCGAGGTCCGTGTCGGCGACGCGACGCAGACGCTCCAGCAGCCCCTGCCCGGGCCGGTTGATCTGCTCATGCTCGACGGCGACAAGGCCATGTACATCGACATCCTCAAGCTGCTTGAACCATCCATGCAGCCGGGCAGCCTGGTCGCATCAGACAACACCGACCAGCCCGGGGCCGCAACTTATCTCGAGCATGTCCGCGACCCCGCCAACGGCTACATCACCAGCGCGATGCTTACTACCGGCGGCCCCAAACACCAGAGCGGGCACGAACTGTCAGTCAAGCTCTGAGCCATTAACGAAACACGGTCTCAACAACTGAAGGTAATCCAGCAACTCCACCGACAGAGTGGTCAGGCGCTGCTAAACTTATTCTGTCACAATCGGGATTGTTTCTCATGCCCCAGATCACCATCGACGGCCGGCCCTGCGAGTACGACGGCGACGACAAGCCGACGATCCTCCAAGTCGCGCTCAATAACGGCATCGAGATCCCGCACTACTGCTACCACGACGGGCTTTCCATCGCGGCGTCCTGCCGGATCTGCCTCGCCGAGGTCGCCCAGCCCAACCCACGCAACGACAATAAGCTGGAGTTGATCCCCAAGCTGCTGCCCACCTGCCAGACCCCCGCCGTGCCCGACAGCGAGGTCTACACGCAGAGCCCCAAGGCGATCGGCAACCAAAAAGCCGTCATGGAGCTGCTGCTGATCAACCACCCGCTGGACTGCCCGGTGTGCGACCAGGCCGGCGAGTGCCTGCTGCAGGACTACAGCTACAAGTACGGCCACGGCCAGTCGCGTTTCGAAGAGAACAAGATCAAGCAGCCCAAGAAGGACCTGGGCCCGAACGTGCTGCTGTATTCGGACCGCTGCATCATGTGCTCGCGCTGCCAGCGCTTCACCAGCGAGATCACGGGCACGAACGAGATCGGCATCTTCGGCCGGGGCTCGAGCGAGCAGATCGATGTGTTCCCCGGCAAGCCTTTAGACAACGAGCTGTCGGGTAACGTGATCGACATCTGCCCGGTCGGGGCGCTGTTGGACAAAGACTTCCTCATGTCGATGCGTGTGTGGAACCTCAGCAGCACGCCGAGCATCGACGGCATCACCGCCAGCGGCGACAACCTCTGGCTGGAGCACAACGACGACAGGCTCCGCCGTATCAAGCCGCGGACGAACATGGATGTCAACACGTGGTGGACGAGCGACGAGATCCGCTACGGCTGGAAGTTTGTGCACGCGGACGAACGCCTGACCACGCCGTCGCTCAAAGGCGAGGGCCAACTCGGCCAGCGGCAGGCGATCAACTGGAACGATGCGCTCAAGGCCGCGGTCACCGGGCTGCGTGACGTCACCGACCAGTACGGCAGCGGCTCGCTCGCGCTGGTCGTCAGCCCGATGCTCGCCTGCGAGGAGGCGTACCTCCTGGCCAAGGCGGTCGTCGCGCTCGACAGCGACGCGGCCCTCGCGGTCGGCCCCGTCCCCTTCAGCGGTGAGGACAAGGCGTTCCCCGGCGGGTACACCGTCTACGCCGAGAAAGCCCCGAACGCCCGCGGCGTGAAGCGGGCACTCGGGCAGATCGCGGAGCACGTGCTGAGCTTCGACGAGCTTATGGAGAAGTCCGACGAGTTCAGCGGCCTGCTCATGACCGCGAACTACCCGACCGACTGGGCGACCCCCGCGATCGCGGAGCTCATCGCGTCCCGCTTCACGGTCTTGCTCGACACGCTCGACCACGGCGGCGCCGCGATGCAGCACGCCGATGTCGTCCTGCCCGGCTGCACCTGGGCAGAGAAGGCAGGCACGTTCGAGAACGTCAACCACCGCCTGCAGGGCTTCGAGCAGGCGATCAAGGCGCTCGAATTCTCACGCCCCGAGGGCCAGATCGCGCTCGACCTCCTGCACTTCTTGTCCGACGGCGGCTACCGCCAAGTCTACGACCCGCAGGCCCTCCACCCCGAGATGGGCGACGCCTTCGCCACCGACATCCACCAGCCCGAAGCGGTCAAGGAAGCGGTGAGCGAGGCGGAGTACGTGCAGCTGTGATGCAGTTCAATCCCGGGGAAATTCGTTTGTCAAAGCTGTACTCGCCTCAGGAAGAAGACTACGTACTTACAAAGTGGCTTGTCCAACTTGGTGATCGTGTTGATACAGGTCAGACGATCGCAATGATCGAATCAGACTCCGTCACGCTGGAAGTATGTGCATACGATGCTGGTTGTATCTCAGAGATGAATGCGATAATTGGAAAAGCAATTCCAGATGGTGCATTGATAGCGCGCGTTGCTTTGGATTAATAGAAGTGGCAAGCAATAAGACTGCCAGTTGAGGTAGACACGATTAAAGTAAAAACACCGGATGTAAATCCGGTGCTATCCTTGCTTAGCCTTGGGGCACCGCATTCACATGCGGTGTTATTTCAAACGCGTTTGATTGTTTGTCTTACTCCGCGGTCGACTCTTCCACGCTCGCCAGCTTGCTCTCGTCGTACCGGAGCAGCGCGGAGGCGGGGATCATCTGTTCCCAAGCACCGTTGTTGGAGAGCTGCTCGCTGCCGTCGTGGTAGGACCAGTCCGGCTCGACCGGGGCGACGATGGCACGCTCGGCGGAGCAGCCGGCCACAGCGGCGCCCATCAGCAGGGCGGGCAGGGCGAGTCGTAGCGGTGCACGGTCGAGCATAGGGTCTGCCTTTCGACGGGTCTGGGTGTCGGCTGGGGGTGCCAGCCGGCCTCCGTTACGTCGGACGACACCCGCCGGTCAGGCGAGCGTGTCGTTCGTGGCTCGGGCTTATCGGCCAGAAGCCTCAGGGCTTAAGGACGATCGCCTAGCCAATACAGTTACTTGCAGCATCCTTGCCTGATCGTGCGGGCTTACACGGGGTGGGCCAGCAACGGGGAAGCATGGAAAATATCGGAACCCGATGCGATGTCAAGGTTTAGAATTGGGTTTGAATGGCCAGGTACACGCCCGCACAACCCCTACTCTTCGCCCAAATCCCTGCGGATGAACGTTTTACATCGGCCCGATCGCCCGCAGAAAAAAAACGCGCGAGTCGAACAGGCCTGGCCCTCTGCGTGCTCGGCTCCGGCTCGGGCGGCAACTGCACGGCAGTCCGCCTGACCGATTCCAATGGCAACCGCGAGGCGGCCCTCCTCGACGCGGGCTTCGGCATCCGCCGGACCACCCGCAAGCTCCACGAGGCGGGCCTCGGCTGGCGGCACATCAAGGCCGTGATGCTCAGCCACCTCGACCGCGACCACTTCAAGCCGACACTCACCAAGGCCCTCGTCGAGCACCGCGTCACCGTCCACCTCCACCACTGGCACCTCGACGAACTCGCCCGGGCCCGCGGCACCCGGCCGCTCTTCGAGCACGGCCTCGTCGAGCCCTTCGGCGACGGCGTGATCCTACCCATGCCCGGCGTCACCGCGACGACGACCCGCCTGCAGCACGACCGCCAGGGCACCATCGGCTACCGGCTGTCCACCCGCTTCGGCGACATCGGCTTCGCGACCGACCTCGGCCACGCCCCCAGCCAGCTGATCGAACACTTCGCCGGCGTCGATGTTTTGTGCATCGAGTCGAACTACGACGAACGCATGACGGTCAACTCGAGCCGGCCGGTCTGGGTCAACCGCCGCAACCTCTCCGACTCCGGCCACCTCTCTAACGAGCAGGCGTACGACGCCGTGCAGGCCATCCGCGACAAGAGCCCGCACGGCAACCCGCGTCATGTCGTCCTGCTGCACCGGAGCCAGCAGTGCAACCACCCGACGAAGGTGCGGCGTGTCTTCGAGCGCGACGCCGAGTTGGCGAAGCGTGTCACGCTGACAGACCAGCGCAAGCGGACGCGGTGGATCCAGTTGAAGCCGTTGCGCGAGGTACAACGCAGGCAGATACCGCTCGCGGGGTGAACGGTCATCCTCAATAGCACCGGATGTGAATCCGGTGCCTATATACACAACTAGCTCCGAGCACCGCATTTACATGCAGTGCTATCTTCGATGGCACACGGTTTGTCTCGCCGCAATGCCACTTGCCTATATGTCGTTGAACTGAGCCAAACTGTGTTGACACTACTCAATCAAATATCGCCTGCAGCATCACGTCACGTACCGCTGTGCAGGGCAGGGTCTCTCCGTCGTGTCCACCGCCGAGCATGACGGGTTGTAGCTCGGGCGGGTTGTTGGTCCGGCCGTGCGTGCCGCGGACCAGCGATGTGTCCAGCGGGACCACATCCATCAGTTGACGGAAGCCGAGCTTCTTTTTGAGCAGCTTCCAGGCGATCGCTGGCTTCGACGCCTCACTGAATAGCTCACGCGGGTCGTAGCCCGGCTTGCGGTGGATATCGACACACTGCGCGAAGTCCGGGGCATTCACGCCCATGGTTGAAAAATCTACGGAGTCATTGGGCTCCCAGTAGTCGTACGTAAACCAGTAGCCCGGGTCCGCGACCAGCACCGTCCGCCCGGCACGTTCGTGCTCGACCCGTGCCGCGGTGCAGTTCGGGATCATGGGCAACTCGACACCCTCATCGTGATACACATGCGCGACCTGGTGGTCCGCAACCGCAAATGCCTTCGAAGCCCCGGCATCCAGCAGCTCTTCGAACGGCCCCTCTTTGCGGATGGCTAACAGCTCCGCCTCGCGCAGGTGCTGGTTCACATAGATCGCGCCGTCGCCCTTGATGCATGCTTCGATCCCGTACTCGCTCACGACGATGACCCTCGTGCCGCGCTGGTGGAAGAAGTCGATCAGGTCGCCGGCGACGTCGTCAACGTCTTTGACGTGCTGCGGGATGTCAGGGTGATCAGGCCCGAGCTTCTGCAGGCCGTAGTCCAGGTGCGGCAGGTACACGAGCGTCAGCGTCGGGTCGAACTTGGTTACGCTGTGCTTGGTCGCTTCGGCGATCCAGCGTGTGCTCTCGATGCCCGCCATCGGACCCCAGAACTTGAAGAGCGGGAACACGCCGAGCTTGGCCTGCAGTTCGTCACGCAGCGACGCGGGGTGGGTGTAGCAGTCGGGGATCTTCCGGCCGTCCGCCTTGTACTGCGGGCGCGGGGTGATGCTGTAGTCCACCGACGAGTACATGTTGTACCACCAGAAGCTGTTGAGGCATGTGAAGGAAGGGTCCTGCCGCTTGGCGATGTCCCAGGCCTTGTCGCCCTGGACGAGCTTGTTGGACTGCTTCCAGAACTGGACCTCTTGCTGCTCGTGGTTGAACCAGCCGTTGCCGACGACACCGTGCGACGAGACCGGTTGGCCGGTGAGCATAGAGGATTGCACCGAGCACGTGACCGCGGGGAGCACGGGTGTCAGCGTCGCGACTTCGCCTAGCGCGCTGATCCTCGGCGCGTGCTTGAGCAGCGAGCCGGATAGGGCGACAACATTGAGAACGGCGAGTTGCTGAGGCATGGGGGTATGTTACTTGCAACAGTGGGGCAGACATTCCTGTCTGCCGCTCGGCTAAGCCGAGAATCGAAAAGTCGTGTGTTCAGCCTTTGGTTGAAGGCAGACAGGAATGTCTGCCCCACTTTGGAGGGTCAATCAGCTTCCCTGAAACTTGCGGTGTGCAAGTGTTGTTCGCCCC
>JBCDKD010000013.1:0-81303 GCA_039024275.1 Planctomycetota bacterium | reverse complement strand
CCGGATCGACGACGTCATCGTCGTCGCCGGCCACAACATCGGCACGATGGAGGTCGAGTCCACCCTGGTCGCCGAGGGCTGCATCGCCGAGGCCGCCGTCGTCGGCTACCCGCACGACGTGAAGGGCAACGGCATCGCCGCGTTCTGCATCCCCAAGGGCGACACCCCTAAGCCGGGCAGCGACGAAGCCACCGCGATGCGCAAGCAGCTCACCGACTTCTGCGCCAAAGAGATGGGCGCCATCTGCAAGCCCGACCAGATCCGGTTTACGGATGCCTTGCCTAAGACCCGCTCGGGCAAGATCATGCGGCGGCTGTTACGCGACATCGCCGCCGGCAAGGAGATCACGCAGGACGTGACGACGCTGGAAGACAAGAGCATCGTGGAGAAGCTGCAGGCGAGCGAGTAGATAACAGTTGGCCAACACCGAATTCAGTGAATGAGTAACGATCAAATTCAACCTGAGCTTTCGAATGGTTACAGAAGTTCCAGACGTAATCTCGCACTTCTTGCCGCAGTAGGATTGGCTTGGTCTGTCGCTCAATTCGAAATAGGGAGCCTATCTATAGGTGGTCTTACTATTGATTTATCATCTGCATCTATCCCAATATCACTGAGTGTCGTTTTGGTTTATTTGATTTACCGAATGATCTTTGAATATAGCATGCAGAAAATCATCGTTCGCAGATGGCGGCTGGCTCAATTAGATTTTCGCATAATTTACGGTTTAGCAAGAATCTCACTAGTTCTCCTGGCTGCATCAACACTGTATAGGTCTATATTTACAATGTTTATGGTGGTGCTTGGCATTTTCGTTTTCGCCATGGCTCACTATGTTGCAACCGTCTCCTTGACTCTACTTGCTATGCCTTTTTTATTATGGATAAAGGCAAAAAAATCAAATCATCCAAGTGTAGCTATGTCAGCCATCGAATCCGTTGTTGTTGCCGAGGTAATCGCGGCAATAATTTTCACTACGGCTATTGCATGCACTACTTTTTATCTGCTACAAAAATCTAATCTATTCGATTCAAACAAACATACCATCTCTACAGGATCAACAATACATATTGCACTGGTTACTGTAGTAATTTACTACAGTTTTTTACTCAGAGAAAAGCTTGAATCGTGGCTTTTCAAAGAACCATCGGTATTTGATGAAATTTAGCAGCGGGTGGACGGCGGGTGGCAGGAGTGGAGGCTTGGCGCCCCCCCGGAACGAATCGTCTTGACTTGTCAGAGCACGAAGCGTCAGCGAGTGGCACGCATCGTCTCTAGCTCGTGCCACTCGCTCACGCTTCGTGCTCTGATGGAATCATCCTGAACTCAGCCTTGGTCCGGCGTTCCGGGGGGTGGTTCGTCGGCACCCAGCGGCGGGTGGCCGGGGTGGAGGCTTGGCGACCCCCCGGAACGGATCAACTTGACTTGTCAGAGCACGAAGCGTCAGCGAGTGGCACGCATCGTCTCTAGCTCGTGCCACTCGCTCACGCTTCGTGCTCTGATGGAATCATCTTGAACTCAGCCTTGGTCCGGCGTTCCGGGGGCTCGCTTAAGCTCGTCCCCGGCCACATCATTATTTTTGTTCTCGTCGTCAGGCGTGGGGTTGTACCGCCCCGAGCGCAGGTGCGGTGGGCCGTGGAGGGCGTCATCGGTCGCCTGCCTGGCTGCTTCGAGCAGTGCTTTGAGCTTCGGGTTATTCGCGGGTTGGATCATGGCTATCGATCAGTTCCAGGCCGATATCGCTGGTGCTCCAATGATACCACGCATCAACCCGATCTTGATAAACCTCTTTGAAGAGCCGAAGCCCGCGCTGGTATCGCCGGCGGATATCGGGTTCCGGGATGTCATGGCCGCCGAGGGAGACACGCTGGGCGACACGTTTGACGGCAAATTCTGCGCTGGGCACTTCAATGAAGTGAAGGTCGATCGTGAAACCCATCTCTTTCCAGACCGGAATCCGCAGGGCGTAGATGCGAGAAGCCAGCGTCGTTTCGATTGTGAAGGATTGCGTGCGTTCAACGGCTTCATCCAGACGTCGAAGCATTTCTCTACCCGCCGCAAAGGGGTGCGCCAGTTCGGGCTTCTCCCGCTGGATTTCATCCGCGTTGATAAAGACACATTGTGGGTAGGTGTTCGATAGGACACGACGCGCGAACGTCGTCTTCCCCGCCCCGTTGGCACCCGCGATGATGACGGCCTCCGGCATGGGGTGAGTGTATCAAGGCTCGTATTCATGGCTGCGGCATAACGACAGGCGGGACGCCTATCCCACCGAAGGCCGTGCGGCGGGTGGCGGGGGCAGGACGCGGTGGTGCCCCGGATCGCGCTGACTGTTTGGTGGTCAAGGCCGCCAAGGGTTTGGCATCCTTAACGGTTTATAGTGGTGTTTGCGGGGTTGGTGTGACCTGGATGGATTACAAGAACCGGTGAATCACTGGGTTTATGCGCAGAAAGACGTGTTGATGCGCACGCGTGCAAGTGTGCCACGCTTTCGTTGGCGTCCTTGGTTTGGCAGCCTTGGCAGCCTTGGGTGTGGCATTGGGTGTGGCGAGGTTGGCGCGCGTGGCGGTGGGTGGCTGCGCGGCGACGGCAGGCGGGGCGCCTCGCCCGGGCACGGGGGGCCGCTACATCGGCTCGCCCTGCCGCTTGATGAGCCCGATCGCTTTTTCTGCGAAGCGTTTGCCGAGTGTTTTGTAGCCCTGGACCGAGTAGTGCAGGTCGTTGTGGATGTCTTTGCCCTGCTTGTTCTTGCCGTCGTTCAGGTCGTCGGTGTCGACCCATTCGCCGAGCTCGTCGTCCTCGGCGACCCTGACCTGGGCGTCGCGGACCATGGTCCAGTGCGCGTAGCGTTTGTTCTCCATGTCGAAGTCGCTGAGCCGGCCGATGACGAAGTTGATCTTGTCCCGGCCGAGGTCTGTGGCGACTTGGTCGATCAGGCCGCGGATGGAGGCGGCGTAGACCTCGCCGTGCTTCTCGCGGGCGTCCTTCTCGCCCTGCATCCAGAGGAAGGTGACGCTTGCGATCGTCTGGTTCTGGATCGCCGGGTTGACCTGGTCCATCAGCCGGCCGTAGAGGTCGCCGACCTTTGCCTTGTCTTCAGGTGCTTTGCCCCGGGCGTCTTTCCACCGCTTGTACCACCGCCGGATGGGCTGTCCGCCCTGGGCGCTCTTGACGACGATGATGTTGTCTCCGCCGAACGCCTCAGCGACGGTGGGCGTGAAGGAGAGGTTGGGGTCGAGCCCGGCCATGTTCGACTGGCCCGAGAGGATGAACAGGTGCTTGCCGGGTTCGTCGGCCTGCGTCGAGGCAGATAGCAGACAGAACATCAGGGCAAGGGGGAGTGTCGATACTGTCTTCATGATTTCGCTCTGTTGGGAGGGCCGGGCAACGGGCAGGACGACCAAGCATGGGCTTCGTTTCGGCCTTGCATTCGATTTAACCGAGGCCGTGATGCGGGCTCGATCTTCATCACCCCGCGATACGCCCGACGACGGCGTCCGACCCGGTGACGGGGATGAGCTGGGACTTGGCGCGTTTCTTCTTCGCCTGAGCGGATCGGAGGCGGGCGATCTCTTCGAGTTCGGGGAGGTCTTCGCCCTGGCGGATGAGCCTTGCGGAGTTGCAGACGACGACGATCGAGCTGACGCCGTGCGCGAGCGCGGCGACGATCGGGGTGACGAGCCCGATGCTGAGCAGGACGACCATCGCGAGGATGTAGGCCATGACGAAGGTGATGTTCTGCCGGATGACGCGCTTGGTCGCGTGCGAGAGGCGGACGAGGAAGGGCAGCCGGTTGAGCTGGCTGTTCATGAGCGCGATGGAGGCGGCGTTGATCGCGACGTCGGAGCCCGCGGCACCCATGGCGATGGAGAGGTCGGCGGCGGCGAGCGCCGGGCCGTCATTCACGCCGTCGCCGATGACGGCCACGGTGTGCCCCTGCTCCTTGAGCTGCTGGACGATCTCGAGCTTCTCGCCCGGGAGTGCCTCGGCGACGATGCCGGTGAGGTCCAGGGCGTCGGCGATCTGCTGGGCGGGGCCGCGGCGGTCGCCGGTGACCATCATCCGCTGCTTCAGGCCGAGCTCGCTGAGGTCGTCGATGATCAGGTCGGCGCCGTCGCGCAGCTGGTCGGACAGGCCCAGCCAGCCGATGCATCGGCCGTTCTCCGCGAGCAGCAGCAGGCTCAAGCTGCCCGCGTCGTCGAGCAGGTTCTCGGGGATCTCGACGCCGCACTGCCGGATCCAGGACTCCCGGCCCGCGATGACTTCGCGGCCGTTGAGCCTGCCCCGGACCCCTCGGCCGGAGACCTCCTCGAAGTCATCGACCTCGGAGCGGGCCACCTTCGCGCGCTCGGACACGGCGACGACGGCCCGGGCGATCGGGTGCTGCGAGTTCTGCTCCAGCGACGCCGCGAGGTGCAAGAGCTCCGCGGGGTCGGTGCCCGGCACGGGGTGCAGCTTGGTGACCGCCAGGTCGCCGGTCGTGAGCGTGCCCGTCTTGTCGAAGACGATGGCGGTGAGCTTGTGGGCGACCTCGATGTCGGTGACGTTCTTGATCATCACGCCCAGGCGGGCGGCGGCGCTGAGCGCGGCGACGATCGCGAGCGGGCCGGAGATGATGATCTCCATCGGGCAGGCGATCAGGAGCAGGCTGATCACCAGCGAGAGGTCCCGCGTCGCAAAGAGCACGATTCCCGCGATGCAGAGCACCAGCGGGGTGTAGTAGCTGGTGAACTGGTCCAGCAGCTTGGTGACCGGGGTCTTGTAGTTCGCCGCGTCGACGATCAGCGACTGCACCTTGCCGAGCGTGCTCTCGGCCAGGGGTTTCTCGACCTCGATGGTCAGCAGCCCGGTCAGGTTGAAACTGCCCGCGAAGACGGTGTCGCCCGCGGTTTTGTCCATGGGGTGGGATTCGCCGGTGATGTACTTCTCATCGAGCGAGCTGAAGCCGGTCAAGACCCGGCCGTCGCAGGGGACCTGGTCACCGGGGCGGACGACGACCTGGTCGCCGGCCTGGAGGTTGGTTGCCTCGACCTGCTCCTCGACGCCGTTGACCTTCCGGGTCGCGAGCTTGGGCGACACACGGATAAGCGACTCGATCGTGCTCCTTGCGCCGGCGGCGGTCCGGTTGACGATGAGCGACGCGATGAGCATGAACAGCGCGATGGACGCCGCCTCGACGTAACGCGACGCGGCGAACGAGGCGAGGAACGCCAGCATGACCAGCTCTTCGGTGTGCTGCTGCTGCTGGGTCCTGCCGAAGATGCTGCGGACGGTGTTGATGGTGACCGGCGTGCCGAGGAGGATCGCCGCGATCATCGCCAGCATCGCGGGCTGTTCCGGGGTGTCAAACAGCAGGTACGAGATCAGCGAGGCGACCAGCGCGGTCGAGCCAAGCATCACGAGGATCACCTGGGTGTCGACCTTGGTCTGCTCGTCGCGTGGGGCATCGATGTCTTCGGACCGCGGCGCATCGTCGGCGGGACTGGTGCCACCCGCGTTGTGAGTTGGGTTATCTGTCTGCATGCCAAAGTACCCAGGCTCAGTGTTCGATCCCGGTGGGGGCATCGCTGCTGAGCGTTTCGGTCATTCTCACGTACGTCTTAGCAGACCAGTCTGTTTGCGGTCTCGGCCTGATAGAGATGGATCAGGCCGTGGGCAACGGCTGCACGCACAAGAACAGTGCTTATAGATTACCAAACGGCCGGGCCAAATGCTATCGGAAGGCACCGTTTGAGAGCGATAACTCGCGGCTGGGATGGGGTTTGAGTCGCGATGCCGGCCTACCTAACCGCGCTTGTCTGGGTCGGCACATCCATCACGCAGCGGAAGCCCATATGGGACATCGCCGAGTCGGGCGAGGACGACATCTTCGCGCTGGGCCGGTAGCTGGTGCAGTACGAGAAGTGGCAGAGGAACGAGCCGCCCTTCATGACGCGGGAGTCCGGTGCGTAGGGGTTTCGCGGGTCGAAGACGCGGGTCGGGCCGGTCGGGTTGATGCAGCAGCCCTCTTCCGCGCTTTGGCCGGTGCGGCTGCTGATGCGCAGCGCGTAGGTTTGGGGGTTGAACTTATCTGCCGTCCACTCCCAGACATTGCCGGCCATGTCGTACAAGCCGAGCGGGCTGGCCGGGTACTGCCCGACCGGCGCGATCCCGGGGTGGCCGTCCTCGGCGGTGTTGCGGTAGGGGAAGCTGCCCTGCCAGATGTTGGCCATGTGTTGGCCGTCCGGCTCGAGCGTGTCGCCCCACGCAAAGACCTGTTGGTCCTGACCGTAGCGGGCGGCACGCTCCCATTCGGCTTCGGTCGGCAGCCGTTTGCCGGCCCACTGGGCGTAGGCGTTCGCGTCGTCCCAAGAAATCTGCACGACGGGGTAGTCGTCCATGCCTTCGATGCTGCTGCCGGGGCCCTGCGGGTGCTTCCAACTCGCGCCGTTGACCCAAGACCACCACTGCGCGATGTTGTTCAGCGGGACCGGACGGTCGGGCGCGATGAAGACCAGTGAGCCGGGCTGGAGCAGCGCGGCGTCTGGTTTAGGCGTGCCGGGCGGGACCTGTTTCTTCATCTCCTCCCACTCGACCGCTCGCTCGGCGGTGGTGATGTATCCGGTCGCCTCGACAAACGCACGGAACTGGGCGTTGGTCACCTCGGTCGCGTCCATGAAAAAGCCATCGACGCGGACACGGTGGGCCGGGCTTTCGTCGGCCCGCCCCTCCGGGCCGTCCCAGCCCATCGTGAAGCCGCCGCCGGGCACAAAGACCATGCCGCCGGGGACATCGCTGGGGGGCGTCACCGGTTCGGCCGCTTCTGTGGGCGGGTTCGCCTTGGCCATCAACGCGGGCTCGGTCTGGACCAAGTCGTCAGACCCCGGGCCGCACGCGGTCAGCCCGAGGCAGAGCAAGCAAACGATTCCAGCCTGTCTTTTGCTCATGGGCTGCATCATAGGCCCGGGGTAGCCGGATTCGGCCGATCGTTGCCCAACCGCTCCGATATCATCTGCCGTAATCGGTTTCAGGAAAAACCGTCAACCGGAGTGTCCTATGCCTGCAGGAGACCCTTGCCTTGAGAATCGCCCAGACCTTGACCGCGGCGGTGTGCCTGACCGGCTTTGCGTTGATCGGCCATGCCGATGCCGAACAGCGTCCCAGCCAGAGCGTGAACCCAGACGCGGCCCGGGCGGCGGCGTACACCTTCTTCATGCGGCCGCCGGGGCCCGGCAAGCGGTACGACACCTGGGCGGACGCGAGCGGGCCCGACATCGGCGAGGTCGACGCCGATCCGGACAGGCTGCCCCCGCGTGTCGACAATTCTGAGCGCCCCGAGTTCCCGCCGGTCTACCGGCAGATACACGGGACCTGCGGGCAGTACACCGCGGCGGCGACCATGTTCACCTACGAGATGAACGTGCTCAACGGCACCGCGGCGGACTCCGACGAGCGACGCTTCCCCGCGACGTTCTCATGGAACATGATGAACCGCGCGGAGAAGACCGGGTCCGAGGCCTACCACGGCTGGGAGGTCGCCAAGCGGGTCGGCCTGCCGACCATCAAGACCTACGGCACGGTCGAGAAGAAAAAGGTCGGGGCCTGGCCCAACGGCTACGCGATCTGGCGCGACGCGATGGGCCACCGCGTCTCGGGCTACCGGTACACCCCGGCCCAGACCGTCGAGCAACTCAACGAGGCACGCGGATGGCTGTACGACCGCAACGAGCCCGGCGCCAACAAGCCCGGCGGGCTGTTCGCGATGGACGGCCGGATGGGCAAGCGTGACGTGATCAAGAAGGTCACCAAGACGATCCCCGAGGGGCAGCACGCCGAGGGCGAGGACCTCTGGACCGCCTGGTCGGCCACGGGCTACGGCCACGGCATGGCCTGCGCCGGTTACGACGACCGCGTCGGCTACGACCTCAACGGCGACGGCGAGATCACCAACGATCGGGACATCAACGGCGACGGCCGGGTCACCCTCGCCGACTGGGAACGCGGCGCGTATATCGTCGTCAACTCGTGGGGTGATCAGTGGTCCGGCGACGGGAAGATCTACCTGCTCTACAGCGCGATGGTCGACGAGACATGGAAGCGCGGCAGGTACCTCGGCCGGGTCGAAGTCGCGGCGTACACACCACGGCTGACCCTGCGGTTCAAGATGGCCTGCAACGACCGCGCCAACCTGCGGATGACAGTCGGGCTGTCGGGCGATACGGGTGCAGACGAACCCGAGCACACGACCGCGCCCGAGGCGTTTAATGGCTGGCCGGTCTTCGGGCGTTCCGGGCCGGGCCACGTGCCGCTTGCTGGGCCGGGCGACGACACGCCGCTCGAAGCGGGCATCGACCTGACCCCCCTGCTCGATGCGGCTGGCAACAACCTTGGCGACCAGGCCGCGGTGTTCCTGAGCATGGACCTCTCGCCTGCCAAGGGCAGCGACGACGCTCAAGGCGAATTGATTGAAGCCGGGCTGAGACGCTACGACGCGGAAGGCGTGCTCATTGATGAGACGCCGATCCCGTTCGATGAGGGCGTGTTCAGAGACGAGGGGATCCAAATCAAAGCTATCATTGATCGCCCACTTAGTCGGTGATCGATGACCTAGAATGCGGCTCAACCGTGCCGGAGCATGCTATGCAGCTTTCCGAACTAACTCATGCATTGAACCACTACCCCGATGCGGGCCTGGCGTTTGTGCTGCCCGACGGCTCGCAGGTCGCCCCGCACTTCCACGTCACCGAGGTCGGGCGGGTCCGCAAAGACTTCATCGACTGCGGCGGGACGCTCCGGCAGTCCGACACCTGCGTGCTGCAGGTCTGGGTCGCCAATGACGTCGACCACCGCCTGGAAGCGGGAAAGCTCGGCACGATCATCGCGCTGGGCAGAGACCTCCTGCAAGGCACCGACCTGCCCGTTGAGATCGAGTACGACGTCGGGGTCATCACGCAGTTTGGGATCGATGCCATCGAAGCGAAGGAAAACCTGATCACCCTCAAGCTGTCGGGCAAGCACACCGATTGCCTGGCACCCGACCAGTGCGGCATCGATGGCTGCGGCGACGATTCGGATTGCTGCGAGCCAGCGCCCAAACCCGAAGCACAGGAAGGCTCGATCCTGTCGCTGGGGGTCCAGCAAGACGGCTGCTGCTGACTTCGCCTACCGGTTTTACAGCCGCGGCACCGTGATAAACAAGAAAGCCGATCCCACGAACGGCAGGACTAATGCCCGCTCTATTCTGCGCCTCTGTGGTCAAAACACGAATCGTCTAAAATCCCCGTATGCCAGACGACCAAAAAATCATCTACACGATGATCGATGTGACCAAGGAGCACGACCGCAAAGTCGTCCTCAAGGGGATCAACCTCTCGTACTTCTACGGCGCGAAGATCGGCGTGCTCGGGCTCAACGGCGCGGGCAAATCGTCGCTCCTCCGCATCCTCGCGGGGGTGGACAAGGAGTTCGACGGCAAGACCGTCCTGCAGCCCGGGCACACCGTCGGGTTCCTCGAGCAGGAGCCCAGGCTCGACCCGGAGCAGACCGTCAAGGAAGCGGTCATGGAGGCGGCGCAAGAGACGTACGACCTGCTCAAAGAGTTCGATGCGATCAATGAGAAGTTCGCCGAGGAGATGACGCCGGAGGAGATGGATAAGCTGCTCGCGCGGCAGGCGGCCGTGCAGGACAAACTCGAGACCGTGGGCGCGTGGGAGATCGACAGCAAACTCGAGCAGGCGATGGATGCGCTGCGCTGCCCGCCGGAGGACGCGACGATCGGTCCGCTGTCCGGCGGCGAGAAGCGTCGCGTCGCGCTTTGCCGGCTGTTGCTTCAGCAGCCGGATGTGTTGCTGCTCGACGAACCTACCAACCACCTCGACGCGGACTCCGTCGCCTGGCTTGAGCGGCACCTCGATCAGTACCCCGGCACGGTGATCGCGGTGACGCACGACCGCTACTTCCTCGACAACGTCGCCGGCTGGATCCTCGAACTGGACCGCGGCAAGGGCATCCCGTGGGAGGGCAACTACTCGAGCTGGCTGGACCAGAAGGACCGAAGACTCGCCGCCGAAGCAAAGCAGGACGCCCAGCAGCGCAAGCACCTGCAGCGCGAGCTCGAATGGATCCGCAAGAACCCGGCCGGCCGGCAGGCCAAGAACAAAGCGCGTATCCAGCGGTACGAAGACCTCTACGACCAGCAGCAGAGCAAAGAGCCGACCGAGATCGATATCTACATCCCGCCTGGCCCACGCCTGGGCAACACCGTCATCAAGGCCAAGGGCGTGAGCAAGGGCTACGGCGATCGGCTGCTCTTTGAGAACATGGACTTCGAGCTCCCCGCCGGGGGGATCGTCGGCGTCATCGGGCCCAACGGCGCGGGCAAGACCACCCTCTTCCGCATGATCACCGGCCAGGAACAGCCCGACGACGGCGAACTCACCGTCGGCGAAACCGTCAAGCTCGCCTACGTCGAACAGTCGCGCGAAACACTCGACGACGCGCTCGATGTCTGGGAGGCGATCTCCGGCGGAAAAGAAGAAATCATCCTCGGCAAGATGAAGATGCACTCCCGGGCCTACGTCGCCAAGTTCTCGTTCCTTAAAACCGACCAATCACAGAAAGTCGGCACGCTCTCAGGCGGGCAGCGCAACCGCGTGCACCTCGCCCGCATGCTCAAGGAAGACTTCAATGTGCTGCTGCTGGACGAGCCGACCAATGACCTGGATGTGAAGACGATCCGCGCACTTGAGGAGGGCCTGGAGAGCTTCGCGGGCTGCGCGGTGATCATCAGCCACGACCGCTGGTTCCTCGACCGCATGGCCACGCACATCCTCGCGTTCGAGGGCGACTCGGCCGTCCGCTTCTTCGAGGGCAACTACCAGGCGTACGAAGCGGACCGCAAGGCGAGGCTCGGCATCGACGCCGACCAGCCCCACCGGATCAAATACCGCAAGCTGACAAGAGGTTAACCAGGGCGGTGTCGCGGGCGACGCGGAGCGTCCCGTTTGAATATCAGAAACTTCGCACGGGACGCTACGCGTCACCCGCTACACCAACAAAAGAAAACATCATGCCCGGCAACAACTCAATTCTCGGCAACGGCGGCCTGCACCACGTTGCGATCCGCACGGACAACCTCTCTAAGTCCGTTGACTTCTACACCCAGGTGCTGGGGATGAGGACCGTTGTCGCGTTCGCGCCCGACGAGCGCAGCTTCGTACAACTCGATGCGGGCGACGGCTCGATCGTCGAGCTGATGCAGGACGACCAGGCGATCGAAGCCCCGGCCGAGCGCGGGGTGCACTGGCACTTCGCCTTACGCACCACGCGCATCGACCTGGTCATGCAGCGCGTCGCCGAGGCGGGGATGGAGGTCACCGTGCCGACCAAGTCGGTCACGCTCACCAACACCGCGACGGACCCACCCAGCGCGTTGCCGGTCAAGGTCGCTTTTTTCATCGGCCCCAGCGGCGAGGTCGTCGAACTGTTCCAGAACGACCCGGCCTGATCCGCGTGCCAGAAGGGACAGCGCTATGAGCCGATACGACGATGATTTCGAACACGGCCTGTCTCAGCCGGTCTATGGCGAGCCGAGGCCGAGCTGGCTCAAGCGGAACTGGCTCTGGTTCGTACCGACGCTGATCCTGCTGCCGTTCTTCTGCTGCTGTGGCGGCGGGGGCTTGTTCCTGTGGTGGGGGCTAAGCGAAATGAAGCGGCTCCCGCCGTACGTCGATACGGTCAAGGCGGCGGAGCAGGACCCGCAGGTCCGGCAGGCCTTGGGCACGCCGATCGAGGTGACCACCGTGCTGGGCATCCCCTCAGGCGACATGAACTACGAGCTCAATACTGGAAACGAAAAATTCAGTGCTGAGCTGACGCTGCAGGGCTCGGCTGCTTCAGGCACGTTACGCATCGAAGCGGAAAGCACTAACGGCATCACCTGGACCTATCGCGTCCGCGAAATCGAGTTGCCCGATGGAACGGTGATCGACCTCATCCCGTCGGGCAACGCAACGCCGACTGAAAAAGACCCATCTAACAAGGTAAACGACCGCGACATCGACGCAGCAGTGGATGCGATCAAAGAGTCGCTCGAAGCCGGTGGTGAGTAGTCATGACCAAGCTCAGCGTGAACGTCAACAAGATCGCCCTGCTGCGTAACCAGCGCACCGTCGGCGTGCCCTCGGTCATCGGGCTATCGAAGGCCGCGCTCGACGCCGGGGCCCACGGGATCACCGTGCACCCTCGGCCAGACGGCAGGCACATCCGTGTCGGGGACGTCGACGAGATCGCGGCCGCGTTCGCTGATGGCACCTTCCAAGGCGAGTTCAACATCGAGGGCAACCCGCTGGACTTCGGGGGCGGGCATTTGATGCCGATCCTCAGACGCGTGAAGCCGACGCAGGCGACGCTCGTCCCCGACGACCCGGGTCAGAACACAAGCGACCACGGCTGGGACGTGGTGCAACACCTCGACACCCTTAAGCCGATCGTTCAAGAGCTCAAGGGCCTGGGCTGCCGGGTGAGCCTGTTTTTAGATCCTGACCCCGAGATGGCAAAACGCGCCGCGGACACGGGCGCAGACCGGATTGAGCTGTACACCGAGAGCTACGCGGTGGCCTACGAGCAAGGCGGCGAAGCGCTGGCACAGAGCCTGGCCCTGTTCCGCGCCACCGCCGAGGCGGCCGAATCCGTCGGCCTGGGCGTCAACGCCGGCCACGACCTGAACCTCGACAACCTGCCGGGCTTCGTCGCGATCCCGAACGTGCTGGAGGTCTCGATCGGCCACGCGCTGGTCGCGGATGCGCTGAGCATGGGGATGGATGCAGCGGTGAAGACTTATCTATCCGCGTGTTAAAAAGCGATAGACTGACTCCGTAATGCTAGGAAAAGTAATCAAATCGATCGGCGCGATTGGATGTTGTATCTGTATTTTCGCATTCTTTATTGTGATCCCATTACCGGATGGAGCATACATGTTTACCGGTACGCCTAAAGCGAGTCAGCTTTTGCACGATAATCCAGACAAACAAGAACTTGTGATCTCAAGATCAGACCTTGAAGCGGTCCTAAAGGATTTTCAACTACAGAGGCGATTGTTTACGTCTACTCTAAGAACGGCGGTAGTCTTTAATATCACCTGTATCGTCTTGTGTTTCTTGCTGTATCGATGTGGAAAGCGGATGGAGCCATCAACGCAAGCGGCTAAAGACACCTCCGATTCATCTGGATAAATCGTATTACTCCGCCAACTCAGGGTATATCGCCTTCAGATCCAACTCATCGCGCACATCGACTTGCAACTCCAACAGCTTCGCGAATAGCTTCTTCATAATCGGCTTGGACGCGGGCTTGTCCGCGAAATCGGTTGTTTCTTCCGGGTCTTTGGCAAGGTGGTACAGCCTTGCGATCGGGACCTTCGGGTAGAGGATGAGCTTGTAGCCGTCGTGGGTGATCGCGCGTTGGCCCTCGCGGTAGCCGCCGTAGATCGCGGGGTAGTGCTTGGCGGTGTCATCCTTGAGTAGTGGGTTCAGTGACTTGAAGTCGATATGGTTGGGTTTGTCCTTGATCCCCGCCCACTCGAGGGTCGTGGGCATGATGTCCTGCAAATAGATCCCTTTGCTGATCTCTTTTCCGGAGGCGATGCCCGGGCCCTTGAGGATGAAGGGGACGCGGACGGAGTGGTCGTACATGTTCTGCTTGCCGAGCAGGCCGTGGTGGCCGACGGCGAGCCCGTGGTCGGCGGTAAAGATCACGATGGTGTTGTCGGCCTTGCCGGTCTTTTCCAGCGCGGCCATGATGCGGCCGATCTGCGTGTCCATGTGGGTGATGATCGCGTAGTACTCCGCGCGGTTGACCCGGATCGCGTGCTCGAACCTGGGGTGCGGGGCGAGGCGTTCGTCGCGCAGACCCGGCGGGCACTGCATCGCCTCGCCATACGGGTACTGCTCGATGAACGGCTGGGGGATCTTGATGTCTTCGGACGGGTACAGGTCGATGTACTTCTGTGGCGCCTGCCGTGGATCGTGCGGCGCGTTGAAGGCGACATACATGAAAAACGGCTTGTCGAGATCCTTGGCGTGCTCAAGGAACGCCGCGGTGTCGTCGGCGATGACCTCGGACCAGTGCTTGCCGCCGGCCCAGAACCCGCCGAACTTCGGGTCGGCCGGGTCCCACGGGTCGCTGCCACCGGGCTTGGGCCGGTTGTAGCCTTCCTTGGTGTCCCTGGGCATGCCGGGGCGCTTGTTCTTGACGTGGGCGAACGACTCCTCGGCGGACGCGGCGAGGTGCCACTTGCCGGTCATATAGGTCTCGTAGCCCGCGGCCTCCATGTACTCGGGCCACCACCGCCCCGCCTGGCGTTCTTGTTCGCCCCGCTTGTGCAGCTTCTCGCTCGTCCAGACGAACCGGCCGGAGTTGAGCATCATCCGGCTGGCGATACAGACCGCGCCGGAGTACGAGCCCATGTTGTAGGCGTGGGTAAACGTCGTCCCGCCGTGCGCGAGCTCGTCGAGCGTCGGCGTCTTGATCTGGTCGTTGCCGTGGGCCGCGATGCAGTCGTAGGCGTGGTCGTCCGCAAAGATGAACAGGATGTTGGGCCGGTCTGGGACAGCGGCGTAGCCCTGCGGACACACAAGGCTAAGCATCGCGAGCAGACAACAGGCAAGCAGCTTCGGCATGATAGATCTCCAATAAGTCTTGGCCAGCGTATCAGCACCGCCCACTACCTGCAGACGCCGCATAACCGTTATGACTTACGATCGATTCCGCTTAGCCTTTGCGGGCTTGAGGTTTATACTTAATCAGACGATCCCGTCACCGGGAAGCCCCGCCTTTGCATGAGCTGACGTACAACACGGCGGACGAGCGGATGACGCTGCCAGGCTGGGTTACCCGGCCGACGGTGATGGTGCAGCTGCTCGTCTCGACCTCCTTCGTGCTGATCTGGATCTGCGCGGAAGTGATCTCGCAGAAATTCCTCACGCTCGACACGGTGAGTGGCTGGTACCCGACGGCCGGTCTTGGCGTTGCCCTGTTATGGGCGCTGGGGCTTCGGTACGCGTGGGTGATCCTGCCGTCGGCGCTGCTGGGCAATATGGGGGTCTGGGGTTTGCCGTTTGCGCCGTCTTTATTGCTTGCGATGATCAAGGTGTTGACGTATAGCGGCGCGGCGGTCGTACTCCGCCGGGCGCTGCAGCCGGGCGCGCTGCCCAAACGGCCGATCGAGATCGGCGTGATGATCGCGACGATCCTGGGCTGCGCGGTCTTTACCGCGATCGCTGGGGTGATGCTGCTGGTCACGACGAACCGGATCGACAGCGGCTTCATGCTCGACGCGGTCGTCGGCTGGGCGGTCGGCGACGCGATCGGGATCATGGTGACCGCCCCGCTGCTCGTCATCGTGGTCGCGCCCGCGATCTATCAGGCGCTGTGCAAGCAGCACGACGAGGCGAAGCAGCGCTACAACTCGGTCATGGGCAGCCAGATGCTGCTGTCGAGCATTTCGCCCTGGCTCTTGATCGTCTCGACCGCATTAGGTTTAGCGCTGCTCGCAAGCCTGCCCGACCCGTACGAGCCTAGGGTCTACTACCTCGGGTTCGTGCTGCTGCCCGCGATCGCGATGCGGTACAAGATCGCCGGCGGCCTGGTTGGGCTGGTGCTGACCAGCTTTGTCGGGATGTTCGCTGCGACACTGGTCGGGATCGACATGCCGACGCTGACCGACCTGCAGCTGATCATGATCGCGCTGGGGATCAGCACGATCCTGGTCGGCGCGTTCGCGGTGATGCGTGGGATCACAGAGATCAAACGCCAGGCCGAGCACCGCTGGGCGGCGATGGCGATCCGCGGCTCGGGCATGGGCCGGTGGCACTGGGAGGTCGGCAGCGATGAACTGCACACCGACTACATCCTGACCGACGCGTTCGGGTATCGGCGTGACAAGGTGCTGCCGCTGACCGCGTGGTGGACCCAGCGCATCCACGCGGAGGATGTCCGGCTGAACCAGGCCGAGATGGCCAAGCTTCTGCAGGGCAAGAGCGACTTCTTCGAGGTCGAGAACCGTATGCTCGCTGCGGATGGTAGCTGGGGCTGGTTCCACAGCCAGGGCACCGTGATCGAGCGCGACACGCAAGGCAAGCCCAAACGCATCGCGGGCACGCACCACGACATTACCGAGCGGAAAGAGCTCGAACGCATCCGCGCGGACGCCGAGGCAACACATCGGTCCGAGCAGCGCTTCCGCACGCTTGCGGACGGCGCCCCGGTCGCGATCTTCCAGACCGACGCGCAGGGCGTCTTCCTATACGTCAACCCGACGTGGAGCCGGATCACCGGGCTCGAGCAAACCGATGCGCTGTACCGCAGCGCCGCGGCGTTTGCCTACCAAGCCGACCATGACGAAGTCGCCGACCATTGGGCCACCGCCGTGAAGACCGGCACGCCCGTCAGCATCGAGCACCGCATCGTCAAGCCCGACGGCAGCGTGCTCTGGCTGCAGATGCAGGCGACGCCCATGAGGCACAACGGCGTCATGCTCGGGTTCGTCGGCACGGGCGTCGATGTCACGCCATACCGCCAAGCGATGACGATGATCCGCGACTCCGAGGCCCGCTACCGCACGCTCGCCGACCACGCCTACGACATGCTCTGGCGCGTCACCGCGGATGCGACCTTCACCTACGTCTCGCCCAGCATCACCAAGCTGCTCGGCTACACGCCAGAAGAAATGGTCGGGACCAACGGCTTCGGCTACTTCCACCCCGAAGACCTCGAGCGTGTCCGTGACAAACACGCATCGATGTCGCTGGACGACCCGGAGTTCCACGATATCCACCGCTTCCGCCGCAAGGACGGGACGTATATCGTCTTCGAAGCGGTGGGCCGGCTCGTGGTCCCTGAAAAAGACGAGCAGGGAGGCGGCACCGACGCGTATATCACCGGCATCTCGCGCGACGTGACACAACGGGTCGAAGGCGAGAAGATCCGGCGTGAGCTCGAAGAAAAACTCGCCCGCTCGCAGAAGCTCGACGCGATCGGCACGTTCGCCACCGGCATCGCGCACGACTTCCGCAACTCGCTCATGGCGATCAACCTGTCGGCCCAGTCCGTCTCGCGCAAGCTCGAAACGGACCACGCCGCGCAGCCCGCGCTTACCACCGTTGAAGACGCCGTCGCCCAGGCGATGCAGGTGACCCAATCACTGCTCACCTTCGCCCGCGGCCAGGGCGCTGCGAAACGACCGACCGACCTTGCACAGCTCGTCAAAGACAACACGCGGCTGCTCGAAACAGTCCTGCCTGCCAGCATCTCGCTACAGATCGACTGCCCCGACCAGCCGCTGCGCATCAACGCGAACGCCAGCGAACTGCAGCAGACCCTGCTCAACCTCGTCATGAACGCCAAAGACGCTATCCCCGGCGACTGCAGCATCACGATCACACTGCGGGAAGACCAAGACTGCGCGAAGCTTATGATCCAGGACACCGGCGTCGGCATGCCGCCCGAGGTCCTGCAACGCGCACTCGAGCCGTTCTACACCACCAAGGCCAGGCTCAAAGGCACCGGGCTCGGCCTGTCCCAGGCCCACGGCATCGTGTCCGACCACGGCGGCGAGATCAGCCTCGACTCCACACCCAACCAGGGCACCGCGATCACGATCACCCTGCCACTGATCGACGCAACCAACAAGACGACCAACACGCAACCCCAGACGGAGGCTACCGCGACATGACCAGCACCGATGACATCACCCAGAACAGCACCGCGACCAAAATCCTGCTCATCGATGACCACGTCATTGTGCGGGATTCGCTGGCCCGCCGACTCGAAGACGAGCCCGATCTCGAAGTCCCCCACACCGCCGGCGATGCGGACGAGGGCCTCGCACTCGCGCAGGCCAACGGCTTCGACGTGATCGTCATGGACATCAACATGCCCGGTATGTCCTGTTTTGAAGCGGCCAAGCGATTGCAAACGTCACACCCCGACCTGCCGGTCGTGTTCCTCAGCGCCTACTGGAACGACGCATTCATCGAACAGGCCCAGGGCGTCGGTGCCGTTGGACTGCTGAGCAAGTCGGACGAACCCGACCTGCTGATCAACGCGATCCGTACCGTCGTGGATGGCGGCGTCTTCCTCTCCGACGAGGTCCGAGGCCGATTCGAATCCGAGACCGGCGACAGCCCGGACGAATCGAAGACCAAGCTCTCCACCCTGACCCCCCGCGAAGTCGATGTCCTCCGCTGGGTCGGCATGGGGCAGTCCCGAAAACAGATGGCCGCACAACTCGGTATCAGCGAGAACACCGTCGCCGTCCACACCAACCGCATTATGCGCAAGCTCGATATCCACGACCGCGTCGGCTTGGCTCGCTTCTCGATCAAGATCGGCCTCAGCCCGCTAGACGAGCCGAGTTGAGCGGTACAGGATGCATGCCGCGCAATAAAAAAACCCGCGTCAGCAGCCGCTAGGCGCCGACGCGAGCTTCCGGGGGCACATCTAATACATTACAACTATAGGCACAGATGAGATTGGGTCAAGCGATTGCTCATGATTTTCTCATATTCACTACAAACTATTTTAACAGCTTGCTTTATTGATCTTGAATCTCGCTATAGGCTTCCCAGACATCGTCCATCAAGGATTGAAGGTCTTCGGGCAGGGGTTGGCCGTTGAAGCGGGTTTGGATCGCGTCGCGGTGCCGCTGGATCAGCACACCCGCGCGGTCTAAGCCCAGGGCACGCTCAACGTCGCTGAGGTCATCCATCTGTTTTAACGCGAACCACACCGCCTGCAGCGTGATAATGTCCGTCACGGACTGGCGGATCAGGCCCGGCCGGCCGTCCTCGGGCAAGGCGACCGCGCTGCGGGCGAAATCCATCCACCGGGCCAGCAGCACCGCCCACGTCAATCGATCCGCGCCGAGAGGTTCGTTTTGGTCCATGGGTCCGTTATCCGATGCAAAGGGTGCAGAGCTTTTTCAAAAAGACTCTATGGTAAAGTTTAAACGCCAAACCCATGGGAGCCCCGCCATGCGCACGTTCTGGATCGCCGCCTGCTGCCTGTTGACCGCGTCTTTCTGGCTTGGTGGTCCCGCCTATTCACAGGAAGACGCACCCGAGCAGGAAGTCGATCCGATCGCCGAAGCGATCAAGCAGGTCAACGACCAGGACAACGGCGTCACCATCAACGCGGATAAAAAACACGTCGATGTCGAAGCGACCGTCTGCCTGCGACGCGGCGAGTTTCTTGAGATGTTTGCTTGCACCCGGGACACGCGTGAGCACGAATCGATCCTTGTCATCGACGCGATGCCCTCGACGATGCACCTCGGGCTCCTGCTGCTGGGCCTGGAGCCAGGCAAACCCCTGTGGTACGACCGCGACTTCGACCCGCCTAAGCTTGTGCCCGCGAAGGGACCGGAGGTCGAGGTCCTGATCGTGATCAAGGTGGACGGCGTCGAGCGGGAGATCCCGGCCAACCGCTGGGTCCAGGACAACAAGACCAAGGAGATGATGAAGGGCAACACCTGGCTCTTCGCCGGTTCGCAGTTCGCCGACTTCCAGGACAAGCAGGTCTACCACGCCGACCTCAACGGCTCGGCGATCTCGCTGGTGAACTTCGGCGACGACCTCCTGACCCTGCCCAATACCCTCACCGACGCCAACGAGAGCCACGACAAGGTCTGGGCCCCCCGCACCAAGGCGATCCCGGACGTCGGCACCAAGGTCATCATCCGGCTCAGGCCCAAGCCCGCCAAAGAAGACGACGAGCAAGCCCCTCCGCCGCCACCCGCCCCCCAGGAAGAGGCGGCAGACAAGGCGGAGTAGGCCCTCGAGGCCTTTGGCAGCGGTCGCCGACCCTTCTCAGTCCACGAATTGACGAAAACCCAGACCAATTCCCGATTTAGGGTTTGACACAGCGGGCCCGTCGTGTGACAATCTTCGGGCTGAACATCCTTCTGTCAGAGGAACTGCAATGACCCGTACCCCCCTGCTTGCTTCGTGCCTCCTCGCCGTGACCCTGGTCCTCGGCGGCTGCAGCAGCCAACTGACTACCTCGACCCAGCTGCGTGACAACTGGACCCCCGAGTTGCAGTCCGTGACGCTCTCAGAAGAGGACTTCACCAACTTTAAGTCCCGGCACCGCCACAACACCTGGCGTCAGATCCACGACGACTGGGCAGCGCTCTGGTTCACCAACCGGAATATCCGCCTGACCGAATACGCCCTGCCCTGATCGGGCCGGCCTGAAACGAACACACGGAGCCGAGGCTTAGGCCTCGGTTTTTTTGTGTGTGGCATACTGACTTGTAGCTGCCATGCGATGCGCGCAGGACGATCATGAGAAAGCGATCCCTGCAAACCGGCGACGCGTAGCGTCGCGGCTGTTCTTCTCCCGCGTTGACGTACGGGTTCTCGAACCAGATGACGCCAAGGTTGTCGGCCTCTCCACAGGTGAGCACCGTCGGCACCCCTGGGACTGTTGTCGATCGTATGCCGCTGCCAGGGGCCTTGATGCTCGGCGTGGGTCGGCGTGACCAGGAAGCAAGCCAAAAGCATAAAGATATAGCTCCGGGTGGAAACCCGGAGCAGTCTGGAGCCGAGTTGCCCAGCATCCGTCGTGCACCGATTATGGCTGCTCCGGGTTTCCACCCGGAGCTATATATGCAAACCGTGTTAAGCCAGGATCGGCTCGATCAGCCGGCCGTGCACGTCCGTAAGGCTGAAGTCCCGGCCGGAGAACCGGTAGGTCAGCCGTTCGTGGTCCAGGCCCATCAGGTGCAGGATCGTGGCGTGCAGGTCGTGGACCTCGTAGCGGTCGTCAACGACCTTGTAGCCGAACTGGTCGGTCACGCCGGCGCTGACGCCGCCCTTGACGCCGCCGCCGGCCATCCACATCGTGTAGGCGGTCGGGTTGTGGTCCCGGCCGTTGCTGCCTTGGGCAAAGGGGGTTCGACCGAACTCGGCGCCCCAGACGACCAGCGTCTCGTCGAGCAGGCCGGTGCGCTTAAGGTCTTTGAGCAGTGCGCCGATCGGCTGGTCGACCGCAAGGGAGTTCTGCTCGTGCCCGGACTTGAGGTTACCGTGCTGGTCCCATCGGTCGCCGCCCACCTTGGGGCAGGTCAGCTCGATGAAGCGCACCCCACGCTCGACGAGTCGGCGGGCGAGCAGGCACTGGCGGGCGAAGGTCGCGGTCTGCTCATTCTTGTGGTCCAGCCCGTAGAGCGCCTTGGTCGCTTCGCTCTCGCCGGAGATATCGGCCAGTTCGGGCACGGCCCGCTGCATGCGGTAGGCGGTCTCGTAGTTGTTGACCGCGGACTCGAGGGCATCGTCGCCGCCAACCGCTTCGATCATCGCCTGGTCTAACGCGCCGAGCAGATCCAGCTTCGCACGCTGGTCGCCGCCGCTCTCGCGCGGCTTGATGTTCGCCAGCGGGTTGTCGCCCGGCGACATGACCGAGGCCTGGTACGACGCGGGCAGGAAGCCGGAGTTGAAGTTGTCCAGCCCGCCCGGCGGGATCAGCCCGCCGTTGAGCACGACGAACCCGGGCAGCGAGTCATTCTCCGTGCCAAGGCCGTAGCCCAGCCAAGCGCCCATCGACGGCTTGCCCTGGATGCCGAAGCCGGTGTGCAGGAAGTAGTTGGCCGAGGTGTGCTCGGGGAACTTGCTGGTCATCGACTTAACAAACGCGATGTCATCAACGCACTCTGCGACGTGCGGGAACAGGTCGCTGACCCACGCGCCCGAGTCGCCGTACTGCTTGAACTTCCACGGCGAGGGCATGATCTTGCCGATGCTGTCGAACTGCGTCGGCTCAACGCGCTCCATCACGTCGTAGGGGCTCTTGCCCGCGTGCTTGGTCAGGTCGGGCTTGTAGTCGAAGGTATCGACCTGCGACGGGCCGCCATCCATGTAGAGGAAGATGACGTGCTTGGCCTTAGCCACGTGATGCCCGGGCTTGGGCGCCAGCGGGTTGAGCGCCTCCTTACCGCCGAGCGGCGCACCGAAGGCCTTGTCACTCAGGAGCCCGGCGAGCGCGACACCGCCAAAGCCCGTCGCGCAACGCGTCAACATCTCCCGACGCGTGATCGGCTGCTTGATGTATCGGTTGCAGTGGTGTCCCATCACGAACTCCTAACGGATAAAGAGGAAACCCTTGAGGTTGTAAGCCACGTGGCACATCTGCTGCCAGAGCTCGACATTGACCATGAGTTGTTGGTCGGTCAAGTTGCCCTGCTCGGCCTGTTTCTTGAGGAACGCGAGCGCGGCGTCACGCTCTTGATCGCTCGCGGCCTGGCCGGTCGCGGTGAGAAAGATCGAATCGATACGTTTGGCCGGCTCGGTCAGGCCGTCTTTCACCAGCGACGCGGCCCACTTCTTAGACTGGTCGTGGATGAACGGGTCGTTCATGAGCGTCAACGACTGGGCCGGCACGTTGGTCACATTCCGCCGACCGATCGCGGTGAACGGGATCGGTGCATCGAAGGTCAGCATCATCGGCGAGAGGAAGTTCCGGCGTACGCTGACATAGATGCTTCTACGCCCGTGGCCATCCAGCGGTCCGCCACTGGGTCGGCCTCGGCCCTGCATTTCCCGCGTCAGGTACACGCCGACCGGCGGGCCGTAGAGCTGGTCCGTGATCGTGCCGGCAACCTTGAGCACCGAGTCGCGCAGCGTCTCGGACGTCATCCGGCGGATGTTCTGCCGGTGCAGCAGGATATTCGTGGGGTCTTTCCCCTCGGCGTTGCTGTCGGCCTTGTCGCTGCCGCGCTGGTAGGCGCTGCTCATCACGATCCGCTTGATCATGGTCTTGTTCGACCAGCCGTCTTCCTCCATAAAGACGACAGCCAAGTGGTTTAACAACTCGGGATGGCTCGGCGCGACGCCAAGGACACCAAGGTTATCTACCGTCGGCGAGATACCCCGGCCGAAGAGGTGGTGCCACAGGCGGTTGACCTGCACCCGCGCGGTCAGCGGGTTGCTCCGATCGGTGATGCGGCGGGCAAGTTCGTCCCGGCCGCTGGCATCCGAAGGTGCGGGCGTGCCTTCTTCGCCGCCAAGCGCGGTGAGGAAGCGTCGCGGCAGGTCTTCGCCGATGCCGGTCCAGCCGCCACGGATGTGCAGGTAGCTGTCTTCGGGGGTGCCATCGGTGATCGCGAGCGCACGCTGGGGCTTGGGCATGCCCGCCGAGGCCTGCCTGAACCGCTCGGTGTCTTCGGCGAATTGTGCGTCCGCGCCGGGGCGTACGGACTCGGTGTTGACCGGGGCCGGCATCTTGGGGGCACGATCGCCAAAGCTGATCTCGTCGACGATCAGGTGCGCGTCGGCAAAGTCATCGACGATCTCAAGGTGGGCGCGGTGATCGGGCACATCGCCGTCTGGTCCTTTGTGGGACTTGGTGACATAAAGATCGCGGTTGGCACCGATCTTGATCCACTGCCACTTGCCCTTGGTATCGATATTGACGTCGAGGCCTTCGAAGAGCAGACGGTTATACCGGGTCATCGTGTAGCTGTCGATGATCATGCGGGCCTGGCCTTTGCCCTTGACCAGCATCCAGACGTTTTTCTGTGTGTAGTCAAACTCGGGGCTGCGGATCGTGCCCACGGCCTCGTCGCCGAGCAAACCGCTGTGCGCGACGCCTGGCAGGACCGCCGCGGCCTTCCCGCTTGCCGGGTCCCACTGACCGGGCGTCGTGGGCTTGTCGCCCCAAGCCCAGCCGGTCGTGCGCCAGCCATTGAACGACCCGCTGTTGAAGTCTTCGAACCGGGTTGATTCGTTGTGATTGATGGCGGTAGGCTCGAGCGACGACGCATTCAGCCGATCAAACCGCTTCTGGCCGTAGTCCACCGCGGCGCGGACCCGCTCGATCTGCGCCTCGATCTTGCCGCCCACGTCGAGGTAGGCCTCCTGCTGACGCGAGCTCTGCATGAAGCCGACCAGCGAGTAGTAGTCCTCATCACTAATTGCGTCGAACTTGTGGTCGTGGCAGCGGGCACAGGAGACCGTCATGCCCAGGAACGACTTGGTCATCACGTCGATCTGGTTGTCCATGCGGTCCGACTCGTGCTGGCGCACGTTGGTCGGCGCATGGGTTTGCTCGTGCAGGAACCACCACGCGGTCGCCTTGATCGCCTCGTTGACCTGCGTCTCGGGGTGGATGCGCGGCTCGATCAGGTCGCCGGCGATGTGCTCTCTCACAAAGCGGTCGTACGCCAGGTCGTCGTTCCACGCGCGGATGACGTAGTCGCGGTACTTCCACGGGTCCGGCATACTGAAGTCGAACTCGTGCCCGTAGCTCTCCGCATAACGCATCAGGTCGAGCCAGTGACGTGCCCACTTCTCACCAAACCGCGGCGACGCGAGCAGGCGGTCGACCAGCTCCTCGTACGCGTTAGGCGAGTCGTCGTTGACAAACGCCCGCACCTCCTCGGGCGTCGGCGGCAACCCGATCAGGTCCAGCGTGACCCGGCGGATCAGCACCGCCCGGTCCGCCCTGGGCCCGGGCTTGATCCCTTCCTCCTCCAGCCGCGCCTCAACGAAGCGGTCGATGACGTTGGCCTTCTCATCGAGCCCTGCCGCCTTTGGCAAGTCCTCAACCAGCCGGGGCATGTGCCACGCCCAATGCTCGGCCCTGCGTTCTTCAAGGTCGAAATAATCCGCCGCCGTGGGACCGGATTCGTCCGGCCAGGGCATGCCCATCTCGACCCACTTCTCCAGGTCCTTGATCACGTTGTCCGGCAGCTTGCCGTCCGGCGGCATCGGCTTGGTCGGGCCCTTGTACCGGACCGAGTTGATGATGTCGCTGTCCTCGATGTCCCCGGGATCACCGATATTGGCATCAAGCACGCCGTGCCTGCTATCGAGCAGAATGCCGGCCTTAGGTCCCTTCAAGCCTTCCTTAAGATGGTCGACGGAGTGGCACGCGTAGCAGCTATTCGCCAGCACCGGGCGGATCTTGTTCTCGAAGAACTCCAGTTCCTGGGCGCTAAACGACGCACCGGACTGGTCTTCAGCCATGACATTCGCGCACAACGATAGCGTGAGGAGGACCGCCGCTAAGACATGTCGAACAGGCATAGAACCACCATGCGATATTCCTTCATCTATATGATACGCCACTCAGACGCGGTGTTACAGAATCGGCACAAAAAATCTGCCTCAGGCCATGTGACAGCGGGTTACGCCGATCCGGGCAGGGCCCGAGGTCCCGCTCGGCCAAATCGCGAAGAAAGCGAAACGAATGTGCCTTGGCTGACTGCATCAGTCCCAATACCAAGGAGCGCAACACCGATACGCCGTGGCGCGCTACGACGTTGATCTTTATCAAGGTGTCTGCTCGTCACGCTTAATCGCGAAGTCCCAGACCTGCTCGATGCAGGGGTCGTTGCCGAATGACCCATTGCTGACGTCTTCGAAGTCCCACACGCCGCCCGTGTTAGAACTGAAGGCGTTAGTGATCGTGGCCTGATAGGCCGCCAGGCCCTGTGAGTTGCCTGTTGGATCAACAAGGGTTCGGCCGTTGGTGTTTAGGGCACCCACGGTTGTAATGGTCGCGGCGTGTGCACTGAACCCGAACAGCGCCGCTGATCCAGCGGCGAATGAGGTGAGCGTGGTCGCGTTTAAAAACGTTGGCCTGGTCATGGGCTTTACTCTTGGGGTTTGGGTCTTTGTTACATGACAGATGCGACATGGCCTCGGCGATCGTGGCTGTGTCTGTGACCGGGCGGTTGCGCTTCCAGACCTTGAGCATCTGATCGACCGAGTTGCCCGGGCCGAGCGCGAGCGTGTTTTGTTCGAACGAAGGCCCGAAGTCCAGACCCACCCGCATGGGGGTCGGGCTGTCGTCACGCTTTACCCAGGCGGGCGGCTTGGCATCAAGGCGGTGCAGCAGGTCGAGGCACTGCTCCAGCGCGGCACGCATGCCATCGCTGGAATCCGACAGGCGGTCATACGCCCCGGCCAGCGCCTCGAGCGCATCGCTCTTGAAGACGTGCTTGTCGTGCTGGTTGGCACGGTACCGCTTGTGGGTGGATGTGTTTGCGGGCGATCGAAAGGGCTCAGGCGTTGAAGCTGACGCCCTCGGGGATCTCGATGAAGTTCGCCGACACCGCCGCGCCGACTTTCGGTGGGAGCCTCGCCCTCCCGAAAGAACTTTGCAAGAGCCCGCTTACTCCACCATCGGCAGCTCAAAACCTTTACGCCGCTCCGCGTAGTCGAGCCTCGCGTTCGCGGCCTCGGAGTTAGTGAACTTCCAGGCCTCGCCATCAAATTTCAGCTCGTCCTGCTTCACGTCGTAGGCGATGTTGGCCAGGTGGCACAGCGCCGCGGTGCGGGCACCGACCTCGGCATCGCAGACCGGCTGCGTGTCGGTGCCGATGCAGTCGGTGAAGTTGTTGAGGTGGTTCATCGGGGTGTGCAGGCGGGTATCGCTGTCGGTCAGCGGCTCTTGGAGGATCGACGCGGGCTCGGACTTGAGGCTGCCGCGGGTAGCGTGGAGGGTGCCCTTCTGGCCGATGAACCTGACGCCGTTGCCGATCGATGCGTGGACCATCTTGGTGCCATCGGCGTAGGTCATCTCGACGCCGCGCTTCGCGCCCTCCTCCTTAGGCGGGGTGACGGTGACCGGGCTCTCGCGGTCCTTGCCGAACGCCCACTGGGCGATATCGAACATGTGGGCGCCGAAGTCGGCGAGTTGGCCGCCGGCGTACTCCTCGTACCGGCGGAAGGCGGGGAAGTTCTTATGCACGCCGCGCGGGCTGAGGGCGGGGTGATAGCCGCGCATCGGGGCGGGCCCGAGCCAGAGGCCCCAGTCCAGGCCCGCGGGCTTGTCCTCGGTCGGCAGGTCGCAGGGGATCGCAGGGTCGCCGCAGCCGACCTCCGCGAAATTACACTTGCCCAGCCGGCCGTTGACGACGTACTCCGCGGCCTTGAGAAAACGGCCACCGAACTCGCTGCGCTGCTGGCTGCCGGTCTGGAAGGTCACGCCCGACTTCTTCTGCGCCTCGATGATGCGCTGCGACTCGAGCAGGTTCAGGGTCAACGGCTTCTCCGCGTAGACGTGCATGCCCTTCTCCATCGCGTGTACCGCGGGGATGGTGTGCCAGTGGTCGGGGGTGAAAATCAGGGCGATATCGATGTCGTTACGGTCGAGGATGTCGCGGTAGTCATTGACGCCGACGCAGGCCTCGCCGCCGTAGTGCTTATTGGCCAACGCGGTGTAATGCTCACGGCGGTCGGTATCGACCTCGGCGATCGCAAGCAGCTTCAGCTTCGGGTGGTTGAGGAACTGGCCGAGCAGCCGGTCGGCGCCGCGCTTGCCCGCGCCGATAAGGACAGCGCCCATCTTGTCGTTCGCGCTGGCCCGCGCCCAGGACCGGCCGGTCAGCATCACCGGGCCGAGCGCCGCGGCCGCGGTCAGGCCGGCGAGGACCTGACGACGGGTGGGGTGGTTGAAGGATTGTGTCATCGTGGGCCTCCGGGGTTTTTATCTTTCTCGGGTAAGACAGGCATTCCTGCCTGTCGATTCGGCTTAGCCGAAACCAGTTTGATTACATCATCTTGTTCAAGCCTTCGGCTTGTTGACAGGCAGGAATGCCTGTCCTACCGATCATTCTTCTTCATCTTCACCGAGGTACTCGATCTTGACGTAGTACGCTCCGAAGGTCTTGCCGTCTTCGCGGGTGAGGGTCGACTTTAGTTCGGCCGGTCCAACAGGCAATTCAATCACGGCGGGGCCGATTGGGGCGTTTGGCTCTGTGGTCCATTGTTGCCCCTTCCCGCTATTTTCAAGCGTAAAGAAGACATCAGCCTTTACACAGCCCGACGGCTTGTCCACGTACGCCGGCCAACGCATCGGCGTGATCCGGTACTTGCCCGCTTGCTTGATGTTCACCGCGAACGAACCGTTGCGAAGCTCGTTGCGCTGCACGTAAGCGTGGTGCCACGCCGAGTCGCCTTCGCCCTCGTTCATGTACCAGTCGTGGCTCATCAGCGTGGTCGGGTTCTCCGCGCCGCCGAGGTCGAACCGCGCGACAATGCCATGCGACGGCTCCATGTCCGCCCACCACATGCCGTAGTCCTGCCGCATCATGGCGACTTCCTCCGGCCGCTTGTCTGACAAGTCATTCTGCTGGCCGGGGTCCTTGCGGATGTGGTAGAGGGCCTTGCCGTCGACCAGCCGCCAAGGGCCCTTCATCGCGACGGTGCGGTCCCACTTCTTCGGCTCGTACCGCCGCTGCACGCCGACGACAATGGTCCGCTCGGGCAGCGCGTCCGCATCGCCTTCGATCAGGCCCTTCCACGAAAAGCCATCGAGTTCCGGGCCTTCGGGCTTGTCGAACTGGAGCAGGTCGATCAGCGTCGGCATCACGTCGAAGTGCGCGGTCAGGGTGTCGATGTCCCGGCCCTCGTCCATCCCGCCAGCGGGCCAATGCATAAAGAACGGCACGCGGTGCCCGCCCTCGTAGTGCGAGCCCTTCCAGCCGCGCATCCCCGCGTTGAAATACTCGAAGCCGCTGTCACGGTCGATCCACCCCGCGGTCGTGCCGTTGTCGCAGGTGTAGATCAGGATCGTGTTCTCAGAGAGGCCCTTGTCGTCGAGGAACTCGCGTAGCTGGCCGAGGTTGTCATCGATGTTTTCGATCATCGCGTAGAACTTCGCCATGGTCGGCGGGACGCCCTTGTCGAGGTAGAGCTCTGCTTTCTCGTCCTCGATGTTCCACGGGTCGTGCACCGCGGTGGTGGGCAGGTAGATGAAGAACGGCTGGTCGCGGTGCTGCTTCGTGTCTTCGATGAATGTCATCGCCTCGCGGTACCAGACATCCGTGTGGTAGCCGGGGAACGTGTGCCACTTGTCGTTGACCTTGTAGGTGTCGTCGAAGCAGTCGTTGCCGAGCCAGTTCGCGCCCTGGTTCACCGCCCCGCCGGGCGACCAGACGCAGTAGTCGAAGCCCTGGTCCATCGGGCGCATGGGCGCGTTGGCGCCGAGGTGCCACTTGCCGAACATGCCGGTGCGGTAGCCGTTGGCCTTGAACACCTCGGCCAGGGTCAACGCTTCGCCGGGCAGCAGCGACCGACCGTTGATCGTGTGCGTGACGCCGACCCGGGTCGAGTACCGCCCGGTGAGCAGCGCCGCGCGCGTCGGCGAGCAGGTCGGGTCGGTGTGGTAGTCGGTCAGCCGGATGGACTCGCTGTGCAGCTTGTCCATATTCGGGGTCTTGAGGACGGGGTTGCCCAGCGCCGCGATGTCGCCGTAGCCCTGGTCATCGGTGAGGATGAAGATGACGTTGGGTTTACCCCGAGCTTTGTCGAAGGGCTGATCGGCGGCGAAGGTTGGCGATGCCAGCGCAATCAAGCTGAAACAAAGAGCAAGCAAAATTAGAATAGGGGGACAGGCATTGCTGCCTGTCGGTTCGGCGAAGCCGAATGAGTTCATTTGGGTTTCAAGCCTTCGGCTTGATGACAGGCAAGAATGCCTGTCCCCCTGATGACTTGGCCTCTTACACAATCGTTGGTTCATCACTCTGCTTCTCCGAGGTATTCGATCTTGACGAAGTAGGCGCCAAAAGTTTTGCCGTCTTCGCGGGTCAGGATGGTGGTCAGAGCCGCAGGGCCTTTAGGCAAATCCAGCACAAACGATTGCACTGGCTTCGTTGGGTCAGCCTGTTCTTCAATGCCAAGCGATGCGGGCGTTCCAGTTGTGATGTGTGGCGTGACGACAACCTTAGCCTTCACCACTCCCGATGGCTGATCCATATACGCTGGCCAACGCATCGGCGTGATGCGGTACTTGCCCGCCTTGACCACGTTGACCATGAACGGCCCGTTGCTTAGTGTGTTGCCACGCACCGCGTTCTGGTTCCACGGCGCGATCCCCTTCTCCATCAGCCAGTCGTGGCTCATTAGCGTCGTCGGGTTCTCCGCACCGCCCAGGTCGTAACGAGCGATCTTCTCAAACGAGGGCCGCATCTCTTCCCACCACGCCTCGTAGTCCCGCCGCATAAGCTGCACCAACCCTGCGTGCTCGCCGGCCATGTCGTTCTGCTGGCCGGGGTCTAGCTTGATGTTGTACAGCGCCTTGCCATCGACCAGACGCCACTTGCCACGCATCGCGACGGAACGCTCCCACTTGGGCGGAACAAACTGCCTCTGCGTCGCGGTGAAGATCGTCCGATCTGGCAGCGCGTCCTTGTCACCTTCAATCAAACGCTTGAGCGACAGGCCGTCCAAAGGCTTGACTACCCCGGGAAACTCGAGCTGCAGCATGTCACCGATGGTCGGCAGCACATCAATATGGGCAACCAGCGCATCGATGTCCTTGCCACCGGTCATCCCGCCCTTGGGCCAGTGCATGAAGAACGGCACGCGGTGACCGCCGTCGTACATCGAGCCCTTCTGCGCCCGCATCCCGGCGTTGAAGCCCTTGATGCTCTTCTTCTGCTTGTTCTGGAACACCCCGCGGGCCGTGCCGTTGTCGGTCGTATAGATCAATAGCGTGTTCTCGGCGAGGCCCCGCTCGTCGAGGAAGTGCCGCAGCTTACCGAGGTTCTCATCAATGTTGGCGATCATGCCGTAGAACTTCGCGTTGGTCGTTGGCACGCCGAGTTTCTCATAAGGGTCGCTGTACTTATCGGCAACGATGAAAGGCCCGTGCGGCGCGTTGGTTGAGAGGTAGGCGAAGAAGGGCTTGTTTTTTTCCTTCGCCTTGTCGATGAACTTCATCGTTTCGCTGAACCAGATGTCGGTGCAGTAGCCTTCGAACTCGGTCTTGACGCCATTGACCTCGTACGTATCATCGAAGTAGTCGTTGCCGAAGTAGTCCGGCCCCTGCCCAACGCCGCCGCCCTTGTGCCAGACGACGTGTTCAAAGCCCTGGTCCATCGGGCGCATCGGGGCGTTATCACCCAGGTGCCACTTGCCGAACATACCCGTCTTGTAGCCGTTGGCCTTGAAGACCTCGGCGAGTGTCAGCTCCTCGCTCGGCAGCATCGATCGGCCGTTGATCGTGTGCCAGACCCCGACCCGCGTCGAGTACCGCCCGGTCATCAGCGCGCTACGCGTCGGCGAGCAGGTCGGGTCCGTGTGGTAGTCGGTCAGCCGGATCGACTGGCTGTGCAGCACGTCGAGGTTCGGTGTCTTGAGGATGGTGTTGCCATGCGCCCCGACGTCGCCGTAGCCCTGGTCGTCGGTGATGATGAGGATGACGTTGGGGCGGTCCGCCGCGAATGTGGGAACCACGAAAAGAAGCAAAAACAGGCTGAACAGGCGTTTCATCACGGATTTCCTCACAATCACATACCGGTCTGACGGGGATCGCGGCTGCAATATACAGCGCGCGTCGCCCGGTAAACAGCAGAAACCAGATTGAAACGACTGCGTCAGATGATCTGGTGGATCGGCTCGGCACCCTCGACCCCGACCAGGCTCTCATCCAAGCCGTTGTGGAAGTAGGTCAGCGCGTTAGGGTCGTGGCCCAGCTGCCGCAGGATCGTCGCGTGCAGGTTCTTGACATGGAACCGGTGGGTGATGGCTTGACTGCCGAGTTCGTCGGTCTCGCCGACGCTGACGCCGCCCTTGATCCCGCCGCCGGCCATCCACATCGTGAAGCCGTAGCTGTTGTGGTCGCGGCCGCTGCCCTGCGCGTATTCTGCCGTGGGCTGCCTGCCGAACTCGCCGCCCCAGACGACCAGGGTCTCGTCGAGCATGCCGCGGCGCTTGAGGTCGGTCAGGAGCGCCGCGATCGGCTGGTCGGTCGCCCCGGCGTGGAGGTTGTGGTTGTGCTCGAGGTCGCCGTGCGCGTCCCAGTTGTGGTCGTTGTGCGCACCGCCTGAGTAGACCTGGATAAACCGCACGCCGCGCTCGACCAGGCGTCGAGCGAGCAGGCACTTCCGGCCGTACTGCTGGGTCCGCTTGTCGTTCAGCCCGTACATCTCCTTGGTCTTCTCGTCTTCGCTGTCGATCGCCACCGCCTCGGGGGCCTCGGCCTGCATGCGGTAGGCCAGCTCGAAGCTGTTGATCCGAGCGGCGAGGTTCGAGTTGTCCGCTCGCGTCGCCGCGTGTGCCGCGTTCTGCGCGTTGAGGTGGTCGATCATCTCTCGCTGCAACGCGGGCGTCACACCCTTGGGCGAATCCAGCGACAAGATCGGCGTGCCCGTCGCGTTCACGACAACACCCTGGTAGCTGGCGGGCATGTACCCGCTGGTCCAGTTCTTCGCGCCGCTGATCGGGCCGCCGCTGTCGTCGAGCATCACGACGTAGCCCGGCAGGTTCTCGTTCTCCGTGCCCAGGCCGTAGTTCACCCACGAGCCCAGCGACGGGTGGCCGGACAAGATCCGCCCGCAGTTCATCATGAGCAGCGCGCTGCCGTGCAGCGGCGAGTCCGCGTACATCGAGTGGACAAACGCGATGTCATCGACGTGCTTACCGACGTGCGGGAACAGGTCCGACACGTACTTCCCGCACTCGCCGTACTGGTTGAACTTCCAGCGCGGCTCGACAATGCGCCCCTCGTTGCGGTGTCCGCCCCGACCGAATGTTTTCACCGCGACCGTCTTGCCGTCCATGCCGTACATGTTGGGCTTGTAGTCGAACGTATCGATCTGGCTCGGGCCCCCGTACATGAAGAGGAAGATGACGCTCTTGGCCTTCGCGGGCAGCGGCGGGGCCTTGGGCGCAAGCGGGTTCTTGTAGTCGCTACCGTCCGCGGCGACCGCCTGCTGTCTGATCCAATTCGGGCCGAGCAGGCTCGCCAGCGCGACCGCGCCGAAACCGCCCCCGGCCTGCCAGAGGAACTCGCGACGCGTCCGGCCGCAGAAATTGGCTTGCTTGTGATCTGCCATGAAAAACTCCTGTCACTCGGTAGGACAGGCATTCCTGCCTGTTAATCGGCGAAGCCGAACCCGTTTTCTCTCAGGGCTTCGCCCTGCTGACAGGCAGGAATGCCTGTCCTACCCATCAGTCCAAGTAAACAAACTCGTTGAGGTTGTACGCTACTAAACAAAACAGTTTCAGTGCACGATCGGCATCGAGCCCGTGCTCACGCTTGACCTTCTCCACGAAGGCCACGTTCGTTTCGATCTCCTTCTCCGTCGGCTCACGCGTCAGCACCAGTTCCAGGCCCAGCCGGACCTGGTCGGCCAGCTCGGGGCCGGCCTCTTTCTTCAAGTAATCGGCAAACACGATCGCCTCGTCCTGCATCACCTCGCTGTTAAGCGTGATCAACGACTGTGTCGGCACGGTCGTCGCGAAACGCACCGGGCAGGGCGAGTCGGTCTCCGCCTGGTCCAAGGCCGCCAGCAACGGCTCGCGCAGCGAACGCTTGATGTGGATATACACGCTGCGGCGGTCGCGCTCGGCCTCGGACGAGGTGCCCCACGCGCTGCCCGGACGCGACGCCGTGGCCAGCACTTCCTTGGGCATCTTGGTGTAGATGCTCGGGCCGAACTGCTTCGGGTTCAGCGAGCCGTTGACGGCAAGCAGCGAGTCGCGGAACTCTTCCGCCGTCAGCCGACGCATGTCGTACCGCCAGAACAGGTCGTTGTTCGGGTCTTTTTCAAGGCCGGCTTGCTGCGCGGAGCTGGACATCTGGAACGCCTTGCTCGTCATCAGGAACTTATTGAGGTCCTTGATCGACCAGTCCATCTCGACAAAGGTTGCGGCGAGGAAGTCGAGCAGTTCCGGGTGCGTCGGCCGTTCGCCGAGCCGGCCGAAGTCGCTGGTCGTCCGCACGATGCCCCGGCCGAACTGGTGCTGCCAGATGCGGTTGGCCATCACCCGCGCGGTCAGCGGGTTGTCTCCGCTGGCCAGCCAGTCGGCCAGCGCGAGGCGTCGCCCGTTAGCGTTGATGTCTTTCGGCAGTTTTGGAATGTCCGGCACCTCGCCGCCCATCACCAGCGGGAATCGCGGCGGGACCTCTTCGCCCAGCGCATGAGCGCTGCCACGCTCGTGCACCTGCTGCTTGGGCAGGCCCCGGCCGCGCTCGTTGAGGACCATCGCGGGGTACGGCTTGGCGACAGGGGCGTTGATCAGCTTCTCGAGGTCGCTGCGCTTGCCCTTGTAGGCCTGATACGCCTCCTCGCCAAGCACGGCCTCGCCCGACGAATCGATCGACGAACGCAAGGCAAACCGCTCATTGACAATGCCTTCATAAAGGCCCGCGTCGATAAACTGCTGCGGCCCGCCGCCCTCGTTCGACTTCACCGCCAGCGAGTTCGAGCCCACCACCAACGCACGCAACGCGTCGGCGGGCAGCTGAAACTGCTTGTGATTCGGGCCGGCCCCACGCCGTCCATTCGTCTTGTAGACACGGATCCCGTTGATGTAGACCTCGCTCGGCCCCTGGTAAGTGATGCTCAGCACCAGCGACGGCGGGATCTGCGTTAGACGGAAATTACGACGCAGGTAGATGTTGTCGCTCGTCCAATCATTCGGGAAGTACGGCCGATCCATGCGGTGCCCGAACCCGCCCTCCGCGGTCGGCCAAGCGCGGTCATCAAATTGCTGAACCGACCAGTCCTTGCCCGGGTCCTCTAGCGCGAAACGCCAGGGCTGATGCTCCTTACGGCTGTCCGGCGCGATCGGTGCCAGCCCGCCCTTCTTACTGAAATCAAGGCCGGCCGCCTCAACAAAACGCTGCTCGGCCTCGGCGACCGCGCCCTTCAACCCGGCGACCCGCCGGTCGTAGTCCGCAATCGCGTCCCGCTGCGCCTCGGTCGTCGGCACATCACGCAGGTTCAGCGAGATCGCATCGTCTCGGCCACGCACCTGCTCCTGGATGTTGTTGAAGAACGCGTACAGGGCGAAGTAGTCGCTCTGCGTGATCGGGTCCTTTTTGTGGTCGTGACATTTCGCACAAGCGACCGTCGTCGCGAGGAACGCGCTGGTCGTTGTGTCCACGATGTCGCCGATATAGTCCGCCCGGGCCTGGACGCGATCCGTCGGCTCGTCATCCCAGATCTGGAGGCGGTTAAAGCCTGTTGCGATGTACGACTCGGCGTCACGGTCAGGCAGCAAGTCACCCGCCACGTGCTCTTTGATGAACCGGTCGTAGGGCGTGTCGGCGTTGAAGGCGCGGATGAGGTAGTCGCGATACCGCCAGATGTTCCGCTTCTTGCCGTCGCGCTCGTAGCCATTGGTCTCGGCGTAGCGCGCGAGGTCCATCCAGTGACGCGCCCAGTGCTCGCCGTAGTGCGGCGATGCCAGGTAGCCATCGATCACCCGCTCCCACGCGCCGGGCCGGTCGTCATTCAGAAAAGCCTGGACCTCGTCGGGCGTCGGCGGCAGGCCGGTCAGGTTGTACGACGCCCGGCGGATCAACGCGACCCGATCGGCGGGCACGTTCGGCTCGAGCCCACTCGCGTCGAGCTTGTCATAAATAAAGGCGTCCAGCGGGTGCTCGGCCCACGACAGCTCATCCACCTCCGGCACATCCGGCTTGACGACGGGCTTATACGCCCAGTAGTCCTTGCCTTCTTCAATCGATGGCACACCACCGCCCGCGGCCTCCGGATCGCCAAGCAGGCCCTTCTCACCCGGTGTCCATGGCAGCCCCGCCGCAACCCACTTGGTCAGCGTCTCGATCTCCTCTACAGGCAGCTTGCCCGAAGGCGGCATCTCGTAGTCCACGTCCGTGTAGTTGATCGCGACCAGGAAGAGGCTCTCGGCGTGCTCTTGGAAGTCGATCACGTCCCCGCTGAACCCGCCTTTGAGCATCGCCTCCCGGCTGACCATGCTGAAGTCGCCACGCGTGCTCTTGCCACCGTGACACTTGATGCACCGCTTGTCGAGGATCGGCCGGACCTTCTCCTCGAAGAACGCGATCGCGTCGGGGTCCTCGGGTGCGGCCGGCGCGCTGGGATTGACCCCGGCACCCGGCTCGGCGTAGGTCGGCGCCAACAGCAACGCAAAGACACAGCCCAGCACCACCAGCCCCGCCAAGCTGGCAACGACCTGCTGACTAAAAAACCATCTTTGGAGCGGCTTCAACATCATTTAGCGGTCCAACATACCCGGCAAATACCAGCCCATACGATTGATAAAAAATCGCGCGGGCCGGAAAGAACGGATGCACTCCCACAGCCATATTTACATCATAGATCAAAAAAATGTCATCACAGTGACATCTTGGATCGGATCAGTGCTATTTTGGTTTGTCTGAATCTGGAGACTGCGGAATGATCCAATCCACCAAGCCCGGCAAGCCCCGGCGATCCGTGCTGCTCGCGCTCGCCTGGTACGACTACCGCGCCCACATGGGGGCCACACGCTACGCCCTCGAGCACGGCTGGCACCTCGACGCCACCATGGCACAGTCCAACGAGTTTGCCCACGGCTGGCAGGGAGATGGCATCCTCTGCAAGCTCGGCTGCACCAAACTCCACCCCGATTACCTCGACTTCGTGCAGGACCTGCACCTCCCCGCCGTCGACCTCTCCGTCTTCGGCCAAGACATCGGCCTGCCCTCGCTCGAGTTCGACCCGTACGACATCGCCATCAAGGCCCGCGACCACTTCTTCGAGCGCGGGCTGCACCACTTCGCCTTCTTCCCCGACAAAGACACCCCGCCCATCCGCATCCGGAAAGAAGCCTTCGTCAAAACCCTCGCCAAACAAGGGCACGACGCCCACCTGATCCCCGAGTTCACCAACCAGGCCAACAAAAAAGCCTGGCAACAGGCCGCCCAAGACCTCGGCGAGCACCTGCTCACCCTGCCCCGGCCGATCGGCGTCCTCTGCTTCTCAGACGAGTGGGGCCTCAAGGTCCTCGAGGCCTGCCAACGCGTCGGGCTCAACGTCCCCGAAGAAGTCGCCGTGCTCGGCATCAACAACAACACCCTCGTCTGCGAGTCGTTGAGCACCCCGCTGTCGTCGGTCATGCTCGACATGGAGGCTTGGGCGTACGAGGCCTGCCGCATGCTCGACGCGTTGATGGACGGCAAGGCTGCCAGCCCGGGGATGGCAGTCTTCCCCACCTCCGGCGTGGTCACCCGGCGATCGACCGATGTCGTCGCCACCGACCACCCCGAGGTCGCCAAAGCCGTCGCCTTTATCGCGTCCAACTACCACAGGCCCATCGGCGTAGACGACGTCGTCGAGGCGACGCGCATGACCCGCCCCGGGCTCAAACGCGCGTTCGCCAAGAACCTCCGCCGATCGATACGCGAGGAGATCCAGCGCGTCCGCGTCCGCCACATCAAGCGCCTCCTGATCGAGACCGACGACACCCTGGACACGATCGCGACCGAGGTCGGCCTGGCCGGGGCGCGCCAGCTGCACCAGACCTTCAACCGCGTCGAGGACCTGACCCCAAGGCAGTACCGCCTGCGGCACCGCAACGAAGAGAAGATCGGCCGGGTGTAGCATCAATCCATCCAAGGACGCCAAGAGCGCCAAGCAAACCGTGGCACACTTGAACCTGTGCGCACCCAGCCGTACAGGGCCGGGTCCAAAAGTGCGTAAAGGCTCACCGGCCGCCTTCAATCAAAGCACAACACCCTATCGCGCACAACCGGCGCGCCGCCGCGCAGGTGCATCCCCAGGCCCACGTTCGTTGAACGTGGGCTGGGTCAATCAACCACGCCTCAATCAAACCCCAACCCCCAGCCCCGCGCGCACAACCCGTACACCAACGCCGAACGACCTGTACCAACAAGCCAATACGCGAGCCGTCAACCTCATACCACCCCGAATCACCGCACCGCGTGTGCCGCGCCAGAGCCACCGATACACAGCCCCGCCCTCTAGCGCGCTATCTCTCTGAGGTAGAGGTTCCGCCAGCGGACACGGAACGGGCCACGGTCCTGAACAGCGTGGACCTGCAGACCGATCACGCCCTCGGCGAACCGCTCGCGGTGCTTGTCCAGCATCACAAAATCGGCCACCTCCTCGCCGTTGACCCATGTCTGGTAGTGGTCGCCGACGACCTTCACGCGGAAGTGGTTCCAGCCGCTGTTCTTGAAGTGCTTGTGCCGGCGGGCCTCGCGCGCTCCGCCCTGCACCTCCTTGCCATCCACATACAGCGAGGGCCAGCCGCCGATCCCCTCCATGAAGCAGTCGCCCGAGAAACCGGGGCCCATCGCGATCTCGATCTGCGGCCCGCCGATCCGGCCGTGCTTGTACTTGTCCGTGTTGTCGTCGATGACCTGCGAGCGGACCTGGCAGCCCGAGTTGAGCTGCCGGTCGTGCAGCAGGACCTCGAAGGTCAGCTCAAAGTCTTTGTAGCTCTTCTCGGTGCACAGGAACGAGTTGGGCGTGTTCTTGACCGTGGTACCAAGGATGGTCCCGTCTTCGACGGTGTACAACGCCTCGCCGCTCATCGCCTTCCAGCCGTCCAATGTCTCGCCATCGAACAGCGCGACCCAGCCCTCGGGCGGCGTGTTATGCGGCGTGTGTTGCTCGGCCTTCTCGTCGGCGTGCGAGTGGGGCAGAAGCCCAAGCCCGATCACTGCGATGCAGGCGACCGCAAGGGGTGCGATTGATTTCCGAGTCATGGATGCTTCTCCGTCTAGAGTCATTGGCGTTGTTTATGGCACGGCCGGGGCTCCTTCCCCCTCCCGGGGAGGGGGCGGGGGATGAGGGTGGGGCGTGAGATCCGCTTCGGCTTATTCAACATTTCTATGGTGATACCGCACCCCAACCCTCTCCCTGGGAGGGAGAGGGAGCCAGGGCAGTGATGCAGCGCGGCTTAATCGATCTCGGGCAGCTCGAACCCCTCACGCCGCTGGCCGTAGTCCAGCTTCGCGTTCGCCGCCTCGCTGCCCTTGAACGTCCAGTTCTCGGGGTCGAAAGCAAGTTCTTCCTTGACGTCGTACGCGACGTTGGCCAGGTGGCACAACGCCGAGGTCCGCGCGCCGATTTCAACATCGCAGGAAGGCTGTGTGCCCGCCTTGATCGCTTCACGCATGTCCACGCCGTGGTTCTTCGGCCGGGGCAAACGGATATCGCTATCGGTCAGCGGCTCCTGCAGGATCGATGCGGGCTCGGAGGCGACCCCCCTGCGCCCGACCGTGATGCTGCCGCGCTCGCCGATGAACTTGCAGTTGTAAGGCCCGGGCGCGTGCACAATCTCCTTGCCATCCGCGTAGACCATCGTCGCGCCGCGCTTTGCACCTTCTTCTTTTGGCGCAACAACCCTCACCGGGCTCTCGCGGTCCTTGCCCATGCCCCACTGCGCGATGTCGAACATGTGCGCCCCGAAGTCGGCGAGCATCCCGCCGGCGTACTCTTCGTACCGGCGGAACGCGGGGTAGTGCTTGTGCACCCCGCGCGGGCTCAGGTCCGGGTGGTAGCCCCGCTCGGGCGCGGGCCCTTGCCAGAGGCCCCAGTCCAGGCCCTCGGGGACGTCCTCTGTCGGCAGGTCGCAGGGCACCGCCGGGTCGCCGCAGCCGCACTCGGCACGCATCACCTTGCCCAGCCGGCCGTTGAGCACGTACTCCACCGCCGTGATAAACACGCCGCGGTACTCGGTCCGCTGCTGGCTTCCCGTCTGGAAGCAGACACCGTGCTTCGCCTGCGCCTTGATGACCTGCTGCGACTCGCGGAGGTTCAGCGTCAGCGGCTTCTCGGCGTAGACGTGCTTGCCCAGCAGCGCCGCGTGCATCGCCGGGATCGTGTGCCAGTGGTCCGGCGTGTTGATCACCACCACGTCGATGTCCGGGCTGTCAATCAGGTCGAGGTAGTTGAGCGCGCCCCGGCAGTCCTTCGCGCCGTTGAACTTGTTGACCTGATCAACGTGGTGGTCCAGCCGGCTCTTATCGCACTCGGCGATCGCGACGACGCGGAAGGCCTTGTCCTTCATGAAGTAGTTCATGACCGTCGACTTGCCGCGGAAGCCCGACCCGATCGAAAGGACCCCGAGCTGATTGTTCGCGGTCGCCTGCGCCCACGAACGCCCGGTGAGCATGGTCGGGGCAACAGACGCAGCGGCAGCGGCCGCAAGGAACCTGCGGCGAGAAAAACGATTGTGTTGTCTAGACATAAGAGGCCTCGTCAGGGGTTGGCCTCCTTCAAGAATGTCTGCCGACAGTATAACCTTACCACCACGCCGGTGTCTGATTGCTGGGCCTCGTATCAAACATGATGTACTCAGCACTCGCAATAGGGTCTGACTCGTCCTCTACGATATCGCCCCTCAATCCGAACTCGGCGTGCCCGTCATAGAACGCGGTCGATGTCCCGTACCAGCCGTTATTGTTGTCGCGGTGCGGGAAGTTGCCCTTGTACGACTCGCTCCAGTTCGCCAGCCCGGGGTAGCTCAGTTCACCATCCTCGTTGTAGGACTGCTGGCTGTCCGTCGTCATCCCGATCTCGGACGGATTCGTCGCCTCTTCGAGGTTGCGCGGTCGGTTGCTCCTGCGGCCAATGTTCGGCGGCGTTGGCAGGCGTGTCCACCGCGTGACGCCGTAGATATCCGGCGTGCCCTCGGCCTCGTACGTCGCCATGACCGCGATGCTCACAAACACCGCCTCGTTCGGCCCGGCGGTCAGCCAGGTGTCGGGGTTCAAGTCCCCCGTCTTATCCGCCGGGCAATAGAAAACCTTGTGCGTTGTCAGGTACTTCTCGTATTCCACACGCACATCCGTGGCCCCACCGGGCGAGGTGAACGACATGACCTGGTTGCTGTGACGCTCATGGACCGGCACCCGCCCGAGGTCGGTCGACATGCTGACCAGGGCGGCAGAAACCTGGCGGTGATTGCTGAGGCACTGCGAGACCTGCGCCGCCTCACGCGCTTTACTCAGTGCCGGCAACAAAATCGCGATCAAGAGCGCGATGATGGATACGACAACAAGGAGTTCAATCAGCGTGAAAGCCCGGTTCAATCGAAGTGGCATCGTGGGTCTCCTTATGAAAATCAGTTCCGCTCGGCATCAAACAGCGAGCCGCGCAAATCGGTCAAACCCACCGGGTCCGCCGCGCCTTCCAGCAGGGCTTTCCGCTCGAGCTGCTCGGTGTGACCGTCTACAAAGGTCACGTTGCCCCGCTCGCGGTGGATGTCGAAGGTCACCTCCAGCGCGGGGTTGCCGCTGTTGATGAAATTAGCCCGGACGAAGATGTTGGCCTGGTGGCCGACGACGCCGATGTCGGTCCGGATCGAGTCCATGATCAACGCCACGCCGGTGGTGTTCCTGATCTCCGAGAGCTGCCGCGCGTTAATCTGAACCGGGCCGGTGCCGGGCTGGTTGTCCCCGCAGATGCCCGGCATCCTTGTGTAGGTCCCGGTGGTCGGCGTCCTGACATCCCGCAGCCCGGTCGGCTGGTAGCTGAGCCAGTCGTCCTCCGCCGCGCCCGCGACGCTGCGTGCCAGGTTGTCGGAGGGGCACTTGTACTGGGCGCTGTCGTATTCGTAGACCGGGTTGTTGTCGCCCGAACCCTGGGCCTGAGCCTGCGTGATATTCCGGCCGTCGTACCCACCCAGCCCGAGCCGGTCGTTCCACGTGATGGGCCCGCCGTTCTCGAACGTGCCGTCGCTGTGGGGCACGACGTCTTTGAAGTCCTGGGCGTACGTGTAGAAGCTGGTCATGATCTGCCGCTGGTTGGACTGGCAGACCGCCGCCCGCGCCGCCTCACGCGCCGAGCCCAGCGCGGGCAGGAGGATCGCGATCAAGAGCGCGATGATAGAGATGACAACGAGCAGTTCGATGAGTGTGAATGCGGGCTTTTTCAATGGTGGTATTCCTCGATCAAGTTAAAAACGATTGCCGGGTCTTTAGTCATCCGTCGGGTTCTGCCAGGCCACGCCCTCGGGCAGGTCTTCCTGGAAGACCCAGCTCAGGCGGGTCGGCCAGCCCCAGGAGTACAGCCCCACCATGTCGGAGTAGTCGAACCAGGAGCCGGACCCGTCGCCCATGACCTGGTTGCCGCCTCTGGGCGAGCCGGTCGCCTCGTTCCCGATGCCATGGGGCGCCGGGTCGACGTCCCACGGGTCGTCCGCGCCGGTCACCTCGGTCCGCCAGTTGTTGTCGGTCGCGAGAAGGAAATCGCTGCCCAGCACGCGCCGCGACGACATATCGCCCATGTCGCGGACGCTCGGCGGGTCATCGAACTCGACGCCCGGCTGATTCGAGCCTTCGGTCCAGTACTCGTAGCCGCCCATGTACTTGTAGTGGTGCCGGTACTGCTCCAAGAGCCCGAGCCCGGTGCCGACGATCACCGGCTCCCAGGACCGGTCGGGGCAGGTCATCAGCTCCGGGCCGTGGCCGTAGCTCTGCCAGAGCTCCCAGTCCGTTTTGCCCATCGACAGGGGAACGAAATCACGCTGGGGGTCGGGGATCTTGTACGGCGTGGTCAGCACGCCCTTGCCGTCGGTCGCGACGGCGTAGCTGGTCGTGGCCATCTGTCTGAGGTTCGACAGGCACTGCGTCGTCTTCGCCGACTCGCGCGCCGCGCCGAGTGCCGGCAGCAGGATCGCGATCAGGAGCGCGATGATCGAGACAACCACAAGCAGTTCGATGAGCGTGAAGCCGCGCCTGGTCTGAAGGTGCATGATCGGGTCCTCTTCAAGCGGTACAAATCAATGAAGGCGTTGCCCACCCCGGTAGGAGCGGGCGAAAACCGCCGGCCGTCTCTCAACGGCCCGCGGCCTTGAAGGAGGATCAAAGTTAGCCGCGGCGACGGCGGGCGATCAGCAGGCCGCCGAGGCCGAGCAGCGCGAGCGAGCCGGGCTCGGGGACGCCGGCGGCGTTGAGGCCGTTCAGGCCGTCGTTGTAGAGCGCCGCAACTTCTTGAGCTGTCAGTGCCTCATCGAAGATCGCGAGGTCGTCGATCAGGCCGTTGTAGTCTCGGCCGCCGTTGCTCGGGTCGTGACCGATGGTCCACGAGCCGCCGAGGTAGACATCGGCGTTAACCGAAGCGGCCTGTTCCAAAACACCGTTGATGTAAACGGCTGTCGGGTCGCTTGAATTCGCCACACCGTCGCCCGTCCAGGTGAACGCGATGTGCGTCCACTCTGTGAGCACGCTGACGGGGATGTCTTCGGCTCGCGTGGCACCCGTGCTATTGCCGCGGACTGTGAAGTCGCCGGTGTTATTCTCTCGCTCCAGGTTAAGACCCCAGAATTGGCCGTTGAAGGTATTCGTTGTCCGCTGGATAGACGAGTCGCGGCTTACAAAGAGCCCGTTGTTGTTGTTGTTGTTGGGTTGAGGGCTGCCATCTGTCTCCTGGGTAGCCTCGTTCTGAACCCACATCGAGATCGTGATCTCGGTTTCATTCGAAAGTTCAAGGCTGGCGACATTGAAAATGGAGCTGCCGGCGGTCGTAAACGACGCGGCACCGTCTCCGAGGAAGCCGGCGGCGTACACCGCCGTGTCCGGAGCAACCGCGTTGTTCGCACTGAGGCCGGCGGTATCGAACGCGGTGTTGCCGCTGGTATCCGCCGAGTCGAAGGTCCAGTGGTCGACCAGGTCGGCCGAGGCCTGGGCGGCGGTGAAAGAAACGGCGATCAGCGAAGCGGTGGTGAAGAAACGAGTCATGGTTAACCTCCTAAGGTGGTAACAGGGGTGAAGTGAATCGGTTCGTGCGACGTTGCACGGGTGCCCGCAGAGGGGCGGTTATTCAAAAACGGAGTCAGGGTGAATGCTGGCCTGTGGCCAGGTCGTAATGCCGGGCGATCTGCGCGGCGGTCAAAGGCTTGTCATAGATCGCGACCTCGTCCATGCGGCCCATAAACGGGCGGGGCGGTGTTTTGAAGCCCGGGTCCTTCTCCCGGTCTTCGAATGCAAAATCGAATGTGCGCCCTATCCGGACGCTCGCCGGGCTGATCGGCCCGAAGGCATGTGGCATTTCTTCAACGCGTCTGCCGTCGAGGTAGACCGTGATCACGTCGTCCTGCTTGACCAGCGCGACGTACTGCCACCGCTGAACGGGGTGGGCGTGGTCGAGGTAGATATCACGCTGAACCCCCCCGTCAACAAAAAAACCGGGGTAAACCCGCATCGAGTACTCGAGCCACCCAGCCGGCTTGGTGCGTTCCTGATCGAACAGCCACGCGTCATCGGTCAGCTCCAACGCGATCAGTTCTTTAGAGGTCGCACCGGGCTCGCTCAGTTTCGCCGTCGCGTCGTGCAGGCTCAGCATCATGGCGGCGTCGTAGCCCTCTTGTTGCTTGAGGCGCACATCGGCGTAGTACCAGAACTCGATCGTGCCCTCTTCAAAGCCGGCGAGCTGATCGATCGGGTTGGTTGTCTCGAAGTAGCCGTAGGGCTCGGCCCGGTTGGTCAGCAGGCCGGCCCTGCCGATCACGCCCGACCGGGTCAGCGTCGCCGGGCCGACCACCGCGAGGTCGTCTGTGCCCGGGTCGATCTCGTTCATGACCGTGCGGGCCTGGTCGTCCTCGAACCGCCAGTACGCCACCGGGGCGGCATCCAAGACCGCCGACACGTAGGGGTGCGGGGCCTGCTCATAGAAAACAGGCAGGTCAGATTTCACGACGGTCTCTAAGCCGCCCGTCTCCGGCTTCACCCGGCGGGCCTCGTCCCGCTCCAGCACCACGGGTTCGAACGCCAGCGGCGATGTCTCCGCGGGCTCGGCACGCACCGAGCCCTCCATCACTGTGACCGTGCTGCCGTTGTCCGCGTCCGCCGAAACGCCGAACACCGTGCCCAGGTCCACCACGTCCATCCCCGGCGCGTGGACGGTGAAGCCCTTGCTGCTGGGCGTCTTGCAGATACCGACCAGCTTGCCGCGGTGCAGGCGGACCGCGTTGTCGCTGTCGGTGGTCTCGATCGTCGCCGGGGCCTGGATGAGCACCTTCGCGCCGCGGTTGGTGGTAATCTCGGCGAAGCCCTCGGTCAGCGTCAGCCGCTGGTTGACGCCGAGAAGCATGCGGTCGGGCAGCGCCCCCTGGCCGTTCGCGCTGACCCACTGCGCGTTGACCTGGCCGGTGACCGTTGCCACGACGCGGTAGGCGTCGGCCGTTGGTGCCGTGGGTGTGGAGCCGGGGCGTTCCGCGACCGGCTCGACCTCGCCCGGCCCGCTGAGCAACACCACCGTGATCACCACGCCTAGCAGCAACGCCGCGGCGGTCGCGAGCGATGCGATGACCTTTGGCGTCAGGGTATGCCGGAGCAGGTAGCTGCCCGCGGCAAGCATCTCGTTGCGGGTGACCGTGACGGGGTGGGTGGTCTTGGCTGGTTGCATTCCAAGGCCGGCAACCAGAGGGTTTAAGGGCTCGGCGGAACGCTCCATCCGCAGCAAGTCGTCCAACGCGTCGGAGGGTTCGCTCTGCGAGGCGGCGGCCCCGGCCTCCCACTCCAGCATCGCGTGCAGCTCGAGGTAGCGCTGGTAAAAACGCTTCGCTTCACTATCCTCCCGCAGCAGTTCGACCAGCCGATCGCGCTGCGTCGCGGACAAGGCGCCCTCGACCATCGCGGCGACGAGCACGCCGAGCTCGTCGATCTTGGGGTCGTCATGCTTGGGGTCGTCATGGGTCATGCGCCACCCCCGGACAGTTTCTGCTCGATGCACTTCATCAACGCAAGCCGGGTGCGGTGCAGGACCTTGGCGACGGCGTTGGGGCTCTTGCTGAGCTGGCTCGCGATCTCCTTGACGGACAGGCCGTCGCGGTAGCGGATGTTCAGGAGGTTGCGGTGGTTGGGCGTGATCGCCTGGATGCAGTCGGACAGCGCTTCCTGCCGGTCGTCGTAGGGGTCGTCTTCGTCGAAGATGTCGGTGATGCCGGTGAGCAGCTCGTCATCAAAGACCAGCCGGTCGCGGGCGATCTTTTGGCGGTGGGCCATGACCTGGAACCGGGCGATCCGGAAGACCCAGGCGATGAAGTTCGTGCCCGGCTCGAAGTCCTCGGCCTTGCGCCAGATGACGAGGTTGGTCTCCTGGAGGACCTCGCGGGCCTGCTCACGGTCGCCGGTGAGCGTGAGGATGTAGGCGTACAGCCGGCTCTGGCAGGCGGTGATCTGGACGACAAACGCGTCGGACTGTCCAAGCGGCTGAGGCACGGCGGCTCCGAAGGGAGATGGCTTCGAAAGAGCCCGAGAAAAGGGCTCTGTAGGCATATAACAGCAATACCGAGAAGGTGTCGCCTGAAATGGGTAGTTTTATAAGGGTGGTACTGGAAAGTGCCGTTTGATCACGGTAAAGGCCCTTTTGAGGATCAGCGGCGGCGGTTTTTTCTTGCCCCGGCTCAGCTCCATGCAATAGATGTTTAGTCCCGGGACTAAACATCCAGCGTCAGATTCGACAGCCATAACGCGGACACACCTCCCCCTACACGAGTATCCGTGTCAGGGGGCGAACGTTAACAGGCTGTCAAAAAAATACCGCTGAGGGGCCGTGAGGGCTGATCCCGGGACGACCCCTTAGGCGTACCCGATCAGCTCCTGGAGCTCGGTGATGTGCTGCTGCCCGACCTCGCGGGGCAGCGCGCCGTGCTTCTTGCACACCGCCGCGGCGTAGCCCACGGCGACGCCCATCTGGGCGCACGTGTTCATGACCCTCGGCCCGCCCAGCCCGATGTGCGAGCAGCTGAAGCAACGACCCGCCATCATCAGGTTCGGGATGTTCTTCGAGTAAAAGCACCTGAACGGCAGGTAGTACCGCGGGGTCTTCATGAACATCGCCTTGGACAGGAAGTCTTCCTGCGCTCCGTCGTACTTCCGCTGGTAGTGGCCATCGAGCTCGCGGGTTTCTTCCACCACGGTATCGGGGAACTTGGTGCCCTTCGTGCCGTCTTCCTGCTTGAAGATGTAGTCGCCCATGAGCCGCCAGGACTCACGCTTCCCGCCGACATAAGCGACCCACTTGAGCTTGATGGTCGCGTTGCGTGGGTCCTTCTTGGCGTTCGCGAAGCTGCCGTAGATCGCCCGCCACATATGGTCGCGGATCTGCTCGGCGTCATCGATCTGGCTCAGATCGTTGTCCGAGTACTCCCAGTACCACTCGCCGTTGATCGCCTTGTGCTTCTTCGCAACCGGCATCGCCCAGGGCACCTGCGGGAACGGCTCGGCCCGGCCGCTCTTCTCCGAGTTCCAGAGCACGCTCGTCCCCATCACGCGGTTGTCCGGTGTCTTGGGCGCCCAGCGATCGCCGAACTTGTCCCACCACTCATTAAACTCGCTCGCGGCTTCGCGGCCGTACCGCTTCTCCGCGCCGGACCATTGGCCCAGCCAGGCATCGCCCGTGCAGTCGATGAAGACCGGCGCACGGAACCGCGTGATCTGACCCGTGCCGGTGGCTCGCGCGTCGACACTGACGATCGTGTCGCCGTCCATCTCCAGCCCGACCGCGCGGTGGCCCTTGAAGATGTCCGCGTCCGTATCAGCCATCGCCTTCTCCCGTCGGTCCTGGTCGTAGATCGCGTCCTGGTGGCCGTTGGGGTAGTGGGCGGTGTCGAACTGCTTGATCATCGCGGCGCTCTTGCCGTGGATGCCCAGCGTGTGGACGCGGACCTCGGCCGAGGCGTTGCCGCCGAGCATCGGCCGGTCCTGCACCAGCGCGGTCTTGAGCCCCTGCGACGACGCCGCCATCGCCGCCCCGCAACCGGTCATCCCCCCGCCGACGATCACCACGTCGAAGTCCAGCGTCTCGCTGGGCAAAGGCGACCGACCCGCCACCGCTTCCTTCCACTTGATCAGCCCCTCGGTCTCGTTCGGCGGGACCTCGCCCATATCCTTTGTCAGATAGACCGCGTCACACCGCCCGCCGAACCCGGTCAGGTCCTGCAGCTCGATCTTCACGCGCTTCTTCTCTTCCCCACGCAGCCTCGGCGTCCGGTCGCCTTTCAGCTCAACCACCCCGCCGTCTTCCCAGTGCCAGCCCTTGCCGCTCTCGCCGAAGGTCTTCTCCAACGGCCTGCCATCGATCAAGACCTTGAACCGCCCCGGCGCGTCCCAGTCGCCCGGGCACCAGTCCTTGTTCCGCACCCAGACCCTGTACTTGCCCAACTCCGGCACGTCCGCACGCGTCCGCGCGTTCTCCACCGGCACGCCCATCCCGTGAGCGAGCAGGTACACCCCGCCCATCTGCTGGAGGAACTGCGTGTCCCGCTTCCACCCGCCAGGGTACGCGAACGACTCGCACTCCACGAGGACGCCCGACGACGGCGTCTGCGTCGACAACGCCGAGGCAAGCTCCGGCATCGCGGCGAAGGTGAATGTCGTACCCCCAAGGACACGGATAAATCGACGACGGGAGATCGGCTGCATGAATATGCTCCTTCGAATGGATAGGGCCGCAATGATACGACTATTTTCTTCACGACCCGATTACGCCCAGCCAATCTACTTCAAAAAGGGCTGACCGAACCCATCCAGGCTGGCCCCAGCCCTGCGACATCGCGCCGAACGTGTACATCGCGGCACCTGATCATAAGGCCCAAAACCCGGCGCGCACATCCGCCGCACCACAGCGTAAGAGAGCCACAACCCTCTGCCCCGCGCGCACAACCGCAACCCACCGCCCGAAACCATGACACCAGGCAAGCGTTGCTTCGGCACCACTATCATGCAACACAACCAGCATCTGCACGGGGTGTGCCAAACCTCTGAATACGACTCCCCACCCTCCATACCCCCGCGGCTGTCAAGCAAATCAGTTTCGACCAGCCCGTGGCTAACAGCTTACCGCTGCACCGGGATCGCATCAGTACACCACATCACGGTCGCGCTAATCGTCTCGTTTACGCCGGTCTTAGGGTTGGTCCAGGTAAAGAACTCGGGCTGGCGGTGGTTGACGAACTCGACGTGCCCGTCGGCAAACCCCGCGTTCGCATCGCCGGACTGCAGGTTCCCGGCCGATATATTGTGGAACGAACCGAAGCAGTCGATGTCGGGGCTTCCGGTGGTGGACTGTCGGCCGAGGAGAAAGCCATCATTGAGTCTGCGGTTGCTGTAGCCCGGGATTTCTTCGGTATTTTCCTCTGAAAAAATCACGAGGTCGCTGGGCTTACGGATCGTCCCGTCCTTCAATTCTTCGCGAGGCCAGGGGAAAAGAGGATCATCGACGTACGGGCCGACGTTCCAGTTCTGCACGTAATTGCGCGCGAGCTTGTCCTGGTTGGCCCAGCTGGGGTCGAAGGTATCGGGCGTCAGGCGTATGCTCGCGATAGGACAGAGGTAAATGTCCGTTGAATCATTCACGTAGGGGAACAGGGTGCCTTCTAGTACGCCGTCGACGATGGTCGGGTCGGTATCTTGGGCCGAGAAATCGCTGCCGTCGGGCGCGATGGGCCTGCCCCAAACCCATTCGCGGGCTGCGGTGAAGGTGCCGTTGTTGTCTGCGGCGTAGGCGAACTGCGAGATCGTCAACTGCTTGAGGTTGCTTCCGCACTGGACGGTCCTGGCCGAGTCGCGCGCTGCAGACAGTGCAGGCAACAAGATCGCAATGAGCAGCGCGATAATCGATATGACGACAAGCAGCTCGATAAGTGTAAAGGCGCGTTTTTGTAGAAGGTTCATGATCGGGTCCTCTTCAAATACTCAGTATCCAGTCCGTTGATCGATTAGAAAGCGTGCCCAACATCCCGGGCGAAAACCGCCGGCCGTCGCTTGACGACCCGCGGCCTTGAAGGAGGCAAGGGTTTAGCTACGACGGCGGCGTGCGATCAACAGACTGCCCAGGCCAAGCAGCGCAAGTGAGGAAGGCTCGGGCACTGCTTCAGCAAACGTCGTTGCGATAACAAGGTTATCGAAGGGGCCATGCACACCATCTCGGAATGCCGCGAACGAGAGCCTATCAAAACTCAAATCAACAGGCGTGGCAGTTGTGCCAACCAAGGTACCGTCTTCATAGACCTTAGCGATGTCCGCATCGCCAACCCCATAATTGATCTCAATCACGTATCGATAAGAGCGATCATTAGCGAGGGTGATAACGTTTACGTCCCCAGCTGTCACCGGAAAGTCTGCGAACGCTTCACCTTGATCGAGTTGGCCAAGACGGAAATTCATATCAGCATCATCGAAGCCGCCGTTGCGGAACTCCATGGCGCTGTACAGGTCTGCACCGATCTGCAGATCAAAGCCAATGAAGACAGTCGTACCATCGGCACCTTGTGTTGCAGATAAAGTGCGCCCTGTTCGAGAGACGGTGCCTCCAGTAACGACGCCACCGGATAACTGAATACCGCCATTGAGATCGACCCAATCACCGGCCCAGCCCGGATCGAGTGCACTGCCATTACCTATATCACCTAGATCACCATCAGGATATGAAAAATCATCTTCCGCGATGATGACGGCTGAGGCGCTTGTGCCGAATACTATCAATCCGAAACACACGAGTTGTTGAAACTTTTTCATCGATAATCCTCCGAAGAAGGGATGGGGTAGAAGTCGGGTCCGTAAACGCTACGGGCCCGGGTTAAGCTTGAGATAAGCATCACGCGAGTGTTCATGAATGGATCGGATTTCTTGCTGGCTCAGCACACGCTGATAGACCGAGAGGTCGCCGACACCGCCTTTCATGGGTGAGCCGCTGTCGACAAAAGCCGTGTCACCCGATTGCTTGTCATGCGGGCTGGCAAAGCCCCGGATACCGACACGGAAGGTCGTGTCCGCATCGATCGGCTCGCCATTCAACGCATCGGCTTGCACCATGCTGTCGATCGGCTGGCCGTCCAGGTACATGCCGACCCCGGCCGCTCGGCCGCTCCCGTCGTAGGCGACCACCAGGTGCTGCCACTGCTTGTCCTTGAGTTCCTCTGCCGAGTCGACACGCAGCATGACGTCTTCCAGACCTTCAGCCAAGAAACAGTTTTTCATCTGGAAGAGCAGCCGGCGTTCCTTGATGTACAAGTCGTAGCCATGGAACCCGCGTGATTCATTACGAGCGATCCGGCCGAGGAGGAACATGTCCAGATTCTGCAGGTCGGTCCTAACCCAGACACTGATGGTGAAGGGTTCATTGGAACTAAAGTCGAGCACATCACCGGCGTCAAGGCACCCTTTGCCGTCTAGCTCGAGGTAGCTGAAGCCTTGTGATATCCGTTTGAAACGAGCATCGCCCAGTAGACGCGCGTTGCCAGCCTGCTGCTGGCGCAACCACAATGCGGGCTTGGCATCTAACACCGCTGCGACGTAAGGGTGGACCGGCACGGCGTGAAACACCGGCACCTCATTCAGCGCGATGGGCTCAAGCCCGCCCGTATCGGGCATCACGCGACGTGCCTCGTTGGATAGCAGCACCACCGGCTCGAATGCCAGCGGCGAGGTCTTGGCTGGCTCCACGCGTACCGAGCCCTCCATCACCTTCACCGTGCTGCCGTTGGCTTCGTCCGCGGCGACGCCGAAGACGGTGCCTAGGTCCACGACATCCATCCCGGGCGCGTGGACGACAAACCCTTTGCTACTCGGCGTCTCGCACCGGCCCACGAGCTTGCCACGGTGCAGGCGGATCGCGTTGTCGCTGTCGGTGGTCTCGATCGTTGCCGGGGCCTGTAACAAAACCTTTGCGCCACGGTTGGTGGTGATCTCGGCGAAGCCCTGGGTCAGTGCCAGACGTTGATTGACACCGAGCAGCATGCGGTCGGGCATCGCGCCCTGCCCGTTCTTGGTGACCCACTCGGCCTGGACCTGGTCGGTCAGGGTCGCAACGGCGCGGTTGGGGTCAGGCGAAGGGGTGGCCGCAGTGAAGTCGAGGACGCCGGGGGCATCAGCGACATCCTGTGTCCCGTCGCCACGGGTCAGGAACACGATCGCGAAGATAACGCCGAGGAACAGTGCCGCGGCGGTCGCGGCGACACCGATCATGCGCGGCGTCGCGTAGTGCCCGTAGAGGTATGCAGCAGCGCCGTGCCACTGCTTACTGGTCGCGCCCGGGCCTTTCCAGCCACTGGTATCCAGCATCGTGACGGTGATCGGCTCGGCCTGAGCTTCGAGCAAGGCGAGTTCGGCTAGCGACTTGACCTGGCTCATGGCGTCGATTGATTCGAGCCGGACACCGTTGGCCGAGCGCTGGCTGGTGAGTTGGTCGGCAAGCTGGCTGCTGATGAACGACAACTCGACAAAGCGGTCGTAGTGCCCCGGTGACGCGTCCAGCCATTGACGCAGGTCGGCCTGCTCCTGCTCGGGCAGGTTGCCATCCAGTAGCTCGAGGATCTGTTGGTCGCGTTCGTGGGATGGGTGTGTGCTCATGTGCCCACCCCCGGGTTCTGCTCGGCGACCTTGCGTTCCACACAGTCGGCGAGCGCCTGGCGGATCCGGTGCAGCATCACGCGGGCCGTGCCGGCATTGATGCTCAACGCATCGGCGACCTGCGCGGGCTTGGCACCGTCGACGTAGCGCAGGTCTAGCGCCTCGCGCTCGCGCTTGCCCAGCGACTGCATACAGTCGGCCAGGGCCGCCTTCATGTCGTCGAGCCGGTCGTCCTGCCTGGCGTAGGCGCCGGCGAGGCGGTTGACCGCGTCGTTGTCGAAGACATGCCGGTCCCTGCCGTGCCTGCGGAGGTAATCGATGACCTTGAACCGCGCGACGCCGAGCACCCACGGGCCGAAGGGCTTGCCGAGGTCGTAGGAGTCGATGGCTTCGACCGCGGCTTTGGCGACCTCTTGCACAACGTCCTGGGCGTCGGAATAGTGGTGGATGAACGCGCCGACGAAGCCCGCGACCTTGGGCTGGGCGTCGGCCCACAGCACGGTCAGCCGCTTGAGCTTGTCGATCTGTGCATCTTGCGAGGGCATCGGCGACCAGAGAAAAGAAGGGTTCCAGCAGGGTATTCGCCTGGACGCTTTCAATCGTTACGGAAAATGGTCGGGAAATCGAGAAATGCTGATGCAGAAGCAAAAACCCCCTGCCGGGGCGGGCGGGGGGTGTTAAGGGTCAGAATTGGAACACCAATCTATCAAGGCTGCTCGTACGCCGGCGAATCGAGCCAGAAGCCGTACGGCCGCCAGTGATTCTTCGCGGCGGCCCAGCCCTCTCCGAGCATTGATGCGGAGACCGATCGCATCGGACCCTCGTTTTCTGTTGCGTCACCGCTCCACAGGGATCTCGTCTTTGCACCACATCCGCGACCACTTTGTGTTGTTGAAAGGCCCGCCGGAGATCCGGCCCTTGTAGTCGACCACCTCCACGTGGCCGTCGGCCATGGCCGCGTTCGAGTTGCCCGAGGCGAGCGGGTCGTCCGGGCTGTGGTACAAGCCGCTGACCGGGGGGTTCAGAGATGCGGCCGTGTTGTGGAACGAGCCGAACTGGTCGTAGTCGAACGGCTGGAGCCGGAACAAGGCGTCGTTCATGCCCCGGCCGTTGAACGTGTTCCAGCCGTTGACCGCGAAGGTGTTCTCCTCGACAAAGAGCGCGAAGTCGGATGGCCGGCGCACGGTTTCGACCTGCTCTTCCTCGGTCCAGCCCTTGTCGGACCACTCTTTCGCTGCCGAGACGCCGGCCTCGCCATTCTGGACATAGCTGCGCACCATGGCCGGGTTGGTCCACCAGTCCTGCTTAGGCAGCTTATCGACCGCGACCGGGCAGACAAACGCTTCCAACACGCCGTGGTACTCAAAGAGCGTGCCCTCCTCGATGTTGCGGAAGACCGTGGGGTCGAGTTGCTGCCCGACCCCGCCGGGGCCCGCTGGGACAGGCGTGCCGTCGGGGTACCGGTCCTTGCCCCAGACCCACTCGGTGGAGATGGTGTACTGGCCCTTGTTATCAGCGGTGTAGGCGTACTGGGCCTGTGCGATGCTGCGGAGGTTGGCCTGGCAGACGGAAGTCTTCGCCGCCTCACGCGCTTTGCCGAGTGCGGGGAGCAGGATCGCGATCAGCAGCGCGATGATGCTGATGACGACCAGGAGTTCGATGAGGGTAAATCCGCGTCGCATAACTATATCCTGCGTTTGGGTGATCCATGCGTTCCGGGGTTTCATTCCATCACCGGCCCGACGGGTTCACGACGATCTCGTCGATCAAAACCTGTTGGTCGCCGGTCTGTATCTCAATCTTGATGTAACGGGCCTTCGTACCGTTTTGCTCGGTGATCAGCAGAACAGGCGTAGGAGCGATCCCCTCGCGCCGCATTTTTGCGAGGATTTTCCTGCTGTAAAAATGGATCGTGTTGTGTCTTCGGCCGTTGACCTGATAGCCCCGCCCGTCTGTTGACACGCTGTAAACGAACTTGTTGGGAAACTCGGCACCGGCCCCGCTGCTCAGCAGCGTGTGCACGGCGATTGAATCGATGGACATCACTTGCCCAAGATCGATCACCAGTTCGATCGGCTCATCACACGGCGCAAACGCAACCCATCCTTCCGCGTTGTGATCCAGCGGCGCGAACCTACCGTCGGTCAAGGCCGAGTAGGCCTTGCCCGCAGGTTTGAACGCTTTGCCGATCGCCGCGTGCGTCTTGATCTGGCCCGACGCATCGAAGAAGACTTCCTCGTAAACCGCCGGGTCCAAGGCGATGTCTGGATCAATTAGCCGGCACGCCGCTTTGGCAAAACGCTGGCCCATCACCACGTACCCGGAGGGCGGGTAGTGGCCGTCTTCAAAGCTGTACCCGCCCCACGGGTTCACGCCGCGGTTCAGGTCGTCGGTATCGACCCAGTCGCCGTTGGCGTGGTCCTCGCCGAGCGACTGCAGCACCTGTCGCATCAGTTCGCCATCCTGTTTTTCCAGCCAAAACTCATTGATGCGGCCCGCGACGAAGTTGATCCGATCGACTTCGAGGTCTCGCTTGAGTTGCTCGAGCAGGCCCATAAAGCTGTCGGCATACACGCTGCCCCAGCCGCGATCCGCGTCCGCCTCGCCCTGCATCCAGATGAAGGTCACCGTTGCGATCGGCCCGCCTTTCACCGCACGCTCGACCCCCCGCATCAGCGCGTCGTACAGTTTGCCGTTGCTCTCCGGCTTGTCGTCCGTCATCCCCGCGGGCGGCCGCCAATCTTTGTACCACCGCTTGATCGGTTGACCGGGGTGCCCGGTATGGGCGACGACGATGTTCGCCCGACCCAGCGTCTCCGCCATGCAACGCCGGAAAGACTTAGCCAGCATCGGTGTCATATTCGACTGGCCCGAGAGCATGAACAGATGCCGCCCGGCATCCGGCTCGATGTCAGCAGAAGCTAACGGCGTACAACACAGCAGGACAATGGCCAGAAGCTGGTTGCGTATGAATCCACGACGCATAGAACTGTTTCCTACTAGCCCAAACCACGAGATGGAGGTTCGAGTCTTCTGTTGCGTGAACCCCCACCTCGCGGTGGGGGCTATTCCAAAGGCGCCGCACACCCGTCAGCGTGCGATACCAATTGAAGGAGAATCAAGGTTTAGCCGCGGCGTCGACGCGACGCGACGAGCAGGCCGCCGAGGCCAAGCAGCGCCAGCGAGCCGGGCTCGGGGACGACTTCGCCGGTGAGGACGACGTTGTCGATCCATGTGCCCCAGGTGTTGTTGTTGTTGTTGCCACCGGCGGCATCCGTCAAGGTGAACGTGACGCTGGTGTTGTTCAGGCCCGAGAAGCTGCCGGCGAGCGCCAAGGATGCGGAGTCGGTGTTGAAATTGCCAGTACCCACACCGTTTGCGGTGTTGGGGGTGATCGTACCGCCGCCTAGGTCGCTGGAGATGGTCCAGGTCGGGGCGCCGTTGTCGGGGCCAACCTCACCGAAGTCAAACGAGAGGTTGGTCAGGTTTACAAACGCGCTGCCGAGGTCGGGGATCGTGATAGTGAACGTGTGCGTGTCGGTCGCTCCACCTTTCTCCACGATCAGGAAGGCGCTGGTATGGTTCGAAAAAGGACTTTGGTCGGCCGTAGGCTGAACACGCGCAGGCCGGTTGGTACCGTCACCAGTCACAACATTCCAATCCGATGCGGTGATCCCGCTGCCGAAATCATTGCTGGTAGCGGCAACGCTGAGGTTATTGCTTGGACCCGCAGCGCCACCTTCGAAGAGGTATTCGATAGTCGCGGCCTCTATTGCGCCGACAGTGGTGCATGTAATGAGAGCGGTGAGTAAGGTCTTGATGTGAATCTTCATATCAATTCTCCTTTAAGAAAGGGGGGAAGGAACTAAATCAACATCAATGCCCGGCCCCACGCGGGGCCTCTAGGCGTTAGGTCGTCAAGGTTGCTCGCCAGTGGGTTCGCGGACCAGAACCCGGAAAAAATCGACGTGGGTTACGCCCTGCAGCCCAAACTTGAGCGTTCGGCGGTCCTGGCCAATCTCAACCATATCAACGTTGTTCACGGTGTTAGGGTCGTAGCTGCCCGATTCGAGCGAGCCATCCAACAGACGAATGATCGGGTCTGGTTTATTCTGCATCGCATCAGAGAAACTCTGGCCCGCATGGGTATTCGCAATGATGCCAAGGATCTCGCCATCAAACGTGATACGGCCTTTGCTCGATTGCCATCCGGGGCCCTCGGCCTTGAAGGCGATCAAGTACGAGCGGATCACCGTGCCGCTGGGGATCGTGCTCGAGGCCGTGTCGGGGTCAAACTGCGAATAGACCCCTGGCAGGTGGAAAGTCACATCAACGTCCGACTCCAGCCGGTGGCCAAGAAGCTCTTGATGCATCACGGCCTTGGGATGAAAGGGCCACTGCTTAGCGGGGGTTCTTGTCGCGTCCGCTGCCGACCACTGGATGTCACCGGCCATGTGAGTAATGCCGGCTGCTGCGGCGTCAACAGGCGGGTCCAGCGCCTCCCTAATCGATGCAAAGACGAACCGAGACCGTTCCAACTCGATTGCAGTAACGCGATCCCATTGCACATCGGCTTGCAGGGCCTGACCAGCAACCAGAATATGATTCGTCGAAGTAACGCCCGGCTGAGTCGCTTGCACAGAACCTTCGAACACGTGTACTTCGGATACGAGGTGATTTGCATCCACCCCAAACCGTGTGCCCAGGTCGGTGATGTCCATGTGAGGCGTACGGACCAGAAAGCCCTTCGAGGACGGGGTCTCGCAAATACCCAGAAGCCTGCCGCTTTGAAGACGCAGCGCGTTGTCGTGGTCGATCAGCTCGATCGTGGCCGGCGCCTCGATGATCGCGATCGCGCCGCGCTTGGTCGTGATGGTCGCGAAGCCATGGGTCAGGGTGAGTTCATGACCGGCATGGAGTTGGTCGCCGACGCGGGGCGTTACCGACCCGGCAGTATCGCGCCACCGCGCCTCATTCACTTCGGTCAGCGTCGCCACAACAGGCTTGTCGTCCTGCCCGGCGGGTATGGCCGCGGTGTTCGGAGTCGGCCGGGTTTCATCGGGGCCACTCATCAACACGAGCGCAAACACCGCGCCCACCATGAGCATCGCGGCGACCGAGCCGATCATCAGCCGGTGCTTCATGATCTGCCTACGGACCAGATAGGACGCCGCCGAAGCGGTTGCGCGTAGTGTCAAGCCGTCGGCCTGCTGCTTCGCGTCGGAGGGATCGGGTTCCCATTCAAACTTTGGGTAACGCACGACCGGTGCGTCCTCTTCGGTTTGACGCAACGCCAAGAGGATGTCTTCCGAATCCACGTCCGCCAGCCGATCGTCCCCGGCCTGTTCGACTTGGCGGGTGTGCGCCGACTCGAGGTGCCCCTGCACGTTCATAAGTTCGACGTACAGCCGACGCAGCCGCGGGTCCTGCAGTAGTAACTGCAGCTCCGCGACATCATCCGGGCTCGGCGTGTCGAGCCGGGTCCGCACGATCAGCTCGATGAGCCGGGTTTCGGGGGCCTGCCGGCTCATGCGGACGCCCCCTCCCGCGTGACCCGGCGGACGCAGATCAGCAGCTGCGCGTAGATCCGTTGCAGCCGACGGCTGACCGTCGCGCTGGAGAGTTCGAGGGATTCTGCAATCGCGTTGCCGGTCTTGTTCAGTTCAAATCGCTGCCGAAGGAGCTCGCGGTCTTCGCCGGGCACACGGGCCAGGCATCGCTCTAGTGCGTCGAGCTCAGGCAGCTCCTGTTTCGCCTGCATGTCCTCGAGCGTGTTGGAGAGCTGGTCGACGATCGCCGCGTCAAACACCAGCTTGCTGCGCTTGTGGTTGCGGAGGTAGCTGAGCAGTTCGTACTTCGCGATCGCGAGCAGCCAGGGCTCGAACGGCCGGTTAGCGTCGTAGTCCGACAGTTGCTCCCACGCCTTCGCCGCGGTCTCCTGCGTCAGATCATCCACATCCGCCTTGCGGAACACGAATGTGCGGAAATAAAGCGTTAGCTTGGGCTGGTGCCGGACAAGCAATTTCGCGAACTCGCGCTCGGGCAGGTTGGAGGAAGGCTGGATCATGTCGAACGAAATGAACAGATACGAAAGGAACCACGCTCCTTCTTATTGATTAGCCACAATACGAACAAGAATTGCAGGGAAATCTGGAAAATAATTAGAAAGGACTAACCGACGAATCGGCAGGGGTGGGCTCCAGCCGGGCTGAGTGACACGGCGGACAAGCCGCTTGGCGGCTGGATCTGAACCAGCGTATTTTTGGGAACCGGCCCGCTGGCCATGCGTCTCAAGCCGGGACCGGGTCGCCGATACCCGGCTTCCCCACCCTGAAACAAAGGACTTGGCCATGCCGAAACTGACCACCCGATCGCTCTTGCTGGCCGGCGTTATGACCATGACGCTGGGCATCACCGCCGCCGTCCAAAGCGAAACCGAGATCGAACACGCCGCCACCGCCACCGACCTGCCCGCCGACAAGCGCGGCAAAGCCGGGCCCGCCCCGGCCGAGGGGCCCCCGCTGGACACGGAAGAACCGCCGCAGACCATCCAGGTCACCCACCCGCACGGCCCGCTCGCAGACCCACCCGGTGCCGACCCCCAGCCCAAGCCCAACCCCGAGGCCGCCTCGGCCCCGCTCATCCAGATCGCGATCCTGCTCGATACCTCCAACTCCATGGACGGGCTCATCGATCAGGCTAAGGCACAGCTCTGGATGATCGTCAACCGCTTCGCCAAAGCACAGCGCGACGGTGTGGACCCGAACTTCCAGATCGCGCTGTTCCAGTACGGCAACACCTCCCTCCCCGCGGAGGAGGGCTACATCCAGCAGGTCGTCTCGTTTACCAACGACCTGGACAAGCTCTCCGCGGCGCTCTTCGCGCTCACGACCAACGGCGGAGACGAATACTGCGGCCAGGTCATGGACGAAGCGCTGACCCGCCTGCCCTGGTCGACCAAGCGCAACGACTTCAAGGCGATCTACATCGCGGGCAACGAGCCGTTCACCCAGGGCAACGTCCACTATGTCGGCGTGTGCAAGCGCGCGAAAGACAAGGGCGTCCTCGTCAACACGATCCACTGCGGCAAGCACCAGGCCGGCGTCGCAGGCAAGTGGCAACACGGCGCGCACCTCGCCGGCGGCAGCTTCATGACCATTAACCAGGACCGTTCGCTTGTCACGCCCGCCGCGCCGCAGGACGACGAGCTGGCCAGGCTCAACACCGAACTCAACGGAACCTACCTGCACTACGGCAAGAAGGGCGAAGCCCGGCTCCGCCAGCAGCGCGAGCTCGACGAAGCCAACACCAAGCTCTCCGCCGACGCCGGCGCCCAGCGGGCCGAGGCCAAAGCCAGCGGCCTCTACCTCAACGCCCATTGGGACCTGATCGACGCCGAGAACGAGAAAGACTTCGACCTGTCCAAGGTGCCAAACGAAGAGCTGCCCAAAGCGATGCAAGGCATGACGCTCGAGCAGAAGAAGGCCCACATCGAGAAGATGGCCTCGCAGCGCAGGGCGATCCAGGGCAAGATCAAGGCCCTCGCCGCGGAGCGTGAGAAGCACATCGCCACCGAGCGCCGCAAAGCCGCGGACAAGGAAGGCGAGACGCTGGGCGAAGCGATCAACAAGACGGTCGATGAACAGCTCGAGGCCCGGGGCTACGAGGTTGAGGCAGAAACCCCCGAAGCGACAGAGCCCAAGTCCGAAACAAAAAAGAAGGCTGAAGCGAAGTAGTAACTGAAAGCACGAGCGCCTCAACGGCCTCGGATCAACTCAATCAAATACTGAGGCCTTGCAACTAGAGCACCATGCGCTGATCAAAAGTCGGCGCACGGTGTTTTTCTATGAATCCTGTGAACGGCCTAATCATCATTTGGTTTTCACAAACTGCTTGCACCGTTGTAACGATCGCTAACTAGAGTATAAGAATAGGGTTATAACCCCTAGTGGTTACCCGCAACCCATTGGTCAGCCTGGCTTATGCCATCCGCGTGTGCGGAGGAGGCCGGCTGTCCTTCACCCAGATGGAGGCATTAAAGATGCAAAGCAAGCTTCAGTTCACCGTCGGCACCTTGACCGCGACCGGGATCCTCCTCGCAGCGGCACAGGCCCAGGCGTCCTTCGACCTGCAGATCACCGAGATCTACGAAGGTGTCGTCGGCGAAGACGTCACCGAAGATTGGATTGAGATCACCAACTTCGGTACCTCGGCCTATACCTTTGGCGTTGACGGTCAGCTCTATTACGACGACAACTCGGCTGATCCAACGGAAGATGAACAAGTCACGGGTATCGGTTCAATCGCCGCAGGCGAATCGGTCATCGTCATCCTTGCTAACTCAGCCACGGACGTCACCGACTTCAGGAACGCATGGGGTCCTTCCAACGTCGCGTCCGTACAGGTGGGCTACCTCATCGGTGATGACCCCGGCGGATTATCGCAAGGCGGCGAAACGGCCTACCTGTTTGATGGCAATGGAGCCCTCGCAAACACCGTCGATAGCGCGTTCTACTTTGGTAGTGAAAACGCCCCTGCCGTCCAGGGCTCGACATGGGTCTACGACTTTGATAACGGTTCGTGGGACGGAACCGACCAGGCCGCCGTTGGCACTTGGGGCGCTTTCAGCGCGCCGGTCGCCGCAGGCGATTTCGGTGAGTTCCCCCTGATCGGTTCGCCTGGCGTTGTACCCGAGCCGAACTCGCTGGCCCTGCTCGGCCTCGGTGGTCTGGTGATCGCTCGTCGTCGCCGTCGCTGATTGGGCCGGGTCGGCCAAGCCGATCCACTCAACCTGAACCATTCGGGGTGAGAGGTTGGAGAAGCCTCTCGCTCTTTTGCTTACGTGTCAGCCCTCTAGCGAAAAAAGATGCCTCACTTATTTACAAACCTATCCGGCCGTGCATGGGCTGGACCGACACTCGCAGCGGCCTGGTCACTGGCCGCAGCCGCTTCAGCCGACCTGCACATCACGGAGGTCTGGCCCGGCGGGCTCGATGGCGAAGAGAACACCTCCGATTGGATCGAGCTCACCAACCTGGGCACCACCGCGATCACGAACCTCACCGACTACCACTACCGCGATTCGGCCGTGCCCGGCGGGGTCCCCAACGGCCTGCCGCTGGCGGGCGGACAACTCACCGGCGTGAGTACGCTGCTGCCCGGTGAATCTGCGGTCTTCCTTATCGCGTGGGAGAACGATCTCGGTAACAACACAAACCCAACGCTCTCCGATTCGATCGCGGCGTTCGAGGCGATGTGGGGGGTCACCGCCGGGGTCGATCTCAAGCTCGGCTACATGCTCGACGCTGACAATGAAGGCGGGCCCGGACTAAGCCGGAACGGCGACTCAGTGTTCATCTATGACGGCTCAGTAACCGGTTCGAACGTGGTCGATTCTGTGAGCTTTGGCGTTTCCGACCGCGCCTCATTTATTTACAACCCAAACACCGACGGCTTCGGGCAGTCCGCCCAGGCAGGCGTCCTCGGCGCTCGCTTCGGTCTGCTGCCGGGCAGCGATCAGACGACCTTGCCGCCCATCGGCTCGCCCGGCATAGTGCCCGAGCCCGGCACCGCCGCGATCGCGACGGTTGGCCTGCTCGGTGTGCTAACCCAGCGCCGACGCCGCAACAACTAAACCACACTGATCAATCAAACACACGCTCGGCGTGTTCTGCACCACCATGATTCTTTGAGGAAAACCATGACACCGACCCGAACGACACGCCTGCTGCTCGCCACCCTGTTCGCCGCCCCCGCCATCGGCCTGAGCACTGGCGCTGCCGGCCAAATCATCATCAATGAAGGCAACGCCGTCGGTGTCAACGGCCAGTTCCTGCAGACCGATGTGAACAAGCCCTATGAGGGCTACGACTACGGGAGCATCGCGCACTCGGGCAACAACAACGACCCGAACGCCGTGACCAACCCCGGCAACCCGTTCCCCGCGGACGTCGACTCCGGCACCGGCGGCAACCAGACCACCTTGCCCAACGGCTGGAACGGAACGACCGGCTTTGCACGCATCCAGGGCAACGGCGGCGACTGGCTCGAGTTCGTCGTGACCGAAGACAACCTCGACATCCGCGGCTGGACGCTGTACTGGGAAAATGATGATGCCGACTCCAACGGAAACGAGTACGGCGGCGGTATCGTGATCCGTGACGGCATCGTCGGTGAAACCGCAACCGAGCGTGGCCAGATCAAGTTCACCCAGAACGCGGCCTGGTCCAACCTCCGTGCCGGCACGATCATCACGATCAGTGAAGACAACTCGATCAACGAGATCCGTGACGGCTACGACAGCACCCTGTTCGGCGGCGCACCAGGCAGCAACATCCACGACACCGGGTTCAACTACGACCTGAATACAGACCTGTCGTTCGACCCAATCAACGACGACTGGCACATCCACTTCCACCTGGACGAGTCGCAAACCGACAACGGCAACGCGACCGAGTATTTCGAGGCGTTCAGCAACATCAAAGTCGACAACGATGATTGGCGCGCGGTCTTCTTCGACGAGACCAACACCACCATCGCCGATGACGCGGACGACGACACCAAGCTCCGATCGGCCCTGGACCTATCCACCGGTATCGTCGGCACCTTTATCGGTGAGTCGGCGGCAAACTGGGGCGGGGACACGGGCAGCGGCGGCTTGAATAACACCGAAGTGATCTCCAACAACGCCGACCCTACCGTCGATGGCACTGCGTCCAACAACGGCTACGAAGATATCGACTGGTCGACCTTTGGCGCCGCGAACATGTACAACGTAGGGAGCAACGAGAACACACTCGAGGGCGTTCAGGACTTTAGTGCCATCCGGGCCTGGCTGGATAGCATCCTGCCCGGTGACGCAGACCTAGACGGCGATGTGGATTCGGATGACTTCAACATCCTCGCGTTCAACTTCGGTGAACCCGGCGGCTGGACGCAGGGCAACTTTGATGGCGACGCCACCGTCGACTCGGATGACTTTAACATCCTGGCGTTTAACTTTGGGGCCGGCTCCCCCACATCGATTAGCCTTGAAGTGACCTCGGTTCCTGAACCGGCCTCGCTCACACTGCTGGGTGTAGCGGGCTTGGCCCTGCTTCGTCGACGGAGGGTTTAGGCAGGGCTCAACGGACCGACAGGATCCAAGCTTGTATAACACCGGCCAACGGGGACTCATCGTATGTTTACAAACCAACGCGATCGAATGGGCTTCACTCTGATTGAGTTGCTTGTGGTGATCTCGATCATCGCTCTACTCATTGCCATCCTATTACCCGTTTTGGGCAGCGCGCGCGAGGCCGCCCGTGCCGCACAATGCTTATCGAATATGCGCCAGTGGGGCTTAGGCTCGGCCATGTTCAGCGACGAGAACGACCAGTTTGTCCCCGATGATGGGCCAGACCAGGTGACCGACGGCACCTACACCATCAATGGCGCTGCGGTCAGCCCGATCGAATCCGATATCTGGTGGGGTAACGCAATCATGCCCTATGTCGGCCAAGACCCGTACCGCGAGATCGCCATACGCGCGATCAATAGCGGCGACCCAACTGATGTGCCCCTGCCCGGTGACGACAGCCCCTGGATCTGCCCCTCCGCCGAGCTGCCGTCTAATCCACCGGACGTTGCGACCGCCCCGTATTTGATGCCGTTCTCTGCGGGAACGCTCGGTGGCCTCGGGCATTACTACTTCAATTATGTTGCGAACTCCAAGCTTGACCGGAATAGCCCCAAGCGTTGGCCGAACAGCAACGAAGAGGCGATCACCGTCACACAACTCAGAACCCCTTCGTCGACCGTCAATATGCTTGAGCTCCGCTCGAGCCTTAGCGAGCTTGACAGCAACGGCACTAACTTTATCTATCCCGATGGCGATGTGGTCACCGCCGGCTCGAACCGTGCAAAAGCAGACTGGCAACGGATGGCCAAACGGCACAATGACAACTGTATGTTCGTCTACTTCGATGGCCACGCTGCATCAATCAGCGTGGCGTACGCCGATGAAGAGGGGCCGGACCACGTCGACCCAAGCCGAAACGGTCGGAATAAGTCTGACCATATCTGGATCCCATTTAGCCACGCCGACAATTGATTCACCCACCCTGTTTTGCCGCTCAATTCTTGACTCAGTGGCTAAAAACTCTTCGCCCAGGCACCAGGCTCAATCACCAGGCTGTATCGACAGCAGCTCCACCACGTCTACGTGTAGACTGGTCTCTAGCTGATCTACTTTTTCTAGGACAACCATGAGCTATTCCGCCCTGCTGACCGGCCTCTTTCTGATCTTCTTGGCCTTGGCCGCGACGCCCGCGGTCGCTGAAGAGGCGAAAGCCGACCAGCCGCCCAATATCGTATTCATCTTTACCGATGACCACGCGGTCAACGCGGTGGGCGCGTACGACAGCTACCTCAAGGACGTCGTCCGCACGCCCAACCTCGACAAGCTGGCCAGCGAGGGCATGCTGTTCAAGAACTGCCTGGTGACGAACTCGATCTGCGGGCCGATGCGCGCGGTAATCCAGTCCGGCAAGTACTCCCACCTCAACGGCTTCTTGCGCAACGGCAACCGCTTCGATGCGATCAACCAGACGACCTTCCCCAAGATGCTGCGGCAGGCCGGCTACCAGACCGCGGTCATCGGCAAGTGGCACCTCGGTGAACACCAAGCCCCGCAGGGCTACCACTACTCCGAGGTCCTCATCGACCAGGGCCCGTACTACAACCCGCCCATGCTCAAAGACGCCAACGGCACGGGTGACAACAGCGAGCGGACGCGTGAACAACACACCGGCTATACAACGGACATCATCACCGACCTCACCCTCGACTGGCTCGAGAACGGGCGCGACAAGTCCAAGCCCTTCATGCTCATGAGCCAGCACAAGGCCCCGCACCGCGAGTGGGACCCGGACCCCAAGGTCTACAACAAGCACTGGCGCGGCACGCAGATCCCCGAGCCCGCCACCCTGTTCGAAGACTACAGCCAGCACGTCAAGCCCCGCGGCGACTCGGAGATGTCGCTCGCAAAGCACTTCCGCGCCGGTCCGGACGAAAAACGCAAGGGCTACGCCCCGAAGAACCTCAACGACGAGCAGCGAGCCGCGTTCCTCGAGATGTTCGCCGAGGAAAACGAGGCGTTCGAAAAAGCCCTGCCCACCATGTCCGAGGAAGACCGCGTCCGCTGGGTCCACCAGCGCTACATGCGGACCTACCTCGCCTGCATCGAGTCGGTCGACAACAACGTCGGCCGGGTCCTCAAGTACCTCGAAGACAATGGCCTTGTCGACAACACGATCGTGATCTACAGCTCCGACCAGGGCTTCTACCTCGGCGAGCACGGCTGGTACGACAAGCGCTGGGCCTACGAAGAATCGCTCAAGACCCCGCTCATCGTCCGCTGGCCCGGCAAGGTCGAACCCGGGAGCGAGAACACCGACCTCGTGTCACCGCTGGACTTCGCACAGACCTTCCTCGACATCGCCGGCCTCGACCAGCCCGACGACATGCAAGGCCGATCACTGGTCCCCGTCCTCAAGGGCAAGACACCCGACGACTGGCGGACCAGCCACTACTACCACTACTACGAGTTCCCGTCGGTTCACCAGGTCAACCGCCACTTCGCGGTCATCACCGACCGCTACAAGCTCATCCGCTTCTACGCGATCCCACCGAGGAACTGGGGCGGGAAACCATGGTCCGGCCACGACGCGTGGGAGCTGATCGACCTGAAGGTTGACCCGCTGGAACAGAAGAACTTTTACAACGACCCGGCCTACGCCGAGGTGCAGAAAGAACTCAAACAAGAACTCGACCGCCTGCGCGAGAAATACCAAGTACCCGCCATCGACCCGGACCTCCGCAAGAAGGCGGGGTGATCGTTTAAGGCGTGCCACATAACTGCCGCAGGCAGCTATGTGCGAATCATCTGTATGACATCAGTGGGAGCTCGCACACAGCTTGCTGCGCAAGTTGTGTGGCACCCAACGGGAGTACAGCATGGCGAAATCACCGCACACCCCGACGTTCATCGCACTTCTCTGCGTCTGCCTCGTGCTGTCGCTGCCGACACTCGGCGTGGCGGCGTGGGCGCTCTACGACGGCACGGTGCACTACCCCGAACTCGCCGAACGCTACGACGCCTACCAACAGCTCCTGCAGGATGACCCGCTCAACGCCAGGCAGCAGTGGCCGAGCATCGCGACGCAGAATGGCTGGCCGACCGATATCCCCGAGCAATACACCAAGGCCGACATCGCCACCCAGTTCGTCCTCATGGCGTTCTGCGAGGTCATCGGTCTGGCCATGGTCATCGGCGCGGGCGTCTTCGGCCTGCTTTGGCGTCGTTCAGAAACGAAGGACAAATAAACCAAAACTAATCCCGCGGGCTGTCCCACCAGTCCAGCGCTTCTTTTGCCTTCTCGCGATAAAACGCCTCGTCCTGGGCGCCGGCCTTGTTCCAGCGCTGGCCGGTCGCTTCCTCGAAAGCACGTAAAGCATAGTAGAGGTGCTTACGATCGGCCTCGCCGTCCAGCGATGCCTGCATGAAGTCGGCGATAGCCTGCTTCGCTTTGTCTGTACCGATCTCGCCGAGCACGCCCAGGATCGACATAAACGCCGAAGACGAGTCCGGTTCCTTGAGCATCAGCGCGAGTTTTTCCACAGCTTTGGCGGGTTTGGGACCGCGCAACGCGTAGACCGCGGCCGAGCGTACCTCGAGATTGCGGTCGTCCAATAGCTTGATCAACGCCTCACCAATACCTTTCGGGTCGTCACTATGCTGCAGCGCGAGGATCGTGTTAAGCCTGGGCTCCAGGCGGTTTTCGGTTTTCAAGATCGACATCAAGGCGTTGGTGTCCATCCGCTCGCCCGCGGCGTACATCGCAAAGATACATGTCAGGCGCGTCACCGGGTTCTGCTTGGGGTCCTCAGCGATGTCATCGAGCTGCGGTGCCAGGTTATCCTTACGCATCGCCGACAGCAGGTCCACCACCGCATAAGGCACGCGCTTCACTGTTGGCGAGTCGCCCTCCGGGATCCCTTTAGGCTGGTAGTCGGCCTCGGCTAACAGCAGCGGCACCATCGCCTTGTCCAGCTCGACGTCGTACCAGGCCTGCCGATCACTGCTGGATCGGCTGCGCTTCAGAACCTTGTAAAAGAGCATGTGGTACAGCCGGTAGGCGGTCACATCCTCACGCAGGTCCCGCTCGTAGCCCTGCTGCCAATTGATCTTGCCCAACACCACGTCGAGAACGACCTCAAGCTGCTCAGGCTCCATTTTGCTAAGCCTCGTCTCGAGCTCCGCCTTATTCAGCTTCCACCAGTTGTTGTACTTGTCTTCAACCCACTGCAAGACCCGCTGCTCTTTGCCAGAGCCCTGATCATCAACCTCACCGAACTGATGCCCGGTGATGATCGAGATCGCTTCGACATATTCGTTCGCCTTGGACGAGCCAAAAGACGCGTGGCGGATCATGTACTTCATCATGAGGGGGATGCCTGCCTTGTCACGCGTCTGTCGAAGCAGCTCAATCGCACGCTTATAGTTGGTCCACCGAGAGTTCTGGTTGGTGCTTTCAAGCAGCTCAGCGGCCTTGTTGAGCTCGATCCGGTGCTTGCTCTTTTTGGCAAGGGCCTCGAACTCCTTACTCAGCTGCTCGAGCAGGTCCTGGGCGTTGGCTTCTTGTTTTTGCTGGTCTTCAAACAATCGCGGCTCATGAGCACCCCGCGGACCAGCCTGAACTGGTTGAGAAATAACCAGACCAGAAGACAAGACTGCCAGCACCAAAAGTGTGTGAACGCAACGTTTCATGAAAAACCCTTTAAGTAGAAATTCCCGGCCAGAAAACAAGACGCGTCAGTGCTAGAGAAGTTCCCAGAAGCATGGCACTATAACCCGTGCCCGCCACCGCCGGGGGTGTGGATCGTCAGCGTCTGGCCGGGCTTGATGTCGAGCGTGGTCTTCGCGGGCAGTTCGGTCGTGTTGCCCTGTTCGTCGGTCAGGGTGTTGCGGCCTTTGTTTCCGGGGTTGCCGTCGGCTAGGCCGTAAGGCTGGGATCGGCGTCGTTCGGTGAGCAGCGTTGCGGTGGCTTGCGTCAGGAACTGGTACGCGCGGGTGACGCCGTTGCCGCCATGGTGCTGGCCGTCACCGCCGCTATTGTCACGGATGGCGTAGCGGGTGATGCGCACCGGGTACGCGTGCTCGAACGCCTCGATCGGGGTGTTCAGCGTGTTGGTCATGTGGGTGTGTAATGCGTCCGCGCCGTCGAAATCGGGCGACGCCCCCACGCCACCGGCCAGGGTCTCGTAGTACGCGAACGGTTTTTGATCGTGACGGGGATCCGCCCCGCCGAACGTCAGGTTGTTCATCGACCCGCACGACGCCGCCGGTACGCGATCGGGCAGCACCTGCGCTAATGCGCCGAACACCACATCCACCAGCCGCTGGCTCGTCTCGACGTTGCCGCCCGCGACCGGCGCGGGGTACACCGCATCGACGACCGAGCCCGCGCGGGTCAGCACCTCGATCGGCCGCATGACCCCGGCGTTGCTCGGCAGGTCCGCGGGCAACAGGCAGCGGAAGCAGTAGTTCGCCGCCGACAACGCGATCGCCCGCACGGCATTGACCGGTCCGGCAACCTGGTCGGCGCTGCGGGTGAAATCAAGGCAGGCCCGATCGCCATCGATCCGCAGCGAACAGGACAGCTTGATGCCGACCGCACCAAAACCATCGTCATCCAACACATCCTCAAACGTGTAAACACCATCAGGCAAAGACGCGATCAGGTGCCGCACGATCCGCTCGGTATAGGCGACCAGGTCGCTGCCCCGCTGGTTCAACACAGCGAGCCCGTAGCGTGCAGCCATCGCTTGCAAGCGCTCCGCCCCGACACGCAGCGCCGCAAGCTGAGCCTGCAGGTCTCCCCGCCGCTCGTCAGGCGTCCGCGAGCTATTGGCGATCCAATCCACCGCTTCATCATCCAGCACACGCGGCGTGATCCGCAGGCCCTCATGATCGATGTGCTGGCTGATTGGCAGAGACCCCGGGCTGATACCACCGACATCCGCGTGGTGCGCGCGGTTGGCCAGGTAGAACGCAGGCCCCCCGGAAGGACCGCCGCCGGGCAGATACAACGGCTGAACCACCGTGATGTCCGGTAGGTGCGTGCCGCCAGCGTAGGGGTCGTTCAGGACATAGGCACTGTCAGCGTCTTCATCCTCCAACAACTCCCCGGGGAACGCGTCGATGACCGCGCGGACGGCCATGGGTGTCGAGCCCAAGTGCACGGGGATGTGCGCGGCCTGTGCGAGCATCTCACCATCCGCATCAAACAGCGCGCAGGAAAAGTCCCGCCGCTCCTTGATGTTCGGCGAGTACGCGCTGCGCATCAGCCGCTCACCCATCTCCTCGGGGACGGACGAGAAAAGGTGATGGAAGACTTCGAGTTCGATAGGGTTAGATGAATTACTCATCTTCATACATCCCTTTTCCGAAGCAAGATCTGACCATCATCTAAGACCGTGATTGACCAGCCTAAGGGCACAACCGTAGTGGCCGCATATTCCTCAATTACGGCAGCAAGGCCGATGTAACTCATAGTCGATCGCATCGCCGGCCGGTCAAAGCAGTCATAGGACATGAAACCTTGCCCATTAGAAACAAAAATTGTCGTAGGCAACTCATTCTTGGCGTTGCCTGCTGTGTTCGACACATGAGAACTTATGTGTGGTGCCTGGCCGAGCGCTTCAATCCGCGCGGTGACCAGCTCGATAGGCTTACCTTCCGGCGCGTAGCCATACAACCGACGGTGCTCTTCAAGGAACCGATCGATAACCGACGCACGCTCATCGCAAAGTACCGTGATCTCGTACGACTGGCCCGAGAAACGCAGGTCCAGGCGCGGGGTCAAGCTTTGTGATGCTGCATCGACACCATCAGACGATAGCGCATCGGAGCCGCGTTTCTTCAAGAGATCGAGTGCCTGCTGCACTACTGTGCTGCCCATCGGGTCAGAATACGTTTCTCCATCGTGCTCGAAGCGCTCCAGCACCGCGTGCGAGAACGCGTAGCGCGGTGGCGCAGCGAGCATGCCGAACGCACTGAGCAGCCCGCCGTGCACCGGTATAAGTACACGCTTCATGCCGAGCAGTTGAGCCAACCGACACGCGTGCAGGCCGCCCGCCCCGCCGAACGCGACGAGCGTGTGCGCCCGCGCATCGTGCCCGCGCTGCACGCTGACGCGCTGAATCGCACGGGCCATCGCAGCATCCGCGACACGCAAAATCCCCTCGGCTGTTTCTTCGATCGATAAGTTCAATCGCGTCGCGATCATGCCGACCGCGTGTCGCGCCGCGTCGGCATCGACCTGTAAGGCATCGCCGAGTTGTCGGCCATCCCGCAAGTGACCGAGCACCGCGTGGGCGTCGGTGACCGTTGCAATCCAAGGGGTGCCGCCCTGCTTGCCGTAGCACGCCGGGCCCGGGTTGGCGCCCGCCGACTGAGGCCCGACGCGCAGCGCCCCGCCGTCATCGATCCACGCGATCGAACCGCCACCGGCGCCGACGGTGTGGATGTCGATGACGGGCAGGCGGATCGGCAGGCCGTTGATCGTGGTCTCGGTCGTGCGCGTCGGGCCGTGGTCGCACAGCGATACATCCGTGCTGGTCCCGCCCATGTCGAAGCCGATGACCCGAGGTTCGCCCGCTTGTTGTGCCATCGCCCAAGCGCCGATCACCCCGCCTGCCGGGCCAGACATCACCGTCTCAACCGGCCGCTTGAGCACCGCGCTTGGCGAGAGCGTCCCGCCCCCGCTCGCCATGATGCGCAGCTTGTTCTTACCGAGTGTTTCATCGAGCCTGGCGATGTAGCGGGCCATCATCGGCGCGACCACCGCGTTGGCCGCACACGTCGCAGCGCGCTCGTACTCGCGCAGCTCAGGCAACAGTTCGCTCGACACGGTGAGGTGCACATCAGGCAATCTCGTACGGATCGCCTCCGCGAGTAATTTTTCGTGTGCATCATTGGCGTAACTGTGCAGCAGACAGATCGCGACCGACGCAACACCCATCGTCTCGATCGACCGGACAACGCGATCAATCTCATGCTGCATAAGCGTCGTCAGCACGCTGCCGTCATACGCGAGGCGCTCGACCACGCCGATCGTGTTTGCACGTGGGATCGGCGGCGGCGTGCGCTGCGGCGACAGCGCATACAGCTCCGGCCGGTTCTGCCGGGCCAGCAGCAGCAGGTCCTCGAACCCGGCGGTGGTGATCAGTGCTGCCGCGTCGGTCTTATTCTCGAGCAGCGCGTTGGTCGCGACCGTCGAGCCGTGGATCACCTCACCAACGACCGGCCGATCGCCCAACTTCGACTGATAAATGTCCAGCAGCCGATCGATCCCCGCCAACACCGCCCGGCCCGGGTCGTCCGGCGTCGAGAGCACCTTGCAACTCGCCCGCACCCGCCCCGCCGGGTCGGCCAGCAGCACGTCCGTAAACGTCCCCCCGGTATCGACACCGACGCGCCAGCCGTTTTGCTCGGGGTTCTGAGCCACGGCGGCATGATAGCGGTGGCTTGCTGGGTTTTAACGCCTGCATTGAGCTGGCCTTAACCAAAATCAAGCGATACAGGCCCGCTCATCAAAAACACATTGACCCGGATTCATTTTTTACATGCCGGGTTTGATGTCATCTTGAACCATGTTTTCCACCGCATGAACAACATGCGATCGAACAGGCCCGAGCCCTATAAACTCTTGCTAAAGCAACAGCTTTGAGCGATCTACGATTTTTTTGTAAACAACTCAAGCAAACTGATTGACCGGTGCGATACACCTACATATAGTGGTCGAGCGTTTAGTTCCTACCGAATCTGGTAGGAAAGGTCAGAGGGAAGTCCGGTCTACGGCACGGGACTTGTTAGACAATCTGAGCTGATCCGACGCCAACAGGGAATTGCTCTCCCCTGAGGCTATTTTATGGGTTGGCTCTTGAATGATGCGAACAAGTCCCTAAAATCCCTCTGCCACCAAACGCTCGGGCGTCGCCGCGTGGTGGCGCTGGCTCGGTATGGATTCAGCTATAAGAGGTCAAACGTGACGACCAACCGATCGACGAAGGCGTGTGACACCGGCCAGCCAGGCAACTGGCGGGCGCTGTGCAATGCGGGCCAGCGGCTCGTGTGCGGGTGGCGCACGCCGGCATCGACCGGTTAGTCGACTTGTCTTGGGCCCCGCCCGGGGCCACGCTTGTCGCGGCCCCTTGGCGGAGTCCAAGCCGGTCGCGGTCAAACGAAAAGACCTGACATCCTGAGATTTTCCCGGAGTCCCTAAGCGGAGCTTGAGGCCTCAGCGCGATCCCTTTGCCCCGATCGCAACACACACGGACGCCGACAGCGGCACACTCAAATTATTCCTATTCATCCCGGAGCAACGCCTTGACCCAGACCCCGACCAAACGACTGGCCCCCGACCTGACCGAGACCGAAACGCCGCTGCTCTCGCTGCAGGTCACCAAGCGGGACGGCCGGGTCGTCGAGTTCGAGCCGGCCCGCATCCAGCGCGCTATCGAAGCCGCCTTCGCTGCCGAATACACCGACAAGACCAACACCCCGCTCTCCGACGAGCAGCGACGCCACATCGAGAACATCACCAGCATGGTGATCGCCGCCTGCTCCGAGCAGGACTCGACCGGCAGCGTGCTCGAAGTGGAGGGCGTCCAGGACGTCGTCGAAGAGAAGCTGATGCGGTCGGGTGAGTTCTCCGTCGCCCGCCGGTACATCGTCTACCGCCAGGAGCGCAACCGAGCCCGCATGCTCCGCATGGAGTCGGTCCAGCAGGCCTCGGACGTCACCGTTACCAAGACTGACGGCTCGACCCAGCCGCTGAACACCCACCTCGTCAAGCGGCGGATCTACGAGGCCTGCCACGGCCTGCCCGAGTGCAAACCCAACGAGCTGCTCCAAGAGCTCTACGCGAACCTCTACAACGGCATCACGACGACCGAGCTCGAAAAAGCCATGGTCATGATCGCCCGCCAGCACATCGAGAAAGAGCCGGCCTACAACACCGTCGCGACACGGCTGGTCCTGAACATTGTCTACCGGCAGGCGCTGGGCGAGGTCCCCGCCAAGCAGGACTTCGAATCGGTCTACCTCAGTAAGTTCGAGCAGGCGCTCAAGGACGGCGTCGAGGCCGACCTGCTCGACCCCGAACTGCTCACCTACGACTTCGCCAAGCTCACCGCCGCGATGAAGCCCGAGCGCGATGAAAGCTTCGCCTACCTCGGCAGCCAGACGGTCTACGACCGCTACCTGATCCATATCAAGAAGCGACGGATCGAAACGCCACAATTCTTCTTCATGCGTGTGGCGATGGGCCTGGCGATCCAGGAAGACAGAGACAAGCGCGAAGACTACGCGATCAAGTTCTACGAGCTGCTCTCGACCTTCCGCTTCGTCAGCGCGACGCCGACCCTGTTCAACTCCGGCACCAAGCACCCGCAGCTGTCGTCCTGCTACCTGACCTCGGTGGACGACGACCTGGGGCACATCTTCAAGTGCGTCGGCGACAACGCGGCGCTCAGCAAGTGGGCCGGCGGTCTGGGCAACGACTGGACACGCGTCCGCGCGACGGGCAGCCACATCAAGGGGACCAACGGCGAGTCGCAGGGCGTGATCCCGTTCCTCAAGATCGTCAACGACACCGCGGTCGCGGTGAACCAGGGCGGCAAGCGCAAGGGCGCGGTCTGCTCGTACCTCGAGTCCTGGCACCTGGATGTCGAGGAGTTCCTGGACCTGCGTAAGAACACCGGCGACGACCGCCGACGCACCCACGACATGCACACCGCCAACTGGATCCCAGACCTCTTCATGAAGCGTGTCGCGGAGAAAGGCACCTGGACCCTGTTCTCACCGAACGAAGTGCCCGAGCTACACGACCTCTACGGCGAGGCGTTCGAAGCCAAGTACAACGAGTACGAGCAGAAGGCCCGCGACGGCGAGATGCACCAGCACCGCACGATCGAGGCGGTCGAGCTCTGGCGCAAGATGCTGTCCATGGTCTTCGAGACCGGCCACCCCTGGATCACCTTCAAGGACCCGTCCAACCTCCGCAGCCCGCAGGACCACACCGGCGTTGTCCACAACTCGAACCTCTGTACCGAGATCCTGCTCAACACGTCCAACAACGAGACCGCGGTCTGCAACCTCGGCTCGGTCAACCTCCGCATGCACACCACCCCGGAAGGCCTCGACGCCGAGATGATCGAAGACACGGTCACGACCGCGGTCCGCATGCTCGACAACGTGATCGACATCAACTACTACCCGACCGCCGAGGCCAAAAACGCCAACACGCGTCACCGGCCGATCGGCCTGGGGCTGATGGGCTTCCAGGACGCGCTCTTCATCCAGAAGATCCCGTACGAGTCGCAGCAGGCGATCGAGTTCGCGGACACCTCGATGGAAGTGATCAGCTACCACGCGATCCTCGCCTCGACCCAGCTCGCAGAAGAGCGTGGCAGGTACAGCACGTACGAAGGCTCGAAGTGGGACCGCGGGCTGCTGCCGAAGGACACGAACGCGCTTGTGCGTGAGGCGCGTGGTGCCGGGTACTGCGAGTTCGATGAGTCTGCCCAGCTGGACTGGGCCCCGGTCCGCGAGGCGGTCGCCAAGCACGGCATGCGGAACTCCAACGTGATGGCCATCGCCCCGACCGCGACGATCTCCAACATCGCCGGCTCCTACCAGTCCATCGAGCCGACCTACCGCAACCTGTTCGTCAAGTCCAACCTCTCCGGCGACTTCACGATCACCAACGCGTACCTGGTCGACGACCTCAAACGGCTGGGCATCTGGGACGAGCAGATGCTCGACGACCTGAAGTACTACGACGGCTCGCTGCAGCACATCGACCGCATCCCCGAGGACCTCAAGCACCTCTACAAGACCGCGTTCGAGGTCGACATCTTCGCCCTGATCGCGTGCACCGCGCGTCGGCAGAAGTGGATCGACATGGGCGTCAGCTTCAACCTGTACATCGGCCAGCCGTCGGGCAAGCTGCTCAACGACATGTATATGTCTTGCTGGAAGCAGGGCCTGAAGACCACGTACTACCTGCGGGGCCAGGGCGCAACGCGGATCGAGAAGTCCACGACCAAGGCGGTCGGCGACACGTCCAAGCAGATCCAAACGCCAGCCAAACCCCAGGCCTCCGCAGCAACCCCAGGCCCGGTTGCGACTGCAGCCGAGGCAGCCATCGCGCCCGAGCCCATCCAGCCCACGGTCAACGACCCGAACATGGACAAGATGCTCGACGGCAAGGACATGCCCAACAACGCCTGCTCGATCGACAACCCCGACTGCGAGGCGTGTCAGTAAGCGTTAGATGGTTCGGTTTTGAACCGCAAAGGCGCGAAGGCGCAAAGGAAGGCAAGCAAGCCAGATGAAACGTGATCCCGATTTATATCGAAAGATACTCCTAGCTTGTGAAACTCATGAGCATGGCTATGCCCCAAGCACAATCAGCATTGATGGGTACGACAAAGAAACAATCGGATATCACATTTATTTACTCGGACAAGCAGGCTACTTAGAAGTTCATGCTTATAGAGCGCGTAGCCACACATCACCAAATGCAATCCCAAAAAATATCACTCATGCTGGGCATGAATTCTTAGACACGATTAGAGACGATGAAGTTTGGAAAACAACGAAAAGTATCGCCGCGAAGACTGGGAGTTGGGCGCTTAGCGTTATCGCTTCCATCGCCACTGAAATCATCACCCGCAAAGCCATGGCAGCAATCGGCTCCTAATGCCTTCCTTTGCGTCCTCTGCGCCTTTGCGGTTAAAAAACAAAGGCACCACGGCTCACAAGCCACCCGGCCGCGTGCTGGACACAGCACGCAGGCCGATTCAAGCGACAGAAAAGAAAACCGTTGTGACGGGCACGGACGCCCCGAGTTGAACACGAACACCACAGACACGGAGACCGAATCATGGGTTGCTGCGACGGACCATCTGAAATGTACGACCTTTCCAAACCAATCGATGTCAACAACAAGCGGCTGATCAACTGCAAGGCCGTCGACGTCAACCAGCTCTGCCCGATCAAGTACGACTGGGCGTGGGACCACTACATCAACGGCTGCGCCAACCACTGGATGCCGACCGAGGTCTCGATGCAGAAAGACATCGAGCAGTGGAAGGACCCCAACCTCTTCACCGAGGACGAGCGCCGCGTCATCATGCGGAACCTCGGCTTCTTCGCCACTGGCGAGTCGCTGGTCGCGAACAACATCGTGCTCGCGATCTTCAAGCACGTCACCAACCCCGAGGCCCGGCAGTACCTGCTCCGCCAGGCGTTCGAGGAGGCGATCCACACGCACACGTTCCAGTACTGCTGCGAGTCCTTGAACCTCGACCAGCGCGAGGTCTTCAACATGTACCACGAGGTCGACTCGATCGCAGGCAAGGACGACTTCGTCATGTCCCTGACCAGCGCGATCATGGACGACAACTTCAAGACCGACAGCACCGAGAACATCCAGACGTTCGTGAAGAACCTGATCGGGTTCTACGTGATCATGGAAGGCATCTTCTTCTACTCCGGCTTCGTCATGATGCTCAGCTTCCACCGCCGCAACCAGATGGTCGGCGTCGGCGAGCAGTTCCAGTACATCATGCGCGACGAGTCGATCCATATGAACTTCGGCATCGACCTGATCAACGGGATCCGCGACGAGAACCCGGAGATCTGGACCCCCGCGTTCCGGGAAGAGTGCCTGCACCTGATCGAGACCGCCGTCGACTACGAGATCAAGTACGCGCAGGACTGCCTGCCCAACGGCGTACTCGGGCTCAACGCGGAGAGCTTCGACCAGTATGTCAAATACATCGCGAACCGCCGGCTTGAGCGGGTCGGCCTGCCGACACAGTGGGACACCGCCCGCAACCCATTCCCGTGGATGAGCGAGGTGATCGACCTGCAGAAGGAGAAGAACTTCTTCGAGAGCCGGGTCACCGAGTACCAGTCCGCGGGCAACCTGGAGTGGTGATTGGGTTTCCCGGGAGGGCGAGGCTCCTGCCGAGCCGCAAGCGCTCTCCCACTTCGTGGCTCGGCAGGAGCCCCGCCCTCCCAACAACCTTTGTTTCTTAAACGCAGCCCCGTGTCGCCATCCCGTGCGGCACGGGGCTTTTTCGTGCCCGAATGAATTGCATATCGGCCGGATGTAAGGCTACAATTCTGGACGCGTCAATCGTGGACATGAAGGTGGATTTGTAGCCCCGCTCCAACAGCCGGCGTGGGCATCCCTCATCCACTGGAGCTACCGCAGGACAACATGGATCTGAAGGCGATCAACCCGTTGGGCCGAACCCTCGCCATCGCTGCGCCGGCGGTGCTGTTGGGGGCGTTGGCGGCCGTGATTGGCTTCGCCGCGTTGACAACCGGCGACAGGGCCGAGCCCGCGCGAAAAGCCGAAACAATCCAGCACGCCGACAACCCGGCCAAGCAGACGAAGAAGGTCTCATACAACCGCGATGTCCGCCCGATCCTGTCGGACAAGTGCTTCGCCTGCCACGGCTTCGACGAGAACACGCGCGAGGCGGGCCTTAGGCTCGACGTGCGGGAAGAGGCGCTGTTCGAGTACGACACCGGCACGCCGATCGTCCCGGGCGACCCACAAAACAGCTCGATCATCCAGCGGATCAAGAGCGACAAGCCCAACCGCGTGATGCCCCCGCCGAGCACGCACAAAACGGTGACGGAGCAGGAACTCGCGGTCTTGGAGCAGTGGATCGCTGAGGGCGCCGAGTACGAGCCGCACTGGGCGTTCATCCCGCCGGTGATGCCCGATCTACCCGAGGTCTCGGACGAGGCGTGGGTGAAGAACAACATCGACCGCTTCGTGTTGGCCAGGCTGGATCAGAAGGGCCTGAGCCCCTCGCCCGAGGCGGATAAGCGCACGCTGATCCGACGGGTGTACCTTGACCTGATCGGGTTGCCGCCGACGCCCGGGCAGGTCGAAGCGTTTGTGGGTGACACGTCGCCCGACGCGTACGAGAAGGTTGTCGACGAGTTGCTTGCCAACCCGCACCACGGCGAGCGGATGGCGCTGCCCTGGCTCGACGCGGCGCGCTACGCGGATTCGAACAGCTTCCAGTTCGACAACGACCGATGGGCCTGGCCGTGGCGCGACTGGCTGATCAAGACGATCAACAGCAACCGCCCGTTTGATGAGGTGATCATCGAGATGCTGGCCGGCGACCTGCTCGAGAACCCGACGCAGGACCAGCTCGTCGCGACCTCGTTCAACCGCAACCACTTCATCAACGCGGAGGGCGGTTCGATCGCGGAAGAGGTCCGCTTCAACTACGTGCTGGACCGCGTGGAGACCACTTCGACAACATTCCTCGGGCTGACATTTGCCTGCGCCCAGTGCCACGACCACAAGTACGACCCGGTCAGCATCGATAATTACTACCAGTTCTTCGCGTTCTTCGGCCAGACCGACGAGCGCGGACGCATCGACAAGCGGGTCCCGGTATGGGATTTTCAGTATGCCATCTCAAAGCCCTATCTCCACATCGCGACAGACGAGCAGAAGCAGGAGCACGCCAGACTCAAAAAAATCGAAAGCGATGCTTGGAACGCTTTTGGTGGCAAGGACGCGCACAACCAAGCGATGCGTGAAGCACGCGACTGGGCGAACAAGCTCAGTGTTGATGAGGTCAACCAGCTCACAGGGCTGATCCATGGCCTGGTGGGTCGGGCTCGGTACAGGCGAGATTTCCAGGCGCCGATGCAGAACGCCAAGTTCTTAGACTACTACGCCCGGCAGGTCGCGCCTCGTGATGTGCCCTGGGTCGCCAAGTACATCGCGTGGAACCAAGCCCAAAAGGCGCGGATGGAGCAGGAATCGCTCATGCCAATCGTGATGACGATGGGCGACCGTCAAAAGCCGCGCGAGATCAGGGTCCGTGACCGCGGCCTGTACAGTTCCCCGATCGGCGAGCCGCTTACGCCGGGCCTGCCCGACGCACTCGGCGGCCTGCCCAGCGATCTGCCGCGCAATCGACTCGGGTTGGCGACGTGGATCGTGAGCGACGCGAACCCGCTGACCGCACGCGTGCTCGTCAACCGGCTCTGGCAGCAGGTGTTCGGCATGGGCATCGTCAAGACGCCCGAAGACTTCGGCCTGCAGAGCCCGCTGCCGTCGCACCCCGGCCTGCTCGACTACCTCGCGGTCAAATACCGTACCGACTGGGACACCAAGGCGGTCATGCGCGAGATCTTTACCAGCGCGACCTACCGCCAATCGTCCGCGGTGACGCCAGAGCAACTCGAGAGCGACCCCGAGAACAAATACCTCGCACGCGGGGCAAGGTTCCGCCTGCCCGCGATGCTGATCCGTGACCAGGCGCTTGCAACGTCGGGGCTGTTTAACAACGAGATGTTCGGCCCGCCGGTCTACCCGTACCAGCCGCCGGGGCTATGGGTCGACGTGAGCTTCGCGCAGTTCGAGTACATCCAGAGCACCGGCGGGGACCTGTACCGCCGCAGCCTGTACACATTCTTCCGCCGCACCCTGGCCCCGCCGAACATGTTCGACAACGCGAACCGGCAGGCGTGCACAGTCAAGCTCTCTGAGACGAACACGCCGCTGCAGGCGCTGACGCTGCTCAACGACCCAACGTACGTCGAGGCGGCAAGGGCGCTGGCGATACGGGCGATGGGCTCAAACCATCGCGCCGACCCAGACGATGTGATCCACAAGATGTTCCGCCTGATGCTGCTGCGCCCTATCCAAGATCGTGAATTCAATATCCTTCGGTCGGCGTACCAGCGTGAGTATGAGTGGTACGAGAAGCGCCCGGAAGATGCCTACGCGTACCTGACCATTGGCGAGCTCCCCTTGCCCCAGGTCGATCCTGCAAAGCTTGCCGCACTTAGCAGCGTCGCACTGACCATCATGAACCTCGACGAAGCGATGACCAAGGAGTAGTTGGCCATGCAGATCAACCCACCCAAGCTCGATGGCGTCCCCGAGACCCACCCGCTGCTGTCGATGACCCGGCGGACGCTGCTGCGCCGCGGGGCGTTCGGCCTCGGCTCGGTCGCGCTCGGTTCGATGCTCGCCGACCCCGCGCAGGCCGCGAGCAACATGCCCGCCCTGCCAAGCCCGCACTTCGCGCCCAAGGCCAAGCGCGTGATCTACCTGATGATGGGCGGCGGCCCGTCGCACGTCGACCTCTTCGACCCTAAGCCGGAGATGGAGAAGCACTCCGGCAAGCCGCTGCCTGACTCGCTGATGAAGACGACACGCCTCGCCACCACACAGGGGCAAAAACAGTTCAAGACGCTGCCCGGGCGGTTCGGCTACAACCGCTGCGGCAAGCACGGCGTCGAGCTCTCCAAGCTTATCCCCTACACCGGCAAGATCGCCGACGACATCTGTGTCGTCCGCTCGGCCTACACCGAGGCGGTCAACCACGCCCCCGCTGTTACCTTCAACCTCACCGGCAGCCAGATCCCAGGCAGGCCGACCATGGGCTCGTGGGCGACCTACGGCCTTGGGACGATGAACGAAGACCTGCCCAGCTACGTCGTCATGACCTCGCGCGACCGGGAGAACTCCTGCGGCCAGCTGCTCTACGACCACTACTGGGGCTCGGGGTTTTTGCCGAGCGAGTACCAGGGCGTCCGCTTCCGCGGGCAGGGCGACCCGGTCCTCTACATCAAGGACCCGGCAGGCGTCGACCGTGGACAACGCGGCAAGGCGATCGCGGACATCAACGCCCTGAATCACTTCAAGCACGAGCAGGCCGGTGACCCGGAGATCAAGGCACGCATCGCGCAGTACGAGCTCGCCTACCGCATGCAGATGTCCGTGCCCGAACTCGCCGACCTGTCGGACGAGAGCGAAGACACGCTCGCGCTCTACGGCGACGATGTGCACCGGCCCGGTTCGTTCGCGCGCAACTGTTTGCTCGCACGACGCCTCGCCGAGCGCGGCGTCCAGTTCATCCAGTGCATGCACGCCGGCTGGGACCAGCACAGCAACCTACACACCCAACTCGCCATCCAGTGCAAGGATACCGACCAGCCCTCAGCCGGCCTGGTCATGGACCTCAAGCGCCGCGGCCTGCTCGACGACACGCTCGTCATCTGGGGCGGCGAGTTCGGACGCACACCCTTTGCCCAAGGCACCTTCGGGCACGGCCGAGACCACCACGGCAACGCGT